>NZ_KE384451.1:105872-263344 GCF_000425785.1 Pseudomonas taiwanensis DSM 21245
GGCGTAGGTCGATAGCGTTGTTGTGGTCTTGAGATCGAGCGCCGCCCGCGCGGCGCATCGCGAGCAAGGCTCGCTCCTACGTTTGTTTCGGGCCAGTGGGTTGTGTGGGATTTGCGCGCGACCGCTTTGGTGAAGGCCTCATTGGCCGTAAACGACCGTAGGAGCGAGCCTTGCTCGCGATGCGCCGCGTGGGCGGCGCTCGATTTCAAAACCACACGCCAACCAAAACAGGGCCGACACTCATTCCCCCGGATGATCCCGCAAGAACACGAGGTGATCCGCCTTCGACTGCTCCGCGCTGTAGTAATACCCCTGCACATCGAACTGCTTGAGCTGTGCCGGGTCGTTGACCTGCTCCTGGATCACGAAGCGGCTCATCATCCCGCGGGCCTTCTTGGCATAGAAGCTGATGATCTTGTACTGGCCGTTCTTCAGGTCCTTGAAGTCCACGTCGATCACCCGCGCCTTGAGCGCCGAGCGCTTCACCGCGCTGAAGTACTCGTTACTGGCCAGGTTCAGCAGCAGGTCATCGCCTTGGTCGGCCAGGGCCTGGTTCAGCCATTCGCTGATACGTGTCCCCCAGAAGGCATACAGGTCCTTGCCCCGGGCGTTGGCCAGTTTGGTGCCCATTTCCAGGCGGTAGGGCTGCATCAGGTCCAACGGGCGCAGCAGACCGTACAGGCCGGAGAGCATGCGCAGGTGATCCTGGGCATAGCTGAAGTCGTCCTCGCTGAGGGTCTGGGCATCCAGGCCGGTGTAGACGTCGCCCTTGAAGGCCAACAGCGCCTGCTTGGCGTTGGCGGGGGTGAAGTCCGGGGTCCAGCTGCCGAAGCGGGCGGCATTGAGACCGGCAAGCTTGTCGGAAAGGTGCATCAGTTCGCTGATCTGGGCTGGCGACAGGTCGCGCAGTTGCTGGATCAGCACCTGGGAGTCGTCCAGATACTGGGGCAGGGTGAACCGCTCGGTCACCGGCGGGGTTTCGTAGTCGAGGGTCTTGGCGGGGGAAATCACCGTCAGCATCGGTTCGGCTCCTGGAATCGTTGCCGCGAATTCTACGGATAGATGGAGATAAGTCCAAACTATGGCGACGATAGCCACAGACCATCGCCTCATCAGGCGCTATAGTGCGCGTTTCGCCGCTGCGGAGAGTCTGAACGTGCGCATCGCTGGTGCCTTCCTGGTCATGCTGTTAAGCCTGGCTACCCAGGCCGCCCCCCTTCCACCGGCCAGCCTGGACCGCCGCGTGTGGCCAGAAGCGCTGAACAGTCCGGCGCTGTTCGATGTCGCTTCGCGCGCCGAGATTCTCTCGTTTGCCCAGGTGCTGCACGAGAGCGAGCTGCTGGACGACGCGGCACTGGCCAAGCGCCTGGGCCTGCGCCAGATCAACCTGCAAAAGATTCGCGCGGTGCGGGCACGGATGTGGCAACGCGTGTTCCAGGGTTACCAGCAAGCCCAACGCAGTTGCGAGCAGGACGCCTCGTTCTGCTATCCGGTCGACTCGATGGCCGACTTACGTGCTCAAGCGGCGACGTTCGCAGGCGATGTTGGCACGTTCTACACCGGTTGGATCGAGCCGAGCCACCAGTTCCATGTGCTGTACCTGGATGAGCAGTTGCGCAAGGCGGCGCTGTTGCCGCAGACCACCAGCGAGGTCGAGCGTCTGTCGAGTCGTGAGCGCAATGGCGATGAGCTCAATGACCGTATGTTCCTGCTCACCTTCGTGGGCGGCCCGGGGCCGGAGGAGGGCAGCACCGATGCATTGAGCCGTTACCTACGTAGGCAGAAGATGCAAGGCACGTTCTTCGTGCTGGGTAACCGGCTGCAACAACGGCGCGACGGCGGCAAGGCCAATGCGCTGGCCGAGCTTTATCGGGGTCAATGCGTGGGTATCCAGGGCTGGGAGTACCGTTCCCATGCCCAGTGGCAGGACTGGCAGGATTCGCTCAAGCGCAGCCAGGCCAGGGTGCAGGCCGACCTGCCAGAGCAGTATGTGCCCCTGTTCCGTCCACCTTACGGCCAGCGGCGGGCCGATGGCGAGGCGTTCATGGCCCGTCAGCAGTTGCAGGTTTCGCTATGGGATATCGATGCCCAGGACGCTAGCGCCCTGAGCGCCGAGGCCTCGGCACAGCGTGTGCTGACCTTGATGTTGCTTTGGCGCAAGGGTGTGATCCAGCTGCATGACAGCCTGCCCAAGGCGCAGCCGGTGGTGGAGTGGCTGTTGCACAACACGGCGCAGAGCGGAATCGGCTGGGAAGGCTGCCGCGATTACGGGTATCGCGAAACGGGGGTATGACTTTTGACTGTAGTCCTCGCGAGCCTGGTCGCCAACCCCTGTTCGTCAATCGGAAAAATAAACTTCATTGACGCGTAAAAATACTTTTTTTAGTCATGGTTTTTGCGGTATGAAGAAACCAGACAGCCGATTCCTGCAGCACAGGTGGCGTCATCCAGGCCCTCCTTGCCAGGTGCGCTCCCCGCCCGTAACAACGCGGATACGGGGAGAACGGCAGTCACTCTGCGGCGCAGCGGTACGCGTCGTGTGGCTTTCACATAAGGTGACCGAGTATGGATGACCAAGGACGCAACCCTTCCTCCAACCAGCCTATCCTGTATGTGCTCGATACCAACGTCCTGATTCACGACCCCAATGCTTTGCTGAACTTCGAGGAGCACCACGTCGCGATCCCGATGACCGTGCTGGAGGAACTCGACAAGCTCAAGACAGGCAAACATACCATCGCCGCCGAATGCCGCCAGGCCATCCGCCTCATCGACCAGACCCTCGCAGACGCATCCCCCAGCGATGTCGAGCAGGGTGTGCCGATCCAGCGTGGCAAGAGCGGTCCCAAAGGGTTCCTGTCGATCCTGATGAGCCCACGCAGTGAACCCAACCGGCTGTTGCCGGAGAACCTGGCCGACAACATCATCATCAACCAACTGCTGGAGCTGCGTTCACGCCGCGCCGACCTGGACGTGGTGCTGGTGACCAAGGACATCAACATGCGGCTGAAGGCGCGTGCCTGTGGCATTGCCGCCGAGGATTACAGCACCGACCAGTTGGTCGACGACGTGTCGTTGCTGTCCAAGGGTTACCATTCGGTCACTGGTTCGTTCTGGGACCGGGTCAGCAAGGTCGATACCCGCCAGGAGCGCGGCCGCACCTGGCATCGGGTGCAATTGATCGACAACCTGCCCGCTGTGCACGTCAATGAATTCATCATCGACGAGCAAGGCTTCGTTGGCTGGATCAAGGGCATTCGCAACGATGAACTGCTGCTGCTCGACCTGCACCAGGAGCCGCTGCTGCACCAGGAGGCCTGGGGCCTGAAGCCACGTGACATCCATCAGAGCCTGGCGTTGTTCGCATTGCTCGACCCCGATATCCACCTGGTCAACCTGACGGGGGCCGCCGGCTCCGGCAAGACCATCCTGGCGCTGGCCGCAGCCATCGAGCAAACCATGGTCAGCAAGCGTTACCGGCGCATCATCGCTACCCGCAGCGTGCAGGGGCTGGACCAGGAGATCGGCTTCCTGCCGGGCACCGAGGCCGAGAAAATGGAGCCTTGGCTGGGTGCCATCACCGACAACCTCGAAGCCTTGCACATGGATGACGAAAGCACCCATGGCAGCGTCGAGTACATCCTCGAGCGGGTTCCGTTGCAGTTCAAGTCGCTGAACTACATCCGTGGTCGCAGCTTCCAGCAGAGTCTGATCCTGATCGACGAGTGCCAGAACCTGACGCCGCACCAGATGAAAACCATCATCACCCGTGCCGGCTCGGGGTCCAAGGTGGTCTGCCTGGGCAACCTGGCGCAGATCGACACCCCCTACCTGTCCGCGACCAGCTCGGGCCTGACCTACCTGACCGAGCGCTTCAAGGACTTCCCTCATGGTGTGCACATCACCCTGCAAGGGGTACCGCGGTCGGTGCTGGCCGAGTACGCCGAGTCCCATCTGTAACCTTTGCAGCCGGGCGGCCCGCCGCCCGGCTTTTTTGCCGCCACACAGACCTGTCACTGGATTGAGTGCCGGGGGTGCCTGCATGGGAGTAGGTTGACCGCGACGAGGCCAGGGCTGGCGATACATTGCACTGCTCAAACCTGACCCACAGGTTTACACTCTTCGTTCCCTTCCCAGGAGCAGAGCAGTGCTGACTCATCTCGATTCCCAGGGACGCGCCAACATGGTCGACGTCACTGAAAAAGCCGTAACCGAGCGCGAAGCCACCGCCGAGGCGCGGGTGCGCATGTTGCCGCAGACCTTGCAGATGATCGTCGATGGCGAGCATCCCAAGGGCGATGTATTCGCCGTGGCGCGTATCGCCGGGATACAGGCGGCGAAAAAGACCAGCGACCTGATTCCACTGTGCCACCCGCTGATGCTGACCAGCGTCAAGGTCGAGCTCAGCACTGACGGTCAAGACGCCGTGCGTATCGTCGCCCGCTGCAAGCTGGCCGGGCAGACTGGCGTGGAGATGGAGGCGCTGACCGCTGCCAGCGTTGCTGCCCTGACCCTCTACGACATGTGCAAGGCTGTGGACAAAGGCATGGTCATCGAGCAGGTACGCCTGCTGGAGAAGCTCGGCGGCAAGAGCGGCCACTACAAGGCGGAGGCGTGATGAAGGTCAAGGTGATGTATTTCGCCCGTTACCGTGAGCGGCTGGGCGTGGATGCCGAGCGCCTTGAAGGTGAATTCAAGGTGCTCGACGACGTGCGCCAGGCCCTGTTGGCCAAGGGCGGGCGGTATGAGGTGCTGGCCGAACAGAACCTGATGTGCGCGCGTAATGAAGAGCTCTGTCGGCTTGACGAGCCGCTGGAAGAGGGCGACGACGTGGCGTTCTTCCCACCGGTGACTGGAGGCTGAACATGGCGGTGCGAGTGCAGGAAGGTGCTTTCGACCCCGGGGCCGAGGTCAATGCCATGCATGCCGCGAATGTCGGTGTGGGAGCGGTGGTCGGCTTCGTCGGCTATGTGCGCGACTTCAACGATGGCCGGGAAGTGGCCGGGATGTTCCTTGAGCACTACCCGGGCATGACCGAGAAGGCCTTGGCCAAGATTGTGGTCGACGCCGAACAGCGCTGGCCGTTGCTCAAGGTGGAGGTGTTGCACCGTATCGGTGCCCTGGAGCCGGGGGAGCCGATCGTGTTCGTGGGCGTGGCCAGTGCCCATCGGCAGGCAGCGTTCGATGCCTGCAATTTCATCATGGATTATCTGAAGACGCGGGCACCGTTCTGGAAGAAGGAAAATACCCAGGAAGGGCCGCGGTGGGTCGAAGGGAAGCAGAGTGACCAGGAGGCGGCGGGGCGCTGGTAGGTGTGTGGTGGATGACCGGGGCTTTGCCCCGATTCCTGGGTAAACCCGCTCTCACAGGGTGGCGCTGGCCTGTGGGAGCGGGTTTACCCGCGAAAAGGTCACCACCGATCAATGATGCTTGCGCGGCACCGGCTTGAGCAGTTCATCCGGTGGCATCTCGCATTTGATCTTGCGCCCCAGTAGCGCCTCGATAGCTGGTAGCTGGTAGGAGTCATCCTCGCCGGCGAAGCTGATCGACACACCACTGGTGCCCGCCCGTCCGGTACGACCGATGCGGTGCACATAGTCATCCGGGTCTTCCGGCAGGGTGAAGTTGATCACATGGCTGATGCCGTCGATGTGAATGCCGCGCCCCGCCACGTCGGTGGCCACCAGCACGGTGATGCGCCCTTCGCGGAAGTTCTCGAGGGTGCGAATCCGCTTGTGCTGTGGCACGTCGCCGGAAAGTTGGGCGGCATTGATGCCATCGCGCACCAGCTTCTCTTCGATGCGCCGCACTTCGTCCTTGCGGTTGGCGAATACCATCACCCGTTCCCACTTGTTCTGGGTCACCAGGTTGTACAGCAGCTTGTACTTGTCGCTGCCCGCGACTGCATAGACATGCTGCTCGACCGTCTCGCTGGCCACGTTCTCCGGTTCGATCTCGACGATTTCCGGGTTGGTGGTCCACTGCTTGGCCAGATTCATCACATCGTCGGTGAAGGTGGCGGAGAACAGCAGGGTCTGGCGCTCGCTCTTGGGCGGTGTCTGGCGAATGATCTGGCGGACCTGCGGGATGAAGCCCATGTCCAGCATGCGGTCGGCCTCATCCAGCACCAACACTTCGACCATGTCCAGGTGCACTTCGCCGCGCTGATTGAAGTCCAGCAAGCGGCCCGGTGTAGCGACGAGAATGTCGCAGTGGCGCGCTTCCAGGCTCTTGAGCTGCTTGTCGAAGTCCATGCCGCCGACGAAGCTCATCACGTTCAGGCCACTGTACTTGGTCAGGGCCATCGCGTCCTTGGCGATCTGCACCACCAGCTCGCGGGTCGGGGCGATGATCAGCGCGCGAGGCTCGCCCATGTAGCGTTCCTTGGGCGGTGGTGTCTGCTGCAGCTGCGAGATGATCGAGATCAGGAACGCTGCGGTCTTGCCGGTACCGGTCTGGGCCCGGCCGATGGCGTCCTTGCCGCGCAGGGTATGGCCGAGCACCTGGGCCTGGATCGGCGTGCAGTATGGGAAGCCCAGGTCGTGGATGGCATGCATCAGCTCGTTGGAGAGCTTGAAGTCATGGAAGCGTGTCTTGCCTTCCTGTGGCTCGACCACGAAGTCTTCAGGTTTCCACAGGCTGGCTTGTGGTTTGGGTTTGCGCTCGCGGCGCGGTTTGTCTTTGGCCGGTTTGTCGGCGGCGGCAGGGGCTGTGGGTTGGGTGCTGGCCTCGACCGGAGCGGCTTCGGGTTGCACGGTAGGCGCCGGCGCGGACTTGTTCACCGGCGCTGCGGGTTCGACGGCCTGAGGCGCGGCGTCTCCCTTGCCGAATATTTTCTTGAGTGCCTTGAGCACGATCGTCTCATCAATTGGTTAAGGAATGTACGCCGGGCAGTGTAATGCAAGATTCAGGCGCGGCGTAGTGGAATGCGCAGGCAGCTACACGCTTGGCCTATTGCAGTTGCTGGCTCAACCAGTCGTGGATGTCGCCCAGTTCTTCGACCATCACTTCATGTTCCATGGGGTATTCCTGCCAGCGGGCGGCAACGCCCCAAGTATTGAGGAATTCGAAGGCCGTACGGCCCATCGAAGGGATCACCACCGAATCGTGCACACCATGCAGGCACAGGGCTGGCGTGCGTTGCTGGCACGCGCTGAGCTGATGACTGTCGGTAAAGGTTGGAGCGTAGGTGGACAGCGCGATTACCCCTCCCAGCGCCTCCTGCCACTTTATATAAGCGGTGTGCAGCACCACGGCGCCGCCCTGGGAGAAACCGGCGAGGAAGGTTCGCGACAGGCTGATGCCCTTGGCCTGCTCGGCCTTGATCAAGGCGATGACCTGCTGCGCCGACTCTTCCAATTGCCCTTCGTCGATGGCGCGGGCCGGGGTCATGGCCTTGATGTCGTACCAGCTTGGCATGGAATAGCCGCCGTTGATGGTAACCGGACGGGTGGGCGCCTGCGGCATCACGAAGCGGGTAGTGAGCAGCCGTTCCTGCAGAAATTCGGCCACCGGTAGGAAGTCGTAACGGTCGGCACCCAGGCCGTGCAACCAGATCACACAGGCGTCTGCGGTTTTCTGTGGTTCGAGAATCAGCGGGTTGGTCATGACTGCTCCGAAAGTGTGCATGCCTGGTAAGAACGTGCGTGAAAAGAAGGCCTGGCTATTGATTGTCAGAAAAAGAATGTCGCAACGATACAACTTTCCCTACTTGACTAGCGCTTAAACGCTTAAGCCGCCAACTGTGGTACGCGCTTTGCTATGGATCCGTTGAGGCAAAGGGACTATCCGCGACGGTAACACCCTTTGCACGCGAAGGCTGTCACAGAACAGCTCATTGCGCCAATTGACCCAATAACAAGCCAACAAGGGTCGGATGCGCCTCATAAGGGTGCGGTGCAATTCCGGCTCGGTACAACAAGAGCGATTTGGAGGTTGTGAATGAAGATGTTGAAAACCACCCTGGCAGTCCTGACCGCTGCCGCCGCGCTGGGAGCCACCAGCTTCGCACAGGCCGGCGCCACTCTCGATGCGGTCAAGAAGAAGGGCTTCGTCCAGTGTGGCGTGAGCGACGGTCTTCCAGGCTTCTCGGTCCCCGATGCTAAGGGCAAGATCATCGGTATCGACGCCGATGTATGCCGCGCTGTCGCCGCTGCGGTGTTCGGTGATGCCACCAAGGTCAAATTCAGCCAACTCAACGCCAAGGAGCGCTTCACCGCCCTGCAGTCGGGCGAAGTCGACGTGCTGTCGCGTAATACTACCTGGACCAGCTCGCGCGATGCCGGCATGGGCCTGGTGTTCGCCGGTGTCACCTACTATGACGGCGTGGGCTTCCTGGTCAACAAGAAGCTGGGTGTTTCCAGTGCCAAGGAGCTCGATGGCGCGACCATCTGCATCCAGGCCGGTACCACCACCGAACTGAACGTATCCGACTTCTTCCGCGCCAATAATCTCAAGTACACCCCGATCACCTTCGATACTTCCGATGAGAGCGCCAAGTCGTTGGAGTCCGGCCGTTGCGACGTGCTCACCTCGGACAAGTCGCAACTGTTCGCCCAACGCTCCAAGCTGGCTGCACCGACCGACTACGTGGTGCTGCCGGAAACCATCTCCAAGGAGCCTCTGGGCCCGGTGGTGCGTAAAGGCGACGAGGAGTGGTTCAGCATCGTCAAGTGGACCCTGTTCGCGATGCTCAACGCCGAAGAGGCCGGCATCACCTCGAAGAACGTCGAGGCCGAAGCCAAGTCCACCAAGAACCCGGACGTCGCCCGTCTGCTGGGTGCCGACGGTGAATACGGCAAGGACCTCAAGCTGCCCAAGGACTGGGTAGTGCAGATCGTCAAGCAAGTCGGCAACTATGGTGAAGTGTTCGAAAAGAACCTTGGTCAGAGCACCGACCTCAAGATCGACCGTGGCATGAACGCCCTGTGGAACAACGGCGGCATCCAGTACGCGCCACCTGTGCGCTGATGGCTGCACCCTGCGGCGGCATCCCGCCGTCGCAGGTTGTTCGGATCCCTTTTTTTCGGGGCACTTCATGCAAAATCAAATCGGCGCACCCAAGGGGTTATCCCTGAGCGATCCACGTGTGCGCGCGTGGCTGTTCCAGATCCTCACGATCGTTTTCGTGGTCGGTCTGGGCTGGTATCTGTTCCACAACACCCAAACCAACCTGCAACACCGGGGCATCACCTCCGGCTTCGACTTCCTGGACCGCAGTGCCGGGTTCGGCATCGCCCAGCATCTGATTCCTTATGTGGAATCCGACAGCTATGCGCGAGTGTTCGTCATCGGCCTGCTCAACACCCTGTTGGTGACGTTCATCGGTGTCATTCTGGCGACGATTCTGGGCTTCATCATCGGTGTGGCTCGTTTGTCACCGAACTGGATGATCAACAAGCTGGCGACCGTGTATGTGGAGACCTTCCGCAACATTCCGCCGCTGCTGCAGATTCTGTTCTGGTACTTCGCGGTGTTTCTGACCCTGCCGGGACCGCGGGGTAGCATCAACATCGACGACACGTTCTTCATCAGCAACCGTGGCCTGAACATGCCGGGTGCCTCGATGGCCGAGGGCTTCTGGCCGTTCTTCGTCGCGCTGGGACTGGCGATCGTGGCCATCGTGTTCATGGTGCGCTACGCCAACAAGCGGTTCGATGAAACTGGCGAGCCTTTCCACAAGTTCTGGGTCGGCCTGGCCTTGTTCATCGTCATTCCTGGCGCCAGCGCCTTGCTGTTCGGCAGCCCCGTGCACTGGGAAGTGCCGCAGCTCAAGGGCTTCAACTTCGTCGGTGGCTGGGTGCTGATTCCCGAACTGCTGGCCCTGACGCTGGCGCTGACCATCTACACCGCGGCGTTCATCGCCGAGATCGTGCGCTCTGGCATCCGTTCGGTCAGCCATGGCCAGACCGAGGCTGCGCGCTCGCTGGGGCTGCGTGAGGGGCCGACCCTGCGCAAGGTGATCATCCCCCAGGCACTGCGGGTGATCATTCCGCCGCTGACCAGCCAGTACCTGAACCTGGCGAAGAACTCGTCCCTGGCGGCCGGTATCGGCTATCCGGAGATGGTCTCGCTGTTCGCCGGTACCGTGCTCAACCAGACCGGCCAGGCCATCGAGGTGATTGCCATCACCATGAGTGTCTATCTCGCCATCAGCATCAGCATTTCGCTGCTGATGAACTGGTACAACAAGCGCATTGCGCTGATCGAGCGGTGAGGATACGCCCGTGAATGCCCATGTTTTCAAACCCGACATGCCGCCGCCGGTGAAAACCGTCGGCGTGCTCGCATGGATGCGTGCCAACCTGTTCTCCAGCTGGCTCAATACCTTGCTGACCCTGTTCGCCCTGTACCTGATCTGGCTGATCGTGCCGCCTCTGGTGCAATGGGCGCTGATCGACGCCAACTGGGTAGGCACCACCCGCGCCGATTGCACCAAGGAAGGTGCCTGCTGGGTGTTCGTCCAGCAGCGTTTCGGCCAGTTCATGTATGGCTACTACCCGACCGAACTGCGCTGGCGCGTGGACCTGACCGTCTGGCTTGCCGTGCTCGGTGCCGCACCGCTGTTCATCAAGCGCTTTGCGCGCAAGGCGTTTTACGGCCTGGGCTTCCTGGTGCTGTATCCGATCCTGGCCTACACCCTGCTGCACGGCGGCTACCTGGGGCTGGATACCGTGCCGACCAGCCAATGGGGCGGCCTGATGCTGACGCTGGTGATCGCCACCGTGGGCATCGTCGGCGCCTTGCCGCTGGGCATCCTGCTGGCGCTGGGCCGACGGTCGCGCATGCCGGCGGTGAAGGTGGTATGCGTCACCTTCATCGAGTTCTGGCGTGGCGTGCCGCTGATCACCGTGCTGTTCATGTCCTCGGTGATGCTGCCGTTGTTCCTGCCCGAGGGCATGAGCTTCGACAAACTGCTGCGGGCGATGATCGGCGTGATCCTGTTCCAGTCGGCGTATATCGCCGAAGTGGTGCGCGGCGGCCTGCAGGCCATTCCCAAGGGGCAGTACGAGGCGGCCGCGGCCATGGGCCTGGGCTACTGGCGCTCGATGGGGCTGGTGATTCTGCCCCAGGCGCTCAAGCTGGTGATCCCAGGCATCGTCAACACCTTCATTGCTCTGTTCAAGGACACCAGCCTGGTGATCATCATCGGCCTGTTCGACCTGCTCAACAGTGTCAAGCAGGCGGCTGCCGATCCGGCCTGGCTGGGCATGGCCACTGAGGGCTATGTGTTCGCCGCCCTGGTGTTCTGGATTTTCTGTTTCGGTATGTCCCGCTACTCCATGCATCTGGAGCGCAAGCTGGACACTGGCCACAAGCGTTAGGAGTTTCGAAATGAGTGAAGCGATCAAGCAGCCTGCCGGCCCCGAAGGCATCATCCAGATGCAGGGCGTCAACAAGTGGTACGGTCAGTTCCATGTGCTCAAGGACATCAACCTGAACGTACGCCAGGGCGAGCGTATCGTGCTGTGCGGGCCGTCTGGCTCGGGCAAGTCCACCACCATCCGCTGCCTCAACCGCCTGGAAGAGCACCAGCAGGGGCGCATCGTCGTCGATGGCGTAGAGCTGACCAACGACCTCAAGCAGATTGAGGCGATCCGCCGCGAGGTGGGCATGGTATTCCAGCACTTCAACCTGTTCCCGCACCTCAGCATCCTCGAGAACTGCACCCTGGCACCAATGTGGGTGCGCAAGATGCCGCGGCGCAAGGCCGAGGAAATCGCCATGCACTACCTGGAGCGGGTACGCATCCCGGAGCAGGCGCACAAGTACCCCGGGCAGTTGTCCGGTGGTCAGCAGCAGCGCGTGGCGATTGCCCGGGCCCTGTGCATGAAGCCCAAGATCATGCTGTTCGACGAGCCGACTTCGGCGCTTGACCCGGAAATGGTAAAAGAGGTGCTCGATACCATGGTAGGTCTGGCCGAGGATGGCATGACCATGCTCTGCGTCACCCACGAGATGGGCTTTGCCCGCACCGTGGCGAACCGAGTGATCTTCATGGACAAAGGTGAGATCGTCGAGCAGGCAGCGCCGGATGACTTCTTCGACCGGCCGCGCAGTGACCGGACCAAGCTGTTCTTGAGCCAGATTCTGCATTGATGTGACGGGGGGCGCCTTGCGGCCCTTTCGCGCTGCAAGGCCGCCCCAGCATCAACTTACTTCTCTTCTTTGGCAGCCACCGGTGCAGGTGGCGGTCGCAGCCCCACCTCGGCAACCAGTTTCAGTTGCTGCCCGTTGCGCACCACCTCGATGGTGATCTTCTCGTTGGGCTTGATCCGCGCAACTTGGTTCATCGACTTGCGTCCGTCTCCCGCAGGTTCGCCATTGATGCTCAGGATCACGTCACCCAGCTGCAACCCGGCCTTTTGCGCCGGCCCATCGCGGAAGATCCCCGCCACGACGATGCCTGGGCGGCCCTGCATACCGAACGATTCCGCCAGTTCCTGGCTCAATGGCTGCACTTCGATGCCCAGCCAGCCGCGAATCACCTGGCCATGCTCGACGATCGACTTCATCACCTCCAGCGCCAGCTTGACCGGGATGGCGAAGCCGATGCCCTGGGAACCACCAGACTTGGAGAAGATCGCGGTATTGATGCCGATCAGGTTGCCATTGGCATCGACCAGCGCACCACCGGAGTTGCCTGGGTTGATGGCCGCGTCGGTCTGGATGAAATCTTCGTAGTTGTTCAGGCCCAGTTGGTTACGTCCGGTGGCGCTGATGATGCCCATGGTCACGGTCTGGCCGACCCCGAACGGGTTACCGATGGCCAGGGAGACATCGCCGATGTGGATGTTGTCGGAACGGCCGATGGTGATCGCCGGCAGGTTCTTGAGGTCGATCTTCAGTACCGCGAGGTCGGTTTCCGGGTCGCTGCCCACGACGCGCGCCAGGGTCTCACGGCCGTCCTTGAGCGCCACCACGATCTGGTCGGCGCCACTGGTAACGTGGTTGTTGGTCAGCAGGTAGCCCTCGGGGCTCATGATCACGGCCGAACCCAGGCTGGACTCCCAGCGCCGCTGCTTGGGCAGGTTGTCACCGAAGAAGCGGCGGAACTGCGGGTCTTCGAACAAGGGATGGGCGCTCTTGTTCACCACTTTGGTGGTGTACAGGTTCACCACCGCTGGGGCGGCGAGGGTCACGGCGTCGGCATAGGACACCGGCCCCTGCATGATCCGGGTGGTCTGCGGAGCCTGCTGCAGGTTGACGTCCTGGCTGGGGAGGCCGACCCATTCAGGGAAACGCTGGATGACCAGCATGGCGATCAGCACGCCAGTAATCAGGGGCCAGCCAAAATAACGCAGAGCCTTGAGCATGAACGAATCCTGGGAGTAGGGCGGGGGCCAATTGGCAGCGCAGCGGGGCGCGAGCGCGCGCGATCATACACAGGTACAGAGCGATCGGCGATGTGCAAACCGATTTACCTGCTTCGCGGTTGAGTCCATGTCCTCCAGGGACCACGCTGGCCCCTGGGGGAGCGGGTCTGCCCGCGAATGCTGGCGCCTCGGTCTTGCCCCCATGCGACTGCCGCCGGTTTCCCC
Source organism: Pseudomonas taiwanensis DSM 21245 (assembly GCF_000425785.1). Taxonomy (GTDB): domain Bacteria; phylum Pseudomonadota; class Gammaproteobacteria; order Pseudomonadales; family Pseudomonadaceae; genus Aquipseudomonas; species Aquipseudomonas taiwanensis. The sequence continues at coordinate 119,414 of NZ_KE384451.1, forward strand.
GAAGCCGGCGACGGCCCATAATGGCCGCCATTATACGGGCGTTGTGCCCGTCGAAAGCGCAGATTTCGAGGAGATTTTCCATGGCCGTCGCACTGAACACCCTGGTCGAGGAGGCCGAGCGCTACCTGGGTAGCGCGAAGATCCAGGATTACTGCCCCAACGGCCTGCAAGTCGAAGGGCGACCTCAGGTCAGTCGCATCGTCAGTGGCGTGACCGCCAGCCAGGCGTTGCTCGACGCGGCGGTCGAGGCCGATGCCGACTTGGTGCTGGTTCACCATGGTTATTTCTGGAAGGGCGAGAACCCGTGTGTCACCGGCATCAAGCAACGCCGCTTGAAAACCTTGCTCAAGCACGACATGAGCCTGCTGGCCTTCCACCTGCCGCTGGATGTGCATCCCGAAGTGGGCAATAACGTGCAATTGGCTCGTCAGCTGGACATTACCGTCGAGGGGCCGCTGGACCCGGAGAACCCAAAGGTCGTGGGGCTGGTCGGGTCGCTGGCCGAGCCAATGACAGCGCGGGATTTCGCCCGGCGCGTGCAGGAGGTGATGGGACGTGAGCCGCTGCTGGTGGAAGGCGATGTCATGGTTCGCCGGATCGGCTGGTGCACCGGAGGCGGCCAAGGCTACATCGATACTGCGATCGCCGCCGGAGTCGACCTGTACATCAGTGGCGAGGCGTCCGAGCAGACCTTTCATAGCGCGCGCGAGAACGGCGTGAGCTTCATCGCCGCAGGCCACCATGCCACCGAGCGTTATGGCGTGCAGGCGCTGGGGGATTACCTGGCGCGTCGGTTTGCCCTGGAGCACCTGTTCATCGACTGCCCGAACCCGATCTGACCTTTGGGGCCTCATCGCCGGCAAGCCGGTTCCTGCTGGCGCGCTCGTCTCAGGCGCTGGCCTGTCGGCGATGCGTTGCTCGAGCCCCAAACCCCCAGTCATATCGTTAGATTGTTTCGATCTAGTGCGGCTCCTAAATAGAATCAGCCGCTGTGATAAAGTGGCTCGCTCGAACACGGCCCGCAGGCCGTCCATAAGATCGTTTTTCGTGAGTAGCCATGGTCGACAAACTGACGCACTTGAAACAGCTGGAGGCGGAGAGCATCCACATCATCCGCGAGGTGGCCGCCGAGTTCGATAACCCGGTGATGCTGTACTCGATCGGCAAGGACTCCGCCGTGATGCTGCACCTGGCGCGCAAAGCCTTCTTCCCAGGCAAGCTGCCGTTCCCGGTGATGCACGTCGACACCCAGTGGAAATTCCAGGAGATGTACCGCTTCCGCGACAAGATGGTCGAGGAAATGGGTCTGGAGCTGATCACCCACGTCAACCCCGAAGGTGTGGCCCAGGGCATCAACCCGTTCACCCATGGCAGCTCCAAGCACACCGACATCATGAAGACCCAGGGCCTGAAGCAGGCGCTAGACAAGCATGGTTTCGACGCCGCCTTTGGTGGCGCCCGCCGCGACGAAGAGAAGTCCCGGGCCAAAGAGCGCGTTTACTCGTTCCGCGACAGCAAGCACCGCTGGGACCCGAAGAACCAGCGCCCCGAGCTGTGGAACGTGTACAACGGCAAGGTCAACAAGGGCGAGTCGATCCGTGTGTTCCCGCTGTCCAACTGGACCGAGCTGGACATCTGGCAGTACATCTACCTCGAAGGCATCCCGATCGTGCCGCTGTACTTCGCCGCCGAGCGGGAAGTGATCGAGAAGAACGGCACCCTGATCATGATCGACGACGAGCGCATCCTCGAGCACCTCACCGACGAGGAAAAAGCCCGTATCGTCAAGAAGAAAGTGCGGTTCCGTACCCTTGGCTGCTACCCGTTGACGGGTGCCGTCGAGTCGGAGGCCGAGACCCTGACGGACATCATCCAGGAAATGCTCCTGACCCGTACGTCCGAACGCCAGGGCCGAGTCATCGACCATGATGGCGCAGGCTCGATGGAAGACAAAAAACGCCAAGGCTACTTCTAATTTCAGGGTTTCATCATGTCGCACCAATCCGATTTGATCAGCGAAGACATCCTCGCTTATCTGGCTCAGCACGAGCGCAAAGAACTGCTGCGTTTCCTCACCTGCGGTAACGTGGATGACGGCAAGAGCACCCTGATCGGGCGCCTGCTGCACGACTCGAAGATGATCTACGAAGACCACCTCGAGGCCATCACCCGCGATTCGAAGAAAGTCGGCACCACCGGCGAAGAAGTCGACCTGGCATTGCTAGTCGATGGCCTGCAGGCCGAGCGCGAGCAGGGCATCACCATCGATGTTGCCTACCGCTACTTCTCCACCGCCAAGCGCAAGTTCATCATCGCCGACACCCCGGGCCACGAGCAGTACACCCGCAACATGGCGACCGGCGCCTCGACCTGCGACCTGGCGATCATCCTGGTTGATGCCCGTTACGGCGTGCAGACCCAGACCCGCCGTCACAGCTACATTGCCTCGTTGCTGGGCATCAAGCACATCGTGGTCGCGGTCAATAAGATGGACCTCAAGGGCTTCGATGAGCAGGTCTTCGAGTCGATCAAGGCCGATTACCTGAAGTTTGCCGAAGCGATCAACCTGAAGCCGTCGAGCCTGCACTTCGTGCCGATGTCGGCGCTCAAGGGCGACAACGTGGTCAATCACAGCGAGCAATCGCCGTGGTACGCCGGCCCGACGCTGATGGAAATCCTCGAAACCGTGGAAGTGTCGGCCGACCGCAACGTCACCGACCTGCGTTTCCCGGTGCAGTACGTCAACCGTCCGAACCTGAACTTCCGCGGCTTCGCCGGCACCATCGCCAGCGGCGTGGTACACAAGGGTGACGAAATCGTCGTGCTGCCTTCGGGCAAGAGCAGCCGGGTCAAGTCCATCGTCACCTACGAAGGTGAACTGGAGAACGCCGGCCCCGGCCAGGCCGTGACCCTGACCATGGAAGACGAGATCGACATCTCCCGTGGCGACTTGCTGGTGCATGCCGACAACGTTCCGCCGGTGACCGACCAGTTCGACGCCATGCTGGTGTGGATGGCCGAAGAACCGATGCTGCCGGGCAAGAAATATGACATCAAGCGCGCCACCAGCTACGTGCCGGGCTCGATTGCCAGCATCACCCACAAGGTGGATGTGAATACCCTGGAGCAAGGCGCTGCCAGTGCACTGCAGCTGAACGAGATCGGTCGCGTCAAGGTGTCCCTGGATGCCGCGATCGCCCTGGACGGTTACGACAGCAACCGCACCACCGGCGCGTTCATCGTCATCGACCGCCTGACCAACGGCACTGTCGGTGCCGGCATGATCATCGCCCCGCCAGTCCTGCCGCATGGCACCACGGGTCAGCATGGCAAGTTGGCTCACGTGTCCACTGAAGAGCGCGCGCTGCGCTTCGGTCAGCAACCGGCTACCGTGCTGTTCAGCGGCCTGTCCGGCGCTGGCAAGAGCACCCTGGCCTATGCCGTCGAGCGCAAGCTGTTCGACATGGGCCGTGCGGTCTACGTGCTCGATGGCCAGAACCTGCGTCACGACCTGAACAAGGGCCTGCCGCAGGATCGCGCGGGCCGCACCGAGAACTGGCGCCGCGCCGCCCATGTGGCGCGTCAGTTCAACGAAGCTGGCCTGCTGACCCTGGCCGCCTTCGTTGCGCCTGATGCCGAGGGCCGTGAACAGGCCAAGGCCTTGATCGGCAAGGAGCGCCTGGTAACCGTTTACGTGCAGGCATCGCCAATTGCCTGCCGCGAGCGTGATCCTCAGGGCCTGTATGCCGCTGGCGGTGACAACATCCCGGGTGAAAGCTTCCCGTACGATGTGCCGCTGGATGCCGACCTGGTGATCGACACCCAGACCACCAGCGTGGACGAGGGCGTGAAGCAGGTGCTGGATGTGCTGCGTCAGCGCGGCGCGATTTAAGCGTTAGTGCTGTATGAGAAACCCCGCTTCGGCGGGGTTTTTTTGTATTGGGGATTGGCGTCGGGGCTGTTGGGTGCTTGGCGTGAGAGGTGCGGTGCCTGTGAGATCGAGCGCCGCCCGCGCGGCGCATCGCGAGCAAGGCTCGCTCCTACGTTTGTTTCGGGCCAGTAACGCCAGTGATAGACGCGCGCGACCGCCTTGTTTGTACGACGCGATATCGCGCCAAGCGCCAAAGCGTTCGCGCGCGAATCTCACAGAAATAATTGGCCCGAAACAAATGTAGGAGCGAGCCTTGCTCGCGATGCGCCGCGCGGGCGGCGCTCGATTTGCGCACCACCTCAAAGCTCAAGTCAGGCCGTCCTCCCCAGAAAGAACCTCAACTTGTTTCCGCGATGCAATACCGCTCCTTCAGGTGTCGATCGTGGCAGATCTGTCTCAGATATGCTTTTCCGATACAGGAATCACGCGCTTTTCCTTAACCGCCTTATACGAAAAGCTCGAATATATCTCCTTCACCCCCGGCAACCGCTGCAACACCTCACGGGTGAATTCCCCAAACGACTCCAGATCCCGCGCCAGAATCTCGAGCAAGAAGTCATACCGCCCGGAAACATTGTGGCAGGCAATGATCTCTGGAATTTCCATCAGCCGCTTTTCGAACGCCAGCGCCATGTCCTTGGTGTGCGAGTCCATCATGATGCTGACGAACGCGGTCACACCAAACCCCAGCGCCTTGGGCGAAAGAATGGCCTGATAACCGGTGATGTAGCCGTTGTCCTCCAGCAACTTGACCCGACGCCAGCAGGGCGAGGTGGTTAACGCGACTTGGTCGGCAAGCTCGGAGACGGTGAGGCGGGCGTTGCCCTGCAAGGCTGCGAGCAGGGCGCGGTCGGTGCGGTCGAGGGTCGAAGGCATGTTTTGCCCTCCTGATCTGTCATGTGTTGTTTTTGTTCCAAAACTAGCCATTTCGCGTAGGAGATTTTGGAAAAAATCAGGCGGCTTGGTGGCATAAGCTTATAACAAACCACCAGAGGTTGTTGCCATGCGCGACTCCCATAACAACAGCGGTTTTTCCACGCGGGCCATCCATCACGGGTACGACCCGCTCAGCCATGGCGGCGCCCTGGTGCCGCCGGTCTACCAGACCGCTACCTACGCTTTTCCTTCCGTCGAATACGGTGCTGCCTGTTTTGCAGGCGAAGAACCCGGGCACTTCTACAGCCGTATCTCCAACCCGACCCTGGCCTTGCTGGAACAGCGCATGGCCTCGCTGGAAGGGGGCGAGGCAGGCTTGGCCCTGGCCTCGGGCATGGGGGCCATCACTTCGACGATCTGGACGTTGCTGCGCCCTGGGGATGAACTGATCGTGGGGCGCACACTGTATGGCTGCACCTTCGCCTACCTGCACCATGGGATTGGCGAGTTCGGAGTCAAGATCCGTCACGTCGACCTCAATGACATCAAGGCGCTGAAGGCGGCGATCACCAGTAAGACGCGAATGATCTACTTCGAAACCCCAGCCAACCCGAACATGCAGTTGGTCGATATCGCTGCCGTGGCCGAAGCGGCGCAGGGGCATGACCTGCACATCGTGGTCGACAACACCTATTGCACGCCGTATCTGCAGCGGCCGTTGGAGCTGGGTGCCGATCTGGTCGTGCACTCGGCTACCAAGTACCTCAGCGGCCATGGCGATATCACCGCCGGGCTGGTGGTCGGGCGCAAGGCGCTGGTCGACCGGATTCGCCTGGTAGGGCTCAAGGACATGACTGGCGCGGTGCTGTCGCCGCATGATGCCGCGCTGCTGATGCGTGGTATCAAGACATTGGCCCTGCGCATGGACCGCCACTGCGCCAATGCACAGCAGGTGGCTGAGTTCCTGGCGGAGCAGCCTCAGGTCGAGCTGATCCATTACCCGGGCCTGTCGTCATTCGGGCAGTACGCGCTGGCACAGCGGCAAATGCGCATGCCGGGCGGGATGATCGCTTTTGAGCTCAAGGGCGGGATCGAGGCCGGCCGACGCTTCATGAATGCCTTGCAGCTGTTCGCACGTGCGGTCAGCCTGGGGGATGCCGAGTCGCTAGCGCAGCATCCAGCGAGCATGACCCATTCCAGCTATACGGCGAAGGAGCGGGCGCATCACGGGATATCGGAAGGGTTGGTGAGGCTGTCGGTGGGGTTGGAGGATGTAGAGGACTTGCTTGCCGATATCGAACAGGCGCTCAAGCACTGTGTATGAGGTTGGCTGCAAACTTCCTACTTATCGATGCCGGTTTTCGACAGCGATATCAAGAAACGTCGGATAGAGCCTGTTGAGGTGGTCACTTAGTTTGGGTGTTCGCACGGAATCTGTTCCGTGCCTAGTCCATTCACCTGAACAGGCATGAGTATGAAATTCAAGAGTGTACTTTCGCACGCCGCCCTGGCGCTTGCGGTGGTTACTGCCAGTGGGGTCGCTTTGGCAGGCGATGTGGGCCAGCCATGCTGCCCTTTCAGCGATAAAAGCCTGAAGACGTCGCCAGAGGCGCTGTCGGGTTCCACTCAGCAGTTGTTGAAACTGCAAGGTATGAAGTTCACCTGGAAAGAAACGGGGCGCAAGGATATTGGGCTGATGGCGCAGGATGTCCAGGCCGTGTACCCGGAACTGGTTCATGAGAAGAACGAAAAGCTGACGGTGGACTACCAAAAATTGGTCGCACCACTGATTGAGTCGATACGTGAACTGAATCAGCGGATCGATACACTGGAGAAGGCTCAGGCCAAGACGATGTAACGCGGGTTGTTGCCGTGTTCTTCACGCAATAAGAAAGGCCTCTTCCGAGGCCTTTTTGCATTTCACCCGCTTAACGCTTGAGCCCGTAGCTCTCGTCCAGCATGCCTGGCGAGTTCGGCGCCTTCGGCGCATAGTCGCGAGGCACTTCGGCGGTGTCCTTCGGCGGGGTCAGGCGGTCACGTGGGGCCTGGGCGGCCTCGGAGTGCAGGGCGGCCAGCAGGCGCTGACGGGTAACCTCGTCCAGCGCCAGGGCATTGGCGCCTTCGGCCAGGTGGTCCTGGACATCCTGGTAGCTCTGGGTCAGCTTTTTGACCAGCACGGCAGTGCTGTTGAAGTGGGTGACCACTTCGTTCTGGTAGGTGTCGAAGCGTTGCTGGATATCGTCCAGCTGGCGCTGTGTGCTGCTCGGCGCGGCATTGGGCAGCAGGCGCGCGACGACGAAACCGACCACGACGCCGACGACCAGGGCCAGGGTCGGCAACAACCAAACAAGGAGCGAGTGTTCCACGAGTCCTTCCTCTATAAACGGCTTTGCTTTACGTTAACGGCTCAGACCTGCGCTGTATACCGCGAGCGATCGCAAATCAGAACAGAATTCCTCAGCTAGACGAATCGACCCCTCCCGAGGTCACGGAGTAGTGCCTTGCTTGTCCGCGAAACCCCCTTGTTCATCGATGGCCCCGTTGGCCAGCTGGAAGCCTTGTACCTGGACGTGGCCGATGCCCGCGGTGCGGTGCTGATCTGCCACCCCAACCCGGTTCAGGGCGGCACCATGCTCAACAAGGTGGTTTCGACGTTGCAGCGTACCGCCCGCGATGCAGGCTACGTGACCCTGCGCTTCAACTACCGTGGTGTGGGCCAGAGCGCCGGCAGCCATGACATGGGCGCAGGCGAGGTAGCGGATGCCGAGGCCGCTGCTGGCTGGCTGCGCGAAAAGCACCCCGATCTGCCCTTGGTGCTGATGGGTTTCTCTTTCGGTGGTTTCGTCGCTACCAGCCTGGCCGGGCGGCTGGAGGCTTCTGGCGTGGCCTTGCAGCAGTTGTTCATGATTGCCCCGGCGGTGATGCGTCTGACGGCCGATTTCCCGCTGCCGCAGCATTGCCCGATCACCGTGGTGCAGCCGGAGAGCGACGAAGTCGTCGATCCGCAGCTGGTTTACGACTGGTCCGACAGCCTGTCGCGCCCCCATGAGCTGCTGAAAGTGGCAGAATGCGGACACTTCTTCCATGGCAAGCTGACCGATCTGAAGGATCTGCTGCTGCCGCGCCTTTCGAACTGAGCCAAGCCTGAATAAGCGAACACCCATGACCACGCGCATTCTCACCGGTATCACCACCACCGGCACCCCGCACCTGGGCAACTACGCCGGAGCTATCCGCCCGGCCATTCTCGCCAGCCAGCAGCCCGGTGCCGACTCGTTCTACTTCCTGGCCGACTATCACGCCCTGATCAAGTGCGACGATCCGCTGCGCATCCAGCGCTCGCGCCTGGAAATCGCTGCCACCTGGCTGGCCGGTGGCCTGGATCCGGACAAGGTGACCTTCTACCGTCAGTCAGATATTCCCGAGATTCCTGAGCTGACCTGGCTGCTGACCTGCGTTGCCGCCAAGGGCCTGCTCAACCGCGCCCACGCCTACAAGGCTTCGGTGGACAAGAACGTCGAAGCCGGTGAAGACCCGGATGCCGGTGTGACCATGGGGCTGTTCAGCTACCCGGTGCTGATGGCGGCGGACATCCTGATGTTCAACGCGCACAAGGTGCCGGTAGGCCGTGACCAGATCCAGCACGTGGAGATGGCCCGTGATATCGGCCAGCGCTTCAACCACCTGTTCGGTCAGGGCAAGGACTTCTTCGCCCTGCCAGAAGCTGTGATCGAAGAAAGCGTGGCGACGCTGCCAGGGCTGGACGGTCGCAAGATGTCCAAGAGCTACGACAACACCATTCCGCTGTTCACCAGCGCGAAGGACATGAAGGACGCAATTTCGCGCATCGTCACTGACTCCCGTGCCCCAGGCGAGGCCAAGGACCCGGACAACTCGCACCTGTTCACTCTGTTCCAGGCCTTCTCCACACCAGCCCAGTGCGCTGAATTCCGTGAAGAACTGCTGCAGGGCTTGGGCTGGGGTGATGCCAAGCAGCGTCTGTTCCAGCTGCTCGACAGCCAGCTTTCCGAGAAGCGTGAGCACTACCACCAACTGATCTCGCGACCGTCGGACCTGGAAGACATTCTTTTGGCCGGTGCCGCCAAGGCACGCAAGATCGCCACCCCGTTCCTCGAACAACTGCGCGAGGCCGTAGGCCTGCGCTCGTTCCGCAGCAGCGTCCAGGCAACTGCCGAAGTGAAGAAGAAAGCCGCCAAAAGCGCCCGTTTCGTCAGCTTCCGTGACGAAGACGGCAGCTTCCGCTTCCGCCTGCTTGCCGCCGATGGCGAGCAATTGCTGCTCTCGCGCAGCTTCGCCGATGGCAAGAGCGCCGGTGCGGTAAGCAAGCAGCTGCAGCAGGGCGGTGAGGCTGATGTGCGAGTCGAAGGCCTGGGCTTCAGTCTGTGGCTGAACGGCGAGCAGGTGGCCGACGGGCCGCAGTTCGACAGCGCCGAAGCCCGCGATTCGGCTATCGAAAGCCTGCGTGTAGCGCTGCAGCCCCTGTAGGAGCGGATTTATCCGCGAACACCGGCATAACCGGTGCCAGGCACCGCGTTGTCTGTTTTGCGGGTAGGCCTTCGCCCTCAGGAATGCATACCGCCTGAGGCATTTCGCCGCAAGTCTGATTGCCATTAAGCGGGCCTGTCGCTACAGTGACGGCCCGTTTTTTGTTGCCTCGCTAACGAATCATGACGCCCCTAGAACGATATCAAGCAGATCTGAAACGTCCCGACTTCTTCCATGACGCGGCGCAGGAGACTGCTGTGCGTCACTTGCAGCGTCTATACGACGATCTGGTCGCTGCGCACAACAGCAAGCCAGGTGTATTCGGCAAGTTGTTCGGCAAGAAGGAGCAGACCCCGGTCAAGGGCCTGTACTTCTGGGGCGGTGTGGGCCGAGGCAAGACCTACCTGGTGGATACCTTCTTCGAGGCGCTGCCATTCAAAGAGAAGATGCGTACTCACTTCCACCGCTTCATGAAGCGTGTGCACGAAGAGATGAAGACCCTCAAGGGCGAGAAGAACCCCTTGACCATCATCGCCAAGCGCTTCTCCCAGGAAGCCAAGGTCATCTGCTTCGACGAATTCTTCGTTTCCGACATCACCGATGCCATGATCCTGGGCACGCTGATGGAGGAACTGTTCAAGAATGGCGTTTCCCTGGTCGCGACCTCCAACATCGTGCCGGACGGCTTGTACAAGGACGGCCTGCAGCGGGCGCGCTTCCTGCCGGCCATCGCGATGATCAAGCAGAACACCGACGTGGTGAACGTCGACAGCGGGGTCGATTACCGCCTGCGTCACCTGGAGCAGGCCGAGCTGTACCACTACCCGCTCGATGATGCGGCGCACCAGAGCCTGCGCGCCAGCTTCAAGGCACTGACCCCTGAGTGCACCCAGGCGGTCGAGAATGACGTGCTGATGATCGAGAATCGTCCGATCAATGCCTTGCTCACCTGCGACGATGTGGCCTGGTTCGACTTCCGCGCCCTGTGCGACGGGCCTCGCAGCCAGAACGACTACATCGAGCTGGGCAAGATCTTCCACGCCGTGCTGCTGAGCAACGTGGAGCAGATGGGTGTGGCTACCGATGACATCGCCCGTCGTTTCATCAACATGGTGGACGAGTTCTACGACCGTAACGTCAAGCTGATCATCTCGGCCGAGGTGGAGCTGAAGGACCTGTACACCGGTGGCCGCTTGAGCTTCGAATTCCAGCGTACCCTGAGCCGCCTGCTGGAGATGCAGTCGCACGAGTTCCTGGCGCGCGCGCACAAGCCATAAGCCTCGGAGTTCGGGGCCGCTTGCCGGCCCCGCTCATCTCAAGCTTCTTGCATGAACTGCTGCCGATACTGGTTCGGGGACAGCTCAGTGTGCTGCCGGAACAGTCGGGCAAAGAAGCTGGCATCGTCGTAGCCAACCTCGTAGCTGATGGTCTTGATGCTCTTGCGCGTGCTCGACAGCAACCCCTTGGCCGTCTCGATGCGTAGCCGTTGCAGGTAGTGCAATGGTTTGTCGCCAGTCGCGCCCTGGAAGCGACGCATGAAGTTGCGAATGCTCATGCCGTGGTTACGGGCCACGTCCTCGAAGCGGAACTTGTCGGCGAAGTGTTCTTCAAGCCAGTGCTGGATCTGCAGGATGATCAGGTCCTGGTGCAGCTTCTGCCCACCAAAGCCCATGCGTCCAGGGGTGTAGTTGCGCTGCACCTCGTAGAGGATGTCGCGTGCCACGGCGCGAGCCACGTTGGCGCCGCAGAAGCGCTCGATCAGGTAGATGTACAGATCACAGGCCGAAGTGGTGCCGCCGGCACAGTACAGATTGTCGGCGTCGGTAAGGTGCTTGTCCTGGTTCAGCCTGATCTTGGGGAAGCGCTCGGCGAAGCTGTTGAAGAAGCGCCAGTAGGTAGTCGCTTCCTTGCCGTCGAGCAGCCCGGCCTCGGCCAGCCAGAAGACCCCGCTTGCCTCGGCGCACAGTACGGCGCCGCGGGCATGTTGCTCGCGTAGCCACGGCAGCACCTGAGGGTAGCGCTGCAGCAGGTTGTCGAAGTCGTCCCAGAAGGCTGGGAGGATGATCACATCGGCATCGTCCAGGCCGCCGTCGACCGGCAACTGTACGCCGCTGAAGCTGTCCACGGGCTGCCCGTCGGGACTGACCAGGTGGATTTCGAACATGGGCTGCAAGCCCAGGCCCAGTTGCTTGCTATAGCGCAGGCTGGCCAGGTGGAAGAAATCCTTGGCCTGCATCAGGGTCGAGGCGAACACCTTGTCAATGGCCAGGATGCTGACGCGCCGCAACGACGCGGAGGGTTGGGTAAACATCATTGTCATTGTTCTTATAGGGTAGAGTGGTCGATCACCGGCTGGATCGTCTTATTTTTTGGCGATTGTGTCTACCCCGCAGATTCGCGCTACCTGCTTCGCGGGTAAACCCACGCCCACGAGGGCTGCGCGTAGCCCTACGGGAGCGGGCTCACCCGCGAAGCAGGCAATTGTGGTTCGGGTCAAGGCGCCGGATTGGGCTGCTGCTGATGAATCGCCTCGATCCCCGCCAGCAGCTCATCGCTGAGGTTCAGTGCCAGGCTATTGAGGTTGCTCTTGAGCTGATCCAGGTCGGTCGCTCCGATGATATTGCTGGTCACGAACGGTTGCCGAGTCACGAACGCCAAGGCCATTTGCGCCGGGTCCAGGCCATGATCGCGGGCCAGTTGCACGTAGCGGCTGCAGGCTGCGACTGTCTGTGGGTTGGAGTAGCGGGCGAAGCGGCTGAACAGGGTCAAGCGTGCCTTTGCAGGGCAGGCGCCATTCTCGTATTTGCCCGAGAGCATGCCGAACGCCAGTGGCGAGTAGGCCAGCAGGCCGCATTGTTCGCGAATCGCCACTTCCGCCAGGCCCACCTCGAAGCTGCGGTTGAGCAGGTTGTACGGGTTCTGGATCGACACCGCGCGCGGCCAGCCACGGGCCTCGGCCAGTTGCAGGAACTTCATGGTGCCCCACGGCGTTTCGTTGGACAGACCTACATGGCGGATCTTGCCGGCGCGAACCTGCTCATCGAGCACTTCGAGGGTTTCCTCCAGCGGGGTGAAGTGGTCCTGCGGCAGGTGTTGGTAGCCCAGTTTGCCGAAGAAGTTGGTGCTGCGTTCGGGCCAGTGCAGTTGGTACAGGTCGATGCGGTCGGTCTGCAGGCGCTTGAGGCTTTCGTCCAGCGCCGCGACGATGTGCTGGCGGTTGTGCTTGAGCTGGCCGTCGCGGATATGGCTGATACCGTTGCCAGGGCCCGCGACCTTGCTGGCGAGGATCCAGTCGTCACGATCACCGTGCTCGCTGAACCACTTTCCGATGATCCGCTCGGTGGCGGCATAGGTCTCGGGGCGGGGTGGCACCGGGTACATTTCGGCGGTGTCGATGAAGTTGATCCCGGCCTGCTTGGCCAGGGCGATCTGTTCGAAGGCCTCTTCCTGGGTGTTCTGCTCGCCCCAGGTCATGGTGCCCAGGCACAGGGCGCTGACGTGGAGGTCGGTACGGCCGAGCTTGCGGTATTCCATCGGAAAGACTCTCCTTGGCAAAGATGCCCATAAAAGCAGGTTGAATTTTCTGGCGCAATCTGGATAATTCGGCCCCTCTCCGTGTGGCGGAAGTGATGCACCACCATGCAGGAAGAACCCCGTCGAACATTGGCGTGCCCGACCCGAGCCCCCAAAAGCGTCAGCGTTCGGCTGCGCGCTTGCCCTTGGCAAGTTGTGCACTATCCAGTAAGATTCGCCGTCTATTTTTCGCTGGGCGGCCTCTGAGGCTTTAGAGAATGAAAACTTTTACTGCTAAACCGGAAACAGTAAAGCGCGAGTGGTTCGTAGTCGACGCCGCTGGCCAGACCCTGGGTCGTCTGGCTACCGAAATCGCTAGCCGTCTGCGTGGCAAGCACAAACCAGAATACACCCCTCACGTTGACACCGGCGACTACATCGTCGTTATCAACGCCGAGCAGGTTCGTGTGACTGGTGCCAAGTCTTCCGACAAAATGTACTACTCCCACTCCGGTTTCCCAGGCGGCATCAAGGAAATCAGCTTCGAGAAGCTGATCGACAAAGCCCCTGAGCGTGTTATCGAAACCGCGGTCAAAGGCATGCTGCCTAAGAACCCGCTGGGTCGCGACATGTACCGCAAGCTGAAAGTGTACGCGGGTGCAACTCACCCACACACTGCTCAGCAGCCTCAAGAACTGAAGATCTAACGGGAAAAGTTCATTATGTCGGCGACTCAAAATTACGGCACTGGCCGTCGCAAGACCGCAACCGCTCGCGTTTTCCTGCGTCCGGGCACTGGCAACATCTCCATCAACAACCGTTCTCTGGACGTGTTCTTCGGTCGCGAAACCGCTCGCATGGTTGTTCGCCAGCCGCTGGAGCTGACCGAGACCGTTGAGAAGTTCGACATCTATGTCACCGTTTCCGGTGGTGGTGTCAGCGGTCAAGCCGGTGCGATCCGTCACGGTATCACCCGCGCTCTGATGGAATACGACGAAACCCTGCGTGGCGCTCTGCGTCGTGCTGGCTACGTCACCCGCGACGCTCGTGAAGTTGAGCGTAAGAAAGTGGGTCTGCGTAAAGCGCGTAAGCGTCCTCAGTACTCCAAGCGTTAATACCGCTTCGGCAGTCAAAGAAGCCCGGTTCCTTTGGAACCGGGCTTTTTTTATGTCTTGAACTAACCTGTCAGCATGTCGGTGACAACTGGCCGCATAGACGCAGATCAAGCAAAGCGAGGGTTGTAGCCCGTTGCAGGGGTAATCACCTTGTCAGTGTGTGGTTTTGTTTCTTACCATGGCGGCCAATTTTTAGTGCCACAGACATTACCTAAGTACAGGCCTGATTCAACAGGCCAAGCAAGCTGATGGGAGAGGACTGAATGAGCAATGACGGCGTCAACGCAGGCCGGCGCCGCTTCCTCGTAGCCGCGACATCCGTGGTCGGGGCGGCGGGGGCAGTGGGGGCTGCGGTACCGTTCGTAGGGTCATGGTTTCCCAGTGCCAAGGCGAAGGCCGCAGGTGCACCGGTGAAGGTCAACATCGCCAAGGTCGAACCCGGGCAGCAGATGGTGGCCGAGTGGCGCGGCCAGCCTGTATTTATCGTCAGGCGAACGGAAGAGATCCTCGGGAATCTCAAGAAGATCGCCGGTGAGCTGTCCGACCCTGAATCGAAGGCATCGGTGCAGCCGGCCTATGTCGATCCCCAGGTGCGTTCGATCAAGCCGGAGATCCTCATTCTCGTCGGTCTGTGCACCCACCTTGGGTGTTCCCCGACGTTCCGTCCGGAAGTGGCGCCGGCCGACCTTGGTCCTAAATGGGTGGGTGGCTACTTCTGCCCTTGCCATGGCTCCCACTACGATCTGGCCGGGCGGGTTTACAAGGCCCAGCCTGCACCTCTCAACCTGCCAGTGCCGCCTCACTCTTACGAGTCGGACGACATCATTGTCATCGGCGTCGATCAGGAGAACGCATGATGAGCAAGTTCATGGACTGGATTGATGCTCGCTTCCCCGCTACCAAGATGTGGGAAGACCACCTGAGCAAGTATTACGCGCCCAAGAACTTCAACTTCCTGTACTTCTTCGGCTCCCTGGCCCTGTTGGTATTGGTCAACCAGATCGTCACGGGTGTGTGGCTGACCATGAGCTTCACGCCGTCGGCGGAAGAGGCCTTTGCCTCGGTCGAATACATCATGCGTGACGTGGAATACGGCTGGATCCTGCGTTACCTGCACTCCACGGGGGCGTCGGCATTCTTCATCGTGGTCTACCTGCACATGTTCCGCGGATTGCTCTACGGCTCCTACCAGAAGCCCCGTGAGCTGGTGTGGTTGTTCGGCATGCTGATCTACCTGGCGCTGATGGCCGAGGCCTTCATGGGCTATCTGCTGCCTTGGGGGCAAATGTCCTATTGGGGCGCCCAGGTGATCATTTCGCTGTTCGGTGCCATTCCGGTGATCGGCGATGACCTCACTCAGTGGATTCGTGGTGACTACCTGATCTCCGGCATCACCTTGAACCGCTTCTTCGCCCTGCATGTCGTGGCCTTGCCGATCGTCATCCTGGGCCTGGTCGTGCTGCACATCCTCGCGTTGCACGAAGTAGGTTCGAACAACCCCGATGGCGTCGATATCAAGAAGAAGAAGGACGAAAACGGCATACCGCTGGACGGCATTCCGTTCCACCCGTACTACACCGTCAAGGATATCGTCGGCGTGGTGGTCTTCCTCTTCGTATTCTGTGCCGTGGTGTTCTTCTTCCCGGAAATGGGTGGCTATTTCCTGGAAAAACCGAACTTCGAGCAGGCAAATGCCTTCAAGACGCCAGAGCATATCGCCCCGGTGTGGTACTTCACGCCGTTCTACGCAATCCTTCGGGCGGTTCCTGACAAGCTGTTCGGGGTGATCGCCATGGGGGCGGCCATTGCCGTGCTGTTCGTGTTGCCCTGGCTTGACCGCAGTCCTGTGCGCTCGATGCGCTACAAAGGCTGGTTGAGCAAGATCTTCCTGCTGGTGTTCTGCGTGGCCTTCGTGATCCTCGGTGTGCTGGGCGTTCTGGCGCCGACACCAGGGCGCACCTTGCTGTCGCAGGTGTGCACGGTGTTGTACTTCGCCTACTTCCTGCTGATGCCGTTCTACACAAGGCTTGAGAAGACCAAACCGGTTCCGGAAAGGGTGACTGGCTGATGAAAAAGTTGATTGCAGTATTTTTGCTGGCAGTGATGCCTGCCTTTTCCTACGCTGCCGAAACTGGCCTGACGTTGGACAAGGTCGATATCGACCTCGCCGACAAAGCGGCCATGCAGGATGGTGCTCGTACCTTCGCCAACTATTGCATGGGCTGTCACAGTGCGAAGTTCCAACGCTATGAGCGTGTGGCCGATGACTTGGGCATTCCACACGAGCTGATGCTCGAGAAACTGGTGTTCACCGGTGCCAAGATTGGCGACCACATGAAGATCGGCATGCAGCCCAGTGATGCCAAGACCTGGTTCGGCGCGGCGCCACCTGACCTGACGCTGGTTGCCCGGGTGCGCGGTACCGACTGGTTGTACACCTACCTGCGCAGCTTCTATGAAGACAAGTCGCGTCCTTATGGTGTCAACAACAAGGTGTTCCCGAACGTCGGCATGCCCAACGTGCTGGTGGGACTGCAGGGTAACCAGGTCATCGGCTGCAAGCAGGTGCAGACCGTGGTCGACGGCAAGAAGCAATTCGACCCATTGACAGGTAGTCCGCTGACCCATGAGGCTTGTGACCAGCTGACCATTACGCCGAATTCCGGTACCCTGACCACCGAGCAGTTCGACGAGAAGGTCAAGAACCTGGTGACCTTCCTGGCCTATTCGGCCAACCCGGTCAAACTGGAAAGCCAGCGTATCGGTACTTATGTGTTGCTGTACCTGGCTTTCTTCTTCGTATTCGCCTATTTGCTCAAGCGCGAATACTGGAAGGACGTGCACTGATCACGCAGTAGTTTCTGGTAGTTGAACGCGCCCTGGGCGCTCCACCGCTGACGCGGAGGGGCCTCCAGGGCGCGTTTGCATTTGCAGTTTCTTAAGCATCCCCATGCGAGGAGGCGCTACATGGGCGCAACCAACAGGTTAGCCTGCTATTCCGACCCCGCTGATCACTATTCCCATCGCGTGCGCCTGGTGCTCGCGGAGAAAGGCGTCAGCGTGCAGATCATCGATGTGGATCGCGGTCGTCTGCCACCCAAGCTGGTTGAAGTGAACCCCTATGGGAGCGTGCCGACCCTGGTCGACCGTGACCTGGCGTTGTATGAATCGACCGTGGTGATGGAGTACCTTGAGGAGCGGTACCCGCATCCGCCACTGATGCCGGTATACCCGGTGGCACGTGGCAACAGCCGTCTGCTGATACATCGTATCCAGCGCGACTGGTGTGCGCTGGCCGATACCATCCTCGATGCGCGCAGCGCCGATGCCGCGCGTACAGAGGCGCGCAAGGCGTTGCGCGAGAGCTTGACCGGCGTGTCGCCGCTGTTTGCCGAGTTCGCTTGCTTCATGAGCGAGGAGCAAAGCCTGGTCGACTGTTGTCTACTGCCCATACTCTGGCGTTTGCCGGTATTGGGTATCGAATTGCCGCGGCAGGCCAAGCCGCTGCTGGATTACATGGAGCGACAGTTTGCCCGTGAGCCATTCCTGGCAAGCCTGTCCTCCGTTGAACGTGAAATGCGCAAGCTTTAAGGAGCCGTTGATGAACTCCAGTCGCCCCTATCTGGTTCGAGCGCTGTACGAGTGGATCGTCGACAACGATTGCACCCCTCATATGCTGGTCAATGCCGAATATCCGGCGGTCCAGGTGCCGCAAGGCTTCGCCAGTGACGGTCAGATCGTCCTGAATATTTCCCCCAGCGCGGTACGCAGCCTGCACATGGACAACGAAGCGGTGAGCTTCGAAGGCCGGTTCGGCGGTGTGGCGCATTCGCTGTTCGTGCCAGTTGGCGCGATCCTCGGTATCTATGCCCGCGAAAACGGCCAGGGTATGGTCTTCGAGCTGGAGCCTCCACTGATGGATGGCGACGACGACATCGAAGATGAAGGTGTCGAGCCGGATGACGATGGCCCGCCTGAGGGAGGTGGCCAGCCGCCGCGTCCGAGTGGGCGGCCAAGCCTGAAGGTGGTCAAGTAAACAAAAAAGGCGATCCATGCGGGATCGCCTTTTTTATGGCTGCGGGCCAGGACTTACAGGTCGCTGATGCTGCGCACCTGGTCCTTGTTGACGCGGGTGCGTTTGCCGTCGAGCTGCTGGAATTCGTAGAAGCCAGCGTCCTGGTCGAACTGCGGCTCATCGACGGTCTGGAACTCGCGGCCGTCGTTGAGGGTGATCAGGCTTGGAGTGGAGCAGCCGGCCAGGGTGGCGAAGGCGCCGATCAGCAGGGCGGGCAGCAGAAGCTTTTTCATGCGGTGTTTCCTGGGTTTCTGTAGGGGTGGTGCGGAGGGAGGCCCATGCCGGCTCCGTACAGGTCGTTTCCACCTGCAGGAGCCGGTCGCCGGCGATCATTCCGGTGCGGGCAATCAAGGAATCAGTCGATGTACTCGTACAGCTTGACGATTTTCTGCACGCCCGACACGCCCTGTACCACGGCGGTGGCTGCGTTGGCCTCGCCTTGGGTGACCAGGCCGAGCAGATAGACGATACCGTTTTCGGTGATCACCTTGATGCGCGAGCTGGGTACGTTGGCGTCAGCCAGCATCTGGGTCTTGATCTTGGTGGTCAGCCAGGCGTCGTTGTTGCGCGCAAGGATGGAGGAGGGCTGCATCACTTGCAGCTCGTTGTGTACTTTCTTGACCCGCTGGACCTGGCTGGCGGTCTGTTCCGCCAGGCTCTTGAGGTCGGCGCGAGGTGTCTGGCCGGCAAGCAGCACGATGCCGTTATAGCTGCTGACGACAATGTGCGAACCTTTGTCCAGGTCCGGGCTGGCCTTGGCGATGTTTACCGCAGCCTTGGTTTCGATCAGCGAATCGTCGATCTTGCTACCGATGGTGCGAGTGCCGCGATCATCCTCGATCGGCGAGTTGCGGGTCGAGGTCAGTACCGAGCTGCAGCCGGTGACGCTCAGGCACAGGGTCAGGGCCATCAGGCCGAGGCGCTTGGGGATCATTCTTCACTCCCGAACAGTTGGCTGTCGATCAGATCGCACAGGCAATGGATCGCCAGCAGGTGGACTTCCTGGATGCGTGCAGTGACCGTCGAGGGCACGCGAATCTCGACGTCTTCGGGCAGCAGCAGTGAAGCCATGCCGCCGCCGTCACGACCGGTCAATGCTACGACAATCATTTCACGATCATGTGCGGCCTGGATGGCCTGAATGACGTTCGCCGAATTGCCGCTGGTGGAAATGGCCAGCAGAACGTCGCCCGGTTGGCCCAGGGCGCGGATCTGCTTGGAAAAGACCTCGTTGTAGCTGTAGTCGTTGGCAATTGAGGTCAGGGTCGAGCTATCGGTGGTCAGGGCAATGGCCGGCAGGCTCGGGCGCTCGCGTTCGAAGCGGTTGAGCAGCTCCGACGAGAAATGCTGGGCATCGCCGGCCGAGCCGCCGTTGCCACAGGCGAGCATCTTGCCCTCGTTGAGCAGTGCGTTGACCATGACCAGACTGGCCTGCTCGATGTGCGGTGCCAGGATGTCCATTGCCTGTTGCTTGGTGTCGATGCTGGCCTGGAACAGCCGGCGAATTCGGGATTGCATGTCCATCGGGTGACCTTAAGTGGGGCGGTGGCCGGCGCGGCGCGCAACAGAGACCAGCCCGCGAAACATAGAGCAAAAAAAATGAAGTGGGTTCAGCATTCGAAGGCGTTTTTCAGCCATTGAAGCGGTCGGCCTGCATGCTGGCTGCCCTGCAGGGCGACAACGTCGAAGCGGCAGGGTTGGTTGGCCCAACGGGACTCCTTCTGCAAGAACAGGCTGGCGGCAAGCGCCAGTCTTTTCTGCTTGCGCCCGTCGATACTGCCGAGGGCGCCACCGAAATCCGCATGCAAGCGGTAGCGGACTTCGACGAATACTACTGTATCGGCGTCGAGCATGACCAGATCAAGCTCGCCGCCTTTACATCGCCAATTGCGAGCCAGCAGTTGCAGGCCTTGCCCCTGAAGGTATTCAAGGGCTTGGTTTTCTGCGGTTTGGCCGGCATGGGTCGGCGATGCGTCCGGCATCAGCGCGCAGTGTCCGGCAGGCGCTTGATCTGGCCGCCCGAGAACTCGGCCCACGGCAGCTGACGCTCCACGCGCTGGTTGGCGTTCATGGTCAGGCTTCCGGAGAGGCCTTGCACGCGGTTATCCGGCAGTGCCTTGAGTTGGCCCAGGCGAGGCGCCAGGCTGTAGGCGTCAACGCCCATGGCGTACAGGCGGCCAAGGCTGCCGGCGGCTTGCGGCCACTGTTGGACCACTTGTTGACGCAAATTGTTGGTGGTGTCGAGCAGCCACGGGGTTTCGCAGAAGCGAATGCCGTTCATGTCGTTGTACTGGTTGACGTCACCGCTGGCGCTGTAGAGGTTCGAGGTGGCGTATACCGGTACGTCGCCCGCGTACTGGAAGTTCAGCGTCGGCTTGATCTGTTGCGCCTGTTGCGGGGTCGAGGCGAGGAAGATGAAGTCGATGTCCTGGCGACGCGAAGGCTGTGCGGCAATGTTGCCACCTACCGTGCTTTGCAAGCTCTGGGCGCGACCTTCGCTCTGGCGAAGTTGGAACAGGTCGGCGATTTGCTGGGCCAGGGCTACTGGCTGGGCGATGCGCTCGGCGGCCAGCAGGGTGCCGCCGTTGCTCTCCCAGTCCTTGCGGAAGGCGGCAAGCACGCGGTCACCCCATTCGCCGCTCGGCACCAGGGCAACGGCCCGGACCATGCCGTCGGCACGGGCGCGGCGAGACACTTCGCGAGCTTCGTCCTCGGCGGCCAGGCCGAACTGGAACAGTTGCGGTGGGGTGGCTTGCCCGGCGTCCGCGTAGTTCAGCGCCAGGGTGGTGATTGGCAGTTGCGGGTAGGCCGCGAGCTTTTTCACCAGTGGTTTTTCCAGTGGGCCGACCACCAGCTGTACGCCTGCGGCCTGCGCCTGGCGGTAGAAGTCGTCGAGGGAGGTGATGCGCGAGCTATCGAAGACCTGAACGGCGGGCGCCGGCTGGCCGGCCTGCTGGGCCTGGAAGTGCGCAGCCATGAAGCCATCACGCAGGGCGCGGGCGACACCGGCCAGTGGGCCCTCCTGAGGCAGCAGCAGGGCGATCTTGGTCAGTGGCTGGCTGGCCAGTTCCTTGAGCTTGGTCAGCGCCAGCGGCAGTTGCTGTGCTGCAGGGTGGTCAGGGTGCTGCTTGCGCCAGGTTTCGATGGCCGCTTGCTGCTGCTCAAGGGTGCCGGCGCTCTTCACTGCAAGGGCCAGGCTGGTCCAGCCGCCCAGGGTTTCGTTGCCTGCTGGCTGCTGCAGCTGTTCGGCCGGCAGTGATGCCACCAGCGCCCAGATCGAATCGTTGTTGCTGCTGGCGGCCGGGCCACTGAGCAGGGGTGCCAGCAGAACGCGCTGCTGGGCTGCGGCAAGCGCCTGGCCGTCGGCTTCGAGGGCGGCGGCATGCACATTGTAGGTGCGGGCCTGTTGTTCTTCCGGCAGCTCGGCAACGCGTTGCAGGCTCGGGTGCGACAAGGCGGCCAGCGCCGCCTTGGGCTGCTTGCGGCTCATCGCCAGTTCTGCGGCGAGGGTGCTGGCGAACACCTGCTGCGCAGGCTTGAGCGTGTCCAGTGGTACTTGTTCGAGAATGCGCGCGGCGCGCGGGAAGTCCTTCTGCTTGTAGGCCAGGTCGGCGGCGCTCAGGCGCAGCAGTGCGGCATCTTCCGCAGATTTGCTGGTGGAGGCTTTTTCGAGCAGTTGCTCGATGCTGGCGTCCGGGGTGCGTGGCAGTTCGCCCAGGCTGGATGAGGGCGAGCTGGCGCAGGCTGCCAGCAAGGTAGCGAGGCAGAGGGCTGTGAGCAGCCGCAGGCAAGCGATCATGTAAAGGTCCTGTTACTCGATCAAGTTGGCCGGCAATTGTACCCAAGCGCTGGCCGGGGCGCGATGTCGCCGATGCGGAACCTTCACTATAGGTGGCTCACCATTGGTCGTATGCGAAGTTCTTTGCGCTCTGTAACAAGCGCTCGGGCTACAATGGCGCCTTTGATCCGAAAGACAGGTGTGCGCAGTGACTGATGTGGCAGGGGCTTCCAAAACCACCGTGGGTACGCTGTACGTCGTGGCAACGCCCATTGGCAACCTTGACGACATGAGCGCCAGGGCGCTGAAGGTACTGGCCAATGTCGCCCTGATAGCGGCCGAGGACACCCGGCACTCGATCCGCTTGCTGCAGCACTTTGGCATCGATACGCCGCTGGCTGCCTGCCATGAACACAATGAACGCGACGAAGGCGGTCGGTTCCTGGGCAAGCTGTTGGCCGGCGACGATGTGGCGTTGGTCTCCGATGCTGGTACGCCGCTGATTTCCGATCCTGGCTACCACTTGGTGCGTCAGGCGCGAGCGGCAGGCGTCAATGTGGTCCCGGTGCCAGGTGCGTGCGCGTTGATCGCCGCACTGTCGGCAGCGGGCCTGCCGTCCGACCGGTTCATCTTCGAAGGCTTCCTGCCTGCGAAGGCTGCCGGTCGCCGTGCCCGGCTCGAGCAGGTAAAGGAAGAGCCTCGTACGTTGATCTTCTACGAGGCGCCTCACCGTATCCTCGAGTGCCTGGAAGACATGGAGGCTGTGTTCGGGGCCGAGCGACCGGCACTGCTTGCACGTGAACTGACCAAGACCTTCGAGACGCTCAAGGGCTTGCCCTTGGGTGAGCTGAGAGCTTTTGTCGCCAGCGATGCCAACCAGCAGCGCGGTGAGTGCGTGGTGTTGGTGGGCGGCTGGAGTGCGCCGGAGGGCGACCAGGCCATCAGCGCCGAGGCCCAGCGGGTGCTGGATCTGTTGCTGGCGGAATTGCCGCTCAAGCGCGCGGCGGCATTGGCTGCGGAAATCACCGGTGTGCGCAAGAATCTGTTGTATCAGGCCGCACTGGAAAAGCAGAAAGCCCAGTAGTGGCCTTATGCTATTCTTTGCGGTATGGCTTGTTCTTGGGCGCGCCTACCGTTAACCTTGGCGGCGGAGAGTCGATCGGACAGTCGCTGCCTGCTTTTGTTCCGCAACTTTTGTTGCGTGACGGCAGGGGGAGGAAAGTCCGGGCTCCATAGGGCAGGGTGCCAGGTAACGCCTGGGAGGCGCGAGCCTACGGAAAGTGCCACAGAAAACAACCGCCTAAGCACTTCGGTGCCGGTAAGGGTGAAAAGGTGCGGTAAGAGCGCACCGCACGGCTGGCAACAGTCCGTGGCTAGGTAAACCCCACTCGGAGCAAGACCAAATAGGGTTCCATTAGGCGTGGCCCGCGTCGGAACCGGGTAGGTTGCTAGAGGCGTCCAGTGATGGCCGTCGTAGAGGAATGACTGTCCTCGACAAAACCCGGCTTACAGATCGACTCTCCACCTTCCTCTCCTGCTTGAATCGATAGCAGATCCCTCTTGGTAATACCGAAAAATTCTTACTCTTAATAAATCACTTTAACTTCAAACTCTATCCGTCTGGGAGCGTTTGATTTTCCCCGTCTTTTTTTCTTTCCGGCAGTGCTTCCTTCTTCCCTTGTTGCGCTAAATCTCGGTCCTGTAAGGGTTTTCCTTATGAACGTGCCTTGACGGTGCAGCGGGCGGATTCCTATAGTGTGCGCAAGTGGCAGAAAGTGGGATGAAGTGGGTTTTCTGGCACAAAAAAGCTAACATTGTGGGGAATCGCAGCCGTGTTCCGCGGAGCCAACGCCGTCAGCCTCGATGCAAAGGGCCGTCTCGCAATGCCGAGCCGGTACCGTGACGAGCTCGATTCGCGTTGCAATGGCCAGCTGATCGTGACCATCGATGCCGTTGATCCCTGCTTGTGCGTATACCCCCTCGATGAGTGGGAACAGATAGAAGCCAAGTTGCGTGCCTTGCCGTCGTTGCGTGAGGAAAACCGCCGCCTGCAGCGTCTGCTGATCGGCAATGCGGTTGACCTGGAGCTCGATGGCAGCGGGCGTTTCCTGGTACCGCCCCGTTTGCGCGAATACGCCAAGCTCGACAAGAAGGCGATGCTGGTGGGGCAACTGAACAAATTCCAGTTGTGGGATGAGGATGCCTGGAACGTGGTTTCGGCAGCCGACCTCGCAGCTATTCAACAACCGGGCGCCATGCCCGACGATTTGCGTGACCTGATCCTGTGACCATAGATAGCGGCTTCAACCACATTACCGTATTGCTCGACGAAGCTGTCGAGGCATTGGCCCTGCGCGCCGACGGTTGCTATCTGGACGGCACCTTTGGCCGTGGCGGACACAGTCGGCTGATTCTCAGCAAGCTCGGGCCGCAAGGTCGCTTGCTGGGCTTCGACAAAGATCCACAGGCGATTGCAACCGGGCAAGCGCTGGCGGCCGAAGACGGCCGCTTTGTCATTGTGCAGCGCAGCTTTGCCGAGCTGGGCTCGGAGGTGGCCGCGCGCGGGCTGGATGGCAAGATCAGCGGCATCCTGCTCGACCTGGGCGTGTCTTCGCCGCAGCTGGACGACCCCGAGCGCGGTTTCAGCTTCCTCAATGATGGCCCCCTGGACATGCGCATGAACCCGGACCAGGGCATCAGTGCCGCCGAGTTCATCGCCACCGCTGCCGAGGAAGAGATCGCCCGCGTCTTCAAGGAATACGGCGAAGAGCGTTTCGCCAAGCGCATGGCCCGTGCCGTGGTGCAGCGTCGCGAACAACAGCCGTTCACCCGCACCGCCGATCTCGCCGAAGTGCTCAAGGTGGCCAACCCTGCCTGGGAAAAGGGCAAGAACCCAGCGACCCGGGCGTTCCAGGGCCTGCGCATTCACGTCAATAACGAGCTGGGCGACCTCGAAGCCGGCCTGGAGGCTGCAATCGATGCGCTTGAGGTCGGTGGCCGCCTTGCCGTCATCAGCTTCCACTCACTCGAAGACCGTATCGTCAAACTGTTCATGCGCAAGCTGGCCAAAGGCGAGGCGGACAATCTGCCGCGCAACCTGCCGGTGCAGCACAAAGCCTTCGAACCGAAAATCCGCCTGATCGGCAAGGCGCAATTCGCCTCCGAAGCAGAGCTCAAAGCCAACCCGCGGGCACGCAGTGCCGTCATGCGGGTGGCGGAGAAACTGCGGTGAGCCGGCTTTTTGCCAAGCCTCTTCCAGGTGGGAGCTTCCTGATGCTTCTGCTGTTCGTCGCTGTCCTGATTTCGGCCATCGCGGTGTCCTACAGCGCCCACTGGAACCGTCAGTTGCTCAACACGTTGTACGGTGAGTTGAACGAGCGCGACAAAGCCCAGGCCGAATGGGGGCGCCTGATCCTCGAACAAAGTACCTGGACTGCTGCCAGCCGTATCGAGAGCCTGGCTTCCGAGCAGCTCAAGATGCGCGTTCCTGCGGCTGACGAAGTGCGAATGGTGGCGCCATGATGAAGCTCGAAGGCGCACTCTACCCCTGGCGCTTCCGGGTCGTGATCGGCTTGCTGGCTTTGATGGTCGGTGCCATCTGTTGGCGTATCATCGACCTGCAGGTGGTCGATCGTGACTTCCTCAAGGGCCAGGGCGACGCACGCAGCCTGCGCCACATCCCGATTCCAGCACACCGTGGTCTGATCACCGACCGCAACGGTGAGCCGCTCGCCGTCAGTACGCCGGTCACCACCTTGTGGGCCAACCCCAAGGAGATGCAGGCATCCAAGGACCGCTGGCCTCAACTGGCTGCTGCGCTTGGGCAGAGTGCCCAGCAATTGACCGAGCGTCTGACCCAGCAGGCGAACAAGGAATTCATCTACTTGGTGCGCGGCCTGACCCCGGAGCAGGGCCAGCATGTGCTCGACCTCAAGGTGCCGGGTGTCTACGGCCTGGAGGAGTTCCGCCGCTTCTATCCAGCTGGCGATGTCACCGCGCACATGGTCGGTTTCACCGACCTGGACGACCACGGTCGCGAAGGGGTCGAACTGGCCTACGACGAATGGCTGGCCGGAGTGCCCGGCAAGCGGCAAGTGATCAAGGACCGGCGTGGCCGGCTGATCAAGGACATTCAGGTAACCAAGAACGCCAAGGCCGGAAAGACCTTGGCGTTGTCGATAGACCTGCGCCTGCAGTACCTGGCGACCCGCGAACTGCGCAACGCCATCGCCGAGCAGGACGCCAAGGCCGGCAGCCTGGTGATCATGGACGTCAAGACCGGCGAAGTCCTGGCGATGGTCAACCAGCCGACCTACAACCCGAACAATCGCCGTAGCATGTTCCCGGCCGCGATGCGCAACCGGGCGATCATCGACGTGTTCGAGCCGGGCTCGACCGTCAAGCCGATCTCCATGAGTGCGGCACTGGAAAGCGGTCGCTGGAAGCCTACCGACAAGGTCGAGGTGTATCCGGGCAGCCTGCAGATCGGCCGCTACACCATCAAGGACGTGTCCAAGAGCGAAGGCCCGATCCTCGACCTGACCGGCATCCTGATCAACTCCAGTAACGTGGGCATGAGCAAGATCGCCTTCGACATTGGTGGCGAGGCGATTTATCGGGTCATGTCCCAGGTTGGCCTGGGCCAATACACCGGCCTGGGCTTCCCGGGCGAGCGCGTCGGCAACCTGCCGAACCACCGTGAGTGGCGCAAGGCCGAAACCGCGACCCTTTCCTATGGCTACGGCGTTTCGGTCACCGCCTTGCAGTTGGTGCACGCCTACGCGGCGCTGGCCAACGACGGCAAGATGGTGCCGCTGTCGATCCTCAAGGTCGACAAGGCGCCTGAAGCCGTGCAGGCGATTCCCAAGGAAACCGCCGAAACCATCCAGGGCATGCTGCAGCAGGTCATCGAAGCGCCGCGCGGCGTGTTCCGTGCCCAGGTGCCGTTCTATCACGTCGGTGGCAAGTCCGGTACGGCGCGTAAGGCCACGGTTGGCTCCAAGGGCTACACCGAGAACGCCTACCGTTCGTTGTTCGCCGGCTTCGGGCCGATGAGCGACCCGCGTTACGCCATCGTCGTGGTCATCGACGAGCCGAGCAAGGGCGGTTACTTCGGCGGTCTGGTTTCGGCGCCGGTATTCAGCAAGGTCATGTCGGGCACCCTGCGCCTGATGAACGTGCCGCCAGACAACCTGCCGCCCCCAGCACCCGTTGAAACATCGCAAGTCAATGCAGCAGCCGCCAAGGGAGGGCGTGGATGATGACAATGCCATTGAGCAAGCTTTTCGCCCATGCCAGCCGCGATCCGCTGATTCGTGAGCTGACCCTGGACAGCCGCCATGTGCGCCCTGGTGACCTGTTCCTGGCTGTGCCAGGCGCGAAGGTCGATGGTCGTGATCATATTGCCGATGCCTTGGCCCGTGGCGCTGCCGCAGTGGCTTATGAAGAGCGTGGCGCCAATGTGCTGCCGCTGACCGACGTGCCGCTGATCCCGGTCAAGGGCCTGGTTGCCCAGTTGTCCAAGATTGCTGGGCACTTCTATGGTGAACCCAGCCGCCAGTTGAACCTGGTGGGTGTTACCGGCACCAACGGCAAGACCAGTGTCACCCAATTGGTGGCCCAGGCGCTCGATCTGCTTGGCCAGCGTTGCGGCCTGATAGGCACCCTGGGTACTGGTTTCTATGGCGAGTTGCAGAGCGGTCGGCTGACCACGCCAGATCCGATTGCCGTGCAGTCGACCCTTAACGATCTCAAGAAGGGTGGCGCCAAGGCCGTGGCCATGGAGGTGTCCTCCCATGCGTTGGAGCAGGGGCGTGTCGCTGCGCTGGAATTCGACATCGCGGTCATGACCAACCTGTCCCGCGACCATCTGGATTACCACGGCAGCATGGAGGCATACGAGGCCGCCAAGGCCAAGTTGTTCGCATGGCCCAGCCTGCGTTGCCAGGTGGTCAATCTGGATGATGATTTCGGTCGACGCCTGGCCGAAGACTATGCCCGCCGCCCGAGTGTCGACCATGTCGAGACCCGGCTGCTCAGTTACAGCCTGGAAAACCCGGACGCTTCGCTGTTCTGCCGCGAAGCGCATTTCGATGATGATGGCGTGCGCGCCACACTGGTCACTGCCCAGGGCGAACGTATCCTGCGCAGCCAGCTGCTGGGCCGCTTCAACCTGAGCAACATGCTCGCCGCTGTTGCCACGCTGTTGGCGCTCGAGTACTCGCTTGACGAGATTCTCAAGGTCACCCCTGACTTGCACGGGCCGGTCGGTCGCATGCAGCGCCTGGGTGGCGGTGACAAGCCGCTGGTGGTGGTCGATTACGCCCACACCCCGGATGCGCTGGAGAAGGTCCTCGAGGCCCTGCGTCCGCATGCTCACGGCAAGCTGCTATGTCTGTTCGGTTGTGGTGGCGACCGTGATCGCGGTAAGCGCCCGTTGATGGCCGACGTGGCCGAGCGCCTGGCCGACCGCGTGCTGGTCACTGACGACAACCCGCGTACCGAAGACCCCCTGCGCATCTTCGACGATATTCGCCCCGGTTTCAGCAAGCCGGACGCCGCCGAATTCGTCGCCGGTCGCGGTGAAGCCATCGCGCACCTGATCGCAACTGCCGCCGCCGATGACGTGATCGTGCTGGCCGGCAAGGGGCACGAGGACTACCAGGAGATCAACGGCCAGCGCCACGATTTCTCCGACCTGGTCGAAGCCGAGAAGGCACTTGCAGCCTGGGAGGCTCCGCATGCTTAAACCCATGATACTCAGCCACCTGACCACTGCACTGAATGCGCGGTTGGTGGGTACCGATGCCAGCTTCAACGGTGTCAGCATCGACAGCCGCAGCGTCAGCGCCGGCCAACTGTTCGTTGCCTTGACGGGGCCGCGTTTCGACGGCCACGACTACCTGGCTGATGTAAAAGCCAAGGGCGCGGTTGCTGCCTTGGTCGAGCGCGAAATCGCCGATGTCGAACTCCCCCAACTGGTCGTGGCCGATGCCCGGCTGGCCCTGGGACAGTTGGGTGCATTGAACCGCGCCGAGTTCGACAAGCCGGTCGTGGCGATCACCGGTTCCAGTGGCAAGACCACGGTCAAGGAAATGCTGGCGGCTATCCTGCGTACGCGTGGGGTAGTACATGCGACCCGTGGCAACCTGAACAACGACTTGGGCGCGCCGCTGACACTGCTGGAAATCGCCCCCGAGCACAGCGCCGCCGTCATCGAGCTGGGCGCGTCGCGCATTGGCGAAATCCGTTACACCGTGGGCCTCACCCAGCCACAGGTGGTCATCATCAACAATGCCGGTACTGCCCACGTGGGTGAGTTCGGTGGGCCGGAGAAAATCGTCGAGGCCAAGGGTGAAATCCTCGAAGGGCTGGGCGAGGGCGGCACCGCCATCCTCAACCTGGCAGACAAGGCCTTCGAGATCTGGCGCAAGCGTGCCGGCACTCATCGGGTCCTGAGCTTCGCCCTGGACAACCCGCAGGCGGACTTCCATGCCAGGGATATCGGGCGTGATGCCCGGGGTTGCCCGTCCTTCACCCTGGTGGGGCCAGATGGCAGCGTGCCAGTGCAGCTCAACCTGCTCGGCACACACAACGTCAGCAACGCCCTCGCGGCCGCGGCCGCGGCCCATGCCGTTGGTCTGAGCCTGCACGGCATCGCCGTCGGGCTGGGCGCCGTGCAGCCGGTCAAGGGCCGGACTGTGGCGCAGATTGCGCCGAACGGCGTGCGCGTCATCGACGATAGCTACAACGCAAATCCCACCTCCATGTGCGCGGCCATTGATATACTCGCCGGCTTTTCCGGGCGCACCGTTCTGGTGCTTGGGGATATCGGCGAATTGGGCCAATGGGCCGAGGAAGGTCACCGTCAGGTGGGCGACTACGCGCGCGGCAAGGTCGATGCCTTGTATGCGGTGGGAACCAACATGACACACGCGGTCAAAGCGTTCGGCGCCAATGGCCGTCACTTCGCAACGCAAGCTGAGCTGATCGACGCCGTTCGCGGCGAGACGGCCAGCGACACCACAATCTTGATCAAGGGCTCGCGCAGCGCTGCGATGGAAAACGTCGTGGCGGCTTTGTGCGGTGCCAGCGGGGAGAAACATTAATGCTGCTGCTGTTGGCTGAGTATCTGCAACAGTTCCACAAAGGCTTCGCAGTCTTTCAGTACTTGTCCCTGCGCGGGATTCTCGGTGTACTGACCGCGTTGTCCCTGGCGCTGTGGCTGGGTCCGTGGATGATCCGCACCTTGCAGATTCGCCAGATCGGTCAGGCTGTCCGTAACGACGGCCCGCAATCGCACCTGTCCAAGTCCGGCACCCCGACCATGGGCGGTGCCTTGATCCTGTCCGCCATCGGCGTCAGCACCCTGTTGTGGGCCGACTTGAGCAATCGTTATGTGTGGGTCGTGCTGATCGTCACCCTGCTGTTCGGTGCCATCGGTTGGGTCGACGACTACCGCAAGGTGATCGAGAAGAACTCCCGCGGCTTGCCGAGTCGCTGGAAGTATTTCTGGCAGTCGGTGTTCGGCCTGGGAGCCGCGGTCTTCTTGTACAAGACCGCTCCGACCAGCATCGAGACCACCCTTATCGTGCCATTCCTCAAGGATGTCACCATCCCGCTGGGTATCGGCTTCGTCGTGCTGACGTACTTCGTGATCGTCGGCTCCAGCAACGCGGTCAACCTGACCGACGGCCTGGATGGCCTGGCCATCATGCCGACCGTGATGGTGGGCGGTGCCCTGGGTATCTTCTGCTACCTGTCGGGTAACGTGAAATTCGCCGAATACCTGTTGATCCCGTACGTGCCGGGCTCGGGCGAGCTGATCGTGTTCTGCGGCGCGCTGATCGGTGCGGGCCTGGGCTTCCTTTGGTTCAACACGTATCCGGCCCAGGTCTTCATGGGCGACGTTGGCGCACTGGCACTGGGGGCCGCGCTGGGTACCATCGCCGTGATCGTGCGTCAGGAAATCGTGCTGTTCATCATGGGCGGCGTGTTTGTCATGGAGACCTTGTCGGTGGTGATTCAGGTCGCCTCCTTCAAGCTCACGGGCAAGCGCGTGTTCCGCATGGCACCGATCCACCACCACTTTGAACTCAAGGGTTGGCCCGAACCGCGGGTGATCGTCCGTTTCTGGATCATCACCGTGATTCTGGTGCTGATCGGCCTTGCAACCCTGAAACTGAGGTAGATGAGCGTGTCACTGATCGCTTCCGACCAATTCCGCATCGTTGTCGGCCTCGGCAAGAGCGGCATGTCCCTGGTTCGCTTCCTGGCGAACCAGGGCATTGCCTTTGCGGTCGCCGACACCCGCGAGCAACCACCGGAACTGGAAACCCTGCGCCGTGAGTACCCGCAGGTGGAAGTGCGCTGTGGCGAGCTGGACGTGGACTTCCTGTGCCGCGCCAACGAGTTGTATGTGAGCCCAGGTCTTGCGCTGTCGACCCCGGCGCTGCAGCAGGCGGCCGCGCGTGGCGTGAAATTGTCGGGTGACATCGAGCTGTTCGCTCGCCACGCCAAGGCGCCGATCGTCGCGATCAGTGGTTCCAACGCCAAGAGCACCGTGACTACCCTGGTCGGCGAGATGGCGGCCAAGGCAGGAAAGCGAGTGGCAGTAGGCGGCAACCTCGGCACGCCGGCGCTGGATCTGCTCGCTGATGATGTCGAGCTGTACGTCCTGGAGTTGTCGAGCTTCCAGCTGGAAACCACCGACCAGCTCAACGCCGAAGTGGCCACGGTACTGAACATCAGCGAAGACCACATGGACCGCTACAGCGGGCTGCCGGCCTATCACTTGGCCAAGCACCGTATTTTCCGCGGCGCCCGTCAGGTCGTGGTAAACCGCCAGGATGCGCTGAGCCGCCCGCTGCCGATCGAAGGTCGCCCCTGCTGGACGTTCGGTCTCAATGCGCCTGACTTCAAGGCATTTGGCCTGCGCGAAGTCGACGGCGAGAAATACCTGGCCTTCGAGTTCCAGGCCTTGATGCCGGTGCGCGAGCTGAAGGTCCGTGGATCGCACAACCAGAGCAATGCCCTGGCTGCCCTGGCCCTTGGCCATGCTGCTGGCCTGCCGTTCGAGCCCATGCTCGAAGCCCTGCGTGAATTTGGTGGCCTGGCCCACCGCTGCCAATGGGTACGCGAGCGCAACGGGGTGAACTGGTACGACGATTCCAAGGCCACGAACGTGGGGGCGGCCCTGGCGGCCATCGAGGGCCTGGGGGCCGACATCGACGGCAAGCTGGTGCTGATCGCGGGTGGCGACGGCAAGGGTGCCGATTTCTCTGCCCTGCGCGAACCGGTAGCGCAGTACTGCCGCGCCGTGGTGCTGCTGGGCCGTGATGCCGAGCGCTTGGCCGAGGCTTTGGGTGATGGCGTGCAGTTGGTGCGGGTCAAGACGCTGGACGAGGCCGTGCACCAATGTGCCGAACTGGCCCGGTCCGGTGACGCCGTCTTGCTGTCGCCTGCCTGCGCCAGCCTCGATATGTTCAAGAACTTCGAAGAACGCGGGCGCCTGTTCGCCCAGGCGGCGGGAGGGCTTGCATGATCTTCGGCATCCTCAAGCCATACCCGTCGCCGCTGATCAGCGGACGTGGCATCGACCTCGATTTCCCGCTGCTGGCCGGGTGCCTGGCGCTGCTCGGCCTGGGCCTGGTGATGATCACCTCGGCTTCCTCGGAAGTGGCTGCGGTGCAGTCCGGCAATCCGCTTTATCACATGTTCCGCCACCTGGTTTACGTGGTCCTGGGGCTGGTGGCGTGTGGGGCGACCATGATGGTGCCTATCGCTACCTGGCAACGCATGGGCTTCATGATGCTGCTTGGCGCCTTCGGCCTGCTGGTACTGGTGCTGGTGCCAGGTATCGGTCGCGAAGTGAACGGTTCCATGCGCTGGATCGGCTTCAGTTTCTTCAACGTCCAGCCTTCGGAAATCGCCAAGGTGTTCGTGGTCATCTACCTGGCCGGCTACCTGGTAAGGCGGCAGACCGAGGTGCGCGAGACCTGGATGGGCTTCTTCAAGCCCTTCATCGTCCTGCTGCCCATGGCCGCGTTGCTGCTGATGGAGCCGGACTTCGGCGCCACCGTGGTCATGATGGGCGCAGCGGCGGCCATGCTGTTCCTCGGCGGGGTGGGGCTGTTCCGTTTCAGCTTGATGGTGGTGCTGGCGGTAGTGGCGGTGTTCGTGCTGGTGCAGGCACAGCCGTACCGGATGGCCCGTCTGATCACCTTCACCGATCCGTGGTCCGATCAGTTCGGTTCCGGCTACCAGTTGACCCAGGCGCTGATCGCCTTCGGCCGTGGCGAGTGGCTGGGCGTGGGGCTGGGCAACAGCGTGCAGAAGCAGTTCTACCTGCCCGAAGCGCATACCGACTTCGTGTTCTCGGTCCTGGCCGAGGAGCTGGGCGTCGTCGGTTCGCTGGCGACCATCGCTCTGTTCGTGTTCGTCACCGTGCGCGCCCTCTACATCGGCTTGTGGGCCGAGAAAGCCAAGCAGTTCTTCGCCGCCTACATGGCGTTCGGTCTGGCCTTCCTGTGGATCGGCCAGTTCCTGATCAATATCGGGGTGAACGTCGGTCTGTTGCCGACCAAGGGCCTCACCTTGCCGTTCCTCAGCTACGGAGGCAGCTCGCTGGTGATCTGCTGCGCCTGCGTGGGGTTGTTGCTGCGCATCGAGTGGGAAAGCCGCACGCACCTGGGTAGCGAGGAACATGAATTCAAGGAAAGCGATTTTGCCGAGGAGACCAGCCATGGCCGCTAACGGCAAAAACGTACTGATCATGGCGGGTGGCACCGGCGGGCATGTATTCCCGGCCCTGGCCTGCGCCCGTGAATTCCAGGCTCGCGGTTACAGCGTGCACTGGCTGGGCACGCCGCGCGGCATCGAAAACGAACTGGTGCCACAGGCCGGTCTGCCACTGCACCTGATCCAGGTCAGCGGCCTGCGCGGCAAGGGCAAGCTGTCGTTGCTCAAGGCACCGTTCACGTTGATCAAGGCTGTGCTTCAGGCACGCCGTATCATTCGGCAGCTCAAGCCGGTATGCGTGCTGGGCTTCGGTGGCTACGTGACCGGCCCGGGCGGTGTCGCTGCGCGTCTGTGCGGCATACCGTTGGTCATTCACGAGCAGAACGCCCGCGCCGGCACTGCCAACCGCCTGCTGGTACCGCTGTCGGCACGCGTTTGCGAAGCGTTTCCGAACACCTTCGAGGCCAGCGACAAACGTCGCACCACGGGTAACCCCGTGCGCCCTGAGCTGTTCATGGACGCTCAGCGTGCGCCTTTGGCCGAGCGCCGGGCCCGCCTGTTGGTCATGGGGGGCAGCCTGGGTGCGGAACCCTTGAACAAATTGTTGCCTAAGGCCCTGTCCGAGGTGCCCGCGAACCTGCGGCCCGAGGTATTCCACCAGGCCGGCAAGCAGCACGCGCCGATCACCGCCGAGCGTTACCGCGAGGCTGGGGTCCAGGCT
The DNA here is from genome assembly GCF_000425785.1 of Pseudomonas taiwanensis DSM 21245. Classification (GTDB taxonomy): domain Bacteria; phylum Pseudomonadota; class Gammaproteobacteria; order Pseudomonadales; family Pseudomonadaceae; genus Aquipseudomonas; species Aquipseudomonas taiwanensis. The sequence continues at coordinate 153,668 of NZ_KE384451.1, forward strand.
CAGGTCGAACCGTTCATCAAGGACATGGCCCAAGCCTATGCCTGGGCCGATATCGTGGTCTGCCGGGCCGGTGCCCTGACCGTCAGCGAACTCGCGGCGGCTGGCCTGCCTTCGATGCTGGTGCCCTTGCCCCATGCCATCGACGATCACCAGACCCATAACGCCCAATACCTGTCTCGGGAAGGCGCGGCCTTCCTGATGCCACAAGCGACAACTGGCGCAGCGCAGCTCGCTGAACGCCTGAACGAGGTGCTGATGCAACCCGAGAAACTCAACACCATGGCCAGCACCGCACGGAGCCTGGCCAAACCTGCTGCAACCAGCACCGTGGTCGACATCTGCCTGGAGGTGGCACATGGTTGAAAGCCAGAAAGCCATGCCCCAGCCGAAAATGGGTCGGATCAACCGTATTCACTTCGTCGGTATCGGCGGTGTGGGCATGTGCGGTATTGCCGAAGTGCTGCTCAACCTGGGCTACCAGGTGTCCGGTTCCGACCTGAAGGCCTCGCCAGTTACCGAGCGCCTGGAATCGTTCGGTGCCCAGATCTTCGTCGGCCACCGTGCCGAGAACGCCGCCAATGCCGACGTGCTGGTCGTGTCCAGCGCCATCAATCCGGCCAACCCGGAAGTCGCCACCGCACTGGAGCGCCGCATTCCAGTGGTGCCGCGCGCTGAGATGCTTGCCGAGCTGATGCGCTATCGCCACGGCGTAGCGGTTGCCGGTACCCACGGCAAGACCACCACCACCAGTCTGCTGGCCTCGGTGTTCGCCGCGGGTGGCCTGGACCCGACCTTCGTCATCGGCGGGCGCCTGACGGCGGCCGGGACCAACGCGCAGTTGGGCACCAGCCGTTACCTGATCGCCGAAGCCGATGAAAGCGATGCCAGCTTCCTGCACCTGCAGCCGATGGTCGCGGTAGTCACCAACATCGACGCCGACCACATGGCCACCTATGAAGGCGACTTCAACAAGCTGAAGAAAACCTTCGTGGAGTTCCTGCACAACCTGCCGTTCTACGGCCTGGCCGTGATGTGCCTGGACGACCCGGTAGTGCGCGAGATCCTGCCGCAGGTCAAGCGCCCGACGGTCACCTACGGTTTCAGCGAAGAGGCCGACGTGCGCGCCATCAACGTGCGCCAGCAGGGCATGCAGACCCACTTCACCGTGCTGCGCCGCGACCGCGAGCCGCTGGATGTGTCGGTGAACATGCCCGGTAACCACAACGTGTTGAACGCCTTGGCCACCATCGCCATCGCCACTGACGAAGGCATCAGCGACGAAGCCATCGTCCAGGGCTTGTCCGGCTTCCAGGGCGTGGGGCGGCGCTTCCAGGTCTACGGCGAGCTGCCAGTCGAAGGCGGCAGCGTGATGCTGGTCGACGACTACGGTCACCACCCGACCGAAGTGGCTGCGGTCATCAAGGCCGTACGTGGCGGCTGGCCAAGCCGTCGACTGGTGATCGTCTACCAGCCGCACCGCTACAGCCGTACCCGTGACCTGTACGACGACTTCGTGCAGGTGCTCGGCGACGCCAACGTGCTGCTGTTGATGGAAGTCTACCCGGCCGGCGAAGAGCCGATTCCGGGTGCCGACAGCCGTCAGCTCTGCCACAGCATCCGTCAGCGCGGCAAGCTCGACCCCATCTATATCGAACGTGGCGTGGAACTCGCGCCGTTGGTCCAGCCGCTGCTGCGCGCCGGCGACATCCTGCTGTGCCAGGGTGCCGGTGATGTCGGCGGTCTGGCCCCGCAATTGATGAAAAGCCCGCTGTTCGCTGGCGCCAAGCAGGAGAAGTCGAAATGACCAGCGCCTACGACAAGCTGCATTCCACCCTCGACGTCAAGGCATTCGGTCGTGTCGCCGTGCTGTACGGCGGCAAGAGCGCCGAGCGCGAGGTGTCGCTGAAGTCTGGCGCCGCCGTGATCGATGCGCTGACCACTGCCGGTGTGGACGTGGTAGGCATCGATGTGGGTGATGACCTGCTGGCCCGCCTGCAGAGCGAGAAGATCGACCGCGCCTTCATCATTCTCCACGGCCGTGGCGGTGAAGACGGCAGCATGCAAGGCCTGCTCGAGTGCCTGGGCATCCCTTACACCGGTAGCGGGATCCTGGCGTCTGCCCTGGCCATGGACAAGCTGCGCACCAAGCAGGTGTGGCAGAGCCTGGGCATTCCGACCCCGCGCCACGCCGTGCTGGCCAGCGAGAGCGATTGTGTTGCCGCCGGTGCGGAACTGGGCTTCCCGTTGATCGTCAAACCGGCCCATGAAGGTTCAAGTATCGGCATGGCGAAGGTGAACAGCGTGCAAGAGCTGGTCGCCGCCTGGAAGGACGCCGCCAAGTACGATTCGCAAGTTCTGGTCGAGCAATGGATTCACGGCCCGGAGTTCACCATCGCAGTGTTGCGCGGCCAGGTGCTGCCTCCGATTGCGCTGGGCACCCCGCACGTGTTCTACGACTACGACGCCAAGTACATTGCCAATGACACCCAGTACCGCATTCCGTGCGGCCTGGACAGTGCCAAGGAAAAGGAACTGATCGACCTGACCGCGCGCGCCTGCGATGCCATCGGCATCGAAGGCTGGGGGCGGCTGGACGTGATGCAGGACGAGCAGGGCCGGTTCTGGCTGCTCGAAGTCAACACCGCACCCGGCATGACCGACCATAGCCTGGTGCCCATGGCGGCGCGCGCGGCCGGCCTGGACTTCCAGCAACTGGTGCTGGCGATCCTGGCTGAAAGCGTCGTGACGCGAGGTTAAGAGCCATGCAAGGCGCGATGATACGTCAGCAGCAACCCGTTACCGGCCGTAGCAAGCCGGTGCCGCGTGGTGCCAGCCGACTGGTGGCCGACGAGCCCGTATCGGCGCGCCTGCCTCGGCCAAGCCTCGGTGGTCTCAAGCGCCTGCTGTGGCCCGTGCTGCTGGTGGCGGCGGGCTTTGGTGCCTACGAAGGCGCCATTCGCCTCATGCCTTACGCCGACCGGCCGATCACCAAGATCGCCGTACAAGGCGACCTGAGCTACATCAGCCAGCAGGCGGTGCAGCAACGGATCGCGCCGTACGTGGCGTCGAGCTTCTTCAGCGTCGACCTAACGGCGATGCGCGCAGAGCTCGAGCAGATGCCATGGATCGCCCATGCCGAGGTTCGCCGGGTATGGCCGGACGAGGTGGTGATTCGCCTTGAGGAACAGTTGCCGGTTGCGCGCTGGGGGGACGAAGCCTTGCTCAACAACCAAGGTCAGGCCTTCACCCCGCGCGAGTTGGCCAACTACGAGCACCTGCCGCAGCTGTTCGGGCCGCAGCGCGCTCAGCAACAAGTCATGCAGCAGTATCAGGTATTGAGCCAGATGCTGCGCCCCCTGGGCTTTTCCATCGCTCGCCTGGAGCTGCGCGAGCGGGGCAGCTGGTTCCTGACCACAGGCGCGGGTAGCGCCGGGTCGGGTGTCGAGCTGCTGTTGGGGCGCGATCACCTGGTGGAGAAGATGCGCCGTTTCATTGCCATTTACGACAAGACACTCAAAGAGCAGATCACCAACATCGCCCGCATTGATCTGCGTTATTCCAACGGACTTGCCGTTGGTTGGCGGGAACCGATTGCACCGACGACGGCCCAACCCGCCGTTGCGAAGAATTAGAGAGAGGCAGGACCATGGCAAACGCGCATAGCGGCAAAATGATCGTCGGGCTGGACATCGGCACCTCCAAGGTGGTGGCGCTGGTGGGTGAAGTGGCCGAAGACGGCACCCTGGAAATCGTGGGTATCGGCACCCATCCGTCCCGTGGCCTGAAGAAAGGCGTGGTGGTGAACATCGAGTCCACCGTGCAGTCGATCCAGCGCGCGGTGGAAGAAGCGCAGCTGATGGCCGGTTGCCGCATCCACTCCGCATTCGTCGGCGTGGCCGGCAACCATATCCGCAGCCTGAACTCCCACGGTATCGTCGCCATTCGCGATCGCGAAGTGAGTCTCGCCGACCTTGAGCGGGTACTCGACGCTGCCCAGGCCGTGGCCATTCCGGCCGATCAGCGTGTGCTGCACACCCTGCCGCAGGACTACGTGATCGATAACCAGGAAGGCGTGCGCGAGCCGCTGGGCATGTCCGGCGTTCGTCTGGAAGCCAAGGTCCACGTGGTCACCTGCGCAGTCAATGCGGCACAGAACATCGAGAAGTGCGTGCGCCGCTGTGGCCTGGAAATTGACGACATCATCCTCGAGCAACTGGCCTCGGCCTACTCGGTGCTGACCGACGACGAGAAAGAGCTGGGCGTGTGCCTGGTAGACATCGGTGGTGGCACGACCGATATCGCCATCTTCACCGAAGGCGCCATCCGCCACACCGCGGTGATCCCGATCGCGGGCGACCAGGTGACCAACGACATCGCCATGGCCCTGCGCACGCCCACCCAGTACGCCGAGGAAATCAAGATCCGTTACGCCTGCGCCCTGGCCAAGCTGGCCGGCGCTGGCGAGACCATCAAGGTGCCAAGCGTGGGCGACCGTCCTCCGCGCGAGCTGTCGCGTCAGGCCCTGGCCGAGGTGGTGGAGCCGCGTTACGACGAGCTCTTCACCCTGATCCAGGCCGAGCTGCGTCGCAGCGGCTACGAGGACCTGGTGCCAGCCGGCATCGTCCTTACCGGTGGCACCGCGAAGATGGAAGGTGCCGTGGAACTGGCCGAAGAAATCTTCCACATGCCGGTACGCCTTGGCGTACCGCACAGCGTTCGGGGACTGAGCGACGTGGTGCGCAACCCGATCTATTCCACTGGCGTGGGCTTGCTCACCTATGGCCTGCAGAAGCAGACCGAGGACTTGCCCCTGACCGGTAACAGCAGCAGCAACAGCTATGGCGATGAACCGAAGGCCCCAGTGCTTGAGCGCTTCAAGCGGTGGGTCCAGGGCAACTTCTAAGTTTCAAAGCAGTAGTGGTAGGCGCGACAACTAGAGAACTGTAAGGAGAGGGAAAATGTTCGAGCTCGTAGACAACGTCCCGCAAAGTCCGGTCATCAAGGTGATCGGCGTTGGCGGTGGCGGCGGCAACGCCGTCAACCACATGGTGAAGAGCAACATCGAAGGCGTCGAGTTCATCTGCGCCAACACCGATGCTCAAGCGCTGAAAAACATCGGCGCGCGCACCATCCTGCAACTGGGTACCGGTGTGACCAAAGGCCTGGGTGCCGGTGCCAATCCGGAAGTCGGTCGTCAGGCCGCGCTGGAAGACCGTGAGCGTATCGCCGAGGTGCTGCAGGGCACCAACATGGTGTTCATCACCACTGGCATGGGGGGTGGTACCGGTACCGGTGCGGCGCCGATCATCGCCGAAGTGGCCAAGGAAATGGGCATTCTCACCGTTGCCGTGGTGACCCGTCCGTTCCCGTTCGAGGGCCGCAAGCGCATGCAGATCGCCGATGAAGGCATCCGTATGCTGGCGGAAAGCGTTGACTCGCTGATCACCATCCCTAACGAAAAACTGCTGACCATCCTGGGCAAGGATGCCAGCCTGCTGTCTGCCTTCGCCAAGGCAGACGACGTGCTGGCCGGCGCCGTTCGCGGTATTTCCGACATCATCAAGCGTCCGGGCATGATCAACGTCGACTTCGCCGACGTGCGTACCGTGATGGGCGAGATGGGCATGGCGATGATGGGCACTGGCTGCGCCAGCGGTCCGAACCGTGCTCGCGAGGCGACCGAGGCAGCCATCCGCAACCCGCTGCTCGAAGACGTCAACCTGCAGGGCGCTCGCGGTATCCTGGTCAACATCACCGCAGGTCCCGACCTGTCGCTGGGCGAATACTCCGATGTGGGTAGCATCATCGAAGCCTTCGCCTCCGACCACGCGATGGTCAAGGTCGGTACCGTTATCGACCCGGACATGCGCGACGAGCTGCACGTCACCGTGGTCGCCACTGGCCTGGGCGCTCGTATCGAGAAGCCGGTCAAGGTGGTGGACAACACCCTGCAGACCGCCCAGCAGGTATACGAGTCGTCCAACCCTGCGCCTGCGCGTCAGGAGCAGCCAGCGGTCAACTACCGTGACCTGGAGCGTCCGACCGTGATGCGCAACCAGGCCCATGCAGGTGCCGCCGCGGCAGCTAAACTCAACCCACAGGATGATCTGGACTACCTTGATATTCCGGCATTCCTGCGTCGTCAGGCTGATTAATGGAATTTATCAGGGGTATAGGGGTGATTGGTGTTCAGCAAAGGCCGGGTCTGTTATCATCCCCAGCCTTTGTTGATACCTGTTCGCAATTTGCGCTGAAGCGGCCAATGCCATGATTAAACAACGCACCCTGAAGAATACCATCCGTGCCACAGGTGTCGGTCTGCACTCCGGGGAGAAGGTCTACCTGACCCTCAAGCCTGCGCCTGTTGACACCGGCATCGTCTTCCGTCGCGCCGACCTCGACCCTGTGGTCGAAATCCCGGCGCGCGCGGCCAACGTCGGTGAGACAACCATGTCGACGACGCTGGTCAACGGTGACGTCAAGGTCGATACGGTCGAGCACCTGCTCTCCGCCATGGCGGGCCTGGGCATCGATAACGCCTACGTCGAGCTCTCCGCCTCGGAAGTGCCGATCATGGATGGCAGCGCCGGTCCCTTCGTATTCCTGATTCAGTCTGCTGGCCTGGAAGAACAGGACGCAGCCAAGAAGTTCATCCGTATCCTGCGCGAAGTGACAGTGGAGGAGGGCGACAAGCGCGCTACCTTCCTGCCGTTCGACGGGTTCAAGGTGAGCTTCGAGATCGACTTCGACCACCCGGTGCTGCGCAACCGGACCCAAAGTGCCAGCGTCGACTTCTCCAGCACGTCGTTCGTGAAGGAAGTCAGCCGCGCCCGTACCTTTGGTTTCATGCGTGACATCGAGTACCTGCGCAAGCACAACCTCGCGTTGGGCGGCAGTGTCGAGAACGCCATCGTTGTCGACGAAGACGGCGTGCTGAACGAAGACGGCCTTCGCTATGAAGACGAATTCGTCAAGCACAAGATCCTCGATGCCATCGGCGACCTTTACCTGCTGGGCAACAGCCTGATCGGCGAGTTTAAGGGCTTCAAGTCCGGACACGCGCTGAACAACCAGCTGCTGCGCAAGCTCATTGCTGAAAAAGATGCCTGGGAAGTGGTCACTTTCGAAGATGCCAGTACGGCACCGATCTCGTACATGCGCCCTGTTGCGGCCGTGTAAGTTCGAACACTCTCTAGTTCATTGAGGCCACCTTCGGGTGGCCTTTTTATTGCCTGGATCGTGTGGTGTCGGGAGGAAGGGCTCCCACCTCTGTTTCGGGCCAGTCATGCCTGCGGGATGCGCGCGCGACCGCTTCGGCGCCTGGCACGTTATCGCGCGCATCTTCGGTAGAAGCGAGCCTTGCTCGCGATGCGCCTGGCTACTTCTCTCGGGCGTGCGCGGCCAGTCGTTCCAGTGCGGCGCGCAACTTGGGGTCAGCAATGCCCTCGGCGGTGTCACGCAAGCTCTCGGCCGCCGTGCTCGACAGCTCGATGGCATGTCCGCCACGCTTGGCAGGCACCAGCGGCGGCTGCACCTTGAACAGGATACGGGAGAGGTTGCCGAACGCTTCCATGGCCTGTAGCTGGCGCATCAGGCGCTTTTGCTGATAGCGCAGGCGTGTAGCCCAATGACCGTCGGTCACCACCAGTAACAGCGTGCCGTCGCGCCACGATGCCACATGGCAGTGCTCGCGGGCGGCTGGTTGCAGCTGGCTTTCCAGTAGGCGCTGCAAGTGCTCCAGGCGCTCGGCCTGGTTCAGTAACAAGCGCAGCGGGCGGTTCTGGCGCAACAGGGCAGAGGGCGGCTGGGCGGGAGTGGGTTTGTAGGCCATGGGGTACGCACGCGGTTACAAGATCGGCAGTCTAACATTTCCGGCACCCTGGCTGGCCTCATCGCCGGCTGGCCGGCAATACGTCGGTGCAGACCCTGCGGGATACGAGTCATTCGCGATACGTTTCATGAACACAAGGGTTGAACTCAGTGAAAATGACCCTATCTTAGAAACGCCCCCGCCAAAGCGCTGTGCCAGCATCGTGGAAATCCACCACTTTCCTCACCATCGTTTCCGGGTAGAATGCTCGTTCGCATGCGGCCTCAGGGCTGCACGGGCGACTCATGGGGCCGCCCTCCATCCCTACGTGTGGAAGATCCTGCCGATATGTTTGCGCCTTTGTTAAAGAAACTTTTTGGAAGCAAGAACGAGCGTGAAGTCAAACGCATGCTCAAGACGGTGAACATCGTCAATGCTCTCGAAGAGAAGATGGTGGCCCTCTCCGACGAGCAGCTGCGGGGCAAGACCGCAGAGTTCAAGGAGCGCCTGGCCAAAGGCGAGACACTGGACCAATTGCTGCCCGAGGCCTTCGCCGTTGCCCGTGAGGCCGGCAAGCGAGTCATGGGCATGCGTCACTTCGATGTGCAGCTGATCGGCGGCATGACCCTGCACGAGGGTATGATCGCAGAAATGCGCACCGGCGAAGGCAAGACCTTGGTCGGTACCCTGGCCGTCTATCTCAATGCATTGTCCGGCAAGGGCGTGCATGTCGTGACCGTCAACGACTACCTGGCCCGCCGTGACGCCAACTGGATGCGTCCGCTGTACGAATTCCTCGGCCTGACCGTTGGCATCGTATCGGCCTTCCAGCCGCCGGAAGAGAAGCGCGCCGCCTACGCCGCCGACATCACCTACGGCACCAACAACGAATTCGGTTTCGACTACCTGCGCGACAACATGGCCTTCAGCCAGGAAGAGAAGTTCCAGCGTGAACTGAACTTCGCCGTGATCGACGAAGTCGACTCGATCCTCATCGACGAAGCCCGTACCCCGCTGATCATCTCTGGCCAGGCCGAAGACAGCTCGAAGCTGTACATCGAGATCAACCGCCTGATCCCGCGCTTGAAGCAGCACATCGAAGAGGTCGAAGGTCAGGTCACCCAGGAAGGCCACTTCACCATCGACGAGAAGAGCCGCCAGGTCGAACTCAACGAGGCCGGTCACCAGTACATCGAAGAGATGCTGACCCAGGCCGGTCTGCTGGCCGAGGGCGAAAGCCTCTACTCGGCGCACAACCTGGGCCTGCTGACCCACGTCTACGCCGGCCTGCGTGCGCACAAGCTGTTCCACCGCAACGTCGAGTACATCGTCCAGGACGGCCAGGTCCTGCTGATCGACGAGCACACCGGCCGTACCATGCCAGGCCGCCGTCTGTCCGAGGGCCTGCACCAGGCCATCGAGGCGAAGGAAAACCTGAACATCCAGGCCGAAAGCCAGACGCTGGCTTCGACCACCTTCCAGAACTACTTCCGTCTCTACACCAAGCTGTCCGGCATGACCGGTACCGCCGATACCGAAGCGTTCGAATTCGCCCAGATCTACGCCCTCAACGTGATGGTCATTCCGCCTAACAAGCCGCTGGCGCGCAAGGACTTCAACGACCTGGTCTACCTGACCGCGGACGAAAAATATGCCGCGATCATCGCTGACATCAAAGAGAGCCTGAGTCATGGCCGTCCGGTACTGGTAGGTACCGCGACCATCGAAACGTCCGAGCACATGTCGAACCTTCTGAAGAAGGAAGGTATCGACCACAAGGTACTGAACGCCAAGTACCACGAGAAGGAAGCCGAGATCATCGCCCAGGCCGGCGCGCCAGGTGCGCTGACCATCGCCACCAACATGGCCGGTCGCGGTACCGACATCCTGCTGGGCGGCAACTGGGAGGCCGAAGTGGCGGCCTTGGAGAACCCGACCGCCGAGCAGATCGCCCAGATCAAGGCGGATTGGCAGAAACGTCACCAGCAAGTGATCGAGGCTGGCGGCCTGCACGTCATCGCTTCCGAGCGTCACGAATCCCGCCGTATCGACAACCAGCTGCGCGGCCGTTCCGGTCGTCAGGGCGACCCGGGTTCGAGCCGCTTCTACCTGTCGCTGGAAGACAGCCTGATGCGTATCTTCGCCTCCGACCGGGTGAAGAACTTCATGAAGGCCCTGGGCATGCAGTCCGGCGAGGCTATCGAACACCGCATGGTGACCAACGCCATCGAGAAAGCCCAGCGCAAGGTCGAAGGCCGCAACTTCGACATCCGCAAGCAGTTGCTCGAATACGACGACGTGGCCAACGAGCAGCGCAAGGTGATCTACCACATGCGCAACAGCCTGCTGGCCGCCGAGAACATTGGCGATACCATCGAAGAGTTCCGCAAGGAAGTCCTGGATGCCACCATCAGCCAGCACATTCCACCGCAGTCGCTGCCTGAGCAGTGGGACGTGGCCGGTCTGGAAGCGTCGCTGGCCAGTGATTTCGCCATGAAGCTGCCGATCCAGCAGTGGCTCGACGAGGACGATCACCTCTACGAGGAGACCCTGCGCGAGAAGCTGCTGAACGAGATCACCCGCGCCTACACCGAGAAGGAAGACCAGGCCGGCATCGAGGCCCTGCGCACCTTCGAGAAGCAGATCCTGCTGCGCGTGCTGGACGACCTGTGGAAAGACCACCTGTCGACCATGGACCACCTGCGTCACGGTATTCACCTGCGTGGTTACGCGCAAAAGAACCCGAAGCAGGAGTACAAGCGCGAATCGTTCACCCTGTTCCAGGAACTGCTCGAGTCGATCAAGCGCGACACCATTCGTGTGCTGTCCCACGTTCAGGTGCGTCGCGAAGATCCAGCCGAAGAGGAAGCCCGTCTGCGTCGCGAGGCCGAGGAGCTGGCCAGCCGCATGCAGTTCCAGCACGCCGCTGCCCCTGGTCTTGAAGCCGAGCAGCAGAGCGAGGAGGGCGCCGAAGTGGCCGTGGCTGCCGCGCCGGTGCGCAACGAGCAGAAGCTGGGCCGCAACGAGCCGTGCTGGTGTGGTTCGGGCAAGAAGTTCAAGCATTGCCATGGTCAGATCGAGTGATCTGACCTGAGGGGCCGCTCTGCGGCCCTATCGCGACACAAGGCCGCTCCCACAGGTACTGCGCCCAGCTCATCGGCGGCGTGGTATCCGGTGGGAGCGGCTTTGTGTCACGAAGGGGGCGCCAAGCGGCCCCGCTCTACACATTGTTCTCAAACCCTATTTCTAGGAGCGCTCTAATGGCTGTTGGTCTTGGTCCTTTGCCCACCTTGCACCCGGTTCCGGGTTTCGAACTCGGTATTGCATCCGCGGGCATCAAGCGTCCCGGGCGCAAGGATGTGGTGGTCATGCGCTGTGCCGAAGGCTCCAGCGTCGCAGGTGTGTTCACCCTCAATGCCTTCTGCGCAGCGCCGGTGATCCTGTCCAAGCAGCGTGTGCAGGGCACCGTGCGCTACTTGCTGACCAACACCGGCAACGCCAACGCCGGTACCGGCGCTCCTGGTCTGGCCGCTGCCGAGCGTACCTGCGCCAAGCTGGCGGAACTTGCCGGCGTACCTGCCGAATCGGTACTGCCGTTCTCTACCGGTGTCATCGGTGAGCCGCTGCCGGTAGAGAAGATCGAAGGCGCCCTGCAGGCCGCCCTGGACAACCTGTCGGAAAACAACTGGGCTGAAGCCGCCACCGGCATCATGACCACCGACACCCTGCCCAAAGGCGCCAGCCGTCAGTTCCAGCACGATGGCGTGACCGTCACCGTGACCGGCATCAGCAAGGGCGCGGGCATGATCCGTCCGAACATGGCCACCATGCTCGGTTATATCGCCACCGACGCCAAGGTCGCACCGGCGGTGCTCAAGGACCTGATGCTCGATGGCGCCAACAAGTCGTTCAACCGCATCACCATCGACGGCGACACCTCGACCAACGATTGCTGCATGCTCATCGCCACCGGCAAGGCCAACCTGCCGGAGGTCACCCAAGCCAGCGGTGCGCTGTTCAAAGCCCTGAAAAAGGCGGTGTTCGAGGTGTGCATGGAAGTGGCTCAGGCCATCGTCCGTGATGGCGAAGGCGCTACCAAGTTCGTCACCGTTCAGGTCAATGGCGGCGGCAACCACCAGGAGTGTCTGGACGTCGGTTACGCCGTGGCCCACTCGCCGCTGATCAAGACCGCGCTGTTCGCGTCCGACCCGAACTGGGGCCGTATTCTGGCTGCAGTGGGCCGCGCCGGTGTGCCGGAACTGGATGTCAGCCTGATCGACGTGTACCTGGACAACGTCTGCATTGCCAGCAAAGGCGGCCGCAGCCCAAGTTACACCGAAGACCAGGGTGCCAAGGTGATGGCCCAGGAGGAAATCACCATTCGCATCGAGCTGGGCCGTGGCCAGTGCAGCGAAACCATCTGGACCACCGACCTGTCCCACGAGTACGTGAAGATCAACGCCGAATACCGTACCTGATACAAGGTCCTGTTCGCCGGTAAGTCAGCTCCTGCAGGTGCAATGTCCACAGGAGCCGGCTTGCCGTGGTGCCGAACCGCGGCGATAGCCTGCCAGGCAGCCGCCACTCACCCGCATTCAATGGAGCCGACCCATGAGCTATCACCTGATCATCGGCGACAAACGCTATTCTTCGTGGTCGCTACGTGGCGCCCTGGCCCTCGAGCTGGCTGGCGCGGACTATGAAGAAACGCTGATCAAACTCAACCAGCCAGACACCCGCCAGCGCATCCTTCAGTACTCCGCTACCGGCAAGGTGCCATTGCTCAAGACCGAGCACGGCGTGATCGCCGATTCCCTGGCGATTGCCGAATACCTCAACGAACGCCACCCCGCTGCCCAGCTATGGCCTGCAGATATCGCAGCGCGTGCGCAGGCCCGCTCGGCCTGCGCTCAGATGCACAGCGGGTTCACCGCCTTGCGCAGTGCCATGCCTTTCGACTTGTCCCGAGACGCCGCCCTGGAGAGCATCCCGCTGGAGGTGCAAGTGGACATCGATCGTATCGTCGCGTTGTGGTCGGAGTGCCGCCTGGTGGCCAAGGACAGTGGCCCGTTCCTGTTCGGCAAGCCGACCCTGGCCGATGCCTTCTTCGCGCCGGTCGCCGTACGCCTGCGTACCTATCGAGTCGATGTGCCGGCGCATGCGGCGGCCTACATCGAAACCCTCTACCAGTGGCCGGCCTTCCAGGCCTGGCAGAAAGCAGGACTCGCGGAGCGTGAAGGGTGAAACGGATTCATGTCGTAGCAGCGGTCATTCGCGGTGGTGACGGCCGGATCCTTATCGCCCGGCGTGCCGATAGCCAGCATCAGGGTGGCCTGTGGGAGTTCCCTGGGGGCAAGGTGGAGGAGGGCGAAGGCGTCGAGTCGGCGCTGGTCCGCGAGTTGCGCGAGGAGTTGGGCATCGAGGTGACCCGTTCGCGACCGCTGATCAAGGTCAGCCATGACTACCCGGACAAGCAGGTGTTGCTGGATGTCCATGAAGTCGACGCCTTCACCGGCGAACCTCATGGTGCCGAAGGGCAGCCGCTGGCCTGGGTAGCCCCGCGTGATCTTGGGCAGTACGCGTTCCCGGAAGCCAACAAGCCGATCGTCGCTGCCGCGCGGTTGCCGGATCAGTATCTGATTACCCCGGACGGGCTTGAGGTACCCGAGATGCTCAAGGGCATCCAGAAGGCCGTCGCCTCGGGTATCCGTCTGATCCAGCTGCGGGCACCGGACATGTACGACCCCAAGTACCGGGATGTGGCGGTGGACGCGGTTGGCCTTTGTGCTGGCAAGGCGCAACTGATGCTCAAGGGGCCGCTGGAGTGGCTGGGCGACTTCCCCGCGGCTGGTTGGCACCTCACCGCCGCGCAGTTGCGTAAGTATGCGGCCAAGGGCCGACCGTTCCCGACGGCGCGTTGGCTGGCGGCGTCCTGCCATAATGCAGAGGAACTGGCGTTGGCCGAACGGATGGGCGTGGACTTCGTCACCCTGTCGCCGGTTCAGCCGACCCAGACCCATCCAGAGGCGGCGCCACTGGGCTGGGATGCAGCGCGGCAGATGATTGCCGGTTTCAACCAACCGGTATTCTTGCTGGGTGGGGTTGGACCCAGTGAGCGCGAGCGTGCCTGGGACGTCGGGGCACAGGGCGTTGCGGGGATCCGGGCCTTCTGGCCTGAGGTCTGAACGGCGGGGCCGCTGAGCGGCCCTTGCGCGACACAAGGTCCACCGTCAGTCTGGCGTCTTCCCTGCAGGCTGCCACAAGACCTCAGCGATTCCTTGGCGGCGCCCAATGATGCGGGCCGCCACGAACAGCAGATCGGAAAGCCGGTTGATGTAGGCCAGGCCCACGCCTTCGAGCGGTTCTACGGCGTTCAACTGCTGACACCGGCGTTCCGCAGTGCGGGCCAGGCTCCGACACACATGGGCCTGGGCCACCAGAGCAGAGCCGCTGGGCAGAATGAAGTTCTTCAACGGCCCCAGCTCTTCGTTCCACACGTCGATGGCGGCTTCCAGTCGCTCCACCTCGGCCTGGTCCAGCGCCTGGTAACTTGGCATTGCCAGCTCACCACCCAGGTCGAACAACCGATGCTGGCACGGCGCAAGCACCTCGCTCACTTCATCCAGCCCTTGTTCGGCCAGGCCGGCCAGCAGTAGCCCAAGCTGGCTGTTAAGACTGTCCACTTCGCCGATCGCCTCGATCCGTGGATGGTCCTTGGGGACGCGACGACCGTCGCCCAGGCCGGTTTCGCCTTTGTCGCCGGTGCGTGTGTAGATCTTTGAAAGGCGGTAGCCCATGTCATGCCTCCGTTGTGCCTGGCGCCGCCGTGGTCGGCTGGCCGAGGGGCAGGCGCAGAGTGAAGCAGGTGCCGTGGCCCGGCGTGGACTGCACCTCCATCTGCCCTTTGTGGTTGTTGGTGATGATGAAATAAGAGACCGACAACCCAAGGCCTGTACCCTGGCCCACTTCCTTGGTGGTGAAGAAGGGCTCGAACATGCGCTTGCGCACTGTTTCGGGCATGCCGATGCCGTTGTCTTCCACTTGGATTTCCGCCCAAGGCGGATTGAGCCGGGTACGCAGCGTGATGCGTCCGGGTTCGCAAGGTTGCGGGCGCTGGTGAATCGCCTGGGCGGCGTTCTTCAGCAGGTTGAGCAGTACCTGTTCGAGCTCGTTGGCGGTGCAAGGGACCGGCCCCAGCTCAGGGTCGAACTGGCGGACGATGGCTTGTCCTTTGAAGTCGAAACCGATGGTGAGGTCGAAGTCGTTGCTGGCGATGTCCACTGCCTGATCGATCAAGGCGGGCAGGTCGCACGGCGCCAGTTGCCGATTGCTGCGGCGACTGAAGCTGAGCATGTGGGTAACGATCTTCGCCGCACGCGTGCCGGCCTGCTGGATGCCGTCGAGTAACTGAGGAACGTCGCGGCTCTCCAGATAGCGATTGACGTTGGACAGGTCGATGCCCAGCTCGCTGGCTTGCTCCTGGTTACGGGGCAGCTCTGGCGACAGGCGCCGTCGGATGTTCTGCACGTTGTGCAAGATGGCGCCCAACGGGTTGTTGATCTCATGGGCCATGCCTGCGGCCAGGCCGCCGACCGACAGCATCTTCTCCGACTGCACCATCATTTCTTCCAGTGACAGGCGTTGAGTGATGTCGTCGATGCGGATCACCACGCCGCGGCCGCCGCCGCCCATCAACGGGTAGAACGTCAACGCGTAATGGCGCAGGTCGTCCCCCTTGGGCCAGGTGACCCGCTCTATCTTGGCTACGCGGTGCTTCTCGACGCTTTCCTTGAGCTGCGGCAGGAAGGGCTTGAGCGGCTCGAAGGCGATGAAGATCGGCTGGTTCAGCGCTTCGTCCAGGGGCGTGCCGGAGAGCACCGTGGCCTCATGGTTCCATTGGGTGACGTAGAGCTGCTCGTCCAGGGCGATCAGGGCCGATGGCATCGAGTCAATGATGCTGTTGAGGTAGTTCTGGAAGCCGGTGAGCTTTTTCTCGATCTTGCTGCGTACCTGAACTTCCAGTTCCAGTTTACGGTTGGTGTGGCGGGTTTCCTCGGCAAGACCCTGGGCCTGGTCATAGGCCGTCTGGAATTCATCTCGGGCGCGCTTGAGTTGCTGCTCTCGCGCCTCGATGCGCGACAACATGGTGTTAAAGGCTTCGGCCAGACTGCCGATCTCGTCCTCGTTGCCACGCTTGGCACGCAGGGCGTAGCTCTCTTCGCGGGTGACCTGGCGGCTGAGTTCCTCGAGCTGGTTGATCGGCTGTGTGATCAGCCGCTTGATCTGTCTGGCGATGACCACCCACAACAGGATACTGAATATCAGGATGGCCAGGCTGGCGCTGAGCGTGCCGGTGTAGAAAGCGGTCGGTAGCTCGCTGCTGGCCACCAGCAGCAGGTGGGCTGGCGGACTGGCGTCCCGGGGGATACGGATCAGTTGCGTACTGCGAAACTCCATCAGCCGCCAACCGTCGATATTGCGGTAGCGCTTGGGCAAGGTCAGTGGGTCGCCATGCTGGAGCTGCGCGAGCATGCGGCCGTCACCGCCGTAGATCGCGGCGGCGCGCAGAGGGGTGTAGCTGTCCAGTTCGTTGAGCAGGGCGCTGGCCGACTCCGGGCTATCGCCCGCGCGGGTCGACAGCTGGGGGTTGGCCACCAGCCGGCCGATGGTCTGCAGTGCCTGGGGCGCCATGCTCTCCTGGGTGATCCAGTAGGCGGCGCTGATGAACGTCAGGTTGGCCACCAGCAAAATGGTGACCAGCAGTACCAGCAGGGCAGCCAGCAGTTTCTGACCTACCGGGAGGTTTTCCAGGCGTTGGCGCAGGGTCATGGGCAAGGCAATGTCCGTATCGGGTTCAATGGCCAGCGTCAGGCGCTGGGCAAGCCGCGGGCCTGCAGGTTATCGACCAGGCGCTGGTGCAACTGTTCCAGCTGCGGCAGGGCTACGCCATGACGGGTGGCGACCCGGCATGCATGGCCGAGCAGGTAATGCACCTCGGTACGTCGGCCGGCCCGCACATCCTGATACATGGAAGAGTAGTTGGCGGCGGTGGCGAGGATCACCCGCTGTACTTCTTCATCGAGGTTTTCCGCTGCCTGGGGCTGACCGCAATGGCACAGCAGCGCGCCCAGCTCGGCGCAAACGGCGTCGACTTCCGGCAGATGCCCCAGCAACCCGCCGTTGTGACAATCATGCAGCACGGTCAGCGGGTTGATGGCGCAGTTCAGCGCGAGTTTGCGCCACAGCCGGGTAAGGATATCCACCGTCCATTCGGCGGGAATCCCCGCCTCATGCAGGTCATCGAACCATTCCGGCGTGCTGGGGTTGACCGGGTCGCCCAGCCAGTTGAAACCATGGCCGGCAAAGCGGACCCGCCAATCATCCTCACGGAACGCGCCTTCGGTGCTCGAGGCGAAGATGCACCGGGCATGGGGGACCTGGTCGGCCACCTCATCCTGGCTACCCAGGCCATTTTGCAGCAGCACGATTTCTGCGCCTTCGGCCAGCCTGGGCGCCAGGTGAGCGACGGCTGGCGCGGCGTCATACGCCTTGCAGGCGACCAGCAGGCGGTGGATCGGCCCGTGGGCCGCAGCGGTTTCGGCGGGTATCGCGTAACGGTTCGAGAGGTCCTGCTCGAGCAGGGTCAGCCCTCCGGCTTGCTGATAAGCCTTCAGGCGACGCTCATCGCGCAGGATCAACCGTACTGCCTTGCCTGCCCGTGCCAGGCGGCAGGCCCACAGGCTGCCGAGGCTGCCGGCGCCGAGAATATGCCAGGTGCTGCTCATCTGCGTTTCGCAACCCGTTATAATGAGCTCGCATTTTAACCGTCAAACCCCGCGCGCTCCATCTTCACGCCGAGCGCGCTTTTATTTTGGAGAACAACATGCCTTCGTTCGACGTGGTATCGGAACTGGACAAGCACGAAGTGCAGAACGCTGTCGACAACGCCATCAAGGAATTGGACCGTCGCTACGACCTCAAGGGCAAGGGCAGCTTCGAGTTCAAGGAAAAGGAGCAGACCGTGCTTTTGACCGCCGAAGCCGAGTTCCAGCTTGAGGCGATGGTCGAGATCCTGCGCCTGGCCCTGGTCAAGCGCAAGATCGACGTAAAGTGCCTGGAAGTGAAGGACGCCTATCCTTCGGGCAAGGAAATGAAGCAGGAAACCAAGTTCCGCGAAGGTATCGACAAAGACTTGGCCAAGAAGATCGTCGCTACCATCAAGGACGGCAAGCTGAAGGTCCAGGCCGCCATCCAGGGCGAGCAGGTACGCGTCACCGGCAAGAAGCGTGACGACCTGCAGGAAGCGATCGCCCTGCTGCGCACCAAGGAATTCGACATGCCGCTGCAGTTCAACAACTTCCGCGATTGATCTGTCCGGCGCAGGAACCTTGGTGGCGTATTGATGTCCACCGGTTCCTGCGGCCGCTGAACGCTCCGCGGACCGTTTTACTGTGCAATTGCCGCTCGGCATCAGGAGATGAATATGGATTTGAACGCTGAAGTCGATCAGCTGGTCCGCCAATCGCAGACCTGGATTCCCTTGATCATGGAGTACGGCAGCCGCCTCGTGCTGGCGCTGTTGACCCTGGCCATCGGCTGGTGGTTGATCAACAAGCTCAGTGCGCGGCTGGGCAAACTGGTGGGGCTGCGGGCCGATGTGGCGCTGCAAAGCTTCATCAGCACCTTGGCCAACATCGTACTCAAGGTGCTGCTGGTCGTCAGCGTGGCGTCGATGATCGGCATCGAGACCACCTCGTTCGTTGCGGCTATCGGTGCCGCTGGCCTGGCCATTGGCCTGGCCTTGCAAGGTAGCCTGGCGAACTTCGCCGGCGGCGTGCTGATTCTGATGTTCCGCCCATTCCGAATTGGCGACTGGATCGAAGCTCAGGGTGTCAGTGGCACCGTCGACAGCATCCAGATCTTCCACACCGTGCTGCGTACCGGTGACAACAAGACCGTGATCATGCCCAACGGCAGCCTGTCCAATGGCATCATCACCAACACCAACCGTCAGCCTACCCGCAAGGTGGTGTTCGATGTCGGCGTGGACTACGAGGCCGACCTGCAGAAGGCGCGTAATGTGCTGCTGGAGCTGGCGCAAGACCCTCGCGTGCTGCCCGACCCTGCGCCGCAGGCGGTAGTTGCGACGCTGGGTGACAGCTCGATCACGGTGTCCCTGCGTCTGTGGACCAAGACCGCCGATTACTGGGACGTGATGTTCATGCTCAACGAGCATGCCCGTGACCGGTTGAAGGCTGAGGGTATCGACATTCCGTTCCCGCAGCGCGTCATTCGCGTGGTGCAGGAGACGGTGGCGTCGTAAGCTACCAGTGCAAGGGGCTGCTGTGCAGCCCACTCGCGACACGAGGCCGCTCCGACGGGTACAGCGTATGGCTGCTACCTGCGGGGCGGTTTCTGTTTTTCCACCGTTACACTTGTTCACAGCCAAAGCTCGCCGTTTCTGGCATATAGGCTGGCCCAAGCTATTTCCACCCGATACCCACCATGAAGCCATTGTTGTACATCACCCCCCTCAGGGCCCTGCTGTTCGGCCTGACCCTTGCCCTGTTCGAGCTGCTGACTTACCTGGCCAGCGATGCGGTCATGCCTGCCATGCCGGTGGTGGTCGATCATTTGAACGCCAGCCCCGAATACATACCTCACGCCCTGAACCTCTACCTGCTCGGTGGTGTGGTCCTGCAGTGGCTGATCGGTCCATTGGCCGACCGCTACGGGCGTCGCCCCCTGCTGTTGGCCGGTTGCGCCTTCTTCGGCGTGGCTTGCCTGGCGACCTTCTGGGTGAACGACATTGGCCTGTTCAACCTGCTACGCCTGTTGCAGGGCATCGGCCTTGGCTTCGTGGTCACGGTCAGTTATCCAGCCCTGAACGAAGCCTTTAGCGAAGCGGATGCGGTGCGGATGATGGCCCTGTTGGCCAATATCGCCCTGCTGTCGCCATTGCTCGGCCCGCTGGTGGGCACGCTGCTGTTGCAATGGCTGGACTGGCGTTACCTGTTCGTCGCCTTCGCGGTTGGTGCGGTGCTGACGTGGGTGCTGTTGCACCGGTTGATGCCGGAAACCCTGGGCGTCGAGCGTCGCGATGGCTCGCGCCTGGCGTTCACGCCGATCCACTTGCTGCCGTTGCTGGCGGGCTACGCCCAACTACTGAGTAACCGCCGCTTCGTCGCTGGTAGTGCCGCGCTTGGCCTTGTCGGCCTGCCTCTGATCGGCTGGATTGGCCTGTCGCCGGTGTTGCTGATCCACGACGAAGGGCTGAGCACGATGGCGTATGCCCTGTGGCAGTTGCCGGTGTTTGGCGGTTTGATCCTGGGTAACCTGATCATCAACCGCATCGCCGACCGCTACCCGCTGCCAGCACTGGTGCGGGGCGCGCTATGGCCTTACCTGGCCGGTCTGTGCCTGATGGCCGTGGCGACCTGGTACTGGCCTACCGTGACCAGCGTGGTCGCAGGCATGTCCTTGTATGCGCTGGGGCTGGGGGTGGCCAATGCGGTGCTGTATCGCATGACGTTGTTCGCCAGCGAGCAGAGCAAAGGGCTGGTGTCGGCGATGCTGGGGATGATCACCATCGCTTTACTGGGACTGGGCGGGGCGGTATTGGCGATGATCGGGGCGGGCGCCAGCCTGCTGCACTTTGCCCTGGCCGCGGGTGCAGCCGGGGCGCTGGCGCTTTGGCCGCTGTGGTTCGTGGTGGGTGGACGGCCTGGGGAAGGGGCGGTCGCTCAGTAATACTCATGCCCCTATCGCCAGCCAGGTGGTCACCGGCAGGAGCCGGCTTGCCGGCGATAGGATCCGTTGAATCGGTACCCGCCTCAGGGCCGTTCGGCCGCTGAATTCTCCGCCGGCACCTGCTTGCCACGCCCCACTTCCTGATGCCACTGCAGCGCGATCAGAATCAGCGTCGGCACCCCAAGCAAGGCAGTGATCAGGAAGAAGTCGTGGTAGCCGAACTTCTCCACCATCACGCCGGAATACCCGCCAATCAGGCGTGGCAGCAACAGCATGATCGAGCTCAGCAGGGCGTACTGGGTGGCCGAGAACTTGAGGTTGGTCAGGCTCGACAGGTAGGCGACGAATGCCGAAGTCGCCATGCCGGAGCTGAAGTTGTCCAGCGAGATGGTGACCACCAGCATTTCGAGGTTCGGCCCCATGTCCGCCAGCATCAGGAACAGGATGTTGGTTGCCGCCGAGGCCACGCCACCGATGAACAGGATCGGCAGGATGCCGAATCGCACGATCAGCAAGCCGCCGATCCCCGCGCCCACCAGGGTCATGATCAGGCCGAAGATCTTGCTGACACTGGCGATCTGGTCCTTTGTGAAGCCCATGTCGATGTAGAACACGTTGGCCATCACCCCCATGACCGTGTCCGACATGCGGTAGGTTGCGATCAGGCCAAGCAGCAACAGGGCCTGCCAGCGATAACGGGCGATGAAGTCGTTGACCGGCGTGAGCACTGGCGCCAGGCCTCGGCGGCCCAGGGACGACAGGCAGGCCCAGGTCAGCAGCACGTAGAGAATCAGGCGCAGGAAGGCACGGTCTTCCAGCAGCAGGTCGAGCGGGGTGGCATCACCGAAGATCACGCTAGCCCAGTCGGTGTTGAACAGCTGGGTGAAACTGGCGGGTACCGAGACCAGCAGGATGATCAGCACGAACACCGACGCCAGCTGGTGAACCAGCCCGTAGCGTGCCGCAGACAGCTGGGTGCGCAGGGGGACTGGAGGTTCGCGCATCACCAGGGTGGTGAACACTGCCGGAAGCATCATCACGCCGAACAGAATGTAGGTCCCAGCCCAGGCCTTGTGCAGGTAGCTGAAGCCCGTGGAGCCGAACCATTCGGCGAAGAACAGCGCGCCCGCGGTGGCCAGCAGCGCTGCGACGCGGTAACCCGCCATGTAGCTGGCGGCCAGGGCAGCCTGACGTTGGTCGTCGGCGATTTCCAGACGATAGGCGTCGACGGCGATGTCCTGGGTGGCGGAGGCGAATGCCACCAGCACCGCCAGTGCAATCAGCCACGACAGGTGCTGCTGTGGGTCGCACAGGCTCATGCCCACCAGGCCGATGACCACCAGGCTCTGCGACAGCAACAGCCATGAGCGGCGGCGGCCAAGGCCACCGAGCAACGGCAGGCGCCATTGGTCGAGCAGCGGCGACCAGACCCACTTGAAGGCATAGGCCAGGCCGATCAGGCTGGCGTAACCAATGGTCTCGCGGGCCACACCCGCTTCGCGCAACCACACCGACAGCGTCGAGAACACCAGCATGTAGGGCAGACCGGCGGCGAAGCCGAGCAGCAAAAGCACCAAGGTTGACGGGCTGGCATAGGCAGCGAGCGCAGCGCGCCAGGTTTTACGGGGCATGGGCCAACATCTGCCTCAAAATTGCGAAAACAAAGCGCGCACTCTAACCGCTGTGCTCCATCGGGCGCCAGCCATGGCGCGTCATATCCACACGATTATTGGTCACATTCACACCTTCCGCGCGCAGTCGGGCGCGCTGTTCATCGCCCGAAGGCGTGCCCAGCGCCAAGCTCAGGCGGCCGCCCGAACCCAAGACACGGTGCCATGGCAGGCGAGTGTCGGCGGGCAGTTGCCCCAATGTGCGTCCGACCCAACGCGCTGCGCGTCCCAGTCCTGCCAGCTCGGCCAGTTGGCCGTAGCTTACGACCTTGCCGGCAGGCACCTGTCCCAGCACCGAATAGAGTGCCGTTCGTCGGGCGTCTGGGCTGTCCTGGACAGGCGCGTTTTCGCCAGACATCAGGGCTGCCCTGCGCTACGGATGAAACCGGATGAGTGGTCGGGGTAAATGAGAGTTGAACTCATCGGCATGGTCTGTGTCTGTCCTTGCTCTGGTCGTGGGTATCTGGATAATGCCCGGCTTTTTTCGTCAAATCGAACCCATAGTCCGCTTATGCATTCTAGATTCGTGTTGTGCCTGCTTGCCGTTTCCCTGTGCGCCGCTCCTGCGTTCGCCGATACCGTGTGGATGAAGAACGGCGACCGGCTCAGTGGCAAGATCAAGGTGTTCGACGGCGGCAAGCTGCTGCTCGAAACGCCATACGGCGGCTCCATTGCCCTGGACTGGAAACAGGTCCAGACCCTCGAAAGTGATCAGGAGCTGCTGGTCAAGCAAGACGCCTACACCGGTGAAAAGGCCAAGTCGCTCAAGGCTGCCGAGCCTGGCAAGGTCACCCTGGCCAATGGCGAAGCACCCAAGACCGTCGACCTGGCCAGCATCGAGCAGATCATGAAGCCCAAGCCGGTGGTCGAGGACCTTCTGTGGAAAGGCAACATCGACGTCGCCATGGACTACAAGCGCGCTGAGTCCGACAGCGACGATTATGACGTCAGCTTCAAGACCACCGGTCGCCATGGCCGTTGGCGGCACAATGCCGAAGGCGAGTACAACCGCGAGACCAAGGACGACGTCACCACCACCAACAACTGGAGTGCCGAATACGCACTGGACCGCTTCATCACAGAGAAGTGGTTCTGGAAGGGGCGTTTGGAATACAAACGCGACCATATCGAAGACCTGGCTCGCCAGCGGACCGTGGGTACGGGCCCGGGTTACCAGTTCTGGGACGACGAGTTGGGTGCATTCTCCTTGAGCACCCTGGTCAACCGCACCGATTTCGAATACCGCGACGGCGGCAAGGACAACTTCTATTCCACGACGGTGAAGTGGGACTACAACCGCTACCTGATCGGCAAGCGGGTCGAGTTGTTCACCAACGGTGAGATCGGCAAGCCCCTGGGGGGCGTGGCCAACTACTCGCTGGATGCCGAACTGGGGCTTCGTTACAAGGTGACCGAATGGGCCTCGCTCAACCTTAAGGCGGAAAAGGACGTCATCAGCGGCACGCGTGAAAGTGACCTGGACAAGACCCGCTACACCGCAGGCTTCGGCGTCGCCTGGTAGGCTGCGGCGTTCCTTCGCCTGATTGTGGCACCCGGCTTCGATAGTGCTTATCTTGTCCCCCATCCCTATCACCGCCAGGAGTGCCCTTCGTGAGTACCAACGCCATTCGTCCCGCCCGCGAACTGCTGCTCAAGGAATACCGCGGCGTGCTCTCGACCCATTCCAAGTCCATGCCGGGCTATCCCTTTGGCTCGGTGGTACCGTACTGCCTGGACGCCCAGGGCAATCCGTTGATCCTCATCAGTCGCATCGCCCAGCACACCCACAACCTGCAGAAAGACCCCAAGTGCTCGCTGCTGGTCGGTGAACGCGATGCCGAGGACGTGCAGGCCGTTGGGCGCCTGACGGTCATGGCCCAGGCCCACAAGCTGGTGGCTGAGGCCGAGATCGAGGCTGCGGCCGAGCGCTACTACCGCTACTTCCCCGAAGCCGCCAATTACCATAAAGCCCACGATTTCGACTTCTGGGTGTTGCAGCCTGTGCGCCATCGCTACATCGGCGGCTTCGGCGCCATCCATTGGCTGGACCAGATAACCCTGGCCAACCCGTTCGTGGGCAAGGCCGAGGCCAGCATGATCGCGCACATGAACAGCGATCATGCCAACGCCATCGCCCACTATGTCGAGCTCAGCGGCCTGCCGCGCAGCGCGACGCCGGAAATGGTCGGCATCGACAGCGAAGGCATGCACTTGCGCATCGGGCAGGGTGTTCACTGGTTGCCTTTCCCCAGCACTTGCAACACCCCGACACAAGTCCGCGAAGCCTTGGTGTTGCTGGCTCGCGCCGACCAATGGCCGGTCGCGACAGAAATCGAGGGTTGAAAAGGCGAGCAAACGCATCCATTTGAGGTTCTTACTGGGAGATTGTCTTCCGTCGAGGAACACTTGATGCGTGCTTTTCTACTGCTGTTTCTGATTTTTCCCGTGCTGGAGCTGTTCGTCTTCGTCAAGGTCAGCGCGGCGATCGGTTTCTTCCCGGCGTTGCTGTTGATCATCGCCGGTTCTGCACTGGGTGTGCTGGTCATTCGCGTGGCCGGTCTGGCCACCGCCTTGCGTGCCCGTGAAAGCCTGCAGCGCGGCGAACTGCCCGCTGAGGACATGTTCCAGGGCCTGATGCTGGCCGTCGGTGGTGGCCTGCTGTTGCTGCCTGGCTTCATCAGCGACGTGCTGGGCCTTTTGTGCCTGCTGCCTTTCACCCGCCACCTGGCCGCGCGCAAGATGCGCGAGCGGGCCGAGGCCCAGGCCATGCGCCAGCGAGCCTTCCAGGATGACCCGTTCCAGGCTCGACCCAACGATGCAGGCCATCGCCCCAATGTGATCGAGGGTGAGTACGAGCGCCGCGACAAATAAGATCCAGGGTCGCTGTTGGCCCCCTTCACGACACCAGGGCCGCTCCGGCAATCGTCCGCAGGAGCGGCCTTGTGTCGTGAAAGGGGCACCGCAGCGGCGCCGGTTTCTGGGTCACCTGGTGGTCTGATAAAAAATTTTCCATGGCAAACCTTGTAATTGAATATGACGGCCTCATGTATGTGGTCACCGCAAGGTTTCTGGTGGTGACACCAGACATTACACAGGTGGTTCGCTCCAAGCGGGCCACTCCCGGCTACGCCGGATCGTATCAACCCGCCGGTGTCGACACCGGCCGATGAAAACCACAATTTGGGAGAGATCGACAATGAAGCTTCGTCCTCTGCATGACCGCGTAGTCATCCGTCGCAGCGAAGAAGAATCGAAAACCGCTGGCGGTATCGTCCTGCCGGGTTCGGCCGCTGAAAAACCAAACCGCGGCGAAGTTGTCGCCGTGGGCACCGGTCGCATCCTGGACAACGGCGAAGTACGTGCACTGGCCGTCAAAGTGGGTGACAAAGTGGTTTTCGGCCCTTACTCGGGCAGCAACACCGTGAAAGTCGATGGCGAAGACCTGCTGGTGATGAGCGAGAACGAAATCCTCGCCGTCGTTGAAGGCTAATTTCCCCGACTTCCCGTTACTCCAAAGAATTTCAAGGATTAAACGATCATGGCTGCTAAAGACGTAAAATTCGGCGATTCCGCCCGTAAGAAAATGCTGGTTGGCGTCAACGTTCTGGCTGACGCGGTAAAAGCGACCCTGGGCCCGAAAGGCCGTAACGTTGTCCTGGCCAAGAGCTTCGGCGCTCCGACCATCACCAAAGACGGTGTTTCGGTTGCCAAGGAAATCGAACTGAAAGACGCCTTCGAAAACATGGGCGCCCAGTTGGTCAAAGAAGTGGCTTCCAAGGCCAACGACGCTGCCGGTGACGGCACCACCACCGCCACCGTTCTGGCTCAGGCCATCGTCAACGAAGGCCTGAAGGCCGTCGCTGCCGGCATGAACCCGATGGACCTCAAGCGCGGCATCGACAAGGCCACCGCTGCCATCGTCGCCGAGCTGAAGAACCTGTCCAAGCCATGCGCTGACTCCAAGGCCATCGCCCAGGTAGGTACCATCTCCGCCAACTCCGACACCTCCATCGGTGAAATCATCGCCGAAGCCATGGAAAAAGTCGGCAAAGAAGGCGTGATCACCGTTGAAGAAGGCTCGGGCCTGGAAAACGAACTGTCCGTCGTAGAAGGCATGCAGTTCGACCGTGGCTACCTGTCGCCGTACTTCGTCAACAAGCCAGACACCATGGTTGCCGAGCTGGAAGGCCCGCTGCTGCTGCTGGTCGACAAGAAGATCTCCAACATCCGCGAGCTGCTGCCAGTTCTGGAAGCCGTTGCCAAGGCCGGCCGTCCTCTGCTGATCGTTGCCGAAGACGTCGAAGGCGAAGCCCTGGCTACCCTGGTGGTCAACAACATGCGCGGTATCGTCAAGGTTGCTGCGGTCAAGGCACCTGGCTTCGGCGACCGCCGCAAGGCCATGCTGCAGGACATCGCCACCCTGACTGGCGGCCAGGTCATCTCCGAGGAAATCGGTCTGACCCTGGAAACCACTACCCTGGAGCACCTGGGTAACGCCAAGCGCGTCATCCTGTCCAAGGAAAACACCACCATCATCGACGGCGCTGGCGCCGACGCTGACATCGAAGCACGCGTCAAGCAGATCCGTGCCCAGATCGAAGAAACCTCTTCGGACTACGACCGTGAGAAGCTGCAAGAGCGTCTGGCCAAACTGGCTGGCGGTGTTGCCGTGATCAAGGTCGGTGCTGGCACCGAAGTTGAAATGAAAGAGAAGAAAGCCCGCGTCGAAGACGCCCTGCACGCTACCCGTGCAGCCGTCGAAGAAGGCGTAGTGCCTGGCGGTGGTGTTGCGCTGGTTCGCGCCCTGCAAGCCGTTGCCGACCTCAAGGGCGACAACGAAGACCAGAACGTCGGTATCGCGCTGCTGCGCCGTTCGGTCGAAGCGCCGCTGCGCCAGATCACTGCCAACGCCGGCGACGAGCCAAGCGTTGTCGCTGACAAGGTTAAGCAAGGTTCGGGCAACTACGGCTACAACGCTGCTACTGGCGAATACGGCGACATGATCGAGATGGGTATCCTGGACCCAGCCAAGGTCACCCGTTCGGCTCTGCAAGCTGCAGCTTCGATCGGCGGTCTGATGATCACCACCGAAGCCATGGTTGCTGACCTGCCGGAAGACAAGCCAGCTGCTGGCATGCCTGACATGGGCGGCATGGGTGGCATGGGCGGCATGATGTAAGCCAGCCTTACCCCCTGCACCATGAAAAAGCCCCGGCTCGCGAGAGTCGGGGCTTTTTCATGGGCGTTCGCAAGCGGCGTGGCGGCTATCGCCGGCACGCCGGCTCCCTACACGGTTTTCGGTGCGACCGCGGGCACCACTGCCATCCCCCGTCGGTACAGGACCAGGTAATACGATCCCAAGCCGATCAGCCAGCAGAACACGGCTGTCCACACGTTGTGCGACAGGAAGTGCGCACCTTGCATCATCCGGCCAATCGACAGCACCGACCCGGCGACGAAGGCCACCGCCAAGGCCACCCGAGCCAGCCGAGGGCGACGGTCGCGCAGCATGAAGAACAGGCCGAACAGGCAGAAACCAGTCGCGGCGTGGCCACCGGGCCAGCACAGCCCAGGCTTGTCGGTGGCCGGTCGCGTTTCCAGCAGCTTGCTGTAGGTTTCCTTGCCGCCAAACTGGGTCAGGCTCCATGGGCACTGCACCTGGGTCACTTTTTTCAGTGGCGTGACGAACGCCGTGGAAAGGCCCAGCGCCAGCACCAGACAGCCCAACTCACGGCGCCAGCCGAAAAGCCGCTTCCAGAAGAAACTCAAGGCGAAGGTCACCAGCGCCAGTACACCTAGCAGGATCACACCCTGCTTGACCCTGTCATGCAGAATGTTTTCCAGCAGATAGCTATGGCGGCCGATGAACTGACCGGCCGCCGGGTCGAAGAACAGGTTGGCCACATCCATGTCGAGCGAGGTCAATTCGAGCAGGATCAGCGCCAGCGCGGTGGCCAACGGAATGCCCAGGTACAACCAGAAATTGATCGGACGGGGAGGGGTAGCTTGCTGCATGACAACTCCAGGCACACAAAAGAGCAGCCATTCTGGGCTGCCCGCTATCCTGTGTTCGTGAAGGAACGGTGAAAAATCCGTCAGCCGGGCCGATATTTTCCCAAAGCTGGCGCCAGGCCAGCGATGGCCTTAAGCTGCGCCTGCCGCGCACAGCGAAAGCGCCGCACAGGAGACCTCGATGCGCATTCTTTTGGTTGAAGACAACCGCGATATCCTCGCCAACCTCGCCGACTACCTCGGCATGAAAGGCTACACCGTCGACTGCGCCCAGGACGGCCTCTCCGGGCTGCATCTGGCTGCTACCGAACATTACGATCTGATCGTGCTCGACATCATGCTGCCAGGTATCGATGGCTACACCCTGTGCAAACGCCTGCGTGAAGATGCGCGGCGCGATACCCCGGTGATCATGCTCACCGCCCGCGACCAACTGGACGACCGCCTGCAGGGCTTCCGCTCCGGTGCCGACGACTACCTGCTCAAACCCTTCGCCTTGTCGGAACTGGCCGCGCGCATCGAGGCGGTGCTGCGCCGGGCCCAGGGCGGCGGGCGACGCACCCTGCAAGTCGCCGACTTGAGTTACGACCTCGACACCCTGGAAGTCACCCGCCAAGGGCGCCTGCTCAAGCTCAACCCAGTCGGTCTCAAGCTGTTGGCGGTGCTGATGCAGAAGAGCCCGCACGTGCTGCGCCGCGAAGTGCTGGAAGAAGCCTTGTGGGGCGACGACTGCCCGGACAGCGACAGCCTGCGCAGCCATGTCCACCAGTTGCGCCAGGTCATCGACAAGCCTTTCGAAAAGCCGTTGCTGCATACCGTCCATGGCGTCGGCTATCGCCTCGCCGAGGGCCGCGATGGAGTTTAAGCAAAGCCTTGCCCAACGCATCATCATCGCTTTTGCGCTGATGAGTGCGCTGGTGGCCGGCGCTTTCGCGTTCGGCATCGTCGCCACCGTGCACCTGGTGGAAGAGCGTTTGATCTCCTCGGTCCTCGGGGGCGACCTGCAACGGTTGCTGCGTATGGACAGTGTCAGCGACTGGAGCCACAGGCCGCGCCCCGACCAGCTGTTCTACTTCAGCGGTGGCCGAGACGATTTCGAACTGCCCAAGGACTTGCGTCACCTCGACGTGGGCTTCCACGAGGTGTTCCGAGACCAGCTGTCCTACCATGCGATGGTCGAGATCGTCGACGGACGGCGTTACGTGCTGCTGCAGGACCAGAGCGATTTCGAGGAACGCGAGCGAGTGCTGTTCGCCGTGGTCGTGGTTGGTTTCGTGCTCAGCCTGGTGCTGGCGGTGGTGCTTGGCTGGCTGGTCGCCCGGCGGGTGATGGCCCCGGTTATCCGCCTGGCGCGCCAGGTTCGTCACCGCGACCAGTTGCTGGGCCTTGCCCCCCCGCTGGCGCCAGATTACGCGGCGGATGAGGTCGGCCAGTTGGCCGTGGCCTTCGATGATACCTTGGGCCGGCTGCGTGACGCATTGACCCGAGAACGTCTGTTCACCAGCGACGTCAGCCATGAACTGCGCACCCCGCTGATGGTGCTGGCCACTTCCTGTGAATTGTTGATGGAAAACCCTGCGCTCGACAGCCGGTCGCGTAGCCAGGTAGAGCGTATTGCCCGCGCCACCGAAGAGATGCGTGAGCTGGTCAAGACCTTCCTCATGCTCGCCCGCGCCCAGCGCGACGAGGGCGCGGTGGCGTCGCAGGCGACTTTGCGTGAAGTGGCCGATGACCTGATTGGCGTCTGGCGGGACACCATCGAGCAGAAAGGCCTGACCTTGTACTTCGATGGCCGCGTCAGTGCCAGTTCCGTGTTGTACAACGCCACCTTCCTGCAATCGGTGATGGGCAACCTGCTGCGCAACGCTGCCCATTACACCGACAGCGGTTATATCCGCCTGAGCCTGGAACCCAATGGCTTCAGCGTGGAGGACAGCGGTGTGGGGATCCCGGAAGAGCAGCGCGAGGCCATGTTCCGACCCTTCGTACGCGGGGACGAGCGTCGCGGTGAGGGCCTCGGACTGGGCCTGTCGCTGGTTCAGCGCATCTGCGACGACCAGGGCTGGAGGGTTACCCTCACGGCGACCTCGCCCCACGGTTGCCGCTTCCAGGTGGACCTGAGCAAGACTGCGGAAAAAGCCAACAATCTGGCTATAGCCGAGTAATGTTTAGAAACAGCCCGCATGGCGGTTAACGTATTTTTCACATCCGCATAACCTGATTCCAACGCTTCCTTACCTAAGGTGGGCGCACTGGAGTCAGGAGATGCCCCATGCGCAGCCCCATCAAACTAGAATTTTCCGAGAAGTACGACCAGCAACATGCACAAGAGTACTTCTTGAAGCACCAGGATGGACTGGCTCGCCGCCTTTCTCACCAGCGTGACGAGCAACTGGCTCGCCGCGCCCTGGCCTTGGCTGGCGAGCCAGGGTTGGTGCTTGACCTACCCTGCGGCGCAGGCCGTTTCTGGCCGTTGCTGGCTGAGAAGCCCAACCGCGTAATCATCGGTGCCGACAACTCCGAGGCGATGATCGAGACAGCCTGTGCCTCGCAACCGCCAGAAGTGGTAGCCCGGGTACGACCTTTGCAGACCTCGGCTTTTGCAATCGATCTGCCGGATAATTCCGTGGACAGCATCTTTTGCATGCGGCTGTTCCACCATATCGGCGAGGCGGCCCACCGGAAAACAATTCTTTCGGAATTTCAAAGGGTTAGCCGTGACAGCGTAATCCTGTCATTGTGGGTGGACGGTAATTTCAAGGCGTGGCGGCGGAAAAAGCTCGAGCAGCGCCGTAGCGCCAAGGCGAACAAAGACAGTTACCAGAACCGTTTCGTGTTACCGGCGACCACGGTTGAGGATGAATTCGAAGCTGCCGGCTTCAGGATTCAGGAACGTTTGGACTTCCTGCCGTTCTATGCGATGTGGCGAGTCTATGTATTGCGCAAGGGGTAGTGGTTAATGGCAGTCGGCCAAAGTCAGGCATCGAAGTTCGATTTCTACTGGCACCAGCAAGGTGAATGGGTCGAGGAGCCCAACCAGCGGCGTGGCGGTGAAAGTGGAGTACAGCGGTTGAGCGATGCCAATGGGCAAGTGTTGTACGCCAAGCGTCAGGTCGGGCACATCTATCGAAGCCTGCTGCATCCGTTCGGCAGGCCGACCGTGCTACGCGAGCTCGACGCATTGAACAGCTTCGAGCAACTGGGGGTGCGCGTGCCCCGCATCGTCTTTTGCGGTGCCGAACGCGATGACGACCATCAATGGCGTGCTTTGCTGGTCAGCGAGGCGCTCGATGGGTTCGTCGATCTGGACACCTGGCATGCCGAAGGCGCGCGCGAGCGCTACCCGCAAGTCGTGCACCAGCGCATGATTCAGGACTTGGCCGATAATCTGGCGCGCATGCACCTGGGGCATTGGCAGCACGGTTGCCTGTATGGCAAGCACGTATTCGTCAAGGTGATTGGTGACGGCGAGCAAGCCCGTGTGGAAGTGGCGTTGCTGGACTTGGAAAAGTGCCGGCGGCGGATCAGTTGCCAGCGTGCGGCAGCCAATGACCTTCGCCAATTGCGCCGCCATTCGTCGTTCACCGACGCAGAATGGCAATCGCTGCTCTATGTTTACAAGATGGCGTTTGGCAGCGCTGTCAAAGGGTTAGAGCAATGAAACTAGAAATCGCTCGAGCTTTGTTCCTGGTAGCTGGCCTGGCGGTGACCACGGTAGCGGCGGCGGCCTGGGAAGAGCCGAAGCCCACGGTGTTCAGCAAGGCCGAGTTGAGCGAGCAGTGTGCACTGCCGCGGGAAGTCAAACAGCAATCCCAGGCCCAGACCCAACCGGATCAGGACCTGCTGCTATTGCTGTTCGGCTTGCGCCAGGGGTTGAGGCCATTTGGTTGAACCCTGCGTTAGCTAGAAAAGCCAGAGGCCTCGCGATTGCGGGGCCTCTGGCATTTTTGTGTCTGTCTTTCCGGCAAAAGTCAGCAATGCTGCGTGCTATCGACCTTGAGGCACATAAGCAGCAGGCAACCGCTAAGCGCGCTGCTCAAGAATAGAATTCCTAAGCTCATTGGAAGTAGGTGTTCGGCTGACGCGACCAAAGTGCCTGCAAGTCCACCGCCGGCAAATAGCAATGTAGTACTGAGGGACGCGGCTGCCCCTGCCTGCTGCGGATAACGGGCCAACGCCTGCGAAGTCGAGGCGGGTCGTACCATCGTTGTTCCTGCCGTGCATAAGATCATCGGTATCATGAGACCAGCTACCGATAGCACTGCTGCCCACTGCCAAATCAATAAAGTGACCCCTGCGGTACCTATAAGCAGGAATCCCGTGCAAATTTGAGCCTGCACACTGACGCGATTGTTCAGGAAGGTCGCGGTTGCACCACCGACGACATACGCCAGCCCATAGGCGATGAATACAACGGAAAACTGATACGGCGTGAGGCCAAGTTGGTCCATCAGTACCAATGGTGCAATGACGATGAAGGCAAAATGGCAGGCGAACGCGAAAGTGGCCTGCAGGGAATAGGCTATATAGAGCGTGTCACGCAGCATGGGAAGATAGCTTCGAATGCCCGCATTACTGCTGTATGACGCAGGTTCTTCATGCGATAGCACCCAGGTAAGAAACATGACAAAAGTAGCGATCAAAATAAATGCCGTAAAGCTGCCTTCCCAGCCGAATAATTGTTGGAGCGCAGCGCCCGCGATCGGTGAAATTGATATTAATAAACCACTTGCACTCGTTATTACGATGCGCATGGTGTTGCGCTGCTTTCCGCTATAGAGGTCCTGTATCAACGCCTGGCCCAGAACCAGACTTCCACAGCCGGCAGCCTGTAGCAACCGGAATGCCATAAAGGTCTCATAGTCAGATGAAAGTAGGCAGCCGGTAGCCCCGGCAATGGATACAGCCAATCCACCGAGTAGCAACCGATTACGACCAATTCGATCTGACAGGGGGCCAATCACCAATTGCGCCACCGCTACGCCAAAGGCGAAGAAACTTACGGAGTAAGCTATTTGCTTTGGTTGTACTTGAAAGGCTTCTGCAAGCGCTGGGAATGAAGGGAGAATGACGTCCAGAGGGAAAACGCCTAGTAGGCATAAAAGAATCAGTAACAATGGGCGAAGAATGGTGCTTTTTAAAGTTTTGGCCTGGTTCATGCTGGCAGTCCTGCTGCCCTGAATTGAATCGCATAGCGCTCATCTTTAAGTAGCTTGGTGCGCTTAATCGCCTGAAGCGTTATTTTGGAAATTGCGGGTAATCGAAGCGTCCAGTTGGATGTTATGTCGTTGATAATGACTTTTGCAATGGATGGGTGCTTTTTGAAAATTGACTGTAAGAATGGCTCGTCGGGTTGGCAGAAAGCGCGGAGCGCTTTCAGTAAAGTAGGAATTAGATAATCCTTCTGAGAGATTGATAGCTGATGCCAGAGTTGTGCGAAACAGTCCGAGAAAAAATGGCATGGCGCCCTTCATCATGAAGGTGGTCAATCAGCATGTTTGCCACAGGCGTGACAAGTGAATCGCGAGTCAAATTGTACAGTTCGTTGGTTATTATTGTTTCAGAAACAAAGGCGATGCAAAAGCGGGTAATCCCGTTGAGCGATTGGGGGCTATTTTGTAATAATTGGTCAAGGCTATTAATGCGCGCAGAATTTATTCGTTCAAGGCAAAAATGGTTCGCTACTGGGTCCGCAATTTCTTTAGAAAAAAGCGCGTGATACGCCTCGTCGGTATAAAGTTTTAACGCATTAAGTTGCACGTCTTTATCAAAGAAATGTTTTAAGTCGCCAGAAATGATGCAGTGCACGGTTTCATTGATGTGACCCATTTCAAGTCGTGTCGTGTAGTCCATGAAGTGGATGAGGTGGTAGGCGTGCAGTACTAGCAAATCTTTTTTTGAAAGCTGTTTGGCTGAATCATGAGCCAACGCTGGACTTAACGCCCTAGGAAACCACAGGTCGGGTTCGGACTGTGTAAAATCTTCTACGGAAAAATGGTAGGCATAAGGGCGCGAGCGTACAGCACTCGTGATGTGCCAGCTTTTAAATACAGTACTGCTACGGGTTGTAATTTTTTCCATGCGTGTGTCTCGCGCCAGTACTTTACGATATCAGAGCCCTTAAGGAACGAGGTGTCGCATTTCCGTTGCTATAGCCACATGCGACGAAAAAAAGGACGTGTTCACTTGGGTTGTCGAACATGAGTAGAGGCTCGATGCTCGTTTCGTTTAATGCGCCGGTGAGCCAAGTATTCATGCCTCTGTCGGTTGCGGCGAGTTGGAAGGTCTGTGCGGCATGACCAACTTCTATTAGTGCCATTCGATAGGCGCGCGAATGCTCGTATTTCCACCACAATTTGTCGAATCTGGAGCTCAAGAACAATCCAGCGGGTATGTCATTGGCGAAGTGCTGGCCCGATAATAAATCACCCAGGGCACAAGGCAGTGGGCTTCGCCAATGAAGCTCATGTCGCCGTGGGTCGTAGTAATAAATTCCGGCTTCCAGGCTGTCTACGTTGTTTACATATACATAGCCTTCAGTAGCGTTCAGCCCGCCTATTGAGGGGGTGGCGCGGCGTCTTGAGTATTCATTTTCTTCCTCTTTGACGTAATTAATGGTTCTGCTTCCAATAAAGCCTAAGGTATGGTGTAAAATTTCGGCAAGATCAGCTAAGGAGATCGGTATTCGCTGGAAGTCTCTAACGGTTGCTCGGTTTTTGAATGCCTTGTCAACTGCAAATGTACTTCTTGGTATAGGCAGTGAAATGCCGCTTTCGCTGGTGCGGGAATTATCAGGCTGTATATTCTTGTTTAGTACGGAGTTGCAGTGTTCAAGGTGCTGCAGTGCCCACTCCTCCTCGCTTGAAGGGTGATTTTCTATAGGGATGTCTTTAGTGCCGTAATGGAATATTCTTGAGAGTACATCCCAGCCCTAGTCAGAATTGTCGTCGGCATCGTCCATGAAAACGTTGCAGCATTTCAGATCGGCGGTTAGATCGTCATTTAACTCTTTGTGATCTTTCTCGTAAATGAGATGGATTAACCGGTTTGCGTGGTCTCTGGATAACTGGTACTGTTTGTGGTTTTTGAAATCCCAGCAAATCAGGGAGTTATTCATGGCGATAAAGAAGCAATTTTTACTTATCATGCTCCCTCCTTTAACAACTGAAGGGCAGGCCGGCACTGCTCTTCAGTATTTATGGGTTAAGGCTTATTTGGTTTTTTTGACCAAGTGCGCCATGTTCGCCAATTTGGTGCATTCCATCTTAATGGTTTTCATATTGTTCTCTCCATTTTGGTGTCGCGTCATTGTGACGTTTTTGATAATAGCGGTAAGTTCAAGATGTACAAGTCGAAGAGGGTGGCGAAAATTCTGATGTGGTTGTAGGAATTGTTGCCATGGCCACGTTAAAGAGCGGATTTGTTTCTCTGTAAGGCGTCTAGAATGCGGATGCCCTAGCATCTCCATGCTGACTGTTATCATGCGAATTAGATGCAGGAATTGCTCTGTCTTTCACTGATAACCAGCAAGATCAGGCGTGAATGGATGATGTGAGAGCTTGGGAGCGGTAATTTTTAGATTGTGTTGCGGAGCAGCGCTTTTCTATTGGGGATTTTGTATCTGGCTTTTCGGCCTCTTCGCGGGCGAGCCTGCGAAGAGGCCGGATCAGGTTAATGCGGGCTCGTTGGCCTTCGCCTTGTGCGCCAACAAGGTGTAGATACAAGGCAACACAAACAAGGTAAACAGCGTGCCAATCGACATCCCGGTGGCAATCACCGTACCGATGTCAAAACGGCTCACCGCCCCGGCCCCGGTCGCCAGAATCAGCGGCACCATGCCGAACACCATCGCCGCCGTGGTCATCAGCACCGGCCGCAGTCGAATGGCCGCCGCTTCCTCGATGGCCTCACGCACGCTCAAGCCGCGTTCCTCACGCAACTGGTTGGCGAATTCGACGATCAGGATGCCGTGTTTGCTGATCAGCCCGATCAAGGTCACCAGCCCGACCTGGGTGTAGATGTTCATGCTCGAAATACCCAGGAATAGCGGCAGCAACGCCCCGCAGATCGATAACGGTACCGTTACCAGGATCACCAGCGGGTCGCGGAAACTCTCGAACTGTGCAGCCAACACCAGGAAGATGATTGCCAGCGCCAAGCCAAAGGTAACCCATAGTGCGCTGCCTTCCTGGACGAACTGCCTGGCCTGCCCGGCGTAGTCGAAGGCGAAACCGTCCGGTGCCTCTTCACGGGCGATATCCTGCATCGTCTTGAGCGCTTCCCCCATGCTGACCATCGGGACGCCCTGAATGATCGCCGAGTTCAACTGCTGGAACTGGTTGAGCTGGCGTGGGCGGGCGCGGTCGCTCAGGGTGATCAAGGTCGACAGCGGCAGCATCTGGCCCTGTTCGTTCTTTACGTAGTAACTGTTCAACCAGCCAAGGTTGTCGCGGTAGGGCCGCTCGACCTGGGCGATCACCTTGTAGCTGCGGCCTTCGAGGGTGAATCGATTGATTTCCGCCTCACCCAGCAGGGTCGCCAGGGTACCGCCGAGGGTCTCCATGGAAACACCCATTTGAGCCGCCTTCGCCCGGTCGATGTCGACCAGCACTTCAGGCTTGTCGAAGGCCAGGTCGATATCGAGGAAGGCGAATTTTCCCGAGGCCTGAGCGCGAGTCTTGACCCGTTCGGCAACCTCCAGCAGGGCAGGGTAGTCACCGGCTGTGTTGATCACGAACTGGAACGGCAAGCCTTCGCCGGTGCCGGGCAGCGACGGCAGGTTGAAGCCGAAGATCTGCAAGCCACCAATCTCTTCGAGCTTGGCTTGTACCAGCGGCAGCAACTCCATCTGGGTGCGCTCGCGTTCGTTCCAGGGTTTGAGCAGGAAGCCGCCGATGCCGGTCTGCACGCCGTTGAAGCCATTGATCTGGAATGACGAGTAATACTCGGGAAAGGTCTTGAAGATCGGCGTGAAACTATCGGTGTACGCATTGAGGTAGTCGAGGTTGGCCGGTTGCGGCGAGCTGCTCATCATGAATATCACCCCCTGGTCCTCGTTGGGGGCCAGTTCGCTTTGGGTGAATTTGAGCAGCACCGGAATCAGGCACAGGACGATCACCGCGAACACCAGTACCACGGGCCGACTGTCGAGGGTGGCATGCAACATTCGCTGGTAGCGGACTTTCAGACGCTCGAACAGGACGTCCAGCCGGTGGGCCAGGCCGCTGGGGTTTGCATCGGCGCGCAGCAGCAGCGCGCACATCATCGGTGACAGGGTCAGGGCGACGATGCCCGAGATGATCACCGCACCGGCCAGGGTCAGGGCGAACTCCTTGAACAGTGCCCCGGTCAGCCCGGTCAGAAAGCCGATGGGGGCATAGACGGCAGCCAGGGTGATGGTCATCGACACCACCGGCAGGGCGATCTCGCGTGCGCCTTCTATCGCCGCATTGAACGGTGACTTGCCTTCCTCGATGTGTCGGTGGATGTTTTCCACCACGACGATGGCATCGTCCACCACCAGTCCGATGGCCAGCACCATCGCCAGCAGGGTCAGCAGGTTGAGCGAGTAGCCCATCATCTGCATGAAGAACAGTACGCCGATCATCGACAGTGGGATGGTCACCACGGGGATCAGCACCGAGCGCAAGGCACCGAGGAACAGGAACACCACCACGATGACGATCAGCACTGCCTCGCCAAGGGTCTTGATCACTTCGTCGATCGAGGCCTGGATGAACAGCGTGGCGTCGTAGGCAATCGACACTTTCAACGCCGAAGGTAACTGGCTCTCCAGCTCGGGCATGATGCGACGCACTTCCTTGATCACGTCCAACGGGTTGGCAGCGGGGGTGGCCTTGATACCGATGTACACCGACGGGGTGCCGTCGAACGAGCTGACCGTATCGTAGTTTTCCGCACCCATCTCGACCCGCGCCACATCCCCCAGCAGCACCCGGCTGTCGCCGTTGGTCTTCACCGGCAGGGCGGCGAACGCCTCGGCCGACTTCAACTCGGTGCTGGCGTTGATGCTGGTGACCACGTATTCGCCCTTCACTTCGCCGGCAGCGGAGAGGAAGTTGTAGCGGCGCACGGCGTCGGTCACGTCAGTGGCCGACAGGCCGAAACCGGCAAGCTTCACAGGGTCGAGCCAGATTCGCATGGCAAACACCTGGTTACCGAGGATCTCCGCTTCGGCCATGCCTGGCAGGGTGGCGAGCTTGGGCTGGATGACCCGTGACAGGTAGTCGGTGATCTGCGGGTTGCTCATCTCCTTGCTGTAGAAGCTGATGTACATCAGCGCGGAAGCATCGGCGGCTTCCTTGCTCAGCACCGGGTCTTCGGCGTCTTGTGGCAGTTTGTTGCGCACTTCGTTGGCTTTGGCCAGCAACTCGGTGAACAAGCGGTCGCTGTCGGCACCAATGCGCGCGTAGATGGAGATGACCGAAAAATTCTGCCGGCTGACCGAGGTCATGTAATCGATGCCCTCGGCACTGGCGAGGCTCTGCTGCAGGGGCTGGGTGATGTAGCCCTGGATGGTTTCGGCGTTGGCCCCGGGGTAGGCGGTGGTCACCGTGATCAGGGCATTCTCCATTTGAGGATACTGGCGGATCTGCAGTTTGCTCCAGGCCTGGAAACCCAACAGCAGAATTAGCAGGCTGACCACGCAGGCCAGTACCGGGCGGCGGATGAACGGGTCGGTGAATGCCATGCCTGACTCCTGTTCAGTCCGCGGGCGGGGCGCTTTGGGCGGGACGCAGCGCGGTGTCCTGGCCGATGCGGATGGCCGCA
Organism: Pseudomonas taiwanensis DSM 21245; assembly: GCF_000425785.1. GTDB lineage: Bacteria > Pseudomonadota > Gammaproteobacteria > Pseudomonadales > Pseudomonadaceae > Aquipseudomonas > Aquipseudomonas taiwanensis. The sequence goes on from NZ_KE384451.1 coordinate 192,701, forward strand.
CCAGGCGTGAGCTTGAGCTGCCCGGCGGTGACCACCTGCTCCCCGGCCGCAAGGCCTTTGCTGACCACCACCACGCCGTCGCGACGCTCGCCGGTTTGCACGGTGCGTTGCTCGGCAGTCAGTTGCGGGTGGCCTTGTGCATCGTGCTCGATCTTGCCGTCCTTGTCCTTCTTCGGGGTGGCTACATACACCGAGTTGCCGTAGAGGGTGTAGGTGATGGCGCTTTCAGGCACCACTACCTGGAGTTGTGGGTTGGGCAACAACACCAGCAGGTTGGCGAACATGCCCGGTAGCAGCTTGCCGTCCGGGTTGGCCATGGTGGCGCGCACCAGCAGGTTGCGGGTGTCCTCATCGACCTTGGGGTTGATCGCGCTTAGGCTGGCGGGGAAGGTCTGGCCTGGGTACGCCGCCACCTGTACCAGCACCTGCTGGCCCAGGCTCAGTTGCGGTAAAGCTTGCTCGGGCACGTTGAAGTCGACGTAGAGGCTGCTCAGGTCTTGCAGGGTAGCGATCACCGTGCCGCTGGCCAGGTAGTCACCGACATCGACCTGGCGAATGCCGATGGTGCCACTGAAGGGGGCGTTGATGCTCTTTTTCGCCAGGGAGGCCTTGAGTTGGTCGACCACTGCCTGGTTGCGCCGGTACTGGGCCGTCAGGCGGTCGAACTCGCCCCGAGAGATGGCTGAGTCGCCCACCAGCTGGCTGCCGCGTCCGTAATCAACCTTGGCCAGGGCCAGGTCAGCCTGAGCCGTGCCCAGCAGAGCGGCTTCCTGGTCGCTGTCCAGTTGCAGCAGGAGTTGCCCTGCCTTGACCTGCTGGCCGGAGTCGAAGTGCAAGGCCTTGACCGTACCGGACTGCTCCAGGCTCAGCTCGACTCCCTGCCATGCCTTGAGGCTGCCCACAGCAGGCAGGCGTGTCTGCCACTGGCGCTCTTCCGCCAGGGTGGCAGCCACGGTGATCGGTGGCCTGGGCGCAGAGAACACCTGGATCTGTTGATAGATCGAGTACGCCTTGATGCCCCCCAAGGCCAGCACGATCAGCCCAACGACGGCCAACATGATAAGCATGCGGCGGCGCAGCATAGGTCCACTTCCTTGGATAGGTGGTTGTTATTCGCTTTGACACGACAACGGGCGATCCTGCCCACGTGCGATGGGGGAAGTATTGACTGTTTTCGACGGGCGGGGAAGGGGAGTGTCGTGGCTGTGCCGCCCCCATCGCCACGGTGGGTCTTGGCGACCAACCGTGGCGATGGGGGCAGCACAGGTATCAAGCCAGGTGCAGATGGTTGTCCCAGAAGCCCGAAGGCAGGTTCATCGGCTGCCCGATCAGTTCCGCTTTGCGGCAATCATAGAACCTGCAACGGCCCTGTCCGGAGGTCACGACGAAACCGTCCTGCACCGCACCCACACCGGCGCAATCGGGCATCGGCGCATCGAGCTTGACCGCGCCGCTGTCCAGGTCCCAGATGAACAGCCGGTTGGCCCGAGGCGCGGTCAACGCCACCAGGCGCAGGTCGCTATGGATGGCCACGCTGGCGGTGTATTGGGCCATTGACTGGAGTTGGCGTTCCGGCACCGGGAAGGCCTTGAACGGCTCGCCCGGACGCTTGATCGCCAGCAGCTCGGCGGTCTCGGTGGCATCGCCCATGAACTGTTGGCAGGCGGCAATGGTACCGTCGCTGCCCACCGCCAGGTGGCGCACGCTGTTCATCTGTTGGGCGAGGGTTTCCTTGCTCAGCAGGGTGCCGTCACGCTGCATCAGCACCAGGCTGGGCTCCATGGCATCAAGGTTCATCTCGACCCGGCTCTCGGCTTCGGTGCGGATGCCGCCGTTGGCCACGACCAGGGTTTCGCCATCTGGCAGCCAGGCCACCTCATGCGGGCCGATGCCATGGGTCGGGATCTCGCCGGTATGCACCAGGCGCTCGCCCTCGAAGCGATAGATACCCAGCACGCCCCGACCTGGGTCGGTGGTGTCGTTTTCCGTCGCGTACAACCATTGGCCATCCTTGTGAATGACTGCATGGCCATAGAAGTGACGGTTCGGCTGTGAGGTGACGGTCTGCAACAGGCGCCCGTCGCGCAGGTCGACCAGGTAGCTTTCGGTACCAGGACGCCGGGCGACGAAAAGCGCTATCGGCAACACGGGGTGGTTGATGATGGCATGGCAACGCTGGGCGACCTGGGTGCTGAACACCTGGGTGCCATCCAGGCGAAACCCGACGGCATAGTGCTTGCCGTCGCCATCGTCACGCGCCGAGAGCAGCAGGGGCTCGCTGCCTTTGTTGCGCAGCAGGCTCCAACCGCCCAGGGTAAGGGCGCTGAGCAATACGCTACCGAGTTTGAGTGCCTGGCGTCGCAGCATGATCAGTCACCGTCGTTGGCATTGAAGCCAAGCTGGATGTTCAACGCCTTGGCCAGCTCGCCTTCGTGCAGGCGGTGGACGACGTTGAGGCTGTCGTAGATCTGGTTGAGGGTCTGTTGGCCAGCTTCGTCGGCAAGCAGTTCACCCAGTGTCTTGTGATTGTCGGCCAGCAATTTGAGCGACGTCGCGTAGGCGTCGTCGATCTTTTCCACCAGCGCTTTCTGATCGCTGCCCAGCAGACCGCGCAGGCCCTGGTTGTCGACCCCGACCCAGACCGCTTGGGCAGCTTTCAGGCTGGCTTCCAGGCTCTTGAGCGAGGAGTGGCTACGCCAGGCTTCGGCTTGCAACGGCTGGGCGATACCCTTGCTCTGACGGCCCATCGGTGCGCCGAGCTTTTTCTTCAGAGTGTCCAGGGCGGTGACCTGGGCGCGCAGCAGGTCGGCGATGGCCTCGTGGGAGTCGGCATAGCGCTGGTTGGGGAACTTGGTCATCTGCGACAGCATGCCGTCGGTGCTGTTCCAGGTCTTGAGGATCTCCTCGGCCAACACCTTCTGGTGTTCGCCGATGGCCACCAGCAGTGGGCAGTAGCGGGCTTTCTGCTCGGCCGTGGCGATGTCCGGCTTGCTGTCGAACAGAATGTATTCGTAAGCCGACAGGCCACGGACCACGACGCTGGCCTTGCTCAGGGCTTCGGCGTCGACCGGCTTGTCGCCACTGAGCAATTGCTCGACCTGGCGACCGACCAGGTTCTTCTTGTCTGGCCAGAACTGCACTTGCCAGGCCCGGTTGCCCTCGGCCAGCGGGCCGACGAGCAGCGGCTGCAGTTCGGCCCATGCCTTCTGCGCATTGAGGAAGTCGGCGCGGGCGGCCTCCAGGGACTGCTTGCCTTCGCAATAGGCCAGGGCGCTGGCAGCCAGCTGGCGGTCGGCTTCGACCCAGCGGCTGTAGGTGGGCAGGATCACTTGCTTGGCGATCGCGGCGGAGGTGATTGCCTGCGGATCCTGCGGCGAGCAGGCGCCCAGGGCGAGTGCGGCGAGGCTGGTGAACAACAGTTTGGGTCGGAACATGCCGGGTCCTTACGCGTTAAAGTGAATTCAGGAAAGCCAACAGCGCAGCGCGCTGTTCGGCATTGAAGGTGAGCACTTGGTTGCGTGCCGCCTCGGCTTCGCCACCGTGCCAGAGCACGGCCTCGAGCAGGTTTCGGGCACGACCATCGTGCAGGAACTGGGTGTGGCCGCTGACCGTTTCGGTCAGGCCGATGCCCCAGAGCGGCGGCGTGCGCCAATCCTGGCCGTTAGCGGCGAACTCGGTGCGCTCGTCGGCAAGGCCGGGGCCCATGTCGTGTAGCAGCAGGTCGCTGTAGGGGCGGATGACCTGGCCCGACAGTTCCGGCTCGGCAGCATTGGTGGCTGTGGTGAACTGAGGGGTGTGGCAGCCTTGGCAACCGGCTTGGAAGAACAGGTTCTTGCCGGCCAGTACCTGCGGCGCATCCACGTTGCGTCGGGCTGGCACGCCGAGGTTGCGGGTATAGAACGTGACCAGTCGCAGAATGTTGTCGCTGACTTCCTTTTCGCCATTGGCGCCGTCGCCATTGGGCGCAGACAAGCAGGCGGTTTGCGCCGAGGTACAGTCGTCCTTCGGTTGCAAGGTGCTGGTCAGGCCCATGTCGCCAGCAAAGGCGTGCACATTTTGCTGGTTGACGTTGGGCTGGCCGGCTTTCCAGCCGAAACGGCCAAGCACCGGTTTGCCCTGTGCGTCGTCCCAGACCCGGTTGGCGCGGCCACGGATGCCGTCGCGGTTGCGGTCATCGGGGTCTTCATTGGCCAGGATGTCGGCTTCGGGGATGGCTTCGAGCAGGCCGAGGCCGATCATGGGCGGCGCTACACGGGCGGAGAAGCGTGTATCGGGGTGCATCGGCCCATAGCCAAGCTGGGTGATCTGCAAGGTCGGCTTGCGCAGTTCGACCTGGTGGCCGTCCTCGAAGGTCACGGTCTGGCGGTCGTAGCTCACGCGCACCTTGCCTTCTGGTGCCACGCCGGGGATGGCCATGTCCTGCAACTGGGTGCCATAGACTGGCTCGGGCACCACGCCCAGGCGTTCGATTTCCTTGGCCAGGTAGGGTTGGTCGGGAATCGACAGGCGCACGAGCATCGACACCGCATTGCTGTCATCCGGGCCGGGCGGGTGGCCGCGTCCGTCACGGACATGGCAGTTCTGGCAGGCATTGGTGTTGAACAGCGGGCCCAAACCATCACGTGCGGTGGTGGTGGAGGGAGCGATCACCCAGGGGTTGCGGAAGAAACTGTTGCCGACGCTGAAGTCCAGGCGCCGCTCGGGCGACAGGTTTGCCGACGGCATCGAAAAGGCGTTGCGGTCGCTACGCTGCACGGTCGCTTGACCCGCGGACAGCGCTTCGCCGGGCTCGGCCTGGGTAAAGCGCGGGGCGTCGTCACAGGCGGTGAGCGCGAAGGCCAGCAGCAGAGGGGAAAGTCGGGACAGCGTCAAGGACATCGAGAATCCTGGGCGTGAGCGAAAAACCGGCGTGCAAGCTTAGCAAACCAGGGAAGTTTGAATAAGAGCAATTTGCAATTGCCAGATGAAATGGGTGTGAACGAAAAAGGCGACCCGAAGGCCGCCTCTTCCCACATTGCCAATGCTGAATCAGAACTCGTGATCAGCGGTATCCGGGTTCAGGTTGGCAATACCCAGCTTGCCAGCGGCCTGTTCGATCGCACCGGTCTGCTTGACCAGCGAGGCGATGGCGTCGCGCACGATCTGGTTGCCGGCAGCATTGTCGGCGGCGATCAGTTGGTCGTAGTGCTCGCCTTTGAGGGCGTGGTCGACGATGACCTGAATCTTCGCCTCGGTGGCCTCCAGATCGGCCTTGAGGGTGGCGTCGGCAGCCGGATCGACCTTGGCCACCAGTTCCGACAGGCTTGGGCCGGTCAGCTTGGTGCCGTCGGGACGGGTGTACTCGCCCAGGTAGACGTTGCGGATGCCCTTGGCGTCATAGAAGTGCGAGTAGTGGGTGTTGTCGCTGAAGCAGTCCTGCTCGTCTTCAGGGGAGTTGGCTTCCAGGGAAACCTTCATGCGCTCGCCCGCCAGTTCACCCAGCGACAGGCTGCCCATGCCGAACAGCATCTTGCGCAGACCGTCGTTGACAGGCTCGGCTTCCAGCTTGGCGCGGTAGTTGTCGGCGACGTTCGGCGCCCAGTTGCCGACCATCTCTTCGAGGTCTTTGACCAGCAGTTCGGTGACGGCCTTCAGGTAGGCGCGGCGACGCTCGTTATGGCCGCCAGTGGCGCCTTTGCCTTCCAGGTAGTCGGAGGCTGGACGGTTGCCAGCGCCTGGGCCGGTGCCGTTGAGGTCCTGGCCCCAGAGCAGGAATTCGATGGCGTGGTAGCCAGTGGCGACGTTGGCTTCGGAGCCGCCCAGCTCATTCAGGCTGGCCAGTTTCTCCGGGGTGATGTCCTTGACGTCGACCTTCTCTTCGCCCACCTGGATCTGGGTGTTGGCGATGATGTTGGCGCTGGCGGCCGGGTTGCCCAGGGCGTGTTCGTAGCTCTTGTCGACATAGTCGATCAGGCCTTCGTCCAGGGGCCAGGCGTTAACCTGGCCTTCCCAGTCGTCGATGATGGTGTTGCCGAAGCGGAAGGCTTCGCTCTGCAGGTACGGAACGCGCGCGGCGGCCCAGGCAGCCTTGGCGGCTTTGAGGGTTTCGTCGTTGGGCTTGGCCAGGAATGCCTCGACGGCGGTCTGCAGGGCCTTGGCGGTGCTCAACGAGTCGCTGTACACGGCGTAGACCATCTCGGTGTAATGCTTGACCACGGCCTTGCCGGCCGCTTCGTCGACAGCCCCCGGCGCTGCTGCAGCGGTGCTGGCGGCAGCAGGTGCCTGAGCTTGCGGAGCGGCAGCCTTGTCATCCTTGCCTTCACCGCAACCGGCGAGAGCGATGGCGATGGCCAGCAGACTGGCGGAGGCCAGAGGCATTCGAATCATTGTTGGTTTCCTGCGTCGTGGAGTTGGACCATGGGTTAGGCCGTGTGCCGTGGCACGCGAAAGCGTAACATCATGCGAAAGATTTGCATTTGCTGTAAAGAGGCCAGCATGCAATTCATGTAAATGCAGGTCACGGCCTGTAACCAGAGGGGAGCGGTGTTACAGCGCCGATACGTGGTTGCGCTGCGCCTGCTTGAGGAAACTCACCAGTTCACGCGCGGACAGCGGTTTGCTGTAGTGGTAGCCCTGGCCCTCATGGCAGCCCTGGGCAATGATGTAGCTTTCCTGCTCGGCGGTTTCCACGCCTTCGGCAATCACCTGCATGCCCAGGCTCTTGCCCAACTGGATGATGGCGCGAACGATGGTGGCATCGTCGTCATCGTCCAGCAGGTCCTGGACGAAGCTCTTGTCGATCTTGATCTTGTCCAGCGGTAGCGACTTCAGATAGCTGAGCGAGGAGTAGCCGGTGCCGAAATCGTCGATGGCGATCATCGCGCCGGAACGACGCAGGCTCAGCAGGTGCTGGGCAGCGGTGCTGATGTCTTCCATCAGGCCGGTCTCGGTGACTTCCAGCTCCAGGCTGCGCGGCGGCAGGCGGTAGGCCTGCAGCAGGTTGTTGACCACCCGTGGCAGTTCATTGTGGTGCAGTTGCACGGTGGACAGGTTCACCGCCATGCGCAGATCGCTGAAGCCCATGTCGTGCCATTCGCGTAATTGGCGACAGGCCTGGTCGAGCACCCATTCGCCGATGGCGATGATGTTGCCGTTCTGCTCGGCCAAGGGGATGAACTGGTCCGGTGGGACCATGCCCAGCTCGGGGTGATGCCAGCGCAGCAGCGCTTCCACACCCACCACCCGGTTGTCGCGGTAGCTGATCTGCGGCTGGTACACCAGGTACAGCTGGTTACGCGACAGGGCTTCGCGCAGGTCTTTTTCCAGTTCGCGGCGTCGGCGCATCTCGCTGTCGACGCTGGCGATGTAGAACTGGTAACGGTTGCGCGAGCGTGCCTTGGCCAGGGTCATGGTCTGTTCGGCTTTTTGCAGCAGTTTTTCGGTGCTGTCGCCATCCTCAGGGAACAGAGTGATGCCAATGGTGGCGCGCAGGCGGATTTCCTGATGGTCGAGGGCGAACGGCACTTCCAGGTCGTCGAGGATGCTCTGCGCCAGCTCGGCCGCCTCATAGGGCTGCTCGATATTGGCCTGGACCAGGGCGAACTGGTCGCCGCCCAAGCGCGCCAGGGCACCGAGACGGCCGCTATGGGCGCGCAGACGGTCGGCCAGGGCCAGCAGCAGTTGGTCGCCCGCCTGGTAGCTGAATTGCTCGTTGATGCCCTTGAAGTCATCCAGTCCCACGCACAGTACCGCTACGCGGTGCTGCAGGCGGCCGCCGTCGACGAGGATCTTGTCCAGCTGTTCCTGTAGTTGCTGGCGGTTGGGCAGGCCGGTGAGGAAGTCGTACTGGGCCATGCGCTGCAGGCTGTTCTCGGCTTCATGGCGCAGGTGGGTATTGCGCTCGATGGAGGCCAGCAGCTGGTTGGCAGTGTTGACCCAGATGCCCAGTTCGTTCTTTTCGTGGCCCTTGAGCAGCGGTATCTGGTGCTGGCTGGGGCGGTCGGGGTTGATCTGGGTCAGGTGGTCGATGATCTTCGACAATGGCTTGGTGAGCAGCCAGTGGTAGACCAGGTACAGTACCAGGCCCATGGCCAGGGCGCGCAGTACGCCGGAAATGAAGATGATCACCGCATTGATCAGGAAGTCTTCGCCGTAGGCGGCGGTGTCGAGGGTGATGCTCAGGTCGCCGTAGTACTCGCTGTAGGGGCCGCGGCCAACCAGTTGGGTGGTGTAGGTGCGTTCCTGGCCGAGGATCAGGTCGGTCAGCCAGCGCATCGACATGTCGCGCAGTGGGCGGGATTTTTCGGCCAGCATGGTTTCGTTGGGGTGGCCGATCGAGGCCATGCGCACCGACTCGTCCTGGAACAACCCCTCCATGACCTGCATGCCCATTTCCCGGTCGAGGCTGTACACCGCCTGGGTCGATGGATCGCGGAACATGTCGAGGATCCGCTGGGCATCGCTGTTCACGGCCTGGCGGGTCTTGTAGGTGTCGTAGACGATCTGCGCGCAGCTGAGAACCACGCCGACCGCCAACGCCGACAGCAGCACGACCCTGAGCAACTTGACCGACAAGCTGTTCCGCAATTCCAGCTTCAATGGGGTTTCCTTAATCCATGCGCATGGCATCATTTTGCCATCAACGTTGGCAATACACTATCGGCCGGTTGCCACGGGCAGTTCGCGAGTCGCGGCGGCTCATTGCGGGTTCCGTCCTGAGCAGTGTATCGGTTGCGCTGCCATGCGACTTGAGTGCGCTGCATCAACATTCCAGACGTTTGATGTTAGCGCGCTATGCGAGGGGAGCAAGAGGGGGAGGCATGTATTCGGACATGAGGGAAAATGCGAGCGGTTATGAGATCGAGCGCCGCCCGCGCGATGCGTCGCGTAAGCGGCGCTCGATCCTGCACCGGCCCCATATCGGCGAACAAAAAAGCATCGCGAGCAAGGCTCGCTCCTACCTTGATTGGCGTGAAACAACCGTAGGAGCGAGCCTTGCTCGCGATGCACCGCGCGGGCGGTGCTCGATCTGACATGCCCCGCACCACTCACGGCATGCATCGAAGTCAACGCTGAGCCCAATAAAAAACCCGGCGCTGGGCCGGGTTTTTCGGACAAGCCTGAATCAGGCCTTGAAGGTCTTGCCTTCGAACTGCTCGGCAACGAAGGCCCAGTTGACCAGGTTCCAGAACGCCTCGACGTACTTCGGACGCAGGTTGCGGTAGTCGATGTAGTAGGCGTGCTCCCAGACGTCGCAGGTCAGCAGCGGGGTGTCGCCGCTGGTCAGCGGGCAGCCAGCGCCGATGGTGCTGGCCAGGGCCAGGGAGCCGTCGGCCTTCTTCACCAGCCAGCCCCAACCGGAACCGAAGGTGCCGACGGAAGTCTTGGTGAACTCTTCCTTGAACTTGTCGAAGGAACCGAAGGCGGCGTTGATGGCGTCAGCCAGGGCGCCGGTCGGTTGGCCACCGCCGTTTGGCGACAGGCAGTTCCAGTAGAAGGTGTGGTTCCAGACTTGAGCGGCGTTGTTGAAGATGCCGCCCGAAGAGCTCTTGACGATCTCTTCCAGGGTCTTGCCTTCAAATTCTGTGCCTGGGACCAGGTTGTTCAGGTTCACGACATAGGTGTTGTGGTGCTTGTCGTGGTGATACTCCAGGGTTTCCTTGGAGATGTGCGGCTGCAGGGCATCATGGGCGTACGGCAGCGGCGGCAATTCAAAAGCCATGGTGGATCTCCTGATTCAGGTCTAGTTCGCGGTTTGCGCAAGGCCGATCACGGGCGGCCCGGTAGGCGTCAGCGAGTATGTACTCTTTGCGACGCGAGGGCAGGATCATAGCACCAGCCCCCGCGCATAACCACGCGACAAAGATAGGGAATAGAGGTTCCAGAGCGGTTGCCAGCACCGGCCTCATCACTGGCACGCCAGGTCCTGCAGGCGCTGGGCTCAGTTGAAGATCAACTGCGCCGCCACCGCGAACATCATCACCGCTACCATCAGGTCTAGCAGGCGCCAGGTTGTTGGGCGTGCCAGCCAGGGGGCCAGCCAGGCCGCGCCCAGGGCCAGGGTCGAGAACCACACCAGTGAAGCACTGGCCGCACCGGCCACGTAGGCGCCTGGCACAGTTTGCTGGGCACCGAGCGAACCGATCAGCAGTACGGTGTCAAGGTACACGTGTGGGTTGAGCAGCGTTACCGCCAAGGCACTGAGCAACACCGCTCGGCGCGAGCGCATACCCTGGCCTTCCTGATGTTGCAGGCTCTGCTTCGAGCAGGCGCTGCGCAGCGCCTTGGCGCCATACCAGAGCAGGAACAGCGCGCCACCCCAGCGGGCAATCGCCAGCAGCGTCGGATTGTGCGCCAGCACCGTGGCCAGGCCGAACACACCGGCGGCGACCAGGATCGCATCGCACACGATGCACAGCGCCGCCACCGGCAGGTGATGCTCCCGGCGCAGGCTCTGGGCCAGGACGAACGCATTCTGCGCGCCGATGGCCATGATCAGGCCGAAGGCCACCAACATACCGTTCAAATAGCTTTGCCACATGGCGGGAACACTCCACTGACACCCACGAAGCCGTGGGTGCTGATGACTGAAAGAAGTTGCTGGCCATTGTGGGGAACAGCGCTGTATAAGAAAAACAAATAACGCTGATCCGTCATTAGGGAAATTGATGTTCGACTACAAATTGCTCTCTGCGCTCGCCGCCGTGATCGAGCAAGGCGGCTTCGAACGGGCGGCACAGGCGCTGGGGTTGTCGCAATCGGCGATTTCGCAACGCATCAAGTTGCTTGAGGCGCGAGTCGGCCAACCGGTGCTGGTGCGGGCTGCACCACCGAGTCCGACCGAGGTCGGTCGGCAGTTGCTCAACCATGTGCAGCAGGTGCGTCTGCTTGAGCGCGACTTGCAGCGCCAGGTACCGGCGCTGGACGAGGAGGGCTTGCCCGAGCGCTTGCGCATCGCGCTTAACGCCGACAGCCTGGCGACCTGGTGGGCGCGCGCGGTGGGGGCGTTCTGTGCCGAGCAACAAGTGCTGACCGACCTGGTGGTGGAAGACCAGGAGGTTGGCCTCAAACGCATGCGCGCCGGTGAAGTGGCGGCCTGCCTGTGCGGCAGCGAACGACCGGTGGCCGGTGCGCGCAGCCTGGCGCTGGGGGCGATGCGCTACCGGGCGCTGGCCAGTCCGGCATTCATGGCGCGTTATTTCCCCAAGGGTTTCGATGCCAAGCGGCTGGCGCGCTCCCCGGCCATCGTTTACGGGCCGGACGATTTCCTCCAGCACCGCTACCTGGCATCACTCGGCATACAGGACGGCTTCCTGCACCACCTTTGCCCATCGTCTGAGGGTTTTCTGCGCATGACCGAAGCCGGCCTGGGCTGGGGACTGGTTCCCGAATTGCAGGCCCGCGAGCAACTGGCCAACGGTCAGTTGGTGGAAATCTGCGTAGATACTCCTATCGATGTCCCGTTGTACTGGCATCATTGGCGCAATGGCGGGCACCTGCTCGCGCAACTGACCGATCACTTGCGGCACAGCGCACGGCAATGGCTGGTGCCCTTGTAGTCGCGGCTGGCGTCAGTTGCATCTGAAATCTGGCAAGACGGGGTCTTACATGCGAATTCTGGTCACCGGCGCGAGTGGCTTCATCGGCGGACGCTTTGCGCGTTTCGCCCTGGAGCAAGGCCTGGACGTGCGGGTCAGCGGTCGGCGTGCCGAAGGTGTCGAGCATCTGGTCAAGCGCGGTGCGCAGTTCATCCCGGGCGACCTGGGCGATGCCGAGCTGGCGCGTCGTCTGTGCCAAGGGGTCGAGGCGGTGGTGCACTGCGCCGGAGCTGTGGGCAACTGGGGGCGTTACCAGGATTTCCACCAAGGCAATGTGGTGGTCACCGAGAACGTCGTAGAGGGCTGCCTGAAAGAGCATGTGCGGCGCCTGGTGCACTTGTCGTCGCCGTCGATCTACTTCAATGGCCGCTCGCGTCTGGACGTTCGTGAAGACCAGATACCCCGGCGTTTCCACGACCACTACGCGCAGACCAAGTACCTGGCCGAACAGAAGGTCTTCGGCGCCCAGGAGTTCGGCCTGGAAGTGTTGGCCCTGCGCCCACGGTTCGTCACGGGCGCAGGGGATGCCAGCATTTTCCCGCGCTTGATGAACATGCAGCGCAAGGGCCGGGTAGCCATCATTGGCAATGGCCTGAACAAGGTCGACTTCACCAGTGTGCACAACCTCAACGAGGCGCTGCTCAGTGCCCTGTTCGCCGAAGACCGTGCCCTTGGCCAGGCCTACAACATCAGTAACGGGCACCCGCTGCCGTTGTGGGACGTGGTCAACTATGTGATGCGCCAGATGCAGTTGCCGCAAGTCACCCGCTACCGCTCCTATGGGCTGGCCTACAGTCTCGCGGCCATCAACGAGGCGGCCTGCCTGCTCTGGCCCGGTCGACCGCAGCCAACGTTGTCACGCCTGGGGATGCAGGTGATGAGCCGCGATTTCACCCTGGATATCAGCCGCGCGCGGCACTACTTGGACTACCAGCCCAAGGTGAGCCTGTGGACGGCGCTGGATGAATTCTGTGCGTGGTGGAAGCACTTGCCGGCTGGCCAGTGAACCTGGCGTGCCGATGATGGTCATCAGTGCGCCGCGTGAGCGGTTTATAATCATGCCTCTTTGCTACTACTGCGGTTGAATGCACCCATGCGTAACGATTCCCACGACGACTTCGATGACGTGCCGACCCTGCGGGCCGGCACCCCTGATGATGACGAACTGCTGCCCGCGCACGTGGCGCGCAGCCGGCACAAGGCTGCTCGCCCGGCCAGCACCGGCCCGCTGTGGGCCTTGCTCGGGGCTTCGGTCATCGCGCTGGCAGGCCTCGGTTGGTGGAGCTTCCAGCAGATCACGCTGATGGAGCAGCAGCTGGTGGCTACCCAGGAAAGCTTCGCCCGCATCAGCGAGGAAGCCGCTGGGCGACTGCAGGCGATCAGCGGCAAAGTGGCGGCCACGGAGTCCACTGCCAACACCGGGAGCGAGGCTTTGAAGCTGCAGATTCGTCAGTTGCAGGCCAGTCTGGCCGAGCAGGGCAAGCAGCAACAGGGTGTGGCCGGGCAGGCGGGAGACTTGGGCAAGCGTCTGGAGCAAGTGCTGGCTGACACCCGCGAACAGCAGAAGGCGGTCACCGAGCTGCAAAGCCAGCTGCAGGCGCAGTTGAAGGCAGTGAACGCTGAACTGGCGGCACTGAAGTCGGGGCAGGTGGACGGTGGCAAGCTCGATGGCCAGCTGAAGAACCTGAGCGAAGAAGTGGCAGCGCTGAAAAAGCAGGGCAACCCCAACGCCGCGATCGAGAGCCTGGAGCAAGATGTGCTGGTATTGAAGAGCCAGGCGGACAACCGACCGGCAGCGGCCTCTGGTGGGGCTTCGGTCCAGGAGTTCGATGCGTTTCGTGGGCAGACCACTCGTAGCATCAATACCCTGCAAAGTCAGATCCAGAACCTGCAACAGCAGATCAACGCGCGGCCCTGAGAACCGTTGCACCCCTGATCGCCGGGTTGCCGGCGACCAGGGCTGCGATTACATCCGCGGATAGTCGATGTAGCCGACCGGCCCCTTGGCGTAGAAGGTTTCAGGGTGCGCCTGGTTCAGCGGCGCATCCGCAGCCAGGCGTGCAGGCAAGTCAGGGTTGGCGATGAATGGCACACCAAAGGCCACTGCATCCGCCCTGCCACTGGCCAGTGCCGCGTTCGCGCTGGTCTTGTCGAAACGTTCGTTGACGATGTAAGGGCCTGCGAACGCTTCCTTGATCAGCGGGCCGATGCTGTCATCGGCTTCCTTCTCGCGCGAGCAGATGAACGCAATGCCGCGCTTGCCCAGTTCACGGGCGACATAGGTGAACGTTTCGGCACGATTGTCGTCGCCCATGTCATGGGAGTCGGCACGTGGCGCCAGGTGAACGCCGACGCGGCCAGGGCCCCATACTTCGATTGCCGCATCGGTCACTTCCAGCAGCAGACGCGCACGGTTTTCCAGCGAGCCACCATAACGGTCGGTGCGCTGGTTGGTGCTGCTCTGCAAGAACTGGTCAAGCAGGTAGCCGTTGGCGCCGTGAATCTCGACGCCGTCGAAACCGGCGGCCTTGGCATTTTCCGCACCTACCCGGTAAGCCTCGACGATGTCGGCAATCTCTTCGGTCTCCAGGGCACGCGGGGTAGGGTAGTCGGCAAGGGGCCGCACCAGGCTCACGTGGCCCTTGGGCTTGATCGCGCTCGGTGCTACCGGCAATTCACCATTGAGGTAGCTGGGGTGCGAGATACGGCCAACGTGCCACAACTGCAGGAACATGCGACCGCCTGCGGCGTGCACTGCCTTGGTCACGTTGTTCCAGCCGCGTACCTGGTCGTCGGACCAGATGCCGGGGGTGTCGGGGTAGCCGACGCCCATGGGCGTCACTGAAGTCGCCTCGCTCAGGATCAGCCCGGCGCTAGCACGCTGCACGTAGTACTCGGCCATCAGTGCATTGGGCACGCGGCCTTCGTCGGCGCGGCAGCGGGTGAGAGGGGCCATGATGATGCGGTTGGGCAATTGCAGGTCGCCGAGGGTGATCGGATCGAAAAGGGTGGTCATGTCGTGGTCCTTGTCAGAGCTCTTGGCTCATCTGCGCGAGGAACGCCTTGATGGTGTCCTCGTTACGTTTGAAAAAATGCCACTGGCCGATCTTCTGGCTGCTGATGAGGCCGGCGCGTTGCAAGGTGGCCAGGTGGGCGGAGACCGTCGACTGCGACAGGCCGCAGCGTTGGTCGATCTGCCCGGCACAGACGCCGTGCTCGGTGCTGTGGTACTGGTCAGGGAATTGCGCTGCCGGGTCCTTCAGCCAGGTGAGGATTTCTCGCCGGACCGGATGGGCCAAGGCTTTGATGATTTCGTCGAGATCGAGAGGCATGGTTAGGCTCGTGGTGTAGCGGTATATCGCGATGAAGCGAAATGTAGATCGTTAGTTCGCGATATACAAATATGAAGTCGTTCTGAGCTGAGCACGAATCGCTATATCGCGTTATAACGATATGCCCGGGGACGGTGCTAGACTGCGTCCATGAACTATCTCGCGCATCTGCACTTGGGGGGGCCGGCGCCACAGCAACTGCTGGGCAGTCTCTACGGCGACTTCGTCAAAGGCGCCTTGGAAGGGCGCTTCCCGCCAGCCCTTGAGGCTGCCATTCGGCTGCACCGTCACATTGACAGCTACACCGACCGCCATCCCCTGGTGTTGGCCGCGTTGGCGCGTTTTCCCCAGGAGCGGCGGCGTTATGCCGGGATCATCCTGGACGTGTTCTTCGACCATTGCCTGGCACGTCATTGGGGCGACTACGCCGATCAACCACTGGCGGCGTTCACGCAGGACTTCTATCGCGTGCTGCTGGCCGAGCCCGAGCTGCCAGGGCGACTGGCGCATATCGCGCCGTTCATGGCTGCGGATGACTGGCTTGGGGCCTATGGCGATTTCGCGACCCTGGAGCAGGTATTCAGGGGTATTGGCCGGCGGTTGTCGCGCCCTGAGGGAATGGCCGGTGTCATGGACGAGCTGGAGCGGTTGTACGAGCCATTGCTGGCGGATTTTCGTGCGTTCTATCCGCAGTTGCAGGCATTCGCCGCAGCGGGGCGTGTTTGAACCAGGGATCCCCCGCGAAAGCTTCAGGCCGCCCGAGGCTGCCGACGGGTTACCACCTCGTCCTCCCTGACCCCGAACAGCGTCAGGTGGATCGCCTGCTGCGCCTGAAATGCCAGGGCCGCTCGCTCTTTTTCCACGCTGCAGATAGGCGCCAGCAAGTGGATGTGCACCTCGCCTGGCGGCTGACCAAACAATCGCATCAAATGCGATACGAGGTCGTCCTCGCCAATGAACGGTGCAAAGAGGTCGGTTTCGCCTTCACGCAGGTACTGGATGGCCACCGGTTGCACCGGTATGCCGCGATCGATGGCGCCCGCCAGCAAGCGGCCGTGGAAGGTGCGCAGTTGCCGGCCATCGGTGGTAGTGCCTTCCGGGAAGATCAGCAGCGGCTGCGCCTGGCCCAACCGCTCGCTGATCTGCTCGCGCAGGCGCTGGGCGTCGCCACCGCCACGGCGAATGAACAGCGTGCCGGCCTTCTCTGCCAGCCAGCCGGCCAGCGGCCAATGGCGCACTTCGGCTTTGGACAGAAACGACAACGGCATCAGCATGCCCAGCAGTGGAATATCGGTCCAGGACACGTGGTTGCTGACCCACAGCATCGGTTTTGGCGGCAGCTCGCCGAATACCCGGATCTCGAAGGGCAAGGCGGCGACCAGCCGTTTCATGAACAGGCAAGTCCAGCGCTGGCGGCGTTCGGAGGACGCCTTCAACCCCAGGCGTTCGCCGAGGGCGATGACGCTGGCCATCAGCACGCCTAGCAGCAATACCAGCATCAGTCGTGTCAGGCGGGCCAGTACCCGCACTTTCGGCATCAGACTGCCGCCTTGAAGTGGCGGGCGTACCGCGGGCAGAGGTCGTCCCGCTTGAGCAGGATGAACACGTCGGCAACCTGGAAGTCTTCGTCCCAGCATGGCTCGCCGCAGATTTTCGCCCCCAGGCGCATGTAGGCCTTGAGCAGGGGCGGCAGCTGGGCAATGACGTTGTTCGGCAGCGGCAGGCTCGGCAGGGGGTTCTTCGGTTCGGCACGCAGGTGTTCGGTGCACAGGTAGCGTTCGCGCAGGCGCTGCATGATGGCGTGGGCCTGGACGCCGCCGTCCTGCATCGGAATGCTGGCGCAGCCCATCAGGTAGCTGTAGCGGCCTTCGTTGAGCACTTCGGCCAGTTCGCCCCAGAGCACGGCGATGGTGCCGCCATTGCGGTAGGCGGGGTCGACGCAGGTGCGCCCCAATTCCAGGAGCGGCCCTTGCAATTGCAGCAGACCGTGCAGGCTGAATTCTTCTTCGCTGTAGAAACGACCCAGGCTACTGGCAGCCTGGTGATCGAGCAGGCGTGTGGTGGCTACCAGTTCGCCGGTGCTCAGGTCGCGCACGCCGATATGACGGCAGTGCACGTCGTAGTCGTCCATGTCCAGACCCTGTTCGGCACCTTTGAGCTTGGCCTTGAATTCTGCGCTGAACACTTTGTAGCGCAAGGCCTGGGCTTCCTGCAGGGCCGTGGCGCCGACCAGGCGTTCGGCTTGCAGACGGCGTTCAGTGCTATTGTCGCCAGAGCGAGCGATCCGAGTCATACGAGTCTCCATAAGCCAGCCATGAAGGGTTGCGGCCGGTCGGCTTTGTTGTGCAAAGTCAGCCTAGGTAGGTGCGGTGTCACCCCCGTGAATCTTTAGTGATGCTTGCGTGACAACCCCTCGGAGGAGCCTGTGATGCCCTGGTTGCAACGACTCAACGACCCCTATCGCCAGCCGCTGGCGGGCACCCTGGGCGAGGTATACACCGCACAGCTGGAGCGCCTGGGTGCGGCTGCTCCGTTCGAGCTGGCCGTGCTCGGGGGGCGTGCCATGGCCACGCCGGGCCTGGCATTTCTGATCGGTTACCAGGCGGCGCTGCGCGTGCTCTGGCCCAGCGCGCCTGCCAGCCTTGGCGCCTTGTGCGCGACCGAACGGCGTAGCGTGCGGCCGGCGGACATGCATACACGGCTGGACGGGCTGCGCCTGAGTGGTAGCAAGGACTTCGTCACCGCCGGGCTCGATGCCGAGTGGCTGCTGGTGGCGGCGCGCAGCGAAGCGCCAGGTGAGGCGCCGAGGTTGCAACTGGCGGTGGTGTATCCAGGCGAGCCGGGCGTGACGCTGGAAGCGTTACCAACCTTGCCGCTGATGCCGGAGGTCGGCCATGGCCGATTGGTATTGCAGCAGGCTGCCTGCGAGTTGTTGGCGGGGGATGGCTGGGATGCCTACGTCAAGCCGTTCCGTTCGCTGGAAGACCTTTATGTGCTCGCGGCGCTGACGGCATGGCTGTATGGCGTCGGTCAGGAATGCGCTTGGCCGCAGGAATTGCGCTTGCGGCTCCTGGGGGTGCTGGCGGGTTGCGCCGAGGGCAGTCGTCAATGTGCCGACAGCGTGGGTTGTCATCTGCTGCTGGGCGGACTGTTCGCCCAGTTCCAGGCATTGCGGGGGGATATCGACAAGGCCCTGAAAGCTGGGCCGGCGCATTGGGCGCAATTGTGGCAACGGGATCAGGGCGTCCTGGCGCTGGCAGCTGCGGCGCGGGATAAACGCCTGGCCAAAGCCTGGGAGACAGCGGGATTGTCATGAACGTCAGGCAGGCTTCGGAGATCTGACGAGCCTTGGGGCCGCTTTGCGGCCCTTTCGCGACGCAGGGCCGTAGCCCCCAGGACCGCACTGATCGTTGAATCCCATGACCCTTCTCAGGCAATTGCTGCTCGTGTCCGGTATGACGTTAGCCACAGCCTGGGCCGAGGAGTGGCCCGAGCCGGATTGGCGGCTCGAAAACACCCCTGTCGACTGGCACTCCGTCGACACTTACGCCTTCGCCGAACGCAGCCCCACCGAGCGCAGCGGCGTGCGCACCGATGCGCTGTTGATCATCCACGATGGGCGCATCATCCACGAGCGTTACGCAGCCCCCACCACGGCCAGCACGGCGCACCTGACCTGGTCGGTCAGCAAAAGCGTGCTGGCCACGCTGCTGGGGGTGGCCCACGGCGAAGGACGTTTTCAACTTCAGGACCCGGTGGCCCGCTTCTACCCGCCCATGCAGGCACACCCGGACGTGCGCCTGGCCGATCTGCTGCACTGGGCCAGCGGGCTGGACTGGCAGGAAGACTATGAATACGCGCCGTTGAAGTCTTCCGTGGTGGCCATGCTGTATACCCGTGGGCGTAACGACATGGCCGCCTATACCGCCTCGCGTGGCGCCAGCGAGCGGCCAGGCCAGCGCTTTTTCTACTCCAGCGGCGACAGCAATGTGCTGGCGGCAGCCCTGCACGGTATGGTCGAGCCGGAGACGTACGCCGACTATCCCTGGCAGGCGTTGTTCACTCCTCTGGGCATCGAAAGCGCAGTCTGGGAGCGTGATGGCGCAGGCACCTACGTCGGCTCTTCCTATCTGTACCTCAGCGCCCGGGACCTCGCGCGTATCGGCCTGCTGATGCTGCGCGAAGGCCGCTGGCGTGAGCGGCAACTGCTGCCTGCGCAGTGGGTCAGCTTCAACCGTACGCTGTTCGACGAGGCCCAGGCCGTACCCGGCGAAGCCAACCCAGGCGGCCATTGGTGGCTCAACCAGCCACTGCCCGGCCATGCCCCGCCGTGGCCGGATGTACCGCCACAGGCCTATGCCGCGCTTGGCCACTGGGGCCAGGCACTGTATGTGCTGCCGGCGCAGAAACTGGTGGTCGTCCGCTACGCCGATGACCGTGACGGCCGCTACAGCCACAACGAGTTGCTCAAGCGAGTGTTGGCGGCCGTGGTCAAGGAGGGGGGATGAAACCCGTGCTGTTGCTGGTGTTGGTGATACTGCTGGCCTGGGCGTGGCAGGAGCGTCAGGCGCTGGCGGATTTTCCCGCGATACTGTCAGCGTATTCTGCCAAGGAGTATTGCTCTTGCCGGTTCGTCATGGGCTTCGACCGGGCCTATTGCCGCGGTTACGTGAAGCAATACCTGCCGTTGAGCCTGCTACAAGAGGACCCCATGCAACGCCTGGTCACCGCCGAAGGCCTGGGCCAGCGCAACCAGGCGCTCTGGCAGGGCGAGCGCGAGGGCTGCCGCTTGCTGCCTTGAAAGCGGGCGGGTAAGGTTGGCGGTCAAGTTTCACGAGATCTGTCATGTTCAAGCTGCCCCGTCTTCTACCCGCATTGCTCCTGGCCATGTGCCTGCCCGCCCACGCCAACTGGCACCTCGATGGCGAGTCTTCGCGCCTCTCGTTCGTCACTGGCAAGAACGGCGACACGGCCGAGATCCATCGCTTTCTGGTCTTGCATGGCACAGTCGACCGCAAAGGTGCAGCGGCACTGCGTATCGAGATGGATTCGGTGAGCAGCGGTATTCCGTTGCGTGACGAGCGCATGCGTGAAGACTTGTTCGACGTCGACCAATTCGCCGAAGCGACGGTCAAAGCGCAGATCGACCTGCGGCCCATCAACGACCTGGCCAACGGAGCGCAAATTGAACTGCGCTTGCCGCTCACCGTTACCCTGCACGGTCGCTCCCACAGCTACAACGCCTTGCTGTTGGCCACTCGGCTGGATGAGCGGCGGTTTCAGGTAGTAACGCTCGAACCCCTGATTCTGCGCGCCGAGGACTATGGTCTGCTGCCTGGCCTGCAGCGTCTGCGCAAGTTCGCCAAGCTCAAGTCCATCAACCCTACGGTGCCGGTTAATGCGGTGCTGATCTTCAACGCCCGCTGACATGCCGGGGCCGGTATTCCCTTGGAGGGATGGCAATCAGTTCGAGCTGCTGATCGACGGCCCTGAGTTCTTTCCGCGCATGCTGCAGGCCATTGCGCGGGCCGAGCTCCAAGTCGATCTGGAGTTGTACCTGGTCGAAGCGGGCGCCTGTGCCGAGGCGGTGGTCGAGGCGCTGGAGCAGGCCGCCGGGCGCGGCGTGCGGGTACGCTGCCTGTTCGATGACTACGGCTCGCTCGCCTTTACGTCCGTTTTGCGCCAACGCTTGCTGGACGCCGGGGTGTACCTGCGCTGGTACAACCGCCTGCGCTGGCGTCGGGGGCTGCGAAACCTCTACCGCGATCACCGTAAGTTGCTGTTGGTGGACGAAAGCTGGGCAGCGGTCGGCGGTACGGGCGTCACCGACGAGTTCTGGACACCGGGCCACGAAACCAGCGAATGGCATGAGGTCATGGTGCAGATGAGCGGGGCTGTGGTGTCCGACTGGCAAATGCTTTTCGATCGCCAATGGCAGGCCAACAACCGGCGCACGGCCTGGCGTCCTGCCGAGGGCTTTGGCCTGCCGCGCCTGCCCAAGGTTCCGGTGCAAGGGCAAGGCATGGGCAGGGTGGCATACGCGGACGCCCGTCAGCATCAGGATATCCTGCACTCGCTGGTACGCGCGCTGAACAGCGGGCAGAAGCGCATATGGCTGGCGACGCCATACTTCCTGCCGACCTGGAGTGTGCGCCGGTCGTTGCGACGGGCGGCCGGCAAAGGGGTCGATGTCCGCCTTCTGCTGACCGGACCACGCACGGATCACCCCTCGGTGCGTTATGCCGGTCATCGGTATTACCCCCGTCTGCTGCGCGCCGGTGTACGGATCTATGAATACCAGCCTTGCTTCCTGCACCTGAAAATGGCGTTGGTGGATGACTGGGTCAGCATTGGCTCGTGCAACTTCGACCATTGGAACTTGCGCTTCAATCTCGAAGCCAACGTCGAAGCCCTGGATCCCTCGCTCACGGCCGCTGTGGCGGCAAGCTTCGAGCGTGATTTTGCCCTGAGCGAAGTCGTCGACCTCGACCATTGGAATGCCAGGCCACTCTGGCGGCGGGTAAAGCAGCGGGTGTGGGGTTGGCTCGATCGACTGGTGGTGAACTTCCTCGACCGCCGCGATTGAGACTGGCGGCGCATATCCAGAGGCGCATAACCCGTCTATCGTGCAGTGACTGTTCCCCTACAACGGAAGGAGTGGATGCGATGACGGCGAAGAAGATTCTCATGCTGGTGGGCGACTACGTCGAAGATTACGAAGCGATGGTGCCATTCCAGGCCATGCGCATGGTCGGTCATACCGTGCATGCGGTGTGCCCGGAAAAGGTCGCCGGGCAGACCGTGCGCACGGCGATTCACGATTTCGAGGGCGAGCAGACCTACAGCGAAAAGCCTGGGCACAACTTTGCGCTGAACTACGACTTCGTGCAGGTCCGCGCTGAGCGCTATGACGCGCTGCTGATTCCAGGAGGGCGCGCACCGGAGTATCTGCGCCTGAATGAAAAGGTACTGGCGCTGGTCAAGGCATTCGATGACGCAGGTAAACCCATTGCAGCTGTGTGTCATGGCGCGCAGTTGCTGGCGGCGGCCGGGGTGCTCGAGGGGCGCGAGTGCAGTGCCTATCCAGCGTGCGCACCCGAGGTGCGACTGGCGGGTGGTAAATTCATCGATATTGCAGTGGACCAGGCGCATGTGGAGGGCAACCTGGTGACTGCGCCTGCCTGGCCGGCGCATCCGGCGTGGCTGGCGGCATTTCTGAAGGTACTGGGCACGCGTATCGCCTGACCGGGGCACGATCGCCAGCAAGCCGGCTCCTGCAGAATCGGTGGAGGAGCCGGCTTGCCGGTGATAGCGCGATTCGCTTCAGGCCACCTGCTCAACCCAGTCATTGAGGTTGTAGTAGTTGGTCACTCGGGCGATCTTGCCGCAATGAATATAGAAGAACGCCCCGGCCGGCAGCACATAGGTCTGTCCATTGGCCGGCGGCAAGCCCTCGTCATCGGCCAGATACGCCCCATGCACGGTGAACTCCGCTGCAGCCCGGCTGCCGTCGGCGTTCTGCATTACCACGATATCGGCCAGGCGCTCGCGGTAGCAACGGTTCATCTTGTCCATGAACGCGGCAAAGGCCGCCTTGCCCATCTGCCGCTCGCCCTGGTTGATGTCGTGGATCACATCTTCGCTGAGCAAGGCGAGAAAGGCCGGCATGTCGCCGGCATTGAAGGCGGCGTAGTAGGCGTTGACGAGTTCGGTAGCGGTCATGGCAATGTTCCTGTCGTGTACGGGAAAGGGATCGACGTTGGCCCGATGATAGGGTTTCCCCTCAAGCCCGGCTTAGCCGAGCACGTCATCCACATCGACAAAACGACCGCCAAGCATGGAAATCCGCCTGTTGCACGGCGCCGCCAGCGCGCCTTACATCGATGACCTCGCTCGCCTACGCCTTACAGTGTTCCGCGAGTTTCCCTACCTCTACGACGGCGACATGGAATACGAAGCCGATTACCTCGACACCTACGCGCGTTCCGGACGTAGCCTGGTCGTGCTGGCGCTCGATGACGGCAAGGTGGTCGGTGCCTCGACCGGCCTGCCGTTGGTCGATGTGGCCACGCAGTTCCAGCAGCCGTTCCTGGCCCAGGGGCGCGACCCTGCCAGCGTCTATTATTTTGGCGAGTCCGTGGTGCTTCCGGCTTATCGGGGGCGAGGCCTGGGTGTGCGATTCTTCATTGAACGTGAGTCCTACGCGCACAAACTGGCTGAGTTCGATCACTGTGCATTCTGTGCGGTCGAGCGCCCAGGCGCGCACCCGCGCAGGCCCGCCGACTACAAGCCCCTGCACGGCTTTTGGCGAAACCGCGGGTTCCTGCATGACCCCTCGCTGCGGACCACCTATGCCTGGCGCGACCTGGATGAGCAGGAGGAATCTGCCAAGCTGATGTCGTTCTGGGTCAAGGAACTGCCGATATGATTCGCCTGGCGGCTTGCCAGTACGCCATCGAGTTGCATGAAACCTGGGAAGCCTATGCCGGGCACTTGCAGAGGCTGTGTGCGGCAGCGGTGGCCGAGGGCGCTCAATTGCTGCTGTTGCCGGAATACGCAGGGCTGGTACTGAGCGGGCAGTTACCGACGGAGCAGCGTGGCGACCTGAGAGCGTCCATCGCTGGCATCCAGCCCCTGGTGGAGCGTTGGCTGGCGTTGTCTGAAGGCATCGCTCGGCAATGGGGCGTTTACCTGCAGCCCGGCAGCTTGCCGGTGCTCGACAGTGATGGGCAGTACCGCAACCGCGCCTGGTTGTTCGGCCCGCAGGGGATGATGGGTTATCAGGACAAGCTGATGATGACCCGTTTCGAACGTGAGCAATGGAACATCGCAGCGGGGCAGGGGTTGCAGGTATTCGACACCCCTTGGGGGCGACTGGGCATTCTGATCTGTTATGACAATGAGTTTCCGATATTGGCCAGGCGTTTGGCGGAGCAAGGGGCCGACCTGATTCTGGCACCTAGCTGCACCGATACCGAAGCGGGTTTTCATCGGGTACGCATCGGCGCTCAGGCGCGAGCCCTGGAGAACCAGATCGCCGTTTTGCAAAGCCCTACGGTGGGCCTGGCGCCTTGGTCACCGGCCTTGGACGAAAACATTGGGCGGGCAGGGCTGTTCGTGCCACCCGATTTCGGGATGCCCAGCGATGGTGTGATTGCCCAGAGCGAGCAACTGAATCCGGCGAGCAGCCAGTGGTTGGTGTGCGAGGTGGACCTGGAGACCGTGCGACGGGTGAGGCGAGAAGGGCAGGTGTTTACCCGTAGGGACTGGCCGGAGCAGTTCGAGAGGGTCGGCTAGGCTCGTACGGACCCATTGTCGGCAAGCCGGCACCTACAGGTTTTGTAGGGGCCGGCGCCGGTTACTACAGCCTTACTTCACTTCAACCGCCAGGCTTTCGGCGATTTTGCTCTGCCACAGGGCTGGGCCAGTGATGTGGACCGATTCGCCTTGGCTGTCCACGGCGACGGTCACTGGCATGTCCTTGACCTCGAACTCGTAGATCGCTTCCATGCCCAGCTCGGCGAAGGCCAGAACCTTCGACTTGCGAATCGCCTGGGCCACCAGGTAGGCGGCGCCGCCGACGGCCATCAGGTAGACGGCTTTGTTGTCCTTGATCGCTTCGATGGCAGCAGGGCCGCGCTCGGATTTACCGATCATGCCCAACAGGCCGGTCTGCTCGAGGATCTGGCGGGTGAACTTGTCCATGCGGGTGGCGGTGGTCGGGCCGGCTGGGCCTACCACTTCGTCACCGACCGGGTCGACCGGGCCGACGTAGTAGATGAAGCGGCCTTTGAGGTCGACCGGCAGCTCTTCACCACGGTTGAGCATCTCGACCATGCGCTTGTGCGCAGCGTCGCGGCCGGTCAGCATCTTGCCGTTGAGCAGGATGGTCTCGCCCGGTTTCCAGCTGGCGACTTCTTCCGGCGTGATGTCGTCGAGGTTGACGCGACGGGCGCTCGGGCCGGCTTCCCAGACGATTTCTGGGTAGGCGTCCAGCGATGGCGCTTCCAGCTCGGCCGGGCCGGAGCCATCGAGCACGAAGTGCGCGTGACGGGTGGCGGCGCAGTTCGGGATCATGCACACCGGCAAGGAGGCGGCGTGGGTCGGGTAATCCATGATCTTGACGTCGAGCACGGTGGTCAGGCCGCCCAGGCCCTGGGCGCCGATGCCCAGTTGGTTGACCTTCTCGAACAGCTCCAGGCGGATCTCTTCGAGGCGGTTCTGTGGGCCGCGTGCTTTCAGTTCATGAATGTCGATGGACTCCATCAACACTTCCTTGGCCATGACCGCGGCTTTCTCGGCGGTGCCGCCGATGCCGATGCCGAGCATGCCAGGCGGGCACCAGCCTGCGCCCATGGTCGGGACGGTCTTCAGGACCCAGTCGACGATCGAGTCGGACGGGTTGAGCATGGCCATCTTCGACTTGTTCTCGGAGCCGCCGCCCTTGGCCGCGACATCGACTTCGACCTTGTCGCCAGGGACGATCGAGTAGTGGATGACAGCCGGGGTGTTGTCCTTGGTGTTCTTGCGGGCACCGGCCGGGTCGGCCAGGATCGAGGCGCGCAGGACGTTCTCAGGCAGGTTGTAGGCGCGACGCACACCTTCGTTGATCATGTCGTCGACGCTCATGGTGGCGCCGTCCCAGCGCACGTCCATGCCCACGCGGATGAACACGGTGACGATACCGGTGTCCTGGCAGATCGGGCGGTGGCCGGTGGCGCACATGCGCGAGTTGATCAGGATCTGGGCGATGGAGTCGCGCGCAGCAGGCGACTCTTCACGCAGGTAGGCCTCGTGCATCGCCTGGATGAAATCGACGGGGTGGTAGTACGAGATGAATTGCAGGGCGTCGGCGACGCTCTGAATCAGGTCGTCTTGCTTGATCACGGTCATGCAGCGCGCTCCTCTTAAAGACGGGAACATTCAAAAAGACGCTCGACGGTGCCGACCAGCGTGTCGAAGCGCCTTGCAAGGCGCCGGCTGGTCAGGCCGACGGAAAAAGGCGCGGCAGTATAGCGCGCCTGTGGCGATGAAACACCTGCGACTGGTCTGGACCATGGTCGGCAGCGCTTGGGCATCTTTTTTGCTGCCGTTGCGCCCTTGACTTACAGTGCAAGCGTGACTTTTGGAGAAACACCCACCATGCCCGAACTTTGCGTGGGCGAGCACCGCTGGGCGGTGCCGACCGGCAGTAACTTGCTCGATGCCCTCAACGAGGCAGGGTTCAACGTGCCTTTCAGTTGCCGGGCAGGCGGTTGCCATGCCTGCCTGGTGCATTGCCTGGATGGGCAGCCGGTGGATGCCTTGCCCGAGGCATTGGCGCTGGAAAAGCACGCCCAGGGTTGGCGCCTGGCCTGTCAGTGCCGCGTGGTCGAGGATTTGCGCGTGGCGGTATTCGATCCGCTGCACGATGGCATCGCCGCGCAGGTCTGCGCGGTGGACTGGTTTGGCGAAGTGCTGCGTCTTCGTCTGCGGCCGGAGCGGACGTTGCGTTACCAGGCCGGGCAGCATGTGGTGCTGTGGAACGGCTCGCTGGCGCGGCCTTACTCCGTGGCAAGCCTGCCCGGCGAAGATGACTTTCTTGAGTTTCATATCGACTGCCAACGGCCAGGCGCCTTTTGCGACAAGGCGCGCGTGCTGCAGGTCGGTGACGTGCTGCGCGTGGGGGAGATTCGAGGCGGAGCGTTGCATTACGACCCAGATTGGCAAGCGCGACCGCTCTGGTTGCTGGCAGCGGGTACTGGGCTGGCGCCATTGTGGGGCATTTTGCGCGAGGCGTTACGGCAGGGGCACCAAGGGGAAATCAGGGTGGTGCATGTCACGCGCGATGACCTTGGGCACTACTTGGCGGGTCCGTTGCGGGAAATGGAGGGTGTTCAGGCCGAGCTGGTGCTGGCGGAGCATATGGAGGAGGCGCTGGCAGGGTTGCGGCCGTCATCGCGGCAGACCGTCGCGCTGGTGTGCGGGGCGCCGGGGAGCGTCGAGCGGTTCGCGCGGCGGTTGTTCATAGCCGGCGTGCCGAGGAATCAGGTGTTTGCCGACGTGTTCGTCGAGCATGCATGAGGCAGTTGCGACTGATCGCCAGTCAAGCCGGCTCCTGCAATCCTGTAGGAGCCGGCCTGCCGGCGATTGGGCCGGGGCTATCAGCCGACCAGCGGATCACCAACGTGCAGGATCTTCATGCCGTTGGTGCCACCGATGGTGTGGTAGCTGTCGCCCTTGGTCAGGATCACCCAGTCACCTTGCTCTACCAGGCCGCGCTTGAGCAGCTCGTCGACGGCCGCCTGGCTGACCTTGTCGGCTGGCAATGCCGCCGGGTCGAAGGCGATCGGGTAGACGCCGCGGAACATCGAGGCGCGAGCCTGGGTAGCGCGGTGTGGCGACAGGGCGAAGATCGGCACGTGCGAACGCAGACGCGACATGATCAGCGGGGTGTAGCCACTTTCGGTCAGCGCGATGATCGCCTTGACGCCTGGGAAGTGGTTGGCGGTGTACATGGCCGCCAGGGCGATGCTCTCGTCGCAGCGCTCGAACGTGGTGTGCAGGCGGTGGCTGGACTTCTGGCTGGTCGGGTGCTTCTCGGCGCCCAGGCAGATGCGGGCCATGGCCTGAACCGCTTCGATCGGGTAGGCACCGGCGGCGCTTTCGGCCGACAGCATCACCGCGTCGGTGTTGTCCAGCACGGCGTTGGCCACGTCCGACACTTCGGCACGGGTCGGCATCGGGTTCTGGATCATCGACTCCATCATCTGGGTCGCCACGATCACCGCCTTGTTGTTGCGGCGGGCGTGCTGGATGATCTTCTTCTGGATGGCGATCAGCTCGGCGTCGCCGATTTCCACGCCCAGGTCGCCACGGGCAACCATCACCGCGTCGGAAGCGGCGATCAGGCCGTCGAGGGTTTCATCGTCGGCCACTGCCTCGGCGCGCTCGATCTTGGCCACCAGCCAGGCGCTGCCACCCGCTTCGTCCCGTAGCTTGCGGGCGTATTCCATATCTTTGGCGTCGCGTGGGAAGGACACGGCCAGGTAGTCCAGGTCCATTTCCGCGGCCAGCTTGATGTCTGCCTTGTCTTTTTCGGTCAGGGCTGGAGCGGTAAGGCCGCCACCTTTGCGATTGATGCCTTTGTGGTCCGACAGCGGGCCACCGACGATCACCACGCAGTGCAGGGCGTCGGCAGTGGCGGTTTCGACCCGCATCACCACGCGACCGTCGTCGAGCAGCAGTTCGTCACCGACGCCGCAGTCCTTGACCAGATCGGGGTAATCGATACCGACGATGTCCTGGTTGCCTTCGGTCAGCGGGTGGGCGGTGGAGAAAGTGAATTTGTCACCGACTTTCAGTTCGATGCGCTTGTTGCTGAATTTGGCGATGCGGATCTTCGGACCCTGCAGGTCGCCCAGCAGTGCGACATGGCGGCCGTTCTTGGCGGCGATGTCACGGATCAGGCGGGCGCGCGCCTTGTGCTCGTCCGGGGTGCCGTGGGAGAAGTTCAGGCGTGCCACGTCCAGGCCGGCGAGGATCAGCTGTTCGATCACTTCCGGCGAATTGCTGGCGGGGCCAAGGGTGGCGACGATTTTGGTACGGCGGATGGTCATGCACAGACTCCTATAGTGAAGCGCAGCGAAAGGCTACTCCTGAATCTCGCTGTAGTCATTGTTCCGTTGCACTACCTGCAACCAAGGCAGGGTGGCATTTGAACGGGCGGGGTATCCTTGCAAAAGGGTGTGAAGATTTGCGTGCAAAGGCCGATAATCTGGCATCAAAGGAGATTCCCCATGCGAGCCCTGATCGTTTTAGCCCTGGCGGCCAGCACCGTCGGTTGCACCCGCTGGTCCATGGACCATCATTTGAACAATGCCTACCGTGCCTATGACCGTGGCGATTGCCAGCGGGTCATGCTCGAACTGTCGCAGGTTGACCGAACCAGCCGTGCCCGGCCGTTCATCCATCCCGAAGTGTCCCTGCTGCGCGGCCAGTGCCTGGAGCGCCAGAAGCTGTTCGTCGATGCGGCGCAGACCTACGAGTACCTGATCCAGCAGTATCCAGGCAACGAGTACGCCTATCGCGCTAAGGCACGCCTGCAAACGCTGGAGAAGACCGGTCATTATCGGGTGGGAGACACGGCAGTGGCGAACCCGGTCAACACCACTCCTTGGCGTTAACACCAACGTGTCAACTAATTCACGGGATTTGCCGCGAGTGTTGAGCTAACCTGTTAATTGGATGTAACAACCACTGGCCAGTCTCTTGCATTCCTGGCATCGGGTATGGACTGCAATAGCGATCATGTACAACCAACGCCATATCGAACGCCATCAGCTGCCTTGTGTGCTCAAGGTCTACAACCGCTTCACCGAGCAGCAGATCGGCTTTCTGGGTAATGCCTCGGAAGATGGCTTGATGTTGATCAGCCAGCTGCCGGTGCTGGTCGGCCCGGATTTCGAGTTGCAGCTGCGCCTGCCACTGGCCGGTGGCGGCTTGCAGTTCATCAACGTGACAGCCAGTTGCCTGTGGTGCCGTGAGGACCAGACCCCCGGCCACTACGATTCTGGTTTCATGCTCTTGCAAGCCCCCCGCGAGTACGACGATTTCGTCCGTTCATTGCGAGACTATTTCAGTTTTAACCCTGCCAACGCTTCCGCCTGAAGCTCGGTCCGCTAGAATCGGGACGACCTCGATACAGGACGACCCCGTGAGCTCCAGCATTTTCTGGCACGACTACGAAACCACCGGCATCAACCCACGCTGCGACCGACCGCTGCAGGTTGCCGGTGTGCGCACCGACCTCGATCTGAATGAGATCGAAGCGCCTATCAACCTCTATTGCCGCCCCTCCGACGACATCCTGCCGCACCCGGCCGCGTGCCTGGTAACCGGTATCACGCCCGAACAGTTGGCGACCCAGGGCCTATGCGAAGCTGAATTCATGACCCGGGTTCACGAGCAGCTTGCGCGCCCGGGAACCTGTGGCGCGGGCTACAACACCTTGCGTTTCGATGACGAGGTCACGCGTTACAGCCTGTATCGCAACTTCTTCGACCCCTATGCCCGTGAGTGGCAGGGCGGTAACAGTCGTTGGGACCTGATCGACGTCGTGCGCACGGCTTACGCGCTACGCCCTGAGGGCATCGTCTGGCCCCAGCAGGAGGGCCGTACCAGCTTGCGCCTGGAGTTGCTCAGCCAGGCCAATGGCATTGTCCATGGGCATGCCCATGAAGCACTTTCCGACGTGCGGGCGACCATTGGGTTGGCCCGTCTGATTCGCCAGAAACAACCTAAGTTGTATGACTGGTTGTTCAACCTTCGCAGTAAGCACAAAGTGCTGGAACAGATTCGCTTGTTGCAGCCGCTGGTGCACATATCAGGACGTTTCTCGGCCGCGCGTCATTATCTGGGCGTGGTGTTGCCACTGGCCTGGCACCCGCGCAATCGCAATGCACTGATTGTGTGCGACCTGCATCAGGAAACCCTACCGTTATTAAGGGAAAGTGCCGAAGTCCTGCGAGCGCGCTTGTACACTCGGCATGAACATTTATCTGAGGGGCAACTACCGGTACCGCTGAAGTTGGTGCAAATCAACCGCTGCCCGGTAGTGGCTCCGCTATCGGTATTGCGCCCTGCAGATCAACAACGCCTTGGGCTGGACATGGCATTGTTGCAATCGCGCGGTGAGGCCTTGGCCACGCAACAGTCGGTTTGGCAAGACAAGCTTGAACACATCTATGGCACGGAAGATTTCACCCCCAGCGAAGACCCTGAACAGCAGTTGTATGACGGTTTCCTGGGAGAGCGTGACCGTCGTCTATGTGAACAAGTGCGTACCCTGGAACCAGCGCAATTAGGGCATGGCCACTGGATGTTCGATGACCCACGAATGCCTGAGTTGCTGTTCCGGTATCGTGCGCGAAACTTCCCCGAGACCTTGAACCCCCAGGAGCGTCAGCGCTGGTTCGCGTTCTGCCAGCAGCGTTTGAGCGACCCTTTGCACGGCGCCCCGAACACGCTGGCGGGCTTCGAGCAGGCCCGGCAGGGGGCTTGGGCCGATGCCGATGAAGCGGGGCGCATGGTGCTGGACGCCTGGCAGGCCCATGCCGGGCAATTACAGGCACGGTTCGAATTGCACCCGTGAATGAGCCAACAAAAACGCCGGCATTAAGCCGGCGTTCGTGTTTGCAAAAGCGAGGAAACAGTGCGGACTATCAGTCCAGCAGAGTCGCCCAGCCTTCAACCACATCACCACCCCACTTGGCTTTCCATTCTTTCAGGGTCTTGTGGTTACCGCCTTTGGTTTCGATCACTTCACCGTTGTGCGGGTTTTTGTATTGCTTGACTTTGCGTGCACGCTTGGTGGTAGTGGTTTTAGCCACGGCGCGCGGGCCTTTGCTCAGTTTCGACTCTGGGTCGAGCAGGGCGATCACGTCGCGCAGCGACTTGGAGTATTCACCCATCAGTGCGCGCAGTTTGCCTTCGAACTCCAGTTCTTGTTTCAGCTTGTCATCCTGCGACAGGTTGGCCAGGCGGGCCTGAAGTTCCTTGATGGCTTCTTCGGTAGCGCGGTACTCGTTGATCAGGGACATGGAGTGTTCCTTAGTGCGTGTTCAGAAATGTGTGTGCCAATAATAGACAGGCGATACTCTCAAGTAAACATATAAATAAGCAATAAACTGTTAATTAGGTTGCGACAACATATTTCTTCGGTTAAGAAAAATTCACAAAACTCTCGATCCCGAGGTGGTAGTGCCAGGGACAGTGGCATAAGGCTGGCGCTGGCGGTGCGGGCGCACACGATCAATACTGCGTTTTTGCTGGTGTGCCGCTAGAATGAGCGCCTTTGCGAAGTTTTGGAGTCTTATTCATGCGCACCTATCGTCTGGTGATCGCCTGCCCCGACCGTGTAGGCATCGTGGCGAAAGTCAGTAATTTCCTGGCCTTGTACAACGGCTGGATCAACGAGGCCAGCCACCACTCCGACGAGCAAAGTGGCTGGTTCTTCATGCGCCATGAAATCCGTGCCGAGTCGCTGCCGTTCGGTATCGAAGCCTTCCGCGAGGCGTTCGCGCCCATCGCCGAAGAGTTCTCCATGACCTGGCGCATCACCGACTCTGCGCAGAAGAAGCGCGTGGTGTTGATGGCCAGCCGCGAATCCCATTGCCTGGCCGATCTGCTGCACCGCTGGCACACCGACGAGCTGGACTGTGAGATTCCTTGCGTGATTTCCAACCACAACGACCTGCGCAGCATGGTCGAGTGGCACGGGATCCCGTTCTTCCATGTGCCGGTGGACCCCAAGGACAAGGCCCCGGCCTTTGCCGAAGTGTCGCGCCTGGTTCAGGAGCATGCGGCCGACGTGGTGGTGCTGGCCCGCTACATGCAGATCCTGCCGCCGCAACTGTGCCAGGACTATGCTGAAAAAGTGATCAACATCCACCACAGCTTCCTGCCCTCGTTCGTTGGCGCCAAGCCTTACCACCAGGCTGCGCTGCGTGGCGTGAAGCTGATCGGCGCAACTTGCCATTACGTGACCGAAGAGCTCGATGCCGGCCCGATCATCGAACAGGACGTGGTCCGCGTGAGCCACGCCGACAGCATCGAAGATATGGTTCGCTTCGGCCGTGACGTCGAGAAGATGGTGTTGGCCCGTGGTCTGCGCTATCACTTGGAAGACCGTGTACTGGTCCACGGCAACAAAACGGTGGTCTTCGACTGATAGCGAGGTGGCCTGTGGCAGATCCGCGTGACAAGGCGGGTGCCTCGGCACCTGCGACCCTCGGCGAGGGCTGCCTGGCCCGCTTCGATCCCGAAGCGCTGAGCGACGACGACGGCACCGAGTTTTCCGGTGCCGCCGAACTCTGGCAGCAGCTCAATGCGCCTGACCCCGCCAGCGCGCCAGCAACGGACGCGCCAGCAGGCACACGAACACCGGCCCTCCGGCAAGCAGATAGAAGTAGTAAGTGACTGCCCGCCAGATCAGCACTGCCGCCGCTGCGGTCGAGCTGCCGACCAAGGGGGTCAGCAAGCTCGCCGACGTCAGTTCTGCGGCGCCTGCACCACCTGGCAGCAAGCTGAACTGACCGGCGCTCAGCGAAAGCATCTGCACCAGAAAGCTCGGTATCCACGAAAGCTCCACACCCAATCCCCGCAGTACCAGGAACAACACGCTGTAGCGTAGGCTCCAGTGCGCGCAGGTGAGGGTGAATACCAGCGCCAGCGTGCGTTTGGGCAGGCGCCAGGTTTGCGCCAGGGCATGGATGAAGTGCAGCAGCTTGCGAGCCCAGCGTTGTCGACGTTGCCGGGCAACGCCAAGGCGCCTTAGCAGCCGCCCGATGAACCGCATCACCCGGCGTCGGTAGCGTAGTAAACCAACCACCAGCGCCAGCGCCACGCACAGCAGCGACGCGCTGCCCAGCAGCATGCTTTCCTGGCTTTGCCCGAGGCTGTGAAACGCGGCATAGCCGGCGATAGCCAGCAGGGCACAGAAGAAAAACACCAAGTCGTTCAGTTGGTCCATGGCAAACACCGCCCCGCTGCGCGCTGGGCCGATGCGATCATGGGCCAGCAGCGCCATCAAGGTCAGCGGTCCGCCGCTACCCCCCGGGGTGGTGCAGATCGCGAACTCGGTGGCCATCACCACGCCCAGGCTACGTACCCGGCTAATCTTCTGCGCCTGCTGGCCGAGCAGCAGGCGCAGGCGAACGGCGTTGATGACCCAGCACAGCATGATCATCCCCAGCAGCGACATCATCAGTGTCGGTGCGAAGGCGCGTAGCCTGGGTAGCAGTTCGCTGCCGCCCAGCAGCGTCGGCACCAACACCGCCAAGAGCAAGGCCAGGACCAGCCAGCCCAGGCGGTTCATGCGATCACCTGGCGCTCCAGCCAGCTTGACTTGGTCAAGGGCTCGCGGCCTTCTGCCAGTAGGGTCTGGAGGGTGCGCAACCAGTACTGTCGTGAGTCGCGATGACGCATGTCCACCGGGTGCAGCCCCAGGCGCAGTGTCTCTGCCTCGCGCCAACGTCGGCATTGCCAGTCACAGAGCAGCCGAGACAGTCCCCGACGCCAGGCACTGCGGGCGCTCCATACCAAACCAGGGGCTGGGATGGCGGTGAACTCGGGCAGGCGGTACAGGTGCTGGGCTGTGCTGGTGTAGCGCAAGGGCAGATGGCGCAGCGCCTGTCGGGTGCCTTCGCTCATCAACCAGGCCGGTGCGACGAAGCCTGCTACCGGCCAGCCTTGCCGCTCGAATAGCGCCAGGCCGCTTTCCAGGCGTTGCAGGGCTTGCTGGCGGTCCAGCCGGTAGAATTCGCCTTCATGGGTCAAGACACGGCGCATGAAGTATTCGCCAGGGCTGCGTGGTGGCGGCTCGTCATCGGCATGGTAGAAGCCATGCAAGGCAAGTTCGTCTCCCCGCGCCAAACGGTGTTCGAGCATGCGGCAGAAGGTGGGCGAGCGTGACAGCAGGTTGCGGTGATGGAAGTCCGGCACCACCAACCAGGTCATCGGCACATTGCCCAGTTGGTCGACGGCCTCGACGAACGGCTGGTAGTCGGGCCAGGTTTCGGGCGCGATGTCGTGCAGCACCAGCATCAGGCTGCGCGGCTTGCCGCTGTTTTCAACCATGGGCACGTACCTGCGGTGTGTGGCCGAGCACGGCCTGATAGTGCCCCAGCAAGCCGCTTACCACGCTGTCCCACGAGTAGTGTTGCTCTGCCTGGCAACGGGCTTGGACGCCTAGGTCGTGAATGCCTTCTTCGAACACCTCACGCACGGCGGTGGCCATGGCCTGGCCATCGTTGGGGCGGCACAGGCGCCCGCACCGGTCGTTGATGATCTCGCTGAACGCCCCGGCCCGCACCGCGACCACCGGGGTTGCGCTGGCCATCGCTTCGAGGATGACCAGGCCGAAGGTTTCCTGGTCGCCTGCGTGAACCAGCAGGTCGGCACTGGCCATCAGCCTGGCGACCTCATCGGGTGGGCAGAATCGATCGATCACGGTGACGTTGGCTGGCACATTGGCTGGCATGTTCGAGCCAACCAGCAACAGGTGATACGGTCGGCCCAGGCGCTCTATGCAGTCAAGCAGAACGGGCAGGTTCTTTTCCCGCGAACCGCGACCTGCGTAGATCAGCAGGCGGCTGGTGTCGGGAATCCCCAGTCTGGCTTTCAGATGCGGATCGCGGTGCCCAGGGTGGAAGGTCGACAGGTCGACGCCCAGAGGCTGCACATGAACTTGTTTAACCCCCAGGCGGCGCAGTTTGTCGGCCATGACTTGGCTGGGAGCCAGCACCCGGTCGAAGTTGCCATACAGCTTGCTGACATAGGCTTCGACATTGGGGGTGAACCAGTTGCCCATCCGATTGCTGACCAGCAAGGGGAGATCGGAATGATAGAAACCGATCACCGGCACGTTGAGCTTGCGCCGCGCTTCCAGGGCTGCCCAGGCGGTCAGGTAGGGGTCGCCCACCTCGATCAGGTCGGGCTTGAGGCGGCGAAGCACGTTGCACCAAGGGGCCAGGCGCACCGGGAAGCGGTAGCCGTTGCCAAACGGCAGGGGAGGAGCGGGCACCTGATAGATGCCGTTGTCGTGGCTGGCGCTGGCGCCGGGGATCAAGAGACTGTGGCGCACGCCTGCAATGGCGTCGAGTCGATGGTGTTTGGCATCAAGATAGGTACGTACGCCGCCGCTGGCCGGGGCGTAGAACATGGTGATGTCAGCAATGTGCACGATCAGCATCCCTCCGGGATCGTCTTCGGGTCTGTCATCCGGCTGCAACGGGCCGGCGATGACGCGCCTAAAGGTTGACCTTCCTGAAGAATAGTTTGTTCGATCGGGGTAGGGGGCTTGGCGGGATAGCTTCGAACGACAGGAGCAGGCAGGCGGACTGCCTGCTCCTGTGGCGTGCGGTCAGATGCGGAACGTGCCGACCAGATGCTTGAGGCGGCTCGCTTGCTGCTCCAGGTCAGAGCATGCACGCAGGGTGGCCTGGAGGTTTTCGACGCCTTCCTGGTTGAGCATGTTGATTTCGTTGATGTCCATGTTGATCGAATCGACCACGGCAGTCTGTTCCTCGGTGGCGGTGGCCACCGACTGGTTCATGCCGTCGATCTCGCCGATGCGCACGGTCACGCTGTCCAGACGCTCGCCGGCCTGGTTGGCGATCTCCATGCTGTCCTGGCTGTGGCGCTGGCTTTGGCCCATGGTCTCCACCGATTCGCGGGCACCGATCTGCAGTTCCTCGATCATGGTCTGGACCTGCTGCGCCGATTCCTGCGTGCGGTGGGCCAGGTTGCGCACTTCATCGGCTACCACGGCAAAGCCTCGGCCAGCCTCGCCGGCGCGGGCAGCCTCGATCGCGGCGTTGAGTGCCAGCAGGTTGGTCTGCTGGGAGATACTGGTGATGACTTCGAGAATCTGGCCGATGTTGACGGTCTTGCTGTTGAGGGTCTCGATGTGCGCGCTGGAGCTGACGATCAGGTCGGACAGGCGGTTCATCGCCTCGATGTTGCGCTCCACTACTTGCTGGCCTTCCTCGGCCAGCAGGCGAGCCGAGCTGGCGTGTTGCGAGGCTTGGGCCGCATTGCCAGCGATCTCCTGGGCGGCAGCACCCAGTTCGTTGATGGCGGCGGCGACGCTGTTGGTGCGGTTGGACTGTTCGTCGGAGTTGGCCATCGACGAGTTCGATGCGCTGATGACCCGAAGGGCTACTTCATTGACCTGCTCGGTGGCCGAGGACACTTCGCGGATCGAGCTGTGGATACGCTCGACGAAGCGGTTGAAGGCGGTACCCAGAATACCGAACTCGTCGTGGCTGTGGATTTTCAGCCGCTTGGTCAGGTCGCCTTCGCCTTCGGCGATGTCTTCCATCGCTCGGGTCATGGTGTGCAGCGGCTGCATGAGTGCGCGGATCAGCAGGCCGAGCAGACCGATGATGATCACCACGGCAACGACCGTGGCGATGACCGCCGAGGTGCGGAAAGTGCTCAGCATGGCGAAGGCTTTTTGCTTGTCCACCGACAGGCCGATGTACCAGTTGGCCGATGGCAGGCCTTTGATCGGCGTGAAGGTCAGCAAGCGCGCCTGACCGTCGGTATCGACTTCGGTCAGTTCACCGGACAGCTTGGGGGTCTTTTGCGGGAACAGGTCCGACAGCGACTTCATCACCAGCTCTTTGTCCGGGTGAACCAGGATCTTGCCTTGATCGTTGACCAGGAAGGCATAACCCATGCCGCCGAAGTTCAGCGAGTTGACGATCCGTACCAGGCCATCGAGGTCCAGGTCGCCGCCGACCACGCCGACGGAGCCGGAAACCTTGTTGATGATGCCGATGACCATCTTGTTGGTGGCCATGTCGATGTAAGGTTCGGTAAGCGTCACGCCGGAGGCGTTCATGCCGTCCTTATACCAAGGGCGGGTACGTGGATCGTAGCCATCGGGCATCTTGGTGTCGGGGCGGACACTGAAACCACCATCGACCTTGCCCAGGTACACGGTCAGGAAGCTGGAGGTCAGGGCATTCTGGCCCATCAAGGTCTCAGCCTTGGCGGGTTCCTGGGCAATGTTCTGTGCCAGATTCTCCACCAGTTTTATGCGACCTTCGAACAGGTTGCGAATGTTGGTCGAAGTGGATTCGCCCATTTCAGCCAGATAATTCTCCAGATTTTCCCGGATCGCATTACGCTGGAGGTAATCGTTGTAGAGGGTGAACAAACTGAAGGCGAGTATCACGATCAGTGAGGCTGCCAATAGGATCTTATGGCTGAAACGAAGGCTTTTGTTCATGGCGTAATCGGTTCCGCTAAGGTTTTTATCGGGCGTTCGCACGAATACAGCAGTCAAACAGTGCAACATCCCGGAAAGTCCTTTTTCGGTTGTTCCTGCTTTGAAGGCGAATATCACATGGGTGTATCGGCCGATTCAGGGTGAAGCTTGAGTAGAGGAAGAGAGAACATGTCGGATTCTTCGCAATTAGTTGTCGGCGCAGGTTTGGATGGCCAGCCCGTCACCCAAGCCATGCGCCTGGCCAACCGTCATGGTTTGGTCGCCGGGGCCACGGGGACGGGTAAAACCGTCACACTTCAGCACCTTGCGGAAGCTTTCAGCGATGCGGGGGTGGCGGTATTCGCGGCCGATGTCAAAGGTGACCTGTGTGGCCTGGGGGCGATGGGGGCCCCGCAAGGCAAGGTAGCCGAGCGGATTGCCGGCATGCCCTGGTTGGGACACACGCCACAGGCTTATCCGACCAGCCTCTGGGATATCGCTGGCCAGTCCGGTCACCCGCTGCGTACCACCCTCAGCGAAATGGGGCCGCTGTTGCTGGGCAACTTGCTTGAACTGACCGACAGCCAACAGGCCGCGCTGTATGCCGCGTTCAAGGTGGCGGACCGCGAAGGCCTGTTGCTGCTGGATCTGAAGGACCTCAAGGCTCTGCTAGGGCATTTGAAGGACAACCCACAATTGCTCGGCGAAGACAGCGCTCTGATGACTGGCGCCTCGACCCAGGCACTGTTGCGTCGGCTGGCCACCTTGGAGCAGCAAGGCGCCGAGGCCCTGTTCGGCGAGCCAGCCTTGCAGCTCGAAGATCTGCTGCGCCCTGACCACGACGGGCGTGGGCGCATTCACCTGCTCGATGCCAGCCGCCTGGTGCATGAGGCGCCGAAGGTGTATGCGACCTTCCTGCTATGGCTGCTGGCTGAGCTGTTCGAGCAACTGCCGGAGCGTGGGGATGCCGACAAGCCTGTGCTGGCGCTGTTCTTCGATGAAGCCCACTTGTTGTTCAACGATACGCCCAAGGCTTTGCAGGACCGGCTGGAGCAGGTGGTGCGGCTGATCCGCTCAAAAGGAGTGGGGGTTTATTTCGTCACTCAGTCACCGGGCGATCTGCCGGATGCCGTGCTGGCTCAACTGGGATTGCGCATCCAGCATGGTCTGCGGGCATTCACCGCCAAGGAGCAGAAGTCGCTACGGGCGGTGGCTGATGGTTTTCGGCCGAATCCTGCGTTCGATACCTTGGCTGTGCTGACCGAGCTGGGTATCGGCGAGGCCTTGGTGGGAACACTGGAGGAGAAGGGCACGCCAGCGATGGTCCAGCGCGTGCTGATCGCCCCGCCGCAGTCGCGGATCGGGCCGCTCACGGCAGCCGAGCGAAGTGCCTTGATCGCCGGCTCACCGTTGCTAGGACGCTATGACAAGCCGGTCGACCGCGAGTCGGCGTACGAGATGTTGAGTCAACGCAAAGGTGAGCCGGTGGAGCCTGCGCCGGTGCCCAAGGTGGATGAAGACAGTTTTGCCGACAAGGCCGGGGAGTTCTTGCAGAGTGCGGCAGGGCAGGCAATCAAGTCGGCGGTGCGGCAAGCGGCCAACCAGTTGGGGCGCCAGCTGGTGCGGGGGTTGATGGGGTCGTTGTTGGGAGGCAGGAAGCGGTAGTGAACCTGCGCCGACCCTTGCGCGGGTAATCCCGCTCTTACTAAGCAGGGGCGGGGAGCAGATATGAAAAGGGCGCCCGAAGGCGCCCCTTTCACATGTGCGGTATCACTTAGCCAATGGCTTTCGACGCCAGCCAGAACAGGCCGGCCGCGAGGCCCATCGAGGCCGGCAGGGTCAGGACCCAGGCCAGCAGGATGGTTTTCACGGTACCGCCCTGCAGGCCGCTCTTGTTGGCGACCATGGTACCGGCGACGCCGGATGACAGGACGTGGGTGGTCGACACCGGCAGGCTGAACACGTTGGCCATACCAATGGCGCAGGCTGCGGTGATCTGTGCCGACATGCCTTGGGCGTAGGTCATGCCCTGTTTGCCGATTTTCTCGCCAACGGTCAGTACCACGCGTTTCCAGCCGACCATGGTGCCCAGGCCCAATGCCAGCGCAACGGCAACGATCACCCAGAACGGAGCGTACTCGGTGGTGGCGGTGAGGTCCTTGCGCAGTTTTTCCAGGTCGGCCTTCTCACGGGCTTCCAGGCCTGGCAGCTTGCCGACCTTCTTGGCCGTGTCATCCAGGCAGAGCAGGTAGCGACGTACTTCCACGCGTTTTTCCGCGCTCAGGTCGCGGTAGTCGGTCACGCCTTGCAGCGAGGTCTGCAGTGCCGCGATGGTGGGTTCGGTCTGCTGGGGGTTGCAGCTGAACTGTTCCGGCAGGTCGCTGGCCTTGGCCTTGCCCAGCGCCAGGAATTCGCCCAGGGTCGCGGCGTTGCGCTGGTAGAACTGGCTCATGTGCAGGGTGGCGTCGCGGGTACGCTCGATCTGGTAGGTCGTGCTGTTCAGGTCGAGGACGAATTTGGCCGGGACGATACCGATCAGGACCAGCATGATCAGGCCAATGCCTTTCTGGCCGTCGTTGGAACCGTGCACGAAGCTCACGCCCATGGCCGAAATAACCAGCACCAGGCGGTTCCAGAAGGGGGGGTGTTTCTTGTCGTCGAGCTTGCGACGCTGCTCGGGCGTCTTGTGCATCTTCGACAGCGGGCGCCACCATTTCAGTCCGATCAGGACCAGGGCTGCCACGGCGAAGCCCGCCATGGGCGAGACCACCAGGGACATGGCGATGTCGATCGCCTTCTGCCAGTTGACGCCGTCACCCAGCGGAATGTCGTTGATCAAGGCATTGGCCAGGCCCACACCGAGGATCGAGCCGATCAGCGTGTGCGAGCTGGAGGCGGGGATGCCGAAATACCAGGTGCCGAGGTTCCAGGTGATGGCCGCAGCCAACAGCGAGAAAACCATGGCCAGGCCATGCCCGGTGTTCACATTGATCAGCAATTCGACTGGCAGCAGGTGCACGATGGCATAGGCCACCCCGACTCCGCCGAGCAAAACGCCGAGGAAGTTGAACACGCCGGAGAAGAATACGGCGAGGTGCGGCGGCATGGCTTTGGTATAGATGACGGTGGCTACCGCGTTGGCGGTGTCATGAAAGCCATTGATGAACTCGAATGCGAGCACGAATGTCAGCGCGAGCAGCAAGCTCACCAACACCCAGGCATCCAGTCCGCTGAATAAATCGATCATGAAGGTTGTCTGGCGGTCAAAGGGGGCGCGATTATGCCAGAAAACCTTGGCAATCGATGCACCTGCTGCTGACCGATGGCAGTCATTCTCGACCTGGGTTCGGACGCCGAAGCCGTATTCCAGGCAGATTAATGGCGCCTAAAAGTCGTGAAAGCCCTGTAATTTCGGCAAATTATCAAAAAAAGCAGTGCGGCCTCCCGGTTCAAACGGTCGTATGAAATTTGTGTAATTCCATTTCATCCCCGATCTCCCGGTAAAGATCGCCCGCGCCCTGGCCTTTCAGCCTGCGGCGCGGATGCCAAGGATCGGACGCTCAGGATTTCTCGCTGCGCAGTTCCTTTTCCATCTTTTCCAGTTCATGGCTGAAGGCTTGGTCTTGCACGGTGGCTCGTTTACGCCAGGGTTTGCGTTCCGGGTCCGGTTGGGCGGCGTAGGTTGTAACTTCCCCGCCGTAAACTTCCTTGTAACGTTCAGCCTGGCGCTCGAGTTCCGCGCGCAGTTCATCTTTCGTCACAGTAATACCTGAATGAGTTGGTTACCTATTTGTTGTTTGCCAGGTGCGTTGCGTCCACGCGGGTATCGCCTGTCGACGCTCTGGGTATTCGCCGAAAGCGCATGGAACAGCGGAAGGCGTGAATCAGCAGCCTGAGTGCTGGCGATTGGATAAGCATGACCCCGGTGAAGTCCATGACCGCGTCTCGATCCGGGCCAGCAGAATCGATTATAGCAACCGTTAATTCGTCGAACAGGGTTATTTACCCAATACTGACATCGCCTACGCAAGTTGTTGTCGCGTTCGCCACGAAGTGCCGGGGTTCGATGTTGGAACAACAGAAGCGGAAGTCGGTGTTGCAAGAGGATAATGAAAAACGGCCTCGCGCGAGGCGAGGCCGTTGCCTGGGGACTTCTACGGTGGGTACCTGACCAGTCTCTCCAAAGAAGCCACATGTGGCAGGAGAAAGGTATAAGCAAAAGTGTCAGCGGTCAATTGCGATTATCGGCCGTTCGTTCGATAATCGCACGAGCGAGCGATTTTTTTAGAGGTGTGCGATGAGCGATGAAACCCTGGTCAATGAGTCTGCCCACGCAGAGCCGGTGCGTGGTGCCGCTCCCTCGTTGGCACCACCGATCGTGGCTTCACCGGCCAAGCGGATCCAGGCGTTCACGGGCGACCCTGACTTCATGACCTCACTGGCGCGGGGACTTGCAGTGATCCAGGCGTTCCAGGAGCGCAAGCGCCACCTGACCATCGCCCAGATCAGCCACCGTACCGAGATTCCACGGGCTGCCGTTCGGCGTTGCCTGCATACCTTGATCAAGCTGGGGTAT
Source organism: Pseudomonas taiwanensis DSM 21245 (assembly GCF_000425785.1). Taxonomy (GTDB): domain Bacteria; phylum Pseudomonadota; class Gammaproteobacteria; order Pseudomonadales; family Pseudomonadaceae; genus Aquipseudomonas; species Aquipseudomonas taiwanensis. Next base: position 234,941 of record NZ_KE384451.1, read on the forward strand.
GCGACCACCGACGGGCGCACGTATTCATTGCTGCCCAAAGTGCTCACCCTTGGGCATGCCTACCTGTCTTCGACGCCGCTGGCCGTTTCGGCGCAGCCTTATCTGGACCGCATCAGTGACCAGCTGCATGAGGCGGCCAACATGGCCACGCTCGAAGGTGACGACATTCTTTATATCGCGCGTTCGGCAACGGTCGAGCGGCTGATCTCGGTCGATCTGTCGGTAGGTGGGCGGTTGCCGGCCTATTGCACGTCGATGGGCCGCATCCTGCTGGCTGCGCTGGACGATGCCAGCCTCAGGGAGTACCTGGAACGGGCGGACCTCAAGGCGCGTACCAGTCGCACATTGCATGACCCCGATTCATTGTTCGCCTGCATCCAGCAAGTGCGTGCCCAGGGCTGGTGTGTGGTGGATCAGGAGCTGGAACAAGGGCTGCGATCGATTGCAGTACCCATCTATGACGCATCGGGTCAGGTGCTGGCTGCCTTGAATGTCAGCACCCACGTGGGCCGCGTCAGTCGCAGCGAGCTGGAGCAGCGGTTCCTGCCGATTCTGTTGTCCGCCAGCCAAGACCTGTGCCACCAGCTTTTTGGCTGAGGCGAGGCGTGGCAGCGTTTCCTGTTCGATAAACGCACAGTGTCGTTGCTGGTCAATTGCGCAGTCCCAAGGCGCTGATTAATGTCTCTCGCAACGGTCGGCTTTGCCGACCGAACAAAAACAACACGAGAGATACCTTGATCATGAACACTGTCGCTTCGCTGCTGCGGCCGCACCCGCACGCAGTGCCCTCGTATCCAGGCTGATTCCAGCCACACTCCACCGACTTTCGAATACGTTGCTCGTGCCTCGCGTGCAGTGGTTTGTCCGTGCCCATCATTCTGGATAACAACAATGAATCAACCGCAATCTGTCGGGAACAGCCTCGACGTCCAGTCGTTCATCAATGAACAGCCTCTGTCCCGCTTTCAGTGGCGGGTGGTGATCCTCTGCTTCCTTATTGTCTTCCTTGACGGCCTGGATACAGCCGCCATGGGTTTCATCGCGCCGGCCTTGTCCCAGGAGTGGGGCATCGACCGCGCCAGCCTTGGCCCGGTGATGAGTGCGGCGCTTATCGGCATGGTGTTCGGGGCCCTCGGCTCGGGGCCTTTGGCTGACCGCTTCGGTCGTAAAGGTGTACTGGTGGGGGCCGTGCTGGTGTTCGGCGGCTTCAGCCTGGCTTCGGCCTACGCCACCAATGTCGATCAGTTGCTGGTGCTGCGCTTCCTGACCGGCCTGGGTCTGGGGGCAGGCATGCCCAACGCCACCACCTTGCTGTCCGAGTACACCCCCGAGCGCCTGAAGTCGCTGCTGGTGACCAGCATGTTCTGTGGCTTCAACCTGGGCATGGCGGGTGGTGGTTTCATTTCCGCCAAGATGATCCCGGCCTACGGTTGGCACAGTCTGCTGGTGGTGGGTGGTGTGCTGCCTCTGCTGCTGGCCTTGGTGCTGATGATCTGGCTGCCGGAGTCGGCGCGTTTTCTGGTGGTGCGCAACCGGGGCACCGACAAAGTGCGCAAGACCCTGGCACCGATCGCCCCTGCGGTGATCGCTCAGGCGGCCAGCTTCAGTGTGCCCGAACAAAAAGCGGTAGCTGCTCGCAACGTGTTTGCAGTGATCTTCTCCGGTACCTATGGCGTCGGCACTTTGCTGCTGTGGCTGACCTATTTCATGGGCCTGGTGATCGTGTACCTGCTGACCAGCTGGCTGCCCACACTGATGCGTGACAGCGGTGCCAGCATGGAACAGGCGGCCTTCATTGGTGCTTTGTTCCAGTTCGGCGGCGTGCTCAGTGCGGTCGGGGTGGGTTGGGCCATGGACCGCTTCAACCCGCACAAGGTCATTGGCATCTTCTACCTGCTGGCCGGCGTGTTTGCCTACGCAGTGGGGCAGAGCCTGGGCAACATTACCTTGCTGGCCACACTGGTGCTGATCGCAGGTATGTGCGTGAACGGTGCGCAGTCGGCGATGCCCTCGCTGGCGGCGCGCTTCTACCCGACCCAAGGCCGTGCCACCGGGGTTTCGTGGATGCTGGGCATCGGCCGTTTCGGCGCGATTCTGGGTGCCTGGAGCGGTGCGACCCTGCTGGGCCTGGGCTGGAGCTTCGAGCAGGTACTGACTGCCTTGCTGGTGCCCGCAGCGCTGGCGACGGTGGGTGTAATCGTCAAAGGGTGGGTGAGCCACGCGGACGCGACCTGATCCTGGTCGGCAAGCGGGTGTCTGCGGGGCGTTGCAAGCCCCGCGTGAGCCCGGCTTGCTGGCGATGAGGTCTTGAGAGACAGAAGGTTAGCCTGGCAACAAATTGTTCGATAACCGCACAAATAGTCGATTATCGGATTGTAGCCACCCACCAGTCTCCTTAATCTGAGTTCAACGTAGCACCCTGACCAGGAGTCTCCCCATGGCTGCAATCCTCCCGCTTCACGAAGCTGTGAAGCAGTTCATTCAAGACGGCGATACCGTCGCGCTCGAAGGCTTCACCCACCTGATCCCGACCGCCGCTGGCCACGAGATCATCCGTCAGGGCAAGCGCGACCTTACCCTCGTGCGCATGACCCCGGACCTGATCTACGATCAGCTGATCGGCGCTGGCTGCGCCAAGAAGATCATCTTCTCGTGGGGCGGCAACCCAGGTGTCGGTTCGCTGCACCGTCTGCGTGACGCGGTCGAGAAGCAGTGGCCGCACGCGATCGAAATCGAAGAGCACAGCCACGCCGACCTCGCCAACGCTTACGTCGCTGGTGCTTCCGGCCTGCCATTCGCGGTGCTGCGTGCCTACGCCGGTTCCGACCTGCCGAAGGTCAACCCGCTGATCAAGAGCGTTACCTGCCCGTTCACCGGCGAAGTCCTCGCCGCGGTACCGTCGGTGCGTCCGGACGTCACCGTGATTCACGCGCAGAAGGCCGACCGTAAAGGTAACGTGTTGCTGTGGGGCATCCTCGGCGTCCAGAAAGAAGCCGCCCTGGCCGCCAAGCGTTGCATCGTCACCGTCGAAGAAATCGTCGATGACCTGCAGGCACCGATGAACGCCTGTGTCCTGCCGACTTGGGCGCTGAGCGCAGTCTGCCTGGTACCGGGTGGCGCACACCCGTCCTATGCCCATGGTTACTACGAGCGTGACAACCGCTTCTACCAGGATTGGGACCCGATTGCGCGCAACCGCGAGTCGTTCAGTGCCTGGATCGACACTTATATCCGTGGCACCGCTGACTTCAACGAATACAAGGCCAAGCTGGCCAGCTCCTCGGAGGCTGCACAATGAGCTACTCCACCTCTGAAATGATGACCGTCGCCGCTGCCCGTCGCCTGCGCAACGGCGCTGTCTGCTTCGTCGGCATTGGCCTGCCATCCAAGGCTGCCAACCTGGCTCGGCTGACCTCCTCGCCAGACGTGGTGCTGATCTACGAGTCTGGCCCGATCGGTGCCAAACCGAGCGTACTGCCGCTGTCGATCGGTGACGGCGAGCTGGCCGAAACCGCCGATACCGTGGTGCCGACCGGCGAGATCTTCCGCTACTGGCTGCAAGGTGGTCGTATCGACGTGGGCTTCCTCGGTGCCGCCCAGGTCGACCGCTTCGGCAACATCAACACCACCGTGGTGGGTGACTACCATGCACCCAAGACCCGTCTGCCGGGTGCGGGTGGCGCGCCGGAAATTGCAGGCTCCGCCAAGCAAGTACTGATCATCCTCAAGCAGTCGACCCGTGCCTTCGTCGACAAGCTGGACTTCATCACCTCGGTCGGTCACGGCGAGGGTGGCGATTCGCGCAAGCGCCTGGGCCTGCCAGGTGACGGCCCTGTCGGGATCATCACCGACCTGTGCATCATGGAGCCTGAAGCTGGCACCAACGAGTTCGTGGTCACCTCGATTCACCCTGGCGTCACTCGCGAGCAGATCGTTGCCGCCACCGGCTGGGCGATCCGTTTCGCCGACGATGTGCAGACCACCAGCGCACCGACCGAAGTCGAACTGACCGCTCTGCGCGACCTTGAAGCCCGTACCGCCGTGGCCCATGGCCAGGTGGCAGGAGAAGCCTGATGCGTGACGTATTCATCTGTGACGCCATCCGCACCCCGATCGGCCGCTTCGGCGGTGCCCTGGCCGGTGTGCGTGCCGACGACCTCGCCGCAGTGCCGCTCAAGGCGCTGATCGAGCGCAACCCGTCGGTACAGTGGGACCAGGTCGATGAGGTGTTCTTCGGCTGCGCCAACCAGGCTGGCGAAGACAACCGCAACGTGGCGCGCATGGCGCTGCTGCTCGCGGGCCTGCCCGAGAGCATTCCCGGCGTCACCCTCAACCGTCTGTGTGCTTCGGGCATGGACGCTATCGGCACGGCCTTCCGCGCCATCGCCAGCGGCGAAATGGAGCTGGCCATTGCTGGCGGCGTCGAGTCGATGTCGCGTGCCCCGTTCGTCATGGGTAAGGCCGAGAGCGCTTACTCGCGCAACATGAAGCTCGAAGACACCACCATCGGCTGGCGTTTCATCAACCCGCTGATGAAGAGCCAGTACGGCGTGGACTCGATGCCCGAGACCGCCGACAACGTCGCCGACGACTACCAGGTATCGCGTGCCGACCAGGATGCGTTTGCTTTGCGTAGCCAGCAGAAGGCCGCAGCGGCCCAGGCTGCCGGCTTCTTCGCCGAGGAAATCGTCCCCGTCCGCATCACCCACAAGAAGGGTGAGACCCTGGTCGAGCAGGATGAACATCTGCGTCCGGAGACCACCTTGGAAGCGCTGACCAAGCTCAAACCGGTCAATGGCCCGGACAAGACCGTCACCGCTGGCAACGCGTCGGGTGTCAACGACGGCGCCGCAGCCCTGATCCTGGCGTCGGCCGAGGCAGTGAAGAAACATGGCCTGACCCCACGTGCTCGAGTGCTCGGCATGGCCAGCGCCGGTGTGGCGCCCCGTGTCATGGGCATTGGCCCGGTACCGGCAGTGCGCAAGCTCACCGAGCGTCTGGGTGTGGCGGTTGGCGACTTCGATGTCATCGAGCTCAATGAAGCGTTCGCCAGCCAAGGCCTGGCGGTGCTGCGCGAGCTGGGTGTGGCCGATGACGCGCCGCAGGTCAACCCCAATGGCGGCGCCATCGCCCTGGGCCACCCGCTGGGCATGAGTGGTGCGCGTCTGGTCCTGACTGCGCTTCACCAGTTGGAGAAGAGCGGTGGGCGTAAAGGCCTGGCGACCATGTGCGTGGGTGTAGGCCAAGGTCTCGCCCTGGCCATCGAACGGGTCTGACCCGTACCGGCGCTATTGCCGGCAAGTCGGCTCCTGCAGGGAACCACGCAATCCTTGTGGGTGCCGGCCTGCCGGCAATAGGGCCGGTAGCTACGACACAAGGCCAATTGCCAGCCTCCGTGCGGAACGAGTGTGTTACTAGGTATGTCTAGAATACCTATGACCCTCCAGGAGTAAACACACCATGACCTCAGCCTATTACACCGGCGAAGAGCGCAGTAAACGCATCTTTGCCATTGTCGGTGCCTCTTCGGGCAACCTGGTGGAGTGGTTCGACTTTTACGTCTACGCCTTCTGCGCGATCTACTTCGCGCCGGCTTTCTTTCCCTCCGATGACCCCACCGTGCAGCTGCTGAACACCGCTGGCGTGTTCGCTGCCGGCTTTTTGATGCGGCCCATCGGTGGCTGGATCTTCGGCCGCCTGGCCGATCGTCATGGCCGCAAGAACTCCCTGATGATTTCGGTGCTGATGATGTGCGCCGGTTCGTTGATGATCGCCTGCCTGCCCACATACGCCAGCATCGGCACCTGGGCGCCGGCGCTGCTGTTGCTCGCGCGCCTGATCCAGGGCCTGTCGGTGGGTGGCGAATACGGCACCACTGCCACCTACATGAGTGAAGTGGCGCTACGAGGCCAGCGTGGTTTCTTCGCCTCGTTCCAATACGTAACGCTGATTGGTGGCCAACTGCTGGCGGTGCTGGTAGTGGTCATCCTGCAGCAACTGCTGAGCGAGGATGAACTGCGTGCGTGGGGCTGGCGCATTCCGTTCGTGGTCGGTGCCATTGCCGCCCTGGTCTCGCTGATGTTGCGCCGTTCGCTGGAGGAAACCAGCAGCGCCGAAACCCGCAAGGACAAAGACGCCGGTACCATCGCTGGGTTGTTCCGCAACCACACCGCAGCGTTCATCACCGTGCTGGGCTACACCGCCGGTGGTTCGCTGATCTTCTATACCTTCACCACGTACATGCAGAAATACCTGGTCAACACGGCGGGGATGAACGCCAAGAGCGCAAGCTTCGTGATGACCGGCGCGTTGTTCCTGTTCATGATCCTACAGCCGTTCTTCGGCATGCTCTCCGACCGAATCGGTCGACGTAACTCGATGCTGCTGTTCGGCGCTTTGGGCACCCTGTTCACCGTCCCGCTGCTGATGGCGCTCAAGACCGTGACCAGCCCGTTCGTGGCCTTCGTGCTGGTGACGCTGGCCCTGTGCATCGTCAGTTTCTACACCTCGATCAGCGGCCTGGTGAAGGCCGAAATGTTCCCGCCGCAGGTGCGTGCGCTGGGTGTGGGCCTGGCCTATGCGGTGGCCAACGCCATGTTCGGCGGTTCCGCCGAATACGTTGCCCTGGGCTTGAAAACCATGGGCATGGAGAACACCTTCTACTGGTACGTGACGGCCATGATGGCAGTTGCCTTCCTGTTCAGCCTACGACTGCCGAAGCAGGCAGCGTACCTGCATCACGATCATTAAGGACGTTGCATGAGCAATCTGCTGTTCGACGCTTATTTCACCGCACCGGCCATGCGTGAGATTTTCTCCGACCGTGGCCGGCTGCAGGGCATGCTCGATTTCGAAGCCGCCTTGGCCCGTGCCGAAGCCAGCGCCGGGCTGGTACCGCACAGTGCGGTGGCCGCCATCGAGGCGGCCTGCCACGCCGAGCGCTACGATGCCCGCGCCTTGGCCGATGCCATCGCCACTGCCGGCAACTCGGCTATCCCCTTGGTGAAGGCGTTGGGCAAGGTCATCGCCAGTGGTGTGCCTGAAGCCGAGCGCTATGTGCACCTGGGCGCCACCAGCCAGGATGCCATGGACACCGGTTTGGTCCTGCAACTTCGCGATGCGCTCGACATGATCGAAGCGGACCTCGGCAAGCTTGCCGAGACCCTCGCGCACCAGGCTTTGCAGCACGCCGACACCCCGCTGGTGGGCCGCACCTGGCTGCAGCACGCCACGCCGGTGACCCTGGGCATGAAGCTGGCCGGCGTACTCGGTGCTCTGACCCGTCACCGCCAGCGCCTCAAGGAGCTGCGTCCGCGTCTGCTGGTGCTGCAGTTCGGTGGCGCGTCCGGCAGCCTCGCGGCCTTGGGCAATAAAGCGATGCCGGTCGCAGAGGCCCTGGCTGAACAACTCAAGTTGACCTTGCCCGAGCAACCCTGGCACACCCAGCGTGATCGCCTGGTGGAATTCGCCTCGGTGCTGGGCCTCATCGCTGGCAGCCTGGGCAAGTTCGGGCGGGATATCAGCCTGTTGATGCAGACCGAGGCGGGGGAAGTGTTCGAGCCTTCCGCGCCGGGCAAGGGCGGCTCTTCGACCATGCCGCACAAGCGTAATCCGGTGGGCGCGGCGGTACTGATCGGTGCTGCCACTCGTGTGCCGGGCCTGCTGGCGACCATGTTCGCGGCCATGCCTCAAGAGCACGAGCGCAGCCTTGGCCTGTGGCATGCCGAATGGGAGACCCTGCCAGACATCTGCTGCCTGGTCTCTGGCGCGCTGCGCCAGGCCCAGGTGATTGCCGAGGGGATGGAAGTCGATGGTGAACGCATGCGCCGCAACCTCGACCTGACCCAAGGCCTGGTGCTGGCCGAAGCCGTGAGTATCGTGCTTGCCCAACGCCTGGGCCGTGACCATACCCACCACCTGCTGGAGCAATGCTGCCAGCGTGCCGTGGCCGAGCAGCGCCACCTGCGCGCCGTGCTCGGTGACGAGCCGCAGGTCAGCGCCGAGCTGTCCGCCGAAGAGCTGGACCGCCTGCTCGATCCTGCCCATTACCTTGGCCAAGCCCGCGTCTGGGTGGCGCGTGCCGTGGCCGAACATCAACGTTTCACTGCCTGAAGGAGACCGCTGTGGCGCAATTGCAACTGGCCGATGGCGTATTGAACTACCAACTCGACGGCCCGCAAGACGCACCGGTGCTGGTGCTGTCCAACTCGCTCGGCACCGACCTGGGCATGTGGGACAGCCAGATTCCGCTGTGGAGCGAGCACTTCCGGGTGCTGCGCTACGACACCCGTGGCCATGGCGGGTCGCTGGTTACCGAAGGCCCTTACAGCATCGAACAGCTGGGGCGTGACGTGCTGGCGCTGCTCGATGGTCTGGATATCGAGCACGCGCATTTCGTGGGCCTGTCGATGGGCGGCCTGATCGGCCAGTGGCTGGGTATCAATGCCGGTGCACGCCTGCACAGCCTGACGCTGTGCAATACCGCCGCCAAGATCGCCAATGACGAGGTGTGGAACACCCGCATCGACACCGTGCTCAAAGGTGGCCAGCAGGCCATGGCTGACCTGCGTGACGCCTCCATCGCCCGCTGGTTCACCCCAGGCTTCGCCCAGTCGCAGCCTGAGCAGGCCCAGCGTATCTGCCAGATGCTCGCAACGACTTCCGCGCAAGGTTACGCAGCCAACTGCGCCGCGGTCCGCGATGCCGATTTCCGTGAGCAACTGGGTCGTATCCAGGTGCCGACGCTGATCGTGGCGGGTACCGAAGATGTGGTGACCACCCCGGAGCATGGCCATTTCATGCAGGCTGGAATCATTGGTGCCACCTACGCCGAGTTCCCTGCGGCACACCTGTCCAACGTCGAAATCGGCGAAGCGTTCAGCCGCCGCGTGCTCGACTTCCTGCTGGCTCGCTGAGGGTAGCGCAATGGATGAGAAACAACGTTACGAGGCCGGCATGCAAGTGCGCCGGGCGGTGCTTGGCGACGCCCATGTCGACCGCAGCCTGGAAAAGCTCAATGACTTCAACAGCGAGTTCCAGAACATGATCACCCGGCATGCCTGGGGTGATATCTGGACTCGCCCCGGACTGCCGCGCCATACCCGCAGCCTGATCACCATCGCCATGCTGATCGGCATGAACCGCAACGATGAGCTGAAATTGCACCTGCGCGCCGCGGCCAACAATGGTGTGACCCGCGACGAGATCAAGGAAGTACTGATGCAGAGTGCGATCTACTGCGGTATTCCGGCGGCCAACGCCACCTTCCACCTGGCGGAGTCGGTGTGGGATGAGCTGGGGGTCGAGTCGCGCCAGGCTTGAGTGTGCAGTCGCTGCCGCCTCTGGCACCGGCACGTCAGCCCCCGCAGGTTGGGGGCTGGCGTTACCGGCAATGTCCCATCAAACGGTCGCTTTCTTCTGCCGGATAGCCACCGGGCCGGCCTTGGCCTCCACCGCCTGCTTCAGCGTCGGACACAGTCCCAGCATGAATGCAGCTTCTGCCACCACGAACAAGGGCCCGATGATCAGCCCGCTGATGTCGTCGACGAATGCTGGCTTGCGGCCTTCGTAGTAATGGCCGACGAACTGAATGATCCAGCCCACCACGAAGGCACCGATTCCTGCTGTGAGCCACAGCGCGGTGCTTTGCATCGCCAGCACCTGGCCTACCCACAGGCACAGCCCCAGCAACAGCCCCATCACCAGGCCCAGGCGCAGGTCAAGGCGCAGGTAGAACCATGCCGATGCCGCCGCCGCCAGCATGGCCGGGGACAGCCATGCGCCTGCAATGTCCCAGCCGGGGCGTGACAGCAGGATGGTCACGGCCACGACGATCATCGGGATTCCGATGAAATGAGTGGCGATGTTGCGTGGGTCGCGGTGGTAGCTGGCGTATTGGCTCAGGTGGTCGACGAGGTTTTTCATTGTTGTTCCTCCCTGGGGGGGCCTGTTCTGCTCCCGATATAACTGAGGATAGCCCGCAACCGACAGCATCATCAGTTCAGCGAATGGCGGTAGCGTACGCCGGCGTATTCAGGTCGATCGCGGTGCGCAGGGCAGCGCGGGGGAGGTGGCGGGGGCCGTAGAAGCGCAAGTGAGGAAGGGTGCTGTAGTGGCCTCATCGCCGGGCGATGAGGCCAGGCCAGCTTACAACAGGTTCAGCGGATAGCTGACGATCAACCGATTCTCATCGAAGGCGTTGGTGCTGAAATCGCGGCGCATGGTGGAGTTGCGCCATTTGACCGACAAGTCCTTGAAGGTGCCGGACTGCACCACATAAGCCAGCTCGGTCTCCCGTGCCCATTCCTTGCCATCGTCGACGCTGCTGGTGTGAACGTTGTCGCCCTTGATGTAGCGGTTCATCAAGGTGAGACCCGGCACGCCGACAGTGGCGAAGCTGAAATCATGACGTACCTGCCACGAGCGTTCCTTGGCATTGTCGAAGCTGGAGTTGTAGCTGTCGTTGGCCAGGGTGCCGCCACTGGTGCCGTTGACCCGCATCCAGGCGTCGTCACCGCTGACCTTCTGCAAGCCGACGTAGAAGGTATGCCCCTTATAGCGGGCCGAGAGCATGGCCGACGCGGTGCGGTTGTCGAGTTCGCCTGCGCGCTCGGCGCCGTCTTCCTTGCCGATGAAGTAGCCGAGGTTGGCGCCCAGGGTCCAGTCACCCAGTGGCTGGCTGTGCACCAGGTTGATGTATTGCTGGCGGTAGATGTCCTTGAGCTGGGCATCCCACAAGCCAATCATCGTGCGCTTGTCGTTGAAGGTGTACTCACCCCCGCCGAAATTGAAGCGATCCGAGGTGAAGGCGGCGCGGCCGTTGAGCGACATGTCTTCCATGCTGGCGTCGTTGCGTGGGCTGTTGCCACGGAACTGGCCGGCATACAGGGTCAGGCCGTCGATTTCCTTGGAGGTGATCTGGCCGCCGCGGAAGGTTTGCGGCAGCGAACGGCCATCGTCCGAACGCAGGATCGGCAGCACCGGCATCCACTCGCCGACCTTCAGTTCGGTTTGCGAAAGCTTGGCTTTGAGCGCCACGCCCAGACGGCCGAAATCATCGGCAGGGCGACCATCGTCATGAACCGGGAGCAGGTGGGTGTTGGTGGTGCCTTTGCCGCCATCGAGCTTGACCGAGTACAGGCCTAATACATCGACGCCAAAGCCTACGGTGCCCTGGGTGAAACCGGAACGGGCGTCGAGGATGAAGCTTTGCGTCCACTCTTCGGCCTTCGCTTGTGGGTGGGCCGAGTCGACGAAATTGCGATTGATGTAGAAGTTACGCAGGTTAAGTGTGGCCTTGGCATCCTCCACGAAACCGCCTTCGGCGGCCAGAACAGGGAAGGCGCAGGACATGGCCAACAGGCCGGGCAGCAGCTGGCGTGCGGGGTACGAAGTGCTCATCTGTTGTCAATCTCTTGTTTTTATGGGGCGAACCGGCGCGCTGCAGGGACACGTGTGCAGGGGCGGGTCTTTTTCTGATGAACGTGTGCAGCGTTTCGGGGCAGATGGTGCTGAATCGGGGGAGGGTGGGGCAATTGGTCGCAAACGGAAGCGGGCGATAATCGAACGGAATGTTCCAGCTGGTTAATTGTCCGCAGTCGATGGGGTCGATACGGCCAGGTCGCAACAAAAAGCCCACTGCGAAGGTGGGCTTGATGTTTTAGCTGTCGACTCAGCTTTTCGGTGTTTCCACCGAAGCTTGCTGGTTGGCTTGTCCGGTCTGCTCGTACCAGCCCCCACCCAGAGCCTTGTACAGGTTGACCTCGCTGGTCAGCTGCGAGAGGCGGTCGCTGATCAGGGCTTGCTGGGCGCTGAACAGGTTGCGCTGGGCATCGAGGAAGGTCAGGTTGCTGTCGATACCGATACGGTAGCGACGCTCGGCCAGGCGGTAGTAATCCTGGTTCGCCTGCACCAGGTCACGCTGTGCCTGCAACTGCTCTTCGAAGGTCTTGCGCGCCGCCAGGCCATCGGAGACTTCCTGGAAGGCGGTCTGGATGGTCTTTTCGTACTTGGCGACGTTGATGTCCTTCTGGATCTTGGAGTAGTCCAGGCTGGCCTTCAGGCTGCCGGCGTTGAAGATCGGCAGGTTGATCTGCGGCTGGAACAGCCAGGTGCCTTGGCCGCCCGAGAACAGGTGACCCATGTCCGGGCTTAGGCTGCCTGCGTTGGCGGTCAGGCTGATACTCGGGAAGAACGCGGCCCGAGCCGCGCCGATGTTGGCGTTGGCGGCCTTGAGCAGGTGCTCGGCTTCCTGGATGTCCGGACGGCGCTGGAGGATGTCCGATGGCAGGCCGGCCGGTACCTCGGCCAGCTGGTCGGCATTGAGCTCCAGCGGCTTAGGCAGGTCGGCCGGAATGCTGGTGCCGAGCAGCACCGCCAGGCTGTTGACGTCCTGGGCGACCAGGCGCTGGTACTGCGAGTACTTGACCCGGGCGCCTTCCACGGCGGTGCGTGCCTGGCTGACATCGAGCGCGGAAGCCACACCGACTTCGTTGCTGCGGCGAGTCAGGTTGTAGCTTTCCTCGTAGGTCTTGAGGGTCTCTTCGGTGAGCTTGAGTAGCGCCTGGTCGGCCTGCCAGGTGTAGTAGGCATTGGCCACGCTGGCCACCAGGGCGATCTGCGTGGAGCGACGTGCCTGCTCGCTGGACAGGTAGGTTTCCAGGGCCTGCTCGGTCAGGCTGCGCACTCGACCGAACAGGTCCAGTTCGTAGGCGCTGACACCCAGCGTAGCCGAGTACTGGCTGTTGATCCCGGCTTCACCGGTGGTCGACATGTTCGCCGGCACCCGCTGGCGGCTGCCGCTGCCAGTGGCCGAAACCGCTGGGAACAGGTCGGCCCGCTGGATGCGGTATTGCGCGCGGTAGGCGTCGATGTTCAGCGCCGCCACGCGCAGGTCGCGGTTGTTCTCCAGGGAGGTCTGGATCAATCGCTGCAGTGCCGGGTCGTGGAAGAACTGGCGCCAGCCCTGCTCGGCGGCGGCTACCTCGGCCGATTGGGTAGGCGAGTACGCAGGGCCTTGCGGCCACTGCGCTGCCACCGGAGATTCCGGGGGCTGGTAGTCAGGGATCAGCGAGCAGCCGCCGAGAATGAAAGCGGTTACCGCCAGGGTCAATAAAGACTTGGTCATTGCCCAGCCTCATAACGTGGAGTTTCAGGGGTGGCGTCTTGTTTCGGTTCTTTGCTGCCGAACAGCGACGACACTGCGACGAAGAATAGCGGTACCCAGAAGATGGCCAGTACGGTCGCACTGATCATGCCGCCGATCACGCCCGTGCCGATGGCGTGCTGGCTGCCGGCGCCCGCGCCGCTGGCGATGGTCAACGGTACCACGCCGAGGATGAACGCCAGCGAGGTCATGATGATCGGACGCAGACGCATACGGCACGCCTCGATCGCCGCATCGTATAGGCTGCGGCCCTGCTCGTGCAGTTCCTTGGCGAACTCGACGATCAGGATCGCGTTCTTCGCCGCCAGGCCGATGGTGGTCAACAGGCCCACGAGGAAGTACACGTCGTTCGACAAGCCGCGCAGACTGGTGGCGATCAGCGCACCGATGATACCCAGCGGTACGACCAACACGACGGCGATCGGGATCGACCAGCTTTCGTACAGCGCTGCCAGGCACAGGAACACGAACAGAACCGAGAGGGCGAACAGTGCTGGCATCTGCGAGCCGGAGAGTTTTTCCTCGTAGGACATGCCGGTCCACGAGTAACCGATACCGGACGGCAGTTCGCCAACGATGCGCTCGACCTCGGCCATGGCTTCACCGGTACTGTAGCCCGGCGCCGGGGCACCGAGGATCTCGACCGCTTCCACGCCGTTGTAGCGCGACAACTTCGGCGAACCGTAGCTCCATTCGCCTTTGGCGAAGGACGAGAACGGCACCATCTCGCCTGCAGCGTTGCGCACGTACCACTTCTGCAGGTCTTCCGGGCTCATCCGCGAGCTTGGCTCGCCCTGGATGTAGACCTTCTTGACCCGGCCACGGTCGATGAAGTCGTTGACGTAGCTGGCACCCAGGGCGATCGACAGGGTGCTGTTGATGTCGGCGATGGTCACGCCCAGCGCGCTGGCACGTTCGTCATCGACTGTCAGCAGGTACTGCGGCTCGTCGTTCAGGCCGTTCGGGCGTACCGCGCTGAGGATCTTGCTTTGCGCGGCCTTGGCCAGGAACTGGTTGCGCGCCTCCATCAGCTTGGTATGGCCGACGCCGGCGCGGTCCTGCAGGAACACGTCGAAGCCGGTGGCGTTACCCAGTTCGAGCACCGCGGGCGGTGCGAAGGCGAACACCATGGCATCGCGGAAGCTGAAGAAGTGCTGCTGGGCGCGTTGTGCCAGGGCAAACACGCTGTTCTCCTTCGAGCGCTCGTCCCACGGCTTGAGCATGATGAATGCCATGCCCGAACTCTGGCCACGACCGGCGAAGTTGAAGCCGTTCACGGTAAAGACCGAGGCAACGGTTTCGGACTCGTCCTTGAGCAGGTATTCACGCATCTGGTCGATCACAACCTGGGTGCGCTCGGCGCTGGAACCTGCTGGCGTCTGCACCTGGGCGAACAGTACACCCTGGTCTTCCTCAGGCAGGAATGCCGTTGGAATGCGGGCGAACAGCCAGATCATGCCGACCACGATCAGGGCGTAGGCGAGCAAAAACGGCAGTTTGTTGCGCAGGATGGCACCGACGCTGCGCTCGTAGCCTTGTACGCTGCGGTCGAAGTTGCGGTTGAACCAGCCGAAGAAGCCGCGCTTGGCCACATGGTGTTCGCCTTTCTTCAGCGGCTTGAGCATGGTGGCGCACAGGGCCGGGGTGAAGATCAGGGCTACCAGCACCGACAGGCCCATGGCCGAGACGATGGTGATGGAGAACTGGCGGTAGATCACACCGGTGGAGCCGCCGAAGAAGGCCATCGGTAGCAGTACAGCCGACAGCACCAGGGCGATACCCACCAGGGCACCCTGGATCTGTTGCATGGAACGCTTGGTCGCTTCCTTGGGCGGCAGGCCCTCCTCGGACATTACCCGCTCGACGTTTTCCACTACGACGATGGCATCATCCACCAACAGGCCGATGGCCAGTACCATGGCGAACATGGTCAGGGTGTTGATGCTGAAGCCTGCGGCGGCCAGGATACCGAAGGTACCCAGCAACACCACCGGCACGGTCATGGTGGTGATGACGGTGGCGCGGAAGTTCTGCAGGAACAGGTACATCACCAGGAACACCAGGACCACCGCTTCGATCAGGGTATGGATAACCCCGCTGATCGACTCGGTCACCACTGGGGTGGTGTCATACGGGAACACAGCCTTCACGCCCGGCGGGAAGAACGGCTCCAGGTCGCTGATGGTCTTGCGCAGGGCCTTGGCAGTGTCCAGGGCGTTGGCGCCGGTGGCCAGCTTGACCGCCAGACCCGACGCCGGCTTGCCGTTGAACTGGGCGCTGACGGCGTAGTTTTCGCCGCCGAGGCCAACGGTCGCCACATCGCCCAGGCGGACCTGGGAACCGTCGCTGTTGACCTTGAGCAGAATCTTCTCGAACTGTTCGGCGGTCTGCAGGCGGGTCTTGCCGATGATGGTGGCGTTGAGCTGGTTGCCAGGCAGGGCAGGCAGGCCACCGAGCTGGCCGGAGGATACCTGGATGTTCTGCGCGCTGACGGCGGTCTTCACATCGACCGGAGTCAGCTGGAACTTGTTGAGCTTGGCCGGATCGAGCCAGATACGCATGGCGTACTGGGCACCGAACACCTGGAAGTCACCTACACCGGCAGTCCGAGAGATCGGGTCCTGCATGTTGGAGACGATGTAATTGGCCAGGTCGTCCTTGGTCATGCTGCCGTCTTCGGACACCAGACCGATCACCAACAGGAAGTTTTTCACTGCCTTGGTAACGCGGATGCCCTGTTGCTGCACTTCTTGCGGCAGCAGCGGGGTGGCCAGGTTCAGCTTGTTCTGTACCTGGACCTGCGCGGTGTCGGGGTTGGTGCCCTGCTCGAAGGTAGCGGTAATGGTCATGCTGCCGTCGGAGTTACTTTCCGACGACACATAACGCAGGTTGTCGATACCGTTGAGCTGCTGCTCGATGACCTGCACCACGGTGTCCTGCACGGTCTGCGCCGAAGCGCCCGGGTAGGTCACGGCGATGGCGATGGCCGGCGGCGCGATGCTGGGATACTGGTTGATCGGCAGCTTCAGGATCGACAAGGCGCCGACCAGCATGATCACCAAGGCGATCACCCAGGCGAAGATCGGGCGATCGATAAAGAACTTCGACATGGTTTACTCCGCTTTGGCGTCTGCTTTGGCCGTGCTGGCCTGGGCTTGGCCGGCCGGCTTCTTGACGTTGGTGGCTTCGCTGACCTTGACCTCGACACCCGGACGCACATACTGCAGCCCTTCGGTGATCAGGCGGTCGCCAGGGTTCAAACCTTCCTCGATCAGCCAGTCGCTACCCAGGGTCCGGCTGGCCTTGAGCTGGCGCAGCTCGACTTTGTTTTCCTGATTGACCACCAGTGCGGTCGGCGCACCCTTGAGGTCGCGGGTCACACCCTGCTGCGGGGCCAGGATGGCGTTGCTGTTGACCCCGGCCTGCAAGCGGGCATGTACGAACATGCCTGGCAGCAAGGTGTGTTCAGGGTTGGGGAAAATGGCGCGCAGGGTGACCGAACCGGTGGTCTCGTCGACCGCGACTTCGGAGAACTCCAGGCGACCTTCCTGCTTGAACAGGCTGCCGTCCTCCAGCACCAGTTGCACCTTGGCGGCATTGTTGCCGGCCTTCTGCAGCTGGCCGCTCTCCAGGTCACGGCGCAGCTTGAGCAGCTCGGCAGTGGACTGGGTGACATCGACGTAGATCGGGTCAAGTTGCTGGATCGTCGCCATGGCATTGCTCTGGCCATTGCTCACCAGGGCGCCTTCGGTCACCGAGGAGCGACCGATACGGCCGCTGATCGGCGCCAGTACCTTGGTGTAGCGCAGGTCGATCTGGGCGCTCTTGAGGGAAGCCTCGGCCTGCAATCGTTTGGCATTGGCATCGTCGTATTCCTGCTTGGAGACAGCCTGTTCGTCGATCAGCTGCTTGTAGCGCTCGGCCAGCGAGCGGGTCGCCTGCAGGTTGGCCTGGGCATTGGCCAGGTTGGCTTCGTAGACGGCCGGGTCGATCTGGTAGAGCTGCTGGCCTTCCTTGACGTCGCTGCCTTCCTTGAACAGGCGTTTGAGAATGATGCCATTGACCTGCGGACGCACTTCGGCGACCCGATAGGCACTGGTACGCCCCGGCAGTTCCGAGGTGAGGGTGAAGGCTTGTGGCTGGATGGTTACGACGCCGACCAGAGGAGCCTGCGCTGCGGGCGCTGCTTCTTCTTTCTTACAGCCACTGAGCAGGGTTGCCAGGGCGACGGCGGAAACCAGAGCGGTAACGGCTGGCTTGAATTGCATGAGGATCCTCGGGTCGCTAGAGCAGGGAGACGCTCAAGAGTAATGGAAGAGTCTTGTCAGAAAAAAATCTATCCGGTGGATAAATAGCTTACTAACGAATATACTTACATTCACGGTTGTTTGTAAATACCGCTGGGTGGTACTCGGCTACTGCCACAGCCCTTGATTAGCCTGTACGGAAGGTGCCCTGCAGAGGCAGCTCCGGTGGTTTCCCCGTCCGCGACACGCGTTCGGGCCCAAATGAGGTTGTACTGCCATGGTCCGTCGAACCAAAGAAGAAGCCCAGGAAACCCGCGCCCAGATTATCGAAGCCGCGGAAAAGGCCTTCTACAAGCGCGGAGTTGCGCGAACCACCCTGGCCGACATCGCTGAACTGGCGGGCGTAACCCGGGGGGCGATCTACTGGCATTTCAATAATAAGGCCGAGCTGGTTCAGGCGCTGCTGGACAGCCTGCACGAAACCCATGACCACTTGGCGCGTGCCAGTGAAAGCGAGGACGAAGTAGACCCGCTCGGCTGCATGCGCAAGCTGCTGCTGCAAGTGTTCAACCAGCTGGTGCTCGACGCCAGAACCCGGCGTATCAATGAAATCCTGCATCACAAGTGCGAGTTCACCGATGACATGTGTGAAATTCGCCAGCAGCGCCAGGGCGCGGTGCTGGACTGCCACGAGGGCATTACCTTGGCACTGGCCAATGCAGTGCGCCGGGGCCAGTTGCCTGCCGAACTGGATGCAGAACGCGCTGCCATCGCACTGTTCGCCTATGTCGATGGCTTGATCGGGCGCTGGCTTTTGCTGCCGGACAGTTTCGACCTGCTGCGCGATGCCGAACAATGGGTCGACACCGGGCTGGATATGCTGCGCTTGAGCCCGGCGCTGCGCAAATGACACTTTGTTAAGGATTGTGATGAAGTGTTTCCCCCATGTATTAAGGGGGGATTAACTGGGCGAGCCTGGCTTACCGTCCCCGCAACTGCCGATCAGGCAACGCAATCGCCGCCAGCAACCCTAACACCGCGGCCAGCGCACTTCCCATCAATAGCTGGCGGAACGTCTCAAGCAATCGCGCCTGGGTCTGCGCGTCTGCCTCCCCGGCCTGCAGGCTCCCCAGCAGTGGGTTGCCCAATAATTCGAAGCCGCCCTGGTGCAGCAAGGCCAGCAGGAAGCTGGACATGCACGCCACGCCCATGGCTCCGCCGAGCGAGCGGAACAGGTTGGTGGTGCTGGTGGCTACACCGATATCCTTGATGTTCACCGCGCTCTGCGTGCCCACCAGCGAGGTTGGGAACTGCAACCCGCAAGCGATCCCGGTCAGCAGCATGAAGAGGCCACTGAGCAGGCTGGATTGTGGCGGAGTGATGGCCATGGCGAAGATCGCTACCGGCATCAGCAGCGCACCGGCCAGGATCTGTGGTTTGTAGCGGCCGGTGAAGCTGGTCAAGCGCCCGCCGGTGAAGGCGCCCACGGGCAGCCCCATGGCGAGTGGCAACAGGTGCAGTGCGGCGCTGTCGGCGCCGGCACCGGTGATGCCCTGGAAACGCAGCGGCATGAGCATGGTCAGCGAGATCGACTGGAAACTGGCGAAGAAAATCACGCACCAACACAGCACCGCGACGCGATTACCGAACAGGTCCATGGGCAGCAGTGGTTCGCGGCAGCGCCGCTCGTGCGCCACGAACAGGGCCAAGCCGAGGGCGGCGCTGGCCAAAAGGGCCAGTACCGGAGCGGCTGTCCAGCCCTCGCCCTGGCCGACCAGTGTGATGCCCAGCAACAGGCTGCCCAGGCCAAGAATCAACAGCACCGCGCCCAGATAATCGACCCGCGCCTCGCGACGCCTGACCGGCATGTCGCGCAGGGCGCGGTGGATCGCCCATAGCGCGAAAAGGCCCAGCGGCAGGTTGATCCAGAACACCCAGCGCCAGGACAGGTATTCGGTGAGCCAGCCGCCGACCACGGGCCCGGCCACGCTGGCCAGGGCATACATGCTGCTGAAATACCCCTGGTAGCGACCTCGCTCCCGAGGGGGCACGAAGTCGCCGATGATGGCCTGGCTCACCGATACCATGCCGCCGGCGCCGATCCCTTGCAGCACCCGGGCGAGCACCAGTTGCTGCATGTCCTGGGCCAGGGCACAGGCGACCGAGGCCAGGGTGAACAGGCCGATACCGGTCAGAATCATGCGGCGGCGCCCATACAGGTCGCCGAGCTTGCCGTAGATCGGTACGGCCACGGTCATGGCCACCATGTAGCCGGAGATGACCCACGCCAACAGGCCGACGTCGTTGAACTGTGCCGAGATGGCAGGCAGTGAGATGGCAACGATGGTCTGGTCGAGGGCGCCGAGGAAGATGGCCAGCATCAACGCGGTGAGTACGTTGCGCAAAACGGCGGGGGGCAGGGCGGCGGTCACGGGGCTTACCTTGTCTTGGCTTTGGGCAGTGGCTCTATCTCGGTGACAGGGCGCCGTCGTCAGCGAAAGCGGCGTGTTTCCTGTGAGAGCGGAGTTGCCCGCGATGGGCGGGTGCGAATTCCCGGATTGTAACCCGAGTTAGGTAGCTCCCTATGTACTATCTGCATCCCCTATGCAAGATCGGCATTGGCGCATTCATCCAGAGCTGCATGGCTGCGTGCTATCTTGGCTGAGCCGCAGAGGCTGAAATCCGGGGCTTGCCCCAGCTTGGTGCGAACTGCAAATGCCGGATTTTCTCGTCGCTGTATCCCATACCTTTTATTCCTCTGCCTGCATGTCGAGCATGACCGCCCAGATGGCGACGGTTGGAACAGGTCAGGTAGACCCGATTCAGGGGTCGGTAGCAACCGTTCAATTTCACGTTATTGCGGAGTGATCATGCCCAAGGCTTCCCATAAAGATCTGCGTATTGCCTTCCGCGAGCTGCTCGCTTCAGGTTCCTGCTATCACACCGCGTCCGTGTTCGACCCGATGTCGGCGCGCATTGCCGCTGACCTGGGCTTCGAAGTGGGCATTCTCGGTGGCTCGGTGGCCTCGCTCCAGGTGCTGGCCGCCCCGGACTTCGCCCTGATCACCCTGAGCGAATTCGCCGAGCAAGCTACCCGTATTGGCCGTGTGGCCCAGTTACCGGTGCTTGCCGATGCCGACCATGGCTACGGCAACGCGCTCAATGTCATGCGTACGGTCATCGAACTGGAGCGCGCCGGTGTCGCCGGCCTGACCATCGAAGACACCTTGCTGCCGGCCCAGTTCAGCCGCAAGTCCACCGACCTGATCTCGGTCGAGGAAGGTGTCGGCAAGATCCGTGCGGCCCTTGAGGCCCGAGTCGATTCGTCGATGGCGATCATTGCCCGTACCAACGCAGGGGTGCTGAGCACCGAAGAAATCATCGTGCGCACCCAGAGCTACCAGAAGGCCGGTGCCGACGGCATTTGCATGGTGGGCGTGAAGGACTTCGAGCAGCTCGAGCAGATTGGCGAGCACCTGAACGTGCCGATGATGCTGGTGACCTACGGCAACCCGAACCTGCGCGACGACGAGCGCCTGGCCCGCCTGGGCGTGCGTGTGGTGGTCGATGGCCATGCCGCCTACTTTGCCGCGATCAAGGCCACCTACGACTGCTTGCGCCTGCAACGGGGCCAACAGAACAAGTCGGAGAACCTCAGTGCGACCGAGCTCTCGCACACTTACACCCAGCCCGAGGACTACATCCGCTGGGCCAAGGAGTACATGAGCGTCGAGGAGTGACCGGCGCGTGGCGCCGAGGTCAACGCACGGCGCTCAAGGTTGCACTCTGAGGCACGCAGTGCTCATGCTGGCAACTGGCTGCTGAGTGGGGTTGGCTGCGAAGCAGCTCTACCCGCCAGCAAGCCGAGCCGTAAACACCCGCTACGGCCAGCAGCATTACCACAAGGGCGATTCTTCTGGTTTTGATGCCCATGATGCTCACCTCCAGTCCCGGCAACAGGTGATACACCTGAGCATAGGTCAGTCGGGACGGCTTGTCAGGGCCAGCCCTGGTCCCATTCTGGTTCCGCCTGAAAACGTTGAGACAGAAAATCCAGCATGCTGCGCAAGGTTGCCGGCATGTGCTTGCGCGAGGTGTACACCGCGTTCAGGCTCAGCGCTTGCGGTTGTGCCTCTGGTAGCACGCGAACCAACTCTCCACTGCGCAGCGCCGCGGCAGCCAGGTAGCTTGGCAACATTGCGATACCCGCGTTGGCCAGCGTCGCCGTCTGCAGGGTCATGGCCTCGTTGGCGGTGATATTGCCTGCGACGGGGACCGCGATCTGTTGGCCCTGCACATCGAATTGCCACAGGTCGTGCCCGAAGTAGGCGTGGGTCAGGCAGTTGTGCCGGCTCAAATCCTCGACCCGCTGTGGCGTTCCGTGCTGGCGCAAGTAGGCTGGTGAAGCGCACACCACCGAACGGCACACGGTCAAGCGTCGGGCGATCAGGTTCGGGTCAAGGTCGTTACTGGTACGAATCGCCAGGTCGATGCGTTCATCGACCAGATTCACAGTGCGGTCCAGTACCTGCAGGTCAACCTTCACCCCTGGGTAGCGCTGCACGTAATCGGCGATCGCGGCCACCAGTTGTGCCTGTGCGAACGACGTGCTGACGCTGATGCGCAGCTCACCACGCGGTGCATCATCCGGCTGGCGCACGGCTGTTTCCAGCTCGCCGGCCAACTCCAGCAATTGGCGACAGCGGGGCAGGGTTTGCTGGCCGGCGGCGGTCAGGCTCAGCTTGCGTGTGGTGCGTTGCATGAGGCGCGCGCCGACCCAGTCCTCCAGCGCTGCCAGATACCGCGAAACCACCGGTCGCGATAATTGCAGCTGATCCGCCGCCGCCGATTGGCTTCCCAGGTCGACGACGGTGACGAAGACGCGCATGGCGTTCAGACGGTCCATGATTTGCTCGATTTCAGAAACAAACTATGTCCCAGCATCGCATTTTTCGTAATGAAGCGGGCAACTAAGCTGATGAGCATGTTGTCGCCGCTGCCTTGGCGATCGAAGTGGTAAACACCTTAACGAAGGGAGTGTTGTTCATGAGCAAGATCGCAATCATCGGTGCCACCGGCCGGGCTGGCGGCCAGTTGCTGGAGGAAGCCCTGCGCCGTGGTCATAGCGTCGTCGCGATTGCCCGCGACCCCTCGCGCTTGCAAGGGCGTGCAGGTGTCACGGTCAAGGCGTTGGATGCCAAGGACAGCGCAGCCTTGCAGGCGGCCGTTGCGGACGTGGATGCAGTGCTGAGTGCTGCGCACTTCTCGACCCTCGAACCGCAGGCGGTTATCGAGCCGGTCAAGCGCGCTGGGGTAAAGCGACTGCTGGTGGTAGGCGGCGCCGGCAGTCTGCTGCTACCGTCCGGCCAGCGGGTGATCGACAGTCCTGACTTCCCCGAGGCGTACAAGGCCGAGGCCAGTGCAGGGGTTCGTTTCCTGGATGCGTTGCGCCAGGAACAAGCGCTGGACTGGACCTTCCTGTCGCCTTCGGCGGAATTCGTCGAAGGAGAGCGCACGGGCCATTACACGCTTGGCAAGGATCATCTGTTGATCGGCAAAGACGGCAAGAGCTGGATCTCTTTCGCTGATTTCGCCATCGCCCTGATCGATGAATTGGAAAAACCAGCGCATTCGCGGCAGCGGTTCACCGTTGGCTATTGAGTCGGCTTCGAGTTCCGACAAGCCGGCCTCTACAGGGGGGCTGGTTCACTGATGGGCGCGTTGCTCCAGCCAGTCCAGCAATTCGATCAAGCCCGCTGGCAGGCTCTTGGCCTGGCTGACCAGATAGTAGCCTTTGCCGGTCGTGACCTTGACCCCGAATGGCATGCACAGGCGTCCGCTGCGCAGGTCGTCGCCAATCAGCGCCCAATCGCCAATGGCCACGCCGGTGCCCTGGGAGGCCATGGCCATCGCCATGTCCAGCGTCTCGAAATGTTGTTTCGGGCCTTGTGGGTCGAAGGTTGCCCCGGCAGCCTGCAGCCATAGCCGCCAGTCATGCTCGTCGCGCGAAGGGTGCAGCAGCATGTGACGCGCCAGGTCTTCGATCTGGCGCAGCGGCACGGGCCCTTCCAGTAGCGATGGCGCGCAGACCGGGGTCAGTTGCTCGTCGAACAGCTTGCGCACCCGCAGCCCATGGTTCGGCAGACTGCCGTAGACCACGGCGGCGTCAAAGCCTTCGCGACGGAAATCCACCCCGTGTTGCACGGTCGTGGTCAACTCCACCGGTATGTCGGGGCGCAAGGCCTGCCATTCCATCAGGCGCGGCAGTAGCCAGCGCATCACGCAGGTCGGTGCCTTGAGCTGCAACGTGGCATTGCGCCCGCTCACTTCGCGCACGCCTTGCTCGATCAGGGCGAATACCTGCTGCACCCGTGGCAGCCAGTCCTGGCCTTCACGGGTCAGGCTCAGCCCCCGGGCCTGGCGCTGGAACAGGGTATAGCCCAGATGTTCCTCGAGCCCGGCAATCTGCCGGCTTACGGCACCTTGGGTGATGTGCAACTGTTGCGCCGCACGGGTGAAGTTGCAGTGCTGCGCTGTCACCAGGAACGTGTGCAGGGCGGACAGGGGCGGAAGGCGTTTCATCGCGGCGAGCCATGATTAAAGGACATGGCTAGTATGTGTTTTTTTGCCTTGTGGCGATAGCCATGGCTTGGGTCCAATGGGCACAGATACCCAACAAGATCCAAGGTGAATTCCATGGCAACCTGCGGCGAAGTACTGGTCAAACTCCTTGAAGGCTATGGTGTGGACCATGTCTTCGGCATACCCGGCGTCCACACCGTGGAGCTTTACCGGGGCTTGGCGGGCTCCACCATCCGGCATGTCACCCCGCGGCACGAGCAAGGTGCTGGGTTCATGGCTGATGGCTATGCCCGTACTCGCGGCAAGCCAGGGGTGTGTTTCATCATCACCGGCCCGGGCATGACCAACATCACCACCGCGATGGGCCAGGCCTATGCCGACTCGATCCCGATGCTGGTGATTTCCAGCGTGCAATCGCGCGATCAACTGGGCGGCGGGCGCGGCAAGTTGCATGAGTTGCCGAACCAGGCAGCATTGGTGGGGGGCGTGGCGGCCTTCTCGCACACGCTGATGAGCGCCGATGACCTGCCGCACGTGCTGGCCCGAGCGTTTGCCGTGTTCGACAGCGGGCGTCCGCGTCCCGTGCATATCGAGATTCCCCTGGACGTTCTGGTCGAGCCGGCCGATCACTTGCTGCCCGCACGCGTGGTACGCAGTCATCGGGCCGGCGCCGCTGCGCAAGCCGTGGCGGCGATGGCCGAACGCCTGGCCAATGCACGCCGGCCGCTGATTCTGGCCGGTGGTGGCGCCTTGGCTGCGGGTGCGGTTCTGGTGCGTCTGGCCGAGCATCTGCAGGCTCCGGTGGCGCTGACCATCAATGCCAAGGGCCTGTTGCCGTCAGACCATCCGCTGCAAATGGGTTCGACCCAGTCGCTTGTGGCGACGCGCGCCCTGGTGGCAGAGGCCGACGTGGTGCTGGCCATTGGTACTGAGCTGGCCGAAACCGACTACGACGTGACGTTCAAGGGTGGTTTCGAAATCCCTGGCTGCCTGCTGCGCATCGATATCGACCCCGACCAGACCGTGCGCAATTATCTGCCGGCGCTGGCGCTGGTGGCCGATGCAGAGCTGGCGGCCCATGATCTGCTCAACGCCTTGCAAGCACAACCGCAGCCGGCGCGTGCCGAGGACTGGGGTGTGGCGCGGGTAGCGCGCCTGCGCCAAACGCTGTCGGCCGGCTGGGACCAACCGACTTTGAGCCAGACCCGGCTGCTGCGTAGCATCCTGGACCGGCTGCCCAACGCCATTCTGGTTGGGGATTCGACCCAGCCGGTGTACACCGGCAACCTGACCCTGGACATGGACCAGCCACGTCGCTGGTTCAACGCCTCGACCGGCTATGGCACCCTCGGTTACGCCCTGCCGGCCGCCATGGGCGCATGGCTGGGTAGCGCCGAAGCGGTGGCTGAGCGCGCCCCGGCGGTGTGCCTGATCGGCGATGGTGGGCTGCAGTTCACCTTGCCGGAACTGGCCAGCGCGGTGGAGGCCCAGGTCCCGCTGATTGTCCTGCTGTGGAACAATCAGGGCTACGAGGAAATCAAGAAGTACATGGTCAACCGTGCCATCGAACCGGTCGGCGTGGACATCCACACCCCGGATTTCCTGGGTGTGGCTCGGGCATTGGGCGCTGCGGCGGAGCATGTGGCCGATGTCGCCCAACTGCAGGAGGCATTGGGGCATGCCGTGGAGCGCCAGGGGCCGACGTTGATCCAGGTGGATCAGAACCAGTGGCAGTCGGCGGTTCGCGGCTGAGTTTTATACAGCCACGGCGCCTGTGGAGCGGCAATCAACCGGCACTGGCACGCAGCCGGGCCACATCGCGGATCGGTGGCGCGCCATACAGGCGGCTGTATTCCCGGCTGAACTGGGATGGGCTTTCATAGCCCACCCGGTACCCCGCCACCGCCGCCTCCAGGCCATCGTTGAGCATCAGCCTTCGCGCCTCCTGCAGGCGCAGTTGCTTCTGATACTGCAAGGGGCTCATGGAGGTCACGGCCTTGAACCGGTGGTGCAGGGTCGAAGTGCTGAGGTTGACCTCTCGGGCCAGATCCTCGATGCGCAGCGGCAACTGGAAGTTCTGGTTGAGCCAGGTGATCGCCTGGCAGACCCGATGGGTCTGGCTGTTCGCCAGCGCAATCTCGTACAGCCGATAGCCCTGTGGCCCTCGCAGCAGGCGGTAGAGAATCTCGCGGCGGATCAAGGGGGCCAGCATGGCAATGTCTCGCGGTGTGTCCAGCAGTCGGACCAGCCGCAGCAAGGCATCGAGCAACTGCGCATCGGTCCTTTCCACATACAGGCCGCGGCCCGAAGGCAGGTTGGGCACCAGCATCGGTCCGCTTTCGGCAATCAGCTGGCTGATCTCGGCCGGGTCAAGGTCAAGGCGCAACCCCAGGCTAGGGTTCTCCGGGCTCGCATCGAGCTTGACGCCACTGATCGGCAAGGTCACCGACACCACCATGTAATGCAGAGGGTCGTAGGCATACTGCTCGTCACCCAGAAACAGGCTCTTGCTGCCCTGCGCCAGAATGCACAACGCTGGTTGTGCCAACGTGGGCACGGAGCGGATGTTTTCCCGATAACTGACCAGGTACAGGTCATCGATGGCCGAGGCCGGCCCATATGGGTCGCCGGCGTGGCGGCGGATCAGATCGGCCAGTTCCTGACGTTGCAGTTCCAAGGTCGGGTCGATGGACGTGGCGGTGGTCATGGTGGCTTTCCTCTGCTGACCGACGCAGCATAGGTTTGGGCAATGACGGGCGCTAGTCGAAACCTGCACATCGATTGCCTGATCCTGCCGCGCTGCAGGATCAGGCAATCGATGTGCAGTAATGGCCTAACGTGACGCGTGTGCGACGCCCTAACCTTGGCAGCCTGGCTTTTTTGTCTGTCCGCTTCAAGGAGATCGTGCAATGACCCTACGACAACCGGTCACCCATTTGGCTTTCATCCGTGCAAGCAGTGGTCGTTCGGCAGAGCTGGGCGCCCGTCTGCGTGATCTGCTCGAGCCTTCGCTGCGCGCACCTGGCTGCTTGAGCTTCACCGTGCAGCGTTCGCAGGCCGATGGCGACCTGTGGCTGCTCAGCGGCAGTTGGCGGGACCAACAAGCGATGACTGGGTATTTTGCCTCGCCTACCTTGGAATTGTTCGGCGAACTGGTGCAGGCCCAGGTGGTCAGCAGCCTGGATTTGCATACGTTCGATTGATCGTGCGCGGGCTGATCGTCGGTAAACCACCTTGTGCAGGGTGTGTGCAGCCGGCGGAGGGCGACAGGGCTCAAGTGGGCAAGCTTGAGGTAAGATGCCGGCCTTCGATCAACGACGCGGATTGCAACATGGCACGTAGAGAGTTCCCGCATTTCGAAGCGGTTTCGGCAATGGTCCCGGTGCAAGGCGGTGGCTACAACGCCGCCATCGCCATCAAGGCCCTGGGCATGGGCGGTGCCCCACGTTTTCATAAGGTGCTGGACGGCGAGGTGTTCAAGAGCGCCGTGGCGGCCGATGAGGCCGCCTGCGCCGAGCTGGCGCGCCTGCAGGGTGTCAGCGAAGAAGGCGAACTGATCTGGTGATCAGCCGTTTGCCTGGGGCCTGACCATCTTGAACAGGTTGCCCAGCTCGAAGTAGTCCGCCGGGCCACCGCCACGCAGGATCGGTTCGGCGGCAGCGGTATCGTAGATGCCATCCTTGAGCAAATGCTCGGCGATATGCACCGCCACCACTTCGCCAAGAATCAACCAGCTGGGCACCCGTTCCTGGTCAGCTCGTTTGAGCTGGACGATCTGGCTGACCTTGCACTCGAAAGCCACGGGGCTTTCGCCTACCCGGGGCACGTTGACGATGCGCGATGGCGCTGCTGTGAGGTTGCTCAATTCGAACTCGTTCACTTGCGCGGGCACCGCGGCGCAGCTCTGGTTCATGGCTTCGGCCAGGGGGCGGGTGGCGAGGTTCCAGACGAATTCCCCGGTCTGCTCGATGTTGTTCAGGCTGTCTTTGCGCCCGACACTGCAGAAACCGATGATTGGCGGAATGTAGTTGAAGGCGTTGAAGAAACTATAGGGCGCCAGGTTCAGCTGACCTTCGCTGTCTTGCGAGGAAATCCAGCCGATGGGGCGGGGGCCGACGATGGCGTTGAACGGGTCGTGGGGCAGGCCGTGGCCTTTGCTAGGTTCGTAGTAATACATCTGTAGTGGGCTTGCTGGCCCTACCTCTGGGGGGACGAGAGTCCTAGTGTGCCAATCCTTTGCTCCCCTGAAAATGTTCAAGCCCGGCCGAAGCCGGGCTGGTTGGCTCACATCAGGTATCAGCTGATGCGGTTAGCGTTGGTGCGGTCGTAACCGTCTTCGGCGAAGCGTTGGCCGTTGGTGCGGTCGAAGCCGTCTTCGGCGAAGCGTTGGCCGTTGGTGCGGTCGAAGCC
>NZ_KE384451.1:263354-330359 GCF_000425785.1 Pseudomonas taiwanensis DSM 21245
CCGTCTTCGGCGAAGCGTTGGCCGTTGGTGCGGTCGAAGCCGTCTTCGGCGAAGCGTTGGCCGTTGGTGCGGTCGAAGCCATCTTCGGCGAAGCGTTGGCCATTGGTGCGGTCGAAGCCATCTTCGGCGAAGCGTTGGCCGTTGGTGCGGTCAAAGCCGTCTTCGGCGAAGCGTTGCGCGTTGGTGCGGTCGTAACCGTCTTCGGCATAAGTAGCCGACTGGCTCTGTACTGCGGCGAAGGTGTGGCTGTTGGTGCGGTCGTAGCCATCTTCGGCGAAGGCGCCTGCTGCGAAAACGCTGAGGGCCAGGGTCAGGATGATTTTGTTTTTCATGATCGTTGCTCCGTGGGTTTTGAGAGGTTGTTTGTTTCTATGGGTTTAATGCTACTCCGATTAATTTGATTAAAAAGCGCAAAAAATAGCGTATAAAAATCGAATTAATAGATGTATTGGTGCGCCTAAGTGACCGCCCCAATGCAAAGTCTCAGCATTCAGATATGGGGAATTCCTCGGGCGTCTGAGGCTTTTCGCGCTATGGAAAGCATGGGGGAGTGAAATTAATGGGGGGTTAAGACAGAAAAAATTCCGCTCCATCGCCTGGCCAACGTTTTTTTCATACGTCGCCAACCGATTTTTCAGGCTTTGCTCATCACCATCGCCGCACCCCAATCTGGAGCGGTAAACAATGAATAAACTTCCGCAAATCACCTTGGCCTTCTGGGTCATGAAGATCTGCGCCACCACCCTTGGCGAGACCGCTGGCGACCTGCTGTCGATGACTCTGAACATCGGCTACGCGCTCAGCTCGGTGTTGCTGATCTGCGTGTTCCTGCTGACCCTGTCGGGCCAGTTGTTCTCGCGCCGCTACCACCCGATGCTGTACTGGTTGGTGATCCTCTCCACCAGCACCGCTGGCACCACCCTGTCCGACTTCATGGACCGTACTCTGGGTCTGGGGTATGCCGCCGGCTCAGCGTTGTTGATCGGCATTCTGCTGTTGACCTTCCTGGCCTGGCGTTTGAGCGGAAACCCGCTGGACGTTACCCGCATCAGGAATCGTGCTGGCGAGCTGTTCTATTGGGTGGCGATCCTGTTTTCCAACACCTTGGGCACCGCGTTGGGTGATTACCTGGCCGATGATTCGGGGTTGGGCTTTGCAGGGGGGGCTCTGTTGATTGGCACTACCATCGGCCTGGTGGTGCTGGCGCGCTACTGGACGCGTATCCCGGGCGTGGTGCTGTTCTGGGTCGCTTTCGTCCTGACTCGACCGTTCGGCGCGACCCTTGGCGACTTCCTGACCAAACCTTACGAGAAGGGTGGGCTGGACTTTGGCACCATTGGCTCTTCGGCTGTGCTGGGCGGTTTGCTGCTGGTGCTGGTGCTGATGGCGACCTATTACCAGCGTCGTGAGCCGCGTCAGGTGTTGGAGATGTCCTGAACGGTCTGTTATCCCGCAATTGCAGTGTCGATCGCAATGAAGAAGGGGCGCTCCGTGCAACGGAGCGCCCCTTTCTCAACGGCGCAAACTCAGGATCAGTCAGTGGTGATGCGCGAGTGCTTGCGGGTGTCCTTCATGGTTGCGTACACCAGCAGTGAGCATGCGATGCAGCCGGTGACATACCAGTAGAAGCCGGTTTCCATGCCCACGCTCTTGAACCACAGGGCGACATATTCGGCGGTACCGCCGAATACCGATACGGTCAGGGCGTAGGGCAGGCCGACACCCAGGGCACGGATTTCGGTTGGGAACAGCTCTGCCTTGACCACCGCGTTGATCGAGGTGTAGCCGCTGACGATGATCAGCGCGGCCATGATCAGGAAGAACGCGCCCCACCAAGTCTGGATGGTGTGCAAGGTGCTGAGGATCGGCACGGTGAACAGGGTGCCGAGGACACCGAAGGCGATCAGGATCGGACGACGGCCGATCTTGTCGGACAGGCCCCCGATCACCGGTTGCAGGCACATGAACAGGAACAGGGTGGCCGCCGAGATGGTGGTCGAATCACTGATGCTCATGCCCACGGTGTTGACCAGGTACTTCTGCATGTAGGTGGTATAGGTGTAGAAGGCCAGGGTGCCGCCCATGGTCAGGCCGACCACGGTCATCAGTTCCTTGGGGTGGCGCATCAGGGTGCGCATCAGGCTTTCCTTGGACTTTTCCTTCTTGCTGAAAGAGGCGGTTTCTTCCATGCCACGGCGCAGCCACAGCGCGACCACCGCGCACAGCGCCCCGATCACGAACGGTACGCGCCAGCCCCAGGCATACAGCTGCTCGGTCGTCAGGGTCTGTTGCAGGACGATCAGCACCGCCAGGGCAATCAGCTGGCCGGAAATCAGCGTCACGTATTGGAAGCTGGAGAAGAAGCCACGGCGGTCCTTGCTGGCCATCTCGCTGAGGTAGGTGGCCGAGGTGCCGTATTCACCACCGACCGACAGGCCTTGCATGAGGCGGGCGATCACCAGCAGGATCGGTGCAGCGACGCCGATGGTTTCGTAGCCGGGGGTCAGGGCGATGACCAGGGAGCCGGCGCACATCAGCAGCACCGAGGCCATCAGCGCGGCCTTGCGGCCTTTGCGGTCTGCATACAGCCCCATCAGCCAGCCGCCGATCGGGCGCATGAGGAAGCCCACGGCGAAGATCGCAGCGGTATTGAGCAATTGAGCGGTGGAGTCGCCAGCAGGGAAGAAGGCTTTGGCGAAGTACAGCGAGAATGCAGCGTAGACGTACCAGTCGTACCATTCGACCATGTTGCCGATGGATCCACTGAAGATCGACTTCAGGCGGCTGGCGGTGGTTTTTTCCGCGGCGGGCGCAATGGCCGCCCCGGCGGGCAGGGAGGTGGCGTTATCCATCAGGGATACCTTCTCGTTGTTTTTGTGGAGCGCGCCAAAGCGCAGCTTGAGAAGGGTTTTGCAGAAGGTGTGCCAAATGAGTGCGGGACGATCCATTCGAGGGCGCCGCATGCCTGTCATCTACCGGCCAGCCCTTGCGCAGACTGGCCTTGCCGCAATCCCAGCAGGCGCTGGCGTGCCGGCGATGGGCTGCAAAGCTGAGCAGTCCGGACATGCCGATAAGCGGATTTCCGCCTATCTCTAGCGCTGGTTAGGCAAGTTTCCGCCTATTGCAGAAAGTCCTCGCGCACCAACCCATGCCGCTGCATCTTCTCGTTCAGCGTTCGCCGTGGCAGTTGCAAGGCCTCCATCACCGCCTTGATTTCGCCCTTGTGCTGGCGCAACGCTGCGCGCAGGCACTGTGCCTCGAAAGCCTCCATCTGCTCGACCAGCGACTGTCCGGCAGGACTCACTTCGATGTTCGCTGAACCCAACCCCAGGGCATGGCGTTCTGCTGCGTTGGCCAGTTCGCGCACGTTGCCCGGCCAGTCATGGGACAGTAACTGCGCCAACTGAGGCCCCGACAACGGCGGCACGGTCCGTCCCAATTTTTCAGCGGCCGCACGGGCGAAATGCTCGAACAGCAGCGGTAGGTCTTCACGCCGTTCACGCAACGGCGCCAGACGCAGTTCAGCCACATTCAGGCGGTAGGCGAGGTCTTCGCGAAAACGGCCGGCGCGGGCTTCTTCGAGCAGGTCGGGCTTGGTCGCGGCGACGATGCGCAGGTCGACATCGATGCTCTTGTTCGCTCCCAGGCGTTCCAGCTTCTGCTCTTGGATCACCCGCAGCAGTTTGGCTTGCTGGGCCAACGGCATGCTTTCGATTTCGTCGAGGAATACCGTGCCGCCGTTGGCGTATTCCAGTTTGCCGATGCGTTTGCCTTGGGCCCCGGTGAAGGCGCCGCTCTCATGGCCGAACAGCTCCGCTTCGAACAGCGACTCCGGAATCGCCGCGCAGTTGAGCGCGACGAATGGTTTGTCCGCTCGCGGACCGAAGTCATGCAGGCAGCGCGCCACGCGCTCCTTGCCGCTGCCGGTTTCGCCGCGAATCAACACATTGACCGGGAGACTCGCCAAGTCGAGCACTTGCCGACGTAACTGCTGCAGACCCTGGGACATGCCCAGCAACGTGGACTCAAGGCGCAACTTCAGGTCA
The DNA here is from genome assembly GCF_000425785.1 of Pseudomonas taiwanensis DSM 21245. Taxonomy (GTDB): domain Bacteria; phylum Pseudomonadota; class Gammaproteobacteria; order Pseudomonadales; family Pseudomonadaceae; genus Aquipseudomonas; species Aquipseudomonas taiwanensis. The sequence continues at coordinate 267,401 of NZ_KE384451.1, forward strand.
GCCTGTAGGTGCAGGTGGCGGTTTTCCAGAACCAGCTGACGTTTTTCCAGGGCCCGGCGCAGGCTGCCCAGCAGGTGTTGCGGGGTGAAGGGTTTTTCCAGGAAGTCGTAGGCACCGTTGCGCATGGCCTCCACGGCCATGGGCACATCTCCATGGCCAGTCAGCAGGATTACCGGCAGGTCGGGGTCTTGCGCGTGCAGATTGCCAAGCAACTGCAGGCCATCCATGCCAGGCATGCGCACATCGCTGATGATCACGCCGGGAAAGTGCGCTGGCAGCTGGGCCAGGCAGTCTTCGGCGCGGGCGAACAGCTGCACGGTGAAGCCGGACAGGCTGAGCCATTGCTCTACCGCCGTGCGAATGCTGGCTTCATCATCGACGACGATCACTGAATTCAACATACAGGTTCCAGGTCGCGGGGCAGGGTGAGGCTGAGACGGGCACCGCCAGGCAGGTTCTGGGCCTGCAACTGGCCACCGGCCTCATGCACGATACCGTAGGAAATCGCCAGGCCAAGGCCCAGCCCTTCACCGACCGGTTTGGTGGTGAAGAAGGGATCGAAGACTTTGCCAAGGTCAGCCTCTGCGATGCCGCCTCCAGAGTCCAGAACGCTCAGGCGCCACTGCTCGTCATCGGCTTCGATGCGGATCTCCAGGCGTTTGTAGCGCTTGTCGGCCATGGCGTCCAGGGCGTTGTGCAACAGGTTGATCAGCACCTGCTCCAGGCGGATGGCATCGCCCCGTACCCAGGCCGGGCGCGCCAGGTACAAGGCGACTTCGACCCCTTCGTTGCGGATGCGGGTGTCGAGCAGGTGCAGCGCCTGGTCGACCACATTGGCCAGGTCCAGGCGCTCGCGCAGCCCGACCGGGCTGTTGCGGGCAAAGGTCTTGAGGTGGCTGGTCAACGCCGCCATGCGAGTGAGCATCTGTTCCAGCGGCTCCAGCGCCTTGCGGGCATCGTCGTAGCGGCCATGGTCGAGCAGCAGGCGCAGGGTTTCCAGTTGCATGCGCTGGGTGGTCAGCGGCTGGTTGATCTCGTGGGCCAGGGCCGCCGACATCTGTCCCAGGGCGGCGAGCTTGGCCGACTGCACCAAGCCTTCCTGGGCCGTGCGCAGTTCACGGGTGCGCTCCTCGACCAGGCGCTTTAGCTCTTCGCGGCTGCGCTGGCGCAGGCGTGCCAGGCGCAAGCGCTGGCTGACGAATAAGGCGGCGAACACCAGGCTTAGCCACACCGCCGCGGCGCCCAACGCTGCATTACGGCCGTCGGCGGCGACCTGCGGTTTGCGCAGCAGGTGCAAGGTCCAGTCCTCGCTCTGCAGCGGCAGGCTTTCCCACAGGTAGTCGGCCGGACCGTCCGGGCCTTGTACACGGGTCAGGTGGCTATTGCTGGCGAAACGGGTGAGTACATGGTGCTGCAAGGGCACCAGGGGCTGCTTGTCGTACTGGCGGGTTTCGGCGAGCTCCGCACGGTCGGCGGCACTGAGCGGTTGCAGCTCGCGGTAGCGCCAGCCGTCCTGGTTGGCGATGAACGTGATGCCACGGGCGTCGCTGACCAGCAGCACGTCGCTGCCCTGGCGCCATTCGCGTTCCAGCTCGGGGAATTCGAGCTTGACCACCATGGCGCCGAGGAAGCGCCCGTGTTCGTCGGTCACCGCGCTGGCAAGAAAGTACCCGGGTACGCCGCTGGTCACCCCAACGGCGTAGAAGCGGCCGCTGCCTTCGCTGCGGGTCTGTTTGAAGTAGGGCCGAAAGGCATAGTTGGAGCCGACATAGGTGGTTGGCAGGCGCCAGTTGCTGGCTGCGATGGCCAGGCCGGTTCGGTCCAGCAATTCCAGTGTCGAAGAGTTGGCTGCGCCGTTTATTCGCTCAAGCTTGCGGCTCAGGGCGTTTTGCTTCGCCTCGTCGACCGGGCCGCGCAAGGCCTCGACGAACTCCGGGTCCAGCGCCAGTACCGCGGGCAGGGCGCGATAGCGCTCGATCAGGGTGTGCAGGGCATTGGCGTAGAGCCCCAACTGTTGGCTGGCGCGGCGGGCATCGTCCTCCATTGCCTGGCGCTTGGCCTGGTGCATGGCCCAGCCTGCGCTGAGCGAGGTGCCCACCAGAATCAGCAGGATGATCAGCCCCAGACGCAGGGCGCGAAAGGAAAATGGCATGGGGCGGTCCGGTGAACGATGGTTGAGGCCTTCTCGCCGGCAAAGCCGGCTCCTACAGGGATTATCATGTCCTTGTAGGAGCCGGTTTACCGGCGATAGGGCAAGCTGCTTACAGCAATTCGAAACGCTTCTGTTGCACCGCCTCGGAATCGAGCCCGACCTGGACGTTGAATTCCCCTGGCTCGGCGACCCGCTGCAGTTGGCCATTGTAGAACTTCAGGTCGTCTTCACTGATGCGGAAGGTGAGCGTTCGCGACTCACCAGCCTTGAGCATCAGTTTCTGGAAGTTCTTCAGCTCCTTGACCGGCCGGCTCATGGACGCCGAAACATCCTGCAGGTACAGCTGCACGACCGTTTCGCCGTCGCGCTTGCCGGTGTTCTTCACGGTCACCTTGGCTTCCAGCGTGTCGCCGCGCTTGAGGTCTTTCTTCGACAGGGTAAAGCCGGACAGCTCGAAGCTGCTGTAGCTCAGACCGTAGCCGAAGGGGTACAGCGGGCCATTGGGTTCCTCGAAGTACTGCGAGGTGTAGTTGCCCGGTTTGCCCGGCGTGAACGGCCGGCCAATGCGGGTGTGGTTGTAGTGCATCGGAATCTGCCCGACCGAACGCGGGAAGGTAATGGCCAGCTTGCCCGACGGGTTGTAGTCGCCGAACAGCACATCAGCGATGGCGTTGCCGCCTTCGGTTCCGGCGAACCAGGTTTCCAGAATGGCGTCGGCCTGTTCGCGTTCCCACCCAATCGACAGCGGACGACCGTTCATCAGCACCAGCACCAGCGGTTTGCCGGTGGCCTTGAGCGCCTTGATCAGCTCACGCTGGCTGGCGGGGATTTCAAGGGTGGTGCGGCTCGACGATTCGTGGGACATCCCGCGGGATTCGCCGACCACCGCAACCACTACATCGGACTGCTGGGCGGCCTTGACGGCCTCATCGATCAGCACGGCGGCAGGGCGTGGGTCGTCGACGATCTCTGGCGCATCGAAGTTGAGGAAGTTCAGGTAGTCGAAGATCGCCTTGTCGCCGGTGACGTTGGAACCTTTGGCATAGACCAGTTTGGCCTTGCCCTCCACGGCGCGGCGCAAGCCCTCGCGTACGGTCACCGAGTGCACCGGTTTGCCGTCGGCGGCCCAGCTGCCCATCATGTCGATCGGGGCGTCGGCCAACGGCCCGACCAGGGCGATGGTGCCGGACTTTTTCAGCGGCAGGGTCTGGTGGCGGTTTTCCAGCAATACCAGGCTGCGGCGTGCGACATCCCGGGCCGCCTCGCGATGCAGACGCGCATCGGCGTAGGGTTCCTTGGGATCGTTCTCTGCCTTGCCGATCCGCACGTACGGGTCCTTGAACAGGCCCATGTCGTACTTCGCCCCGAGCACTTCGCGAACCGCCTGGTCCAGTTCGGCCTGGGTCACTTCACCCGTCTTGAGCAGCCCGGGCAGCTCCTGGCCATACAGCGTGTCGTTCATGCTCATGTCGATGCCGGCCTTGATCGCCAGTTTCGCCGCCTCGCGGCCATCGCGGGCCACGCCATGGCGGATCAACTCCTGAATGGCACCGTGGTCGCTGATGGTCACGCCCTTGAAGCCCCACTCCTTGCGCAACAGGTCATTCATCAACCAGGTGTTGGAAGTGGCTGGCACGCCGTTGATCGAGTTCAGCGCCACCATCACCCCGCCCGCGCCGGCATCCAGTGCCGCACGGTAGGGGGGCAGGTAGTCGTTGTACATCTTCGGCAGGCTCATATCGACCGTGTTGTAGTCGCGTCCGCCTTCCACTGCACCGTACAGGGCGAAGTGCTTGACGATGGCCATGATGCTGTCGGGGTTGGCCGGGCTGTTGCCCTGGAAGGACTGGACCATTACCTGGCCGATCCGCGAGGTCAGGTAGGTGTCTTCACCAAAGCCCTCGCTGGTGCGTCCCCAGCGTGGGTCGCGGGCGATATCGACCATTGGGGCGAAGGTCATGTCCAGGGCGTCCGCCGAGGCTTCGATGGCCGAAGTGCGGCCGACCTTGGCTATGGCGTCCATGTCCCAGGTCGCGGCCATGCCCAGGCCGATCGGGAAGATGGTGCGGTTGCCATGAATGACGTCGTAGGCGAAGAACATCGGGATCTTCAGGCGGCTGCGCATGGCCGCGTCCTGCATCGGGCGGTTCTCGGCGCCGGTACGGGAGTTGAAGGTACCGCCGATACGGCCGGCGGCGATCTCCTCGCGGATCTTGTCGCGGGGCATTTCCGGGCCGATGCTGATCAGGCGCAGCTGGCCGATCTTTTCGGCTTCGGTCATCTGGCTGATCAGATGGTTGATGAACGCCTGCTTGTCCTCGAGGGGGGGAGCGGTGGGGGCGGCGAGGGCCGCCTGACTGGCAAGGCCCAAGGCCAGGCCCAGCAAAGACAGTTTCATCATCAATTCCATTGTCGAGGCCTCTGCCGTATCCAGGGGGCGATACGCGCGCGGCCGAAGTTTTCAGGCGGCTATTGTTGTACAGTTTGCAAGGATCACGTCCAGCGGCGAATTATGCCTGAATATGCAAGCCGCGGATGAGCACCTGTGTGCCGGGACGACAACTATAAGAACGATCGAGAGCGCCAAGGCATGACCCTCCTCAACGAATATGACCGGCGCCGAATCGCCGAGGCCATCGCCCGTGCCGAAAAGCGCACCGATGCCGAACTGGTCACCGTGCTGGCGCGCCGCGCCGATGACTACGCTTATCTACCGCTATTCTGGGCCGCCGTGCTGGCATTGGCCGTGCCCGGCCTGCTGCAATGGTTGTCTGGCTGGCCGGGCATGCGCGGGCTCCTGGTCGCCAATGTGTTGCTCTTCGTCGGCTTGTGCCTGCTCTTGCGCAGCCCACGCCTGGCGGGATGGTTGATTCCACAGGCGCTGCGCCGCTGGCGGGCGTCGCGCCTGGCTCGCCAGCAGTTTCGCGAGCAGAACCTGCAACGCACGGCGGGCGGCACTGGTGTGCTGATTTTCGTCAGCGAGGCCGAGCAGCATGTCGAAATACTGGTCGATCGAGGCGTCAGCCAGCACCTGGACGCTGCTGCCAGAGCTGCCATCGTCGCCCGCTTTGCCGAACACGTGCGCCAGGGGCATACCTTGCAAGGCTTCGTCGAGTGCATCGAGGCTTGTGGCGAATTGCTGAGCGAACACCTGCCATCGACCCACGCCCGCAACGAGCTGCCCAACCGCTTGGTGGTCCTCGACTGATCGGCTCCCACTGGGTTGTCGTGGCACGGTAGAATGCGCGCATTGCGCTGCGCGCTTCCCGCTATTCGAGGCACCCGTTTTCCATGTCTGCTCGTACTTTCGCTTCACCCGCGCCGGATGCGCGTGCCCAGTTCCTTGAGCTGCTGGGCGCTGCCATGCACGGCAATACCCTGGTCAAGCTGGTGCTGGCCCGCCATGTGGGGGCCGACCAGACCTTGCAGCGGATCATGGCCAAGCCAGTGCAAGTCAAAGGGCAGCCCAACCTGTCGCTGGTGTACCGCCACCAGACCCGCGATATCACCCGCAACCTGTCATTGGACCAGGCCCTGACGCTGGTCGCCGAGCTGCTGCCGGAGAGTTTTCGCAATGCCCATCTGTTCGACGCTGACGGCGAAGTGCAGCTGACCTTCAGCAAGAAGGGCAAGCCAATGTTGCAGCGCCATGGCGCCCAAGCCCTCCGCGAAACGTCAGTGAGCACGGGGCACGACCGCGAGAAGAAGCGTTACCTGGAGCTGTCCCGGCCGTTTCTGCGTGATCTGGGGGTAACTGATGCACAGGGTGCGCTGATCCCTTCCATGTCGCGCAAATGGAAGCAGATCAACAAGTTCATCGAAGTTTTCGACCATGCGCTGGCCAATGCCCCGGTGCCGGCCGAGCAAGTGCTGCGGGTGGCCGACTTCGGTTCGGGGAAGGGCTACCTGACCTTCGCCATGCATGATTACCTGCGCAACACGCTTGGCCGTGAAGCCCAGGTGACGGGCGTCGAGTTGCGTCAGGACATGGTCGACCTGTGCAATGCAGCGGCTTCGCGCCTGGAGCATCCTGGCCTTGAGTTCCAGTGTGGTGATGTTCGCAGTGTGGTGCCAGAGGCCATCGAAGTAATGATTGCCCTGCATGCTTGCGACATCGCCACTGACTACGCCATCCACACCGGTATTCGCTGCAACGCCGCGATCATCATGTGCTCGCCATGCTGCCACAAGCAGATCCGCCCACAGTTGCACAGTCCAGGGCTGCTACAGCCGATGCTGCAATACGGCCTGCACCTGGGGCAGCAGGCCGAGATGCTGACCGACAGCCTGCGCGCGCTGTACCTGGAAGCCTGCGGCTATGAAACCAAGGTGTTCGAATTCATTTCGCTGGAGCACACCAACAAGAACAAGATGATTCTGGCGGTCAAGCGTCGACAGCCGGTGGACAATGGCGCATTGCTGGAGAAAATCTCGCAGCTCAAGGCGTTCTATGGGGTGCAGGAGCATTGCCTGGAGACGTTGCTCGCCGCCGACGGCCTGATCGCTCGCTGACCCCTCAACTGCGCCCGCTCGGTACCTCGATGGCCAACTCCGCCAGCCCCAACGGGTGGCTGCTCGCATCGAAGAAGTGCACTCCCGTTCCAGGCAAGTCACCGAACCTGTCCATGAAGTGTTGCTTCTGGTTGATTACCGAAGCGTCACTCAATGGTCGGATGGCGATCGCCAGGTAGGCCGGTCGGGCATGGCGAATGGCTTCGAGCAAATGCCCGTCTGTGCTGTCCAGGTGTTGTCCGAACAGGCACAGGCCCTGGCTTTCCTGCGCCAGCTGCGTCAGGCACCAGCCGAGGTAGTCGGAGTTGCGGATGGCGCGCAGTTTTTCGTCGCTGCGTTCTTCATTGACGAACAGTGGCACCTCCCCCGGAATGTTCACGGCGAAGCCATCGAGCAGTTCAGCGCATTCGGCACTGCGCTGGCGGGTGGAGCCGTCAGGCAGCTTGAGCAGGTGCATCCCGCCGTGCAGGTGCATGACCCGGGTGCCTTCGCAGCGGGTGCGGCGCAGGTCGAAGAAGCCTTGTTCGTCGAACAGCGTGGCGAATCCCTGTGGGGCGTGCTGCAGGGCCCACGGCAGAATCAGGTCGTAGTTGCTGGTATAGACGCTGCGGTACTGTCGCAAGGCCTGGTTGATGGTTGTCAATGTGCTCGCCGGCATCAGCGACCAGGGCAGGTGCACGGTGCGCACGGCGTGGATCAGTGCTTCCTTGATCGAGTAATAGCGGTTCAGGGGGGCAGTGGAGTTGATCGCCAACGCAGCATTGGCACGTACGGTATGGTTGAGGGTGCTGAGTACCGTCTCGAACATCTCCGTGCCCAGGGACTTGAACAGGGCTTGGTCGCTGACAGCAAGGCCTTTCTTGCGTCCGGCACGCTGGGCTTGTTCGAACAGCGAAAAGTAGCCGAACGGTTTCCACAGTGCACGGCTGGCACCATTGCCCAGCAGCAGGGCGTCGCAGCGGTGGCGTTGGTGGAGGTCGGGCCAGGTGGCGAGGTGGGCGTCGAGTGCAGGCATGCGAAGGTCCATTCGGTGGAGCGGGGCGGGGCGACTTTAGCATGTCGGGCAAGGCGAGGGTGGCTGGCTACCCAAAGGGCACACGCCACACAGCTTGCTCGCCCTCTGGACGCCGCCCCAGCCATGAAGTAGCGACCCCCGCCTGTGGCCTGCTGGCAATCACTCGGGAGCAGGGTTCCGTTGCGGGTTCCGGCTCCTGTTGCGCCATAACCGATACGCCCTTATCCCCGCGCGAACCGAGCCGAACAGCAGCTTGTCTTCCATTTCCCGCGCCATACCGGAGCGCACCAGCATGCGCAGGAACGTGCCACGGGCACGGGCGATGGCGAAGTGGATGCCCTGGGCCGAGAGGGTATCGCGCACTTCGCGCAGGGCGGCGATGCCGCTGACATCGATACGGGTCACCGCTTCGGCGTCGAACAGTACGGCCTTGGGCTCGGCCTGGCTTTGCACCGCTTCGAGCAGGCGCATCTTGAAGTAGTCGGCGTTGAAGAACAGGATCGCGTCATCGAAACGGTACACCACCAGGCCCGGCACGGTGCGGGCTTCCTTGTGGAGGCGGATGTCGACCTGGCCTTCTGTTCCTGGCAGCCAGCCCAGCACGGCGTCGGTGGGTTGGTAGATGCTGTACAGCAAGCGCAGGATCGCAAGGGTCACTGCGAAGACGATGCCTGGCAGTACGCCCAGGCTCAGTACGCCGACGGTGGTCAACAAACACAACCAGAACTCGAAGCGGCTCAGGCGTTTGATATGCTCAAGGGACTTGATGTCGATCAGCCCCCAGCCGGCCATCAGCAGCACGGCTCCGAGCGCGGCCTGTGGAATCCAGGCCATGGGGGCGGTGAAAAACAGCAGTATCAGCGCAATCACCAGGGCGGCGATGATGCCCACCAGCTGGCTCTTGCCACCGACCATGTCATTGACCGCCGTACGCGAGTCCGCGCCGCTGATGGCAAAGCCTTGGGAAATACCAGCGGCCAGGTTGCTCACGCCAAGGGCCACGAACTCATGGTTGGCGTTGATCGCGTAGCCGTGGCGTGCGGCGAAACTGCGTGCGGTGAGCATGGCGCTGCAGAAGCTGACGGTGGCGATACCCAGGGCGTCGCGCAGCAAGCTTTTGGTTTCCGCCAGGTTGCTCTGTGGCCAGGCCAACTGGGGAATGCCGGCCGGCACCGGACCGAGGATGGCCACCCCGAAGCGGTCCAGACCGAACAGGCCGACCACCAAGGTGAACAGTGCAACGGTGACCAGTGCCGCCGGTAGGCGCGGGTGGCGTCTTGGCAGCCACACCAACAGGCCCAAGGCGGCGAGGCCAATGATCAGCGTCAGCCAATGGATCTCGCCCAAGCGCTGGGCAAAGTTGATCAGGCTGAGAATGAAACCGTCACCTTCGATCTTGAAGCCCACCACCTTCGACATTTGCCCAGCGATCAGGCTCAGGCCGATGCCGTTGAGGTAGCCGATCAGAATGGGCCGGGAGAAGAAGCTGGCGATGAATCCGGCCCGGGCAAGCCCTGCGCCGATCAGCATGACCCCCACCAGCACCGTAACGATCACCGAAAGTTCGGCGATGCGTTGCGGATCACCCATCGCCAACGGCGCCACGGCGCCTGCGATCATTGCGCAGGTGGCAGCATCGGGGCCGACCATCAGTTGGCGCGAGCTGCCGACCAGGGCATAGACCATCATTGGCAGTACGCAGGCATACAGACCGTATTGGGGGGGCAGGCCGACGATTTGCGCGTAGGCAATGGCGATGGGAATCTGGATCGCCGCCACGGACAGGCCTGCCTGCAGGTCGGCGTGGAACCAGTCACGGCGGTAATGCAGCAGGTTGGCCAGGCCCGGCAACCAGCGGGAAAGAAACATACGCGGTCCTTTCGAAATGTTTCACGAGTCCATGGAACATATGCCTGGCAAATTGCTTTGCCGGCAAGTGAATAGTGCGGCGGGAATTCAAGCCGAATGGGTGGCACATGGCCATAGGGCCAGATCAAGGAAAAGGCAGAAACGAAAAAAGGAGCCGAGGCTCCTTCTGACAGCGATGACGTTGCTGGAACGTCATGCGGGAATGCGATGTGGAGCGGGTAGAGGGAATCGAACCCTCGTCGGAAGCTTGGGAAGCTACTGTTCTACCATTAAACTATACCCGCGTAGACGGTCGACTTTTTACCAGAACCCTCCTTCCTTGAGAAGCCCAAGTTATAAAAAAGCTGTCGGCGACCCATAGCCTGCGGGTGAACGGCTACGGGACGCCGATGCGCTCAGATGGCCAGTGCATGTTGCCCCGGGACGAAGTTGAAGCGTTGACGGGTTTCACGCACGGTTGGCTTGAGGAAGCCCAGCACGACATCACGGGTTTCCTCGCAGGCGGCCTTGTGCTCCATGTCGAGGAAGTGGCCAGCATCGCGGATCACGCTGAAGTGGCTCTTGCCAACGTGCTGGCTGAAGTGCCGGGCATCCTCGGCGGTGGTGTACTCGTCGCGATCACCGTTGATGAACAGCACCGGAATGTCGATGTTGACCGCAGCTTTCAGTGCACGCTCCAGGTCGTGTTGCAGCACTTGATTGATGTGGAAGTGCATCTGTGCGTACTCGTGGCTGTCCAGGCTGCTGACATGCCGGTAGTTGAAGCGCTTGAACAGCGACGGCAGGTGCTTGCCAATGGTGTCGTTGACCAGGTTGCCCACCTGGTAGCGGTCGCAGGCAGCCAGGTACTGGCATCCGCGCTCCAGGTAGTCGCGCATCGCTTCGTTGATGATTGGCGAGAACGAGCTGACCACCGCTTTCTTCACCAGTCGCGGCTGGTGCGCCAGCGCCAGCAGGGTACAGGCGCCACCCCAGGAGAACGACATTACGTGGTCGGCGCGGAAGTGCTCGATCAGCTCAAGAAGAATGTGCGCTTCGGTCTCCTTGGTGATCAGGCGCTCCTGGCGGTTGTGGGGCTTGGACTTGCCTGCATAGGGCTGGTCGTACAGCACCACGTTGAATTGTGGGTGCAGGTTGCGCACCGTCTGGGCGAACGAGGCCGTAGTGGCCAGCGACCCGTTGATCAGGATGATCGTTTTTTCGGCCGCTTCCGCGCGATAGAACTCCGTGTAAACCCGATACTGACCTTGAATATCAAGTACAGCAATTTCTGGCCTCATGTCTTCGACTCCTGGCGCAAAAAGGGTATTCGCGTCACCTAGGGTGCACGTTCTTTATGACAGGTAGGCATACGCCTGAAGAGAAACCGGGGGCCCTGTGTCGATCCTTGGCACGTGTGTCGACGGTATTGTTTTTCGCGGGCGATTCGCCGTGCCCCAAGGCATCGAGGCCCTGGGTGGCCGGCAAAAGGCGTCTTGGACTGCGTGTGTGACTAGCAAGTCACATGCAGACTGACGATTTGGATTCAAGCAGCAGGTGCGGGATCCCGCAAGTGCCGTTCAGGGAAAAATGTGACGTTGGCCGCTGGACGGTCGTGTGTCGATCATCTGCCGCCTGCCGGGGGGCCTTGGTCGGCACGCCGGCTCCCGCCTTCGCCGCTTTTCGTGGCCCTGGAAGGTGAGCTAGACCGAGGCGATTTCCTCGGCTGTCAGCGCCCTGAACGCCCCTGGCTCAAGGGCTGGGTCCAGTTGAATCGGGCCCATGCTTTCCCGGTGCAGCCCCACGACTTTGTTGTCGAAGTGCCCGAACATGCGCTTGACCTGGTGGTAACGTCCTTCGACGATTGCCAGCCGGGCCTGCCGCGGGCCGAGGATGTCCAGTTGGGCAGGCAGGGTGGTGAGGTTTTCGAAGGCGAAGTAGAAGCCTTCCCGGAACCTGGCGACATAGTGGTCGCCGATCTCGTCCTCGGTCTCGACCAGGTAGCGTTTGGGCAGTTTGGTCCTGGGCTGGGTGAGTCGTCTCGACCATTGGCCGTCATTGGTCAGGATCATCAGGCCGGTGGTGTTGTAGTCCAGGCGTCCGGCGATGTGCAGGCCGTCTCGCTGCTCGGCGGGTAGCAGGTCCAGCACCGTGCGGTGCCGAGGGTCCTGTGTGGCGCTGACGCAACCGGTGGGCTTGTGCAGCATCAGGTAGCGAGCCGGGTAGCCTGCCTGAAGCAACTTGTCGTCCACTTCGATGCGGCTGAAGTCGTTCACTTCCAGCAGTGGGTCATGCGCCACCTCGCCATTCACTCGCACACGTCGTTGTGCCAGCAGTCGTCGCACCTGCTGACGGTTGTAGTCGGGGAGATTGGCGAGGAAACGGTCAAGTCGCATGAGGCACGGCAGGGATAACAGCGGGGGGGCAGTCTAGCGCGTTGGCGAGTCGGGCGCTGCTTCGAGTTGTGCCAGAACACCGGCACAGCGTGGACACAGGCAGGCCTTGTCGCGCAGCTCGGCGGGCAGGGCCTGGAGCACGGCGGGGTCGATGGCCACGCCAAAGCACCAGCAAGCCTGGGTGGCGCTGCGTGGATCGGCCAAGGTGCACTGGTTGGGGGCGCCACAGGCGGGGCAGTGCTGCTTGTCATTCATGGTCGGATCCGGGGATTTCAGTGCAGACGCGGTTGCGACCGGCCTGCTTGGCACGGTAAAGCGCTCGGTCGGCGCGGGTCAGCAGGGTATGGACGGTGTCGCCCGGCTGAAGGTTGCCCAGGCCGATACTGGTGGTCAGGCGTAGCGGTTGGTCTTCGTAGGTGAACGTCAATTGTTCGGTGCGTCGGCGGATCTTCTCGGCCACTTCGATGGCTTGGCGACCGTTGGCCTCGCGCAGCAACACGATGAACTCCTCACCGCCCCAGCGGCAGATTATATCCGACTGGCGCAGGCTGCCTTGCAGCACCTGGGCGAACTGGCGCAACACTTCGTCGCCTGCCAGGTGGCCGTGGGTGTCGTTGAGCGCCTTGAAGTGGTCCAGGTCGATCAGCAGCGCCACCAGTGGCGCCCGGTCACGCTGGGCTTCCAGCAATGCCTGGGCGGCCAGTAGGTCGAAACTGCGTCGATTGGGCAGGCCGGTAAGGCTGTCGAGCGTGGCCAACGCGGTCGTGCTGGCCTGGTGCCGCTGGAGCATTGCATTGAGCAACGACAGCACCACCAGGGTGATCATCGCGCAGATCGCCAAATTCAGGTAAAGAGCATGGCGGACGCGGTCCAGCGTGCCGGTCTCGCGCTTGTCCACCAGGAGGTACCAGTCCAGCTCAGGCAGTTTGCGCACGTTGAGGAAGTGACTGTGTCCAGCGCCATCCTGATATTCGTGGCTGCCTTCGTCAGGCACCGCGGCTTGCGCCAGCAGCGCGGCGAAGTCGCCGCTGTCGCCGAGCATCTGTCCGACGCGCAAGCCATGAGGACCGCCATCGGAGCCGGTCAGCAGGATCTTGCCTTGGGCATCGGTGAAGAACACCGAGCGCTGATAGCGCCGTTGGTAGTTGTCGATCAGCTTGACCACCGACGCCACGCTGAGCCCCACACCTGCCGCGCCGATGAAGCGTTGCTGGTAGTCCAGCACGCGATAGTTGATGAACACCGTCAGGCTGTCCTGGTTGGCCATGTCCAGGTCGACGTTGATCTCGTAAGGGGCCTTGAGCTCGCGCAGGCGGAAATACCATTCATCGCGCCAGGTGCCGGGCTGGACTTGCTTGAGTACGCCTTTGGCCTGGTAGTAAGTGAGGCTGCGGTCGGAGACGAAGAACGAGGTGCAGGTGTCCTGCTTGCCCATGACTTCGCCCAGGTAACGGGTGATGCGCCGGGTGTCCTGTTCGCCGGCCAGCACCCAGTCGCGCAGGAAGGTGTCCTGGGCCATCATCGAGGCGATCAGTACAGGGCGAATGAGGTCTTTCTGGATTTCCGAGTAGACCGTGTCGGACGTCAGCGGCAGTTCGGTATGGACGATTCCGTCATGGATGGCGCTACGCGAGGAGTAGTAGCTGAGCAGCGAGGTGGCCAGGAAGCCGCAGGCCAGCAGCACCAGCAGGGTGAGGATCAGCGAGCGCTGTGAAAACAGGGCGGAGCGTGGAGGCATGATCGTCCCGTGATGTGTGCCGAGCTGCCCATTCTAGTGAGATGCCCGAGAAATGACTGCATCTTTTTTGGGGGTACTCGGACCTGTTTCAATTTGTTGCGAAAATGGCACTGCACCCCGACTGGACGGTCTTATTGGTTGTCGACGATCGCTTCTCGTCGACGCTCGCCAGCGCCGCTGTTCGGGCACCCCTGCGGTCCAGGAGGCCGCCATGTCCTATCGAATTCTGCTGATCGCCCTGCTGGGCCTGATGACGTCCGCCTGCGTGCCCTACTACGAGAGTGGGGGCTATTACCGCTCGGATTACTACTCCTCCGATCGCTACGTGTCGCCGGGGTACTACCGTTATGACCGCTACTATGTAACGCCACAACCGCGCTACTACTATCAGCCAGCGCCACGCTATTACCGGCCAGCGCCTGCACCGTACTACAGGCCTCATCCCCGTCCGGGTGTGAACCAGTGGCATGGTAACCCTCGCTTCGACTATGGCCATCGCCAGCGCTATGACGATGGGCGTGACCGCGATCGTCACGACTACCGCAATGACAGCAAGCGTTACCAGAACGAGCGGTGGCATTCGAACGGACACGGTGACCGTGACCGGCGGCCGGACCGTGGCCGCGGAGGGGACCGCAACTGGCAACGGTGATTCAGCTCCATCGCTTGCTGCAGGGGCTGCACTGCAGCCCCGAACACCAGGGTGCTAGGCCAGGTCGGCCAATGGATGCCGGCCTTCCCACACTTTGGCGAAATGTGCCTCGACCACCGCCAAGGGCACCTGTGCGATGTCTGGCCAGTGCCAGTGTGGCTGGTTGTCCTTGTCCAGCAGACGGGCACGTACGCCTTCGCTGAACTCTGGGTGCCGGCAGCAGTTGAGGCTCATGGTGTATTCCATCTGGAAAACCTGGGCCAAGGAAAGATGCCGCGCGCGCCGAATTTGTTCCCACACCAGATGCGCGGTCAGCGGGCAGCCTTCGTGCAGGCGTTGGCCTGCTTCGGCCAGCAGTGGGTCCGAATGCTGTTTCAGACCCTCAAGCGCACGCCAGGCACTCGCGGGGTCGGCCACGTCGAGCAACTCGTCGATCATTCGTCGGCGCGGCAACCACTGCGCCTCGGGTAACTCGGCACAGGCTCGATGCTGTTCGGCCTTGAGCAGACTGTTCAGTTGCAGTTCGGTTTGTTCCTGCCAATTCAGTTGCAGCAGCTCCTCGATCAAGGCCTCTTGCTGGTGTTCGCCCAAGAAGCGGTCGGCCAACCCCAGGTCAATCGCGTCGCGGGCGTTGATCGGTGCGCCGGTCAGACCCAGGAACAGCCCCAACCTGCCCGGCAGACGGGCGAGGAACCAGCTGGCGCCGACATCCGGATAAAGCCCGATGCTGATTTCCGGCATCCCCAGGCGGCTGCTGGGTGTCACGATACGTACCCCGGCGCCCTGCAGCAGCCCCATGCCGCCGCCGAGCACATGGCCGTGGCCCCAGCACAGCAGGGGTTTGGGGTAGGTGTGCAGCATGTAGTCGAGGCTGTACTCGGCGGCGAAGAAGGTCGCTGCCAGTGGTGGGACGCTGCCTGGGTGTTCGCGGCAGGCTTGGGCCAGCGCCCGCACGTCGCCTCCTGCGCAGAACGCCTTGGGCCCGCTGCCGCGCAGCAATACGCAGACTACGCCAGGGTCGTGGGCCCAGGCATGCAGGTGTTCAGCCAACACCTCGATCATCGGTAGATTGAGGGCATTGAGCGCCTTGGGGGCATCCAGCGTGGCAATGCCGATACGGGCGCCGTCGGCGCCGGTGAGTACCTCGCAATGAATGGACATGTGCTACCTCGTACAGGTCATCGCACAAGTATGGCTTGCCTTGCCGATCATGCCGGTCGCCGGTCGGACTGATTGACAAGGGGGGGCGGCTTACCTAGTGTCGCGCCATTGTTTACGGATGGCCCCATGACTGACGACGATCGCATCAAACTCGAACCCAGCTGGAAAGCCGCATTGCGTGGCGAATTCGACCAGCCCTACATGCACCAGCTGCGCGAGTTCCTGCGCCAGGAGTACGCGGCCGGCAAGGAAATCTACCCACCGGGGCCGCTGATCTTCAATGCGCTCAACTCCACCCCGCTGGAGCAGGTCAAAGTGGTCATTCTCGGCCAGGATCCTTACCACGGCCCAGGCCAGGCCCATGGTCTGTGTTTCTCGGTGCAGCCGGGCGTGCCGACACCACCGTCACTGGTCAACATCTACAAGGAACTGCAACGCGACCTGAACATCGCCATCCCTGATCACGGCTATCTGCAAAGCTGGGCCGAGCAGGGCGTGCTGCTGCTCAACACCACCATGACCGTGGAGCGTGCGAACGCGGCTTCGCATGCCAAGAAAGGCTGGGAGTTCTTCACCGACCGCATCATTCAGGTGGTGAGCGAGCAGTGCCCGAATGTGGTGTTCCTGCTGTGGGGCGCGCATGCCCAGAGCAAGCAGAAGCTGATCGACGGTACCAAGCATCTGGTGCTCAAGTCGGTGCATCCGTCGCCGTTGTCGGCCTATCGCGGTTTCTTTGGGTGTGGGCATTTCAGTCGGGCCAACAGCTTCCTCGAGCAGCGGGGGGTGGTGCCGATCAACTGGGCATTGCCGCCACTTTGAACAGGGTCATCGCCGGCTGCTACAGAGGCGACGCGCTCCGCACAGGAGCCGGCTTGCCGGCGATGAGGCCCGGGCGCGCTCAAGTCTTCCACAATCTGAACAACGGCTCTGCCAGGAACAGCACCATCAGCAGGCGCATCACCTGCAAGGCCGTCACCAGTGGCACCGACAGCTGCAAGGTCTCGGCCGTCAAGCTCATCTCGGCAATCCCACCGGGCATCATCCCCAGCGTCAATGACCGCAAATCCAGCCCGGTCATCACGCTCAAGGCCCACGCCGCACTTCCGGCAATAAGCATGCACAGCGCCGTGGCAATCAATGTGCGTCCGAGAAACGACGGTGCCCGGCGGAAGAACGCACGGTTGAAGTGGCAAGCCAGGCCGCTGCCGATCAGCCATTGGCCGATCTGACTGGCGCCGTTGGGCAGGGCGATTTGCAGATTGCCCGCCAGGCTGACTGTTGCCGCGACCAACAATGGCCCGAACAACCAGGGGTTAGGTTGACGTAAGCGCTGCCAGGCCAGGCCTGCCAAGATGCTCAGCGGCACGATCAGGGCCAGCCAACTCCAGCTCACGCTGCCGGTATGATTGAGCGGTATGCCATCCCCCAGCAGGAACTTGAACAGCGCCGGCACCACCAGCACCACGGCCAGCACCCGCAGGCTCTGCGCCGCAGCGACCTGGCTGAGCACGGCTCCGTTGCGTGCGCCGAGGTTGACCATTTCCCCGGAGCCGCCCGGCATACTGGCGAAGAACGCCGTCGCCCGGTCCTCGCCGGTGCGGCGCAGCATCCAGACCCCAATCACGCTGGACAGCGTGGTGAGCAGTGCGCCGAAGAAGATCAAGGCAAAATGGCTGCTGACCTGCTCGACCACCGCCGGCGTGAAGTGCAGGCCGATGCCGATGCCGATGATGCATTGCCCGCCCTTGCGGCCATTAGGGATTTCCGCGAGCTGCCAGGGCGTCAGGCAGCGCACCAGGATGATCGCCAGCAACGAGCCGACCATCCATGGCAAAGGCCAGCCGATCGTGCTGGCGAGAAAGCCACCAGCCAGCCCGACCAGCCCGGTTGCCCAGAACAGAGGGAACTGCCGATCAGGCATCGGCCATGGCCCGACGCTGCAGGCTGCGTTTACGCCAGATGCGCACCAGCGGCAGGGCCAACATGCACACCACCAGTACCCACACACCCATGCTGATGGGGCTCGACCAGAGGATGCCCAGTTCACCGTTGGAGATCGACAGCGCGCGGCGCAGGTTTTGCTCCATCAGGCCGCCGAGGATGAACCCGAGCAGGATCGGCGAAAGCGGGAAGTCCAGCTTGCGCAGGATGTAGCCCATGATGCCGATGCCGACCATCAGGAACAGGTCGAAGGTGGTGGCGTGCACGGCGTATACGCCGATCGCGGTGATGATCGCGATCACCGGCACCAGTGCCCAGTTCGGTACTGCGAGGATGCGGGTGAAGAGGCGGATCATCGGGATGTTCAGGATCACCAGCATGATGTTGGCGACGAACAGCGAGGCGATCAGACCCCAGACGATGTCCGGTTGTTGCTCGAACAGCAGCGGGCCCGGTGTGATGTTGTACAGGGTCAGTGCGCCGATCATCACCGCCGTGGTTCCCGAGCCCGGTACGCCGAGGGTCAGCATGGGCACCAGCGCGCCACAGCACGAAGCGCCGATGGCGGTTTCCGGGGCTGCCAGGCCTCGGGCATCGCCCTTGCCGAACTTGCCCGAGCTACCCGCGATGCGTTTTTCGGTCATGTAGGCCACCGCGCTGGCCAGGGTTGCCCCCGCACCTGGCAGCACGCCCATGATGAAGCCAAGCAGTCCGCAGCGGATGTTGACCACGAACACCGAGGCGGCTTCCTTGAAGTTGAACAGCATGCGCCCGGTGGCCTTGACCGCGGCGTGGCCGTGGTGGGTCTTCTCCAGCAGCAGGAGAATCTCGCTGATCGAGAACAGCCCCAGCACCAGGACCACGAACTGAATGCCATCGGCCAGGTGCACGCTGTCGCCGGTGAAGCGGTATACACCGCTGTTGGCGTCGATGCCCACTGCCGACAGGAACAAGCCGATAAGTGCCGCGATGAAGGTCTTCAGCGGTTTGTCACCGGCCATGCCGCCGAGGGCGACGATGGCGAACACCATCAGCACGAAATACTCGGCCGGCCCGAAGGCGATTGCCCATTTCGCCAGCAACGGCGCGAACAGCACCATGCCGCAGGTGGCGATCAAGGCGCCGATGAACGAACTCCACGCCGACAGCGACAGGGCCACGCCAGCCAAGCCCTGGCGGGCCATCGGGTAGCCGTCGAGGGTGGTCATGACGGTGGAGGCTTCGCCCGGAATATTCAGCAGGATCGAACTGATCCGGCCGCCGTACTCGCAGCCCAGGTAGACCGCGGCCAGTAGAATCAGGGCCGACTCCGGCGGCAGGCCGAGGGCGAAGGCGATGGGAATCAGCAGGGCCACGCCGTTGATCGGACCCAGGCCCGGCAACAGGCCGACCACCGTGCCGATCAGGGTACCGGTGAGGGCGGTCACCAGGTTGTAAGGGCTCAGGGCCACGCCGAAGCCCTGGCCCAGGTAGCTCAAGGTATCCATGTGTCAGTTCTCCAGTACGTCGAGCAGGCCGAGGGGCAAGGGCACATCCATCACACGGTCGAACAGCCAGTAGAGGAACAGGCTCATGCCCACCACCACGATGGCGCTGTGCAGCCAGCGGCCGCCGTACAGGCGGGCCATGGGGATGCCGACCAGGATGGCGCTGAGGATGAAGCCCAAGGCCTCGAAGGTGCTGGCGAAGACCAGCAACAGGCCAATGCACAAGCCGATCTTGGTGAGGGTTTCGCGGTCCAGTTCGGGTTCGTCGTCCTTGCGCACGATGGGCGTTGGGCGGATAGCCAGGTACAGCAGGCCGACGCTCATCAGGCCGAGCATCAGCAAGGGGTAGGCGCGCGGGCCCACCGGTTCATAGGAAAATGCAGCCTGGTAAGGCCAGGCCATCACGGCCAGGGCGGCGCACACCGCCAGCAGGACCAAGGCGAAGAGGCGTTGCAGGATCATCAGGGAGTCCTCGTAGAACGCGGCCGCTGTGGGAGTGGATCAGGTCCGCTCCCACAGGTGGGTGAAACAGCGTTGATGAGTTACTGAATCAGGCCGAATTCCCTGGCCAGCGACTTGTAATCAGCCACCTGCTTCTTCACGTAAACGTCCAGCTCTTCACCGGTCATGGCGAACGGGAACAGCTCGCGCTGGTCACGCAGCTTGGCGAAATCCTCGGACGCCAGCATCTTGTCGAACGAGGCTTTCCACCAGGCGTAGTCTTCGTCGCTGACCTTCGGGCCGAGGTAGAAGCCGCGCACCACTGGCCAGACGATGTCGTAGCCCTGTTCCTTGGCGGTAGGGATGTTCTTCATCTCGGGCTCGTCCAGGCGGTTTTCGGCGAATACCGCGAGGATGCGCATGTCACCGCTCTGGATATGCGGCATGGAGTCGGAAATGTCGGTGGAACCGACCTGGATATGCCCGCCCAGCAGCGCGGTGGCAATTTCGCCACCCCCTTCCAGGGCCACGTAACGCAGATCGCGGGGGTTGATGCCGGCCGCCTTGGCGATCAACGCGGTCTGCATCCAGTCCTGGCTACCCACGGTACCGCCAGAGCCGATCACCACCTTGCTTGGATCTTTCTTCAGGGCCGCGACCAGGTCATCGAGGGTCTTGTAGGGCGAATCGCTCTTCACCGCGATGGCGCCATAGCTGGTGCCGACCGCCGCCAGCCACTTCACGGCGTTCTCGTCGAAGCGGCCGAACTTGCCCTGGGCCAGGTTCAGCAGCGAGCCGCTGGACCAGGCCACCAAGGTGCCGGCGTCGGCCGGGCGCTGGGCGACCACGGCGTTGTAGGCCACTGCGCCGACGCCACCTGGCATGTAGGTCACGCGCATGGGCTTGCTGAGGATTTTCTCCTCGACCAGCGCGCTCTGCACCAGCTTGCAGGTCAGGTCGAAACCACCGCCGGGCGAGGCCGGGGCGATGCATTCAGGGCGTTTGGGTTCGGCGGCCAGGGCGTTGCCGGCCAACAGCAGGCAGCCGGTTGCCAGGACGAGGTGGCGCATTGAAAAGGTCATCGTCGATCTCCGCGAGCGTTGTTGTTATGGATTACCACAGGGCTACGCTGTAGCTCACCAGCAGCCGCACTTCGTCGGCATCGCGCGCGAAGTTGGAGCGGAAGGTGGCGTTGCGCAGGCGCACGGCGACGTTCTTCAACGGGCCGCTTTGTACCACGTACTTGAATTCGGTGTTGCGCTCCCACTCCTTGCCCTCGCTGCCATCGGCGCGGCTGACGTTGTCGCCATTGATGTAGCGGGTCATGAAGGTCAGGCCGGGAATGCCGAGCGCGGCGAAGTTGTAGTCGTAGCGCACCTGCCAGGAGCGCTCGTCGGCACCGGCGAAGTCGTTGATCTGGACGAAGTTGACCAGGTACGGGTCAGCGCCGTCGACGTAAGGAAAGGCGCTGTCGCCGGACAGATGCTGGTAAGCCGCGCTGACCTTGTGCCCGCCCAGGGCATAGCTGAGCATGCCGTTGACGGTGGTGTTGTCGATGTTGCCGGCCTTGGCTGCGCCTTGGTCGTCACTCACCGCCAGGCGCAGGTCGGCGCCCAAGGTGCCTGGGCCCCATGGCTGAGTGGCGACCATCCCAAGGAAGTGCTGACGGTAGATGTCGTCCAGCTGGGCGTAGTGGTAGCTGCCGGTGATGCGGTCGGTGAACTGGTAGTCGAGTCCGGCGAGGTCGAAGTTGTCGGCGGAGAAGGTACCGCCGAAGCGACCGTTCTTGTTGTTGAGGGCGAGGTCTTCCCAGTTGGTGTCGTTACGGTCCTTGGCCTTTTCCAGGCGCCCGCCGGTGAAGGTCAGGTGGTTGATCTCTTTGGAAGTCAGCAGCCCGCCTTCGAAGGTCTGCGGCAGGATCCGCCCGTCATTGGGCTGCAGGGTAGGCAGTTCGGGAATCAGGGTACCGACCTTCAGTTCGGTCTTGGAGACCTTGATCTTGCCGGTGAGGCCGAGCTTGGAGTACTCATCGGCGGCCTTGCCATCGTCGTGGGTGGGCAGCAGGCCGGTGTCGGTGCGATCAGGGCTGGAGTCGAGCTTGACGCCGAGCATGCCCAAGGCATCCAGGCCGAAGCCTACGGTGCCTTCGGTGTAGCCGGACTCGAAATTGAGCATGAAACCCTGGGCCCATTCGTCGCGCTTGGATTGTTGCGCGCTGGTGCCATCGCGAAAATCGCGATTGAAGTACATGTTGCGGGTTTCGAAGGTGGCCGTGCTGTCTTCGAAGAAAGCGGCCTGGCTCATCGGTGCGACACCGGCAAGGGCAAGAGCGCTGGCGATGGCGCTTGGACGTGCGGACAGGTAACGGGTAGGCGCGAACGCCTGCGGCTGCGATGACAGCATCGAGGATGACTCCGTTTATTGTTCTTATCGGCTGCACCTTGCTGGTGCTTTTTTCGGCGCGTGGGGCGACCGTGGTGCGATGCTAGGCAACGAACCTTTCGCTAACCTTTCAGCGTGAAAGGTTTGTGAATGGGGGCTACACAGGTCGTGCGACGGCGTTACACTCCGCGCCACCGTCAAACCCGAGCAGGGAGAATCCGATGCGTGTGCTGCTGGTCGAAGACCACCTGCAACTGGCCGAAAGCGTGGCTCAAGCGCTGAAAAGCCAAGGCCTGACCGTGGACGTTCTGCATGATGGCGTAGCCGCCGACCTGGCCCTGGCCAGCGAGGAATACGCCGTTGCGGTGCTGGATGTCGGCCTGCCGCGCATGGATGGCTTCGAGGTGCTGGCGCGCTTGCGAAGCCGAGGCAAGACCTTGCCCGTGCTGATGCTTACCGCCCGCAGCGATGTCAAGGACCGGGTCCACGGATTGAACCTGGGCGCCGACGATTACCTGGCCAAGCCGTTCGAACTGACCGAACTGGAGGCGCGGGTCAAGGCGTTGCTGCGCCGCAGTGTGCTCGGCGGTGAGCGTCAGCAGCGTTGCGGGCCTTTGGTCTACGACCTGGACACTCGGCGCTTCACCTTGGGTGAGGACAACCTGACCCTGACCTCGCGAGAGCAGGGCGTGCTGGAAGCGCTGATCGCCCGCCCGGGTCGCGTGATGAGCAAGGAGCAGTTGGCGGCCCAGGTCTTCGGCCTGGACGAGGAGGCCAGCCCAGACGCCATCGAGATCTACGTCCACCGCTTGCGCAAGAAGCTCGATGGCCATCCGGTGGCGATCGTGACCTTCCGTGGCCTTGGTTACCTGCTCGAGCACCGCGATGCGTGACAATGGCAGCCTGCGTGGCCGGCTGTTGGGCAACCTGGCCTTGCTGCTGGTGGTGCTGATGCTGGCCAGCGGCCTGAGCGCCTACTGGAACGGCCGTGAAGCTGCCGACACCGCCTACGACCGCACCCTGCTGGCTTCGGCGCGGACCATTGCCGCAGGTCTGTCACAGCGTGATGGTTCGTTGAGTGCCGACGTGCCTTACGTTGCCTTGGATACCTTCGCCTACGACAGCGCCGGGCGCATCTACTACCAGGTATTGGATATCCAGCAGCGGCTGATCTCGGGGTACGAGAACCTGCCGCCGCCACCACCGGGTACGCCGCGAACCGACGACTATCCGGCATTGGCCCGCTTCTACGATGCGACCTACCTGGGCCAGGACGTGCGTGTGGTCAGCCTGCTAAAGGCGGTCAGCGAGCCGAACATGAACGGTATGGCCGAGATCCGCGTGGCCGAGACCGAAGAAGCGCGGGTCCGTATGGCCCGCGGGTTGATGGCCGACACTTTGCTGCGCCTGGGCATGCTGGCCTTGGGGGCCCTGGTGATGGTCTGGTTCGCCGTGAGTGCCGCCCTGCGCCCGCTGGAGCGCTTGCGCACAGCGGTCGAAGAGCGTCAGCCGGATGACCTGCGCGCGTTGCCGGTGGTGCAGGTGCAGCGAGAGCTGGGCCCTCTGGTGCGGGCGTTGAACCACTTCACCGAACGCTTGCGCGGGCAGTTCGAACGCCAGGCGCAGTTCATCGCCGACGCGGCCCATGAACTGCGGACCCCGTTGGCCGCGCTCAAGGCTCGTGTCGAACTGGGCTTGCGCTCGTCGCAGCCAGAGGTGTGGCGCCAGACCCTGGAAAGCGCAGCCCAAGGCACCGATCGCCTGACCCATCTGGCCAACCAGCTGCTATCGCTGGCCAGGGTGGAAAATGGCGCCAGGGCGATCGCCGAAGGGGGCGCACAGCGTCTGGACCTGAGTCAGCTGGCCCGAGAGCTGGGCATGGCCATGGCGCCGCTGGCGCACAACCGTGGAGTGGCGTTGGCGCTGGAAGCCGAGGCGCCGGTATGGCTCAAGGGCGAGCCGACCCTGCTCAACGAGCTGCTGAGTAATCTGGTGGACAACGCCCTGGCCCATACCCCGGCGGGCGGTAATGTCATTTTGCGGGTATTGGCGCCAGCGGTCCTTGAGGTCGAGGATGACGGACCGGGAATTCCCGAGGCTGAACGCGAACGGGTGTTCGAGCGGTTCTATCGGCGTAGTGCCCAGGGCAGTGGCTTGGGGCTGGCGATTGTCGGAGAGATTTGCCGCGCCCATCTGGCGCAGATCAGCCTGCATGATGGGGCGAACGGTGGGCTGAAGGTGCGGGTGAGTTTTATCGCGGATTGAGGCGGGTATTGGGCAGGCTTGTTCGCGGACAAACCACGGTTTGGACTGCCCCCACGAAGTTGAACAAAAATCCAATCCGTTGGGGCAGTTCAGCTCACCCAGCGCATCCGTGGGCACAGGGCGCCCGCGAAAAGCCCAGGCGGCACCGCCACCTCAGCGCAACATGCTTCGGGCTTCGAGCAACTCACCGATCTCAAGCTCTGTCCCATGGGGCAGATTCAGGTGCCGGTAAGCCGGCAGTGCGGTCAGTGGCAGGTTGCGACCACGGTGGCTCAGGGCGCGGGCTATCTGCACGATGTCGATGTAGTCGATCTTGTCGGTCTCGCGTTCCAGGTTCTGAACCTGGCTTGGCAGATTGACCAGTTGCTCGGGAAACTCCCACGAAGTCAGAATCTTGTCGCCCAGAGCCGGCTGGATCTCCTCGATCACATAGTGCAGGCACACCGGGTCGGACAACAGTTCGTTGTGCTCCTCGGCGTAGATCAATACCGGCAGGGCACCGATCTGGTGAACCAGCCCGCCCAAGGTGGCCTGGTCAGCCTTCAATTGTGTGTAACGGCGGCACAGTTCATAGCTGATGCCTGCCACTTCCAGGCTGTTGGCCCAGATATCCCGTAATTTCTGCTCTACGGCAGGCGAGCGGGCATGGAAGATCTGTTCGATCACCAGGCCGATGGCCAGGTTGCAGCTGTAGTTGATGCCCAGGCGGGTGATGGCGGTATGCAGGTCGGTGACTTCGACCGCTGCACGCAGCAGCGGGCTGTTGACCACTTTGATCAAGCGCGCCGAAAGCGCGGCATCGCGGCCGATCACCTTGCTCAGGGCGGCAACACTGATCTCGCTGTCCTCGGCCGCTTCGCGGATGCTCAAGGCAACCTCGGGCAAGGTCGGCAGGACCAGGTCATCATTGTCGATGGCATCGAGCAGTTGTGCTTGAACCATCTCGGCCAGCTTGTTCATGGGCTTTTCTACCGCAGTGGTGGTGCGGCCCCGCCGACAGGGCGGGGCGGGCTGGTCAGCGTTGGATTTCCCGGTCGCGGTCCAGTGTGTAAGGCAGGTCGAGCAGGGTAAGGCGAGGGCCTTCCGGGCTACCCAGGTGCAGGTTGTCGTCCTCGACCGCCTCGGCGCTCAGCACGGCGAGCAGTTCGCAGCCCGGGCCGTCGCTGGCGGCGATAACGACTTCACCGACCGACGAGCCATGGGTGGGCGAGAAGATTTCGGTGCCGGGTGCGGGAACCGCCTGCTCGTCGAGCGCCAGCCGGTACTGGCGACGTTTGAGCTTGCCCAGGTACTGCATGCGGGCAACGATTTCCTGGCCGGTATAGCAGCCTTTCTTGAAGCTCACGCCATCCACGGCCTGCAGGTTGATCATCTGCGGTATGAACAATTCACGGGTCGGGCCCGTCACCTGGCCGATACCGGCGCGGATCTGACCCAGCAGCCAGTCGTTGAGGCTGCCTTCGGGCAGACTGGCAGCCAGGACCTCGCGCACGGCGTCAGCTTGTTCACCAGGCACCCAGAGTTCGATGCGATCTGCGCTGACGCAGAGGGCGATCAGGCCCTGGTGACGGACTGTGGCGCCGATCGAGGTTGGCGCTGTCAAGCCCAGCGCTGCCAGCGCTGCGTTGCCGCCTTGCAGGCCGAAGCGCGCCCATGCGGCGCTTTCGTCGGTCAGCGTCGCCTTGGAGAACACAGCGTACTTTTTCAGGTCGGCCATCTGCGCTTCGAGAAGTTCGCTGGCCATGGCCAGCAGGTAACCGTTGCCTTCGGGAAGGATACGGAAGCTCGACTGCATGCGCCCCTTGACCATGCAGCGGGCACCCAGACTGGCGTACTCGAGGCTCAGGTAGTTGATGTTGCAGGTCAGTTGACCCTGCAGGAACTTGCCGGCATCGGAGCCGCGGACGGCGAGGATGCCTTCGTGGGACAGGGGACTGAAGAAAGCGGAATCGGCCATGGGTCATCGAGGTGGCTAAAGACTGGCGGCCATCATAGAACGCCGGTAACAAAATAGGTAGGTGACTAGACCAACGCCCGGTGCCGCATCGTTGCGGGCGCTGTATACTGGCCGGCCATTCGAGGAGGGCCCCATGGTCGAACAAACTGAACTCAACCGGCTTTTCTGGCACAGTCGCCGCGGCATGCTGGAACTGGACGTACTGCTGGTGCCATTCACCCAGGAGGTCTATCCGACCCTGAGCGAAGCCGATCGCGAGCTCTATGTTCGCCTGCTCAGCTGCGAAGACCAGGACATGTTCGGCTGGTTCATGGAGCGTACCGAGTCCGAGGATCCTGAACTGCAGCGCATGGTCCGCATCATTCTGGATCGTGTCCAGCCCAAGTGAGTCCTTCGAGTGCCGTTGGCAGGGCTCGCCGCTGCTGCTGACGGCCTACCTGTTCTGTCAGGTGTTGGCGTGGTTCGTCTTATGGGTCATCGCGCTGCCCTGGTGGTTTTCCGTCCTGGCCGTTGTCGCCTGCCTTGCTCATGCTGGCTGGGTAATTCCCCGACGTATCCTGTTGACCCATGATCACGCCGTTGTCGGCGTGCGCCGTGATGCACTTGGCTGGCGAGTGTTCAGCCGTGCGCGCGGTTGGCAGCCGGTGCGGCTGTGCCGCGATAGCGTGGCATTGCCTGGCGTGGTGGTGTTGAGATTCGTACGCGAAGGCGGCTGGCTGGGCGAAGGCCAATGCGTGCTATGGGATGCCGTGGGTGCTGATCAGCATCGGCGTCTGCGGGTTCGGCTGAAGTTCAGCCGTCGCCGGTGGGGTGAGGTGTCGGCGCGGTAGGCAGATGACGCGTCGTCGCTACCGCCTGCGAGCCGGCTCCTGCAAGGATGGCGCTGGGCGTGCAGGAGCCGGCTTGCCGGCGATCAGGATGAGGCCGAGTCACAGGCCGGGCTCAGGATCGTATCCTTCGCCTCATCCAGCATTCCCGGATAATCCAGGGTGTAATGCAGCCCACGACTCTCCTTGCGCTGCATCGCTGAGCGAATCATCAGCTCCGCGACCTGGGCCAGGTTGCGCAATTCGATCAGGTCGCGGCTGACCTTGTAGTTGCTGTAGAACTCGTCGATTTCGTCCAGCAGCATGCGCACCCGGTGCTGGGCGCGCTGCAGACGCTTGCTGGTTCGTACGATGCCGACGTAGTCCCACATGAAACGCCGTAGCTCGTCCCAGTTGTGCGCAATGATGACGTCCTCGTCCGAGTCGGTGACCTGGCTGGCATCCCAGCAGGGCAGGGCCTTGGGCATTGCCACTTCATCGAGGTGCGCCTGGATGTCGGCAGCGGCCGAACGGCCGTACACGAAGCATTCGAGCAGTGAGTTGCTGGCCATGCGGTTGGCGCCGTGCAGGCCGGTGAAGCTGGTCTCGCCGATGGCGTAAAGACCCGGCACATCGGTGTGGCCGCGGTCGTCGACCATCACTCCGCCGCACGTGTAGTGCGCCGCCGGCACCACCGGAATCGGCTGGCGCGTGATGTCAATGCCGAAGGTCAGGCAGCGTTCGTAGACGGTGGGGAAATGGCTCTTGATGAAGTCGGCAGGCTTGTGGGTGATGTCCAGGTACACGCAGTCCACGCCCAGGCGCTTCATTTCATGGTCGATAGCGCGGGCCACGATGTCCCGTGGAGCCAGTTCTTCGCGGGGGTCGAAGCGTGGCATGAAGCGCTCGCCATTGGGCAGGCGCAACAGCGCACCCTCACCGCGCAGGGCTTCGGTAATCAGGAAGCTCTTGGCCTGCGGGTGGTACAGGCACGTGGGGTGGAACTGGTTGAACTCCAGATTCGCTACCCGGCAGCCGGCGCGCCAGGCCATGGCAATGCCATCGCCGCACGCCCCGTCGGGATTGCTGGTGTAGAGGTAGACCTTCGCCGCTCCGCCGGTGGCCAGCACCGTGAAACGCGCACCGAAGGTGTCGACTTCGCCGGTATTGCGGTTCAGCACGTAGGCGCCCAGACAACGATCTCCCGGCAGCCCGAGGCGGCGTTCGGTGATCAGGTCGACTGCCACGCGCTGTTCCAGCAACTCGATGTTCGGGCGCTGACGGGCCTGGCCCAGCAGCGTCGTGAAAATGGCCGCACCGGTGGCGTCCGCGGCGTGGATGATACGCCGATGGCTGTGGCCGCCTTCGCGGGTCAGGTGAAACTCGAAGCCACCGTCGTCGACACTGTAGTGTTCGTCTCGGGTGAACGGCACGCCCTGTTCGATCAGCCATTGGATGGCTTCGCGGCTGTGTTCGACGGTGAAGCGCACGGCTTCTTCATTGCACAGGCCACCGCCGGCATTGAGGGTATCCTCGACATGGGACTGCACGGTATCGGTATCGTCAAGCACCGCCGCGACGCCCCCCTGGGCCCAGAAGGTCGAGCCGTTGGCCAGGTCGCCCTTGCTCAGTACCGCGATGCGCAGGTGGCCAGGGAGGTTGAGCGCCAAGCTGAGACCGGCGGCACCGCTGCCGATCACCAGGACATCATGTTGGAATTGTTGGCTCATGTCGGGACACTAGTAATCTTTGGAAGGGGCGCGGCACAATAGTCAGGCACAGATGGCATTGTGAAACTATCGTGAAACGCAGCCGGGCTGCCTTTATAGCAGCCCCCGGTGGCCAATTTCCATGCCACTTGTGCGGTGCGTTCAGCTTTTGTGGGAACTTTCCGACACGGCAGGAAATCCTATGAAGGCTGCCCGCACGCCATAATATGTCGCGGCGACGCAGGGCGGTGGCTCTATCCGGGCTGACCTCTGCGTATTCGAAACCCGATTATCGTCGCAGCCGGCCGTGACCGCGCTGCGTCTTTCGTGCGAGCCGACCATGGGCCGCAGGAAACTTGCTTGGAGGGGAGAACTTTTGCGTAAAGCCCGAGTCTATGGTTGCAAGCCTGAACGAAGGTTGTTGCAACGCTCCTTCGAGTTCACTGAGGAGTGTTCATGCTAACCCAGGAAGAGGATCAGCAGCTTGTCGAGCGCGTGCAGCGTGGAGACAGGCGAGCGTTCGATCTGTTGGTGCTGAAGTATCAGCACAAGATTCTCGGGTTGATCGTGCGGTTTGTCCATGACACCCACGAAGCCCAGGATGTGGCGCAGGAGGCCTTTATCAAGGCTTACCGAGCGCTTGGTAATTTTCGCGGTGACAGTGCGTTTTATACCTGGCTGTACCGCATCGCCATCAACACGGCGAAGAACTACCTGGTGTCCCGTGGAAGACGGCCGCCAGACAGTGATGTGAGCTCCGAGGATGCGGAGTTTTACGACGGCGATCATGGCCTCAAGGATCTCGAGTCCCCAGAGCGCTCGTTGTTGCGGGATGAAATCGAAGGCACTGTCCATCGCACCATCCAGCAACTGCCCGAAGACCTGCGTACGGCACTGACCCTGCGCGAGTTCGACGGGTTGAGTTACGAGGACATTGCCAGCGTCATGCAGTGTCCGGTGGGTACCGTGCGCTCTCGGATCTTCCGCGCTCGGGAGGCCATAGACAAAGCCCTGCAGCCGTTGTTGCAGGAAACCTGAGACAGCGGCGACAGCCAAGAGAGGAACCGCCATGAGTCGTGAAGCTTTGCAGGAATCGCTGTCCGCGGTAATGGACAACGAAGCGGACGAACTGGAACTGCGTCGGGTATTGAATGCCGTTGACGATGCTGAAACCCGTGCCACCTGGTCGCGTTACCAGGTCGCTCGCGCAGCCATGCACAAAGAACTGCTGCTGCCCAAGCTTGATATCGCCTCGGCGGTGTCCGCCGCACTGGCTGACGAGGCCGTGCCGGCCAAGGTCAAGCAAGGCCCTTGGCGCAGCATCGGTCGCCTGGCGGTTGCCGCTTCGGTGACCTTGGCGGTGCTGGCTGGGGTGCGCCTGTACAACCAGGACGAGATCACCGGTGCCGAGCTTGCGGCCCAACAACCTGCGCAGCAGGGGCTGGCCATGCCACAAAGCCAGGGTCCGGCCGTTTTGGCAGGCTATAGTGAAAGCAGTGAGCAACCGACCGGGCCGATGGCCAACGGTGTGCTGCAGAACCAGGCCGGCTGGGATCAGCGTCTGCCAGGTTACCTGCGCCAGCATGCCCAGGAATCTGCGCTCAAGGGCACTGAGACCGCTTTGCCCTACGCACGGGCCGCCAGCCTGGAAAACCGCTAAGTAAGGAGGATCATGCGCGCGCTACCTCTCCTGTCGCTGCTGATAGGCAGCTGCGTGACGGTGCCAGCATTGGCGGCCAACTCTTCGCCTCAGGCGAGCGAGTGGTTGAGCAAGCTGGCCCAGGCCGAGCAGAAACAGAGTTACCAGGGCTCCTTCGTCTACGAACGTAACGGCAGCTTTTCTTCCCACGACATCTGGCATCGGGTCCAGGACGGCAAGGTCAGCGAGCGGCTGCTGCAGCTCGATGGCGCCGCCCAGGAAGTCGTGCGCGTGGATGGCAAGGTGCAGTGCGTCAGTGGTTCCCTGGTCAGTGGCGTCGGTACGCCGCCCGACTCAACACCGCGTGTGCTTGATCCTTTGAAGCTGATGAGCTGGTACAACCTGGGCTTGGCGGGCACGTCGCGGGTCGCCGGGCGCGATGCCGTGATCGTGACTCTCACGCCACGCGACCAGCATCGTTACGCCTTCGAGCTTCATCTTGATCGCCAGACCGGCCTTCCGCTTCGTTCGTTGATGATCAACGACAAGGGGCAACTGCTCGAGCGTTTCCAGATGACACGTCTTGAAACCCACCTGCCGAGCGACGACGACCTGCGTCCCAGTGCTGCCTGCAAGCCGGTCGAGCGGGTCGCCAGTACCGATGGCGAAGCCGTTGCCGGGTGGCGTTCGGACTGGCTGCCGGCGGGCTTCGAATTGATCAACAGCTCGGTCCGTCGCGACCCTGAGCGCAACAGTGCGGTCAGCAGCCTGATGTATGACGACGGCTTGGCGCGTTTCTCCGTATTCCTCGAACCGGTGACCGACGATGCCGGCCCTGACACCCGTGCCCAGCTCGGGCCTACCGTGGCGGTATCACGCCGTCTGAATACGCCCAAAGGCAAGGTCATGGTCACGGTGGTTGGCGAAATTCCGCTGGGTACCGCCGAGCGTATCGCACTGTCGATGCGCCCCCAGGACAGCTAGGCGTGCCAGTGACGACGGGCCGTGCGCAGGCTCCGGGAGTCCGCGGCTGAAATGAAATTAAAGCATTGTCATTTGCAATCCATCGGTAAATTTTCTATAGGTCAGGCTTCTTGGAGCCTGGCCTTTGCTGCTTCTGCAGATGGTCTAACTAACTTACGCTCGTTGTGACGGGAGCCGTATGTCAATACCACGCTTGAAATCCTACCTAACGATGTTCGCCGCCGTGCTCATGCTCGGTCAGGTGCTCACCGCCCAGGCCGAGGAAGCCCTGCCGGACTTCACGACCCTGGTCGAGCAGGCCTCGCCGGCCGTGGTCAACATCAGTACCAAGCAGAAACTGCCGGACCGCCGCGTGGCTGCCGGGCAGATGCCCGATCTCGAAGGCCTGCCGCCGATGTTCCGCGAGTTCTTCGAGCGCAACATGCCGCAACAACCGCGCGCGCCCCGGGGCGACCGCCAGCGAGAGGCCATGTCGCTGGGCTCGGGCTTCATCATCTCCAGCGATGGCTACGTGCTCACCAACAACCACGTGGTCGCCGATGCGGACGAGATCATCGTCCGCCTGTCGGACCGCAGCGAGCTGCAGGCCAAGTTGATCGGCACCGACCCGCGTACCGACGTGGCGCTGCTGAAGGTCGAAGGCAAGAACCTGCCGACCGTGAAGCTGGGCGATTCGGAAAAACTGAAAGTCGGTGAGTGGGTCCTGGCCATCGGCTCGCCGTTCGGCTTCGATCACTCGGTGACCAAAGGTATCGTCAGCGCCAAGGGGCGTACCCTGCCTAACGACACCTACGTGCCGTTCATCCAGACCGACGTGGCCATCAACCCGGGCAACTCGGGTGGCCCGCTGTTCAACATGAAAGGTGAAGTCGTGGGTATCAACTCGCAGATCTTTACCCGATCCGGCGGCTTCATGGGCTTGTCCTTCGCCATCCCGATCGACGTCGCGCTGGATGTTTCCAACCAGCTGAAGAAAGACGGCAAGGTCAGCCGCGGCTGGCTGGGTGTGGTGATCCAGGAGGTCAACAAGGACCTGGCTGAATCCTTCGGCCTCGACAAGCCCGCCGGCGCCCTGGTGGCCCAGGTACTGGAAGGCGGTCCTGCAGCCAAGGGTGGCCTGCAGGTGGGCGATGTGATCCTGAGCATGAACGGTCAGCCGATCGTCATGTCGGCCGATCTGCCGCACCTGGTGGGTGGCCTGAAAGACGGCGAGAAGGCCAAGCTGGAGATCATTCGCAATGGCAAGCGCCAGAACCTGGACATCACCATCGGCGCGATGCCCGATGACGATGCCGATATCGAAGCCAGTGCCCAGGGCGGCGCAGAGCGCAGCAGCAACCGCCTGGGTGTCTCCGTGGCGGACCTGACCGACGAGCAGAAGAAAACCCTGGAGCTCAAGGGCGGCGTGGTCATCAAGGAAATCCAGGATGGCCCGGCTGCCTTGATCGGTCTGCGTCCAGGTGACGTCATCAGCCACCTGAACAACCAGGCGATCAGCTCGGCCAAGCAATTCACTGAAATTGCCAAGGACCTGCCGAAGAATCGTTCGGTCTCCATGCGCGTGCTGCGTCAGGGGCGTGCGAGCTTCATTACCTTCAAGCTGGCTGAATAAGCCGGGTTCGACGTGGAAAGGGCAGCTCAGGCTGCCCTTTTTCATGAGATTTCATCCTCGTCTGTGTCGGCCGGCGACAGGGCCGGGGTAGGCCACCCAGGCTATTTGCATTTTTGCGCAACAATGTCAGCCGATCAGGAATCTCCCATATCCCTGCGGCTTGAGGTACAATTCCCGGCTATTTTTCGGCGGGCGTCCGGCTCGCAGCCTTTTCGAGTGTTGACCCGTGAGTGATTTGAGTCATATCCGCAATTTCTCCATCATCGCCCACATCGACCATGGCAAGTCGACGCTGGCAGACCGTTTCATCCAGATGTGCGGTGGCCTGTCGGCACGCGAAATGGAAGCCCAGGTCCTCGATTCGATGGACCTCGAGCGCGAACGCGGGATCACCATCAAGGCCCACAGCGTCACGCTCAACTACAAGGCGCAGGACGGTAAGGTCTACCAGCTCAATTTCATCGACACCCCCGGTCACGTCGACTTCACCTATGAAGTCTCCCGTTCGCTGGCCGCGTGCGAAGGTGCGCTGCTGGTGGTGGATGCCGGCCAGGGCGTCGAGGCCCAGTCCGTGGCCAACTGCTACACCGCCATCGAGCAGGGCCTCGAGGTCATGCCGGTGCTGAACAAGATGGACCTGCCCCAGGCCGACCCTGACCGCGTCAAGGACGAGATCGAGAAGATCATCGGCATCGACGCCACCGACGCCGTGGCTTGCAGTGCCAAGAGCGGCATGGGCGTCGACGAGGTGCTCGAACGCCTGGTCCAGACCATTCCCGCGCCGGAGGGCGATATCGACGCGCCGCTGCAGGCGCTGATCATCGACTCCTGGTTCGACAACTACCTGGGCGTGGTTTCCCTGGTGCGTGTGCGCCATGGCCGTGTCAAGAAAGGCGACAAGATCCTGGTCAAGTCCACCGGCAAGGTGCACTTGGTCGACAGCGTGGGCGTATTCACCCCAAAACACACCCAGACCGCTGATCTCAAGGCCGGTGAAGTGGGCTTCATCATCGCCAGCATCAAGGACATTCACGGGGCACCGGTCGGTGACACCCTGACCCTGTCCACGACCCCCGAGGTCGAAGTGCTGCCAGGCTTCAAGAAGATCCAGCCACAAGTTTACGCCGGTCTGTTCCCGGTCAGTTCCGATGACTTCGAAGACTTCCGCGACGCGCTGCAAAAGCTCACGCTCAACGACTCTTCGCTGCAGTACATGCCAGAAAGCTCCGACGCACTGGGCTTCGGCTTCCGTTGCGGCTTCCTCGGCATGCTGCACATGGAGATCATCCAGGAGCGCCTGGAGCGTGAATACGACCTGGACCTGATCACCACGGCGCCAAGCGTAATCTACGAGCTCGAACTCAAGACCGGTGAGACCATCACCGTCGACAACCCGTCGAAGCTGCCAGACGTCTCGGCCGTGGCTGATTTCCGCGAGCCGATCGTCACCGCGACCATCCTGGTTCCGCAAGAGCACCTGGGTAACGTCATTACCCTGTGCATCGAAAAACGCGGTGTCCAGCGCGACATGCAGTTCCTCGGCAGTCAAGTCCAGGTGCGTTACGACTTGCCGATGAACGAAGTGGTGCTGGACTTCTTCGACCGCCTGAAGTCGACCAGCCGTGGCTACGCGTCGCTGGACTATCATTTCGACCGCTACCAGTCGGCCAACCTGGTCAAACTGGACGTGCTGATCAACGGTGACAAGGTCGATGCCCTGGCACTGATCGTGCACCGTGACAACGCGGCCTACAAAGGCCGTGCGTTGACCGAGAAAATGAAGGAGCTGATTCCTCGGCAGATGTTCGACGTGGCGATCCAGGCAGCCATTGGTGGCCAGATCATCGCGCGTACTACCGTCAAGGCACTCAGAAAGAACGTACTGGCCAAGTGCTACGGTGGTGACGTCAGCCGTAAGAAAAAGCTGCTGGAGAAGCAGAAGGCTGGTAAGAAACGCATGAAACAGGTCGGTAACGTGGAGATTCCACAGGAAGCCTTCCTCGCCGTGCTCAGGTTGGATAGCTAGGTCCTATGTCGCTAAATTTCCCGCTGTTGCTAGTGATTGCCGTTGTCGTCTGCGGCCTCTTGGGCTTGATCGACCTGCTGTTCCTGGCCCCGCGCCGGCGGGCAGCGGTCGCCAACTACCAGGGCAGTGTCAGCCAGCCTGAAATGGCCGTGGTCGAACGACTGAACAAGGAGCCGTTGCTGGTCGAGTACGGCAAGTCGTTCTTCCCGGTGCTGTTCATCGTGCTGGTGCTGCGCTCGTTCCTGGTCGAGCCGTTCCAGATTCCTTCGGGGTCGATGAAACCCACGCTGGAAGTGGGTGATTTCATCCTGGTGAACAAGTTCTCCTACGGCATCCGCCTGCCGGTGATCGACAAGAAAGTGATCGAGGTAGGTGACCCGCAGCGTGGTGATGTCATGGTGTTCCGCTATCCAAGCGACCCGAACGTCAACTACATCAAGCGAGTGGTTGGCCTGCCGGGCGACCAGATCCGCTACACCAACGACAAGCGGCTGTTCGTCAACGGCCAGCTGGTTGCCGAACAGTTGGTCGGCACCGAGCCAGGCACCTTGGGCAGTGCGCAACTGTACAAGGAGAAGCTGGGCGAGGCCGAACACCTGATCCGCAAGGAGATGAGCCGTTATCGCATGCCGCCGGACCAGCAATGGACCGTACCGGCTGGCCATTACTTCATGATGGGCGACAACCGCGACAATTCTAATGACAGCCGTTACTGGGACGATCCGAACATTCCGAGGGAACTGCACGGCATGGTTCCGGACCGGAACATCGTCGGCAAGGCCTTCGCGGTCTGGATGAGCTGGCCGGAGCCCAAGCTGAGCCACTTGCCCAACCTTTCGCGGGTCGGCTTGATCCATTGATACCCATCGGCGCTGTCCAGCAGACAGCGCCGAATGCATTTCTGACATAGGCTGTGTTCTCAGGGATGGAGAGATTCGCCGTTCATGGCGACGGACCACAGCCAAACAGTCTTTCAGGATGTTGATTTGAACAACGCGTTTAACAACGAGCGGGTGGCTGCATGAGTGCTTCCCTTACCCGTCTGGAGCGAAAGCTCGGATACACCTTCAAGAACCAGGAGCAGATGCTGCTGGCCCTGACCCATCGCAGCTATGCCGGGCGCAACAACGAGCGCCTGGAGTTCCTCGGCGACGCCATTCTCAACTTCGTGGTGGGCGAGGCGCTGTTCGAGCGCTTCCCCCAGGCCCGCGAAGGCCAGCTGTCGCGCCTGCGAGCCCGCCTGGTCAAGGGTGAGACCCTGGCCCGCCTGGCCCGAGGCTTCGACCTGGGTGAATACCTGCGCCTGGGGTCGGGTGAGCTCAAAAGTGGCGGTTTCCGCCGTGAGTCGATCCTGGCCGATGCCCTGGAAGCGCTGATTGGCGCGATCTACCTGGATGCGGACATGCAGACCGCCCGTGAGCGCATTCTCGACTGGCTCACCGACGAGTTCGATGGCTTGACCCTGGTCGATACCAACAAGGACCCCAAGACCCGCCTGCAGGAATTCCTGCAGTCGCGTGCCTGCGAGCTGCCGCGTTACGAAGTGGTGGACATCCAGGGCGAACCGCACTGCCGCACGTTCTTCGTCGAATGCGAAGTGGTGCTGCTGAATAACAAGAGCCGCGGCCAGGGCGTGAGTCGGCGTATCGCCGAACAGGTCGCCGCCGCCTCTGCATTGATCGCCCTGGGCGTGGAGAATGGCAATGACTGATAACAACCCGACCCGTTGCGGCTATGTCGCCATCGTTGGCCGCCCAAACGTGGGCAAGTCGACCCTGCTCAACCACATCCTCGGCCAGAAGCTGGCGATCACCTCGCGCAAGCCGCAGACCACCCGCCACAACATGCTCGGTATCAAGACCGAGGGTGACGTACAGGCGATCTACGTCGACACGCCTGGCATGCACAAGGCCAACGACAAGGCCTTGAACCGCTACATGAACCGCAACGCGTCGGCAGCCCTGAAAGACGTCGATGTGGTCATTTTCGTGGTTGACCGTACCCGTTGGACCGACGAGGACCAGCTGGTGCTCGAGCGCGTGCAGTACGTCACCGGCCCGGTCATCCTGGCGGTCAACAAAACCGACCGGATGGACGAGAAGGCCGAACTGATTCCGCACCTGCAATGGCTGCAGCAGCAGCTGCCGAATGCCGAGATCGTGCCCATCTCCGCTCAGCAGGGGCACAACCTGGAGTCGCTGGAAGCACTGATCGCCAAGCATCTTCCAGAAAACGAACACTTCTTCCCGGAAGACCAGATCACCGACCGCAGCAGCCGCTTCCTGGCCGCCGAACTGGTCCGCGAGAAGATCATGCGCCAGCTGGGCGCGGAGCTTCCGTACCAGATCACCGTCGAGATCGAAGAGTTCAAGCAGCAAGGGCATGTGCTGCACATTCACGCGCTGATCCTGGTCGAGCGTGATGGGCAGAAGAAGATCATCATTGGTGACAAGGGCGAGCGCATCAAACGCATCGGTTCCGATGCCCGCAAGGACATGGAAGTGCTGTTCGATGCCAAGGTGATGCTCAACCTCTGGGTCAAGGTCAAGGGCGGATGGTCGGACGACGAGCGTGCTCTGCGCTCGTTGGGTTACGGCGACCTGTAATCCCTTCAGGCGGCCAGCACCTCTCTGTGGGAGCGGGTTCACCCGCGAAAGCGTCAGTGAATCCACTGCAGCGTTCGCGGGCGAACCCGTTCCCACAGGCACATCTGGCCTTTAGAGAGTTCTGATGGAACAACCTGCCGCCCAGCCGGCCTACGTGCTGCACAGCCGCGCTTACAAGGAAACCAGCGCACTGGTCGACTTCTTCACGCCGCAAGGGCGTGTACGTGCCGTGCTGCGCCGTGCACGCGGCAAGGGTGGCAGCCTGGTGCGCCCATTCGTGCCGTTGGAAGTGGAATTGCGCGGACGCGGCGAGCTGAAGAACGTTGGGCGCCTTGATACAGTCGGAATTGCCGCCTGGTTGCATGGCGATGCGCTGTTCAGTGGCCTGTATCTGAACGAGCTACTGATGCGCCTTTTGCCTGCCGAAGCCCCTCAGCCCGAGTTGTTCGAGCATTACGCCTTGACCTTGCAGGCACTGGCGGCCGGGCGTCCGCTCGAGCCCTTGCTGCGTTCGTTCGAATGGCGGCTGCTCGAAGACCTCGGTTATGCCTTCGCACTGGACCACGATGTCAACGACCAACCCATCGTTGCGCAAGGTTTCTACCGCCTCCAGGTCGAGGCTGGCCTGGAACGGGTTTATCTGGTGCAGCCTGGGTTGTTCAACGGCAACGAGCTGCTGGCCCTGGCTCAAGCCGACTGGGACGCACCGGGTGCGCTGCTGGCGGCCAAGCGCCTGATGCGCCAAGCGCTGGCGGTGCACCTGGGGTCAAAGCCATTGGTTAGCCGGGAACTGTTTCGCAAGCGCTGAGCACGTCGTATGCTGTGGGGCTACATCTTCAGGAGAGCCTTTCGTGACTCACAGCAACCGCATGCTTCTCGGCGTCAATATCGACCATGTGGCGACCCTGCGCCAGGCCCGGGGCACGCGCTATCCCGACCCGGTCAAGGCCGCGCTGGACGCCGAAGAGGCGGGCGCCGACGGCATCACCGTTCATCTGCGCGAAGACCGCCGGCATATCCAGGAGCGTGATGTCGTGCTGCTCAAGGATGTGCTGCAGACCCGCATGAACTTCGAGATGGGCGTCACGGAAGAGATGATGGCCTTCGCCGAGAAGATTCGCCCGGCGCATATCTGCCTGGTACCGGAAACCCGTCAGGAGCTGACCACCGAAGGTGGCCTGGATGTGGCCGGCCAAGAGGCGCGGATCAAGGCAGCAGTCGAGCGCCTGTCGCGCACCGGTGCCGAAGTGTCGCTGTTCATCGATGCCGACGAGCGGCAGATCGAAGCCTCGCGTCGCGTTGGTGCACCGGCCATCGAGTTGCACACCGGTCGTTATGCCGATGCCGAAACACCGACCGAAGTGGCAGACGAGCTCAAGCGCATCGTCGATGGCGTCGCCTTCGGCGTTGGCCAAGGGCTGATCGTCAACGCTGGCCATGGCTTGCATTACCACAACGTCGAGGCGGTGGCGGCAATCAAAGGCATCAACGAACTCAATATCGGCCACGCCTTGGTCGCGCATGCATTGTTCGTCGGCTTCAAGGCCGCTGTAGCAGAGATGAAGGCGCTGATCGTGGCGGCTTCGCGCTGATTCTTCCTTCTCATCGCCGGTAGTCCGAACCTCTAGAGACAGGTTGACCGGCGATGGCACCCCGCGATTGAAACGGGTCCGGCCCTTCGGGCCAGCGGCCCACCGCTGCCTTCCTTCATGCAGCGGCATGATCACCGTCCCCCTCGTTAGCCACCAGCCCCTGTCGGATCAGGAAAGCCTGCCCGCTGCTGTGGTGCATGACGATTGCCGTACTTTGCCCTGACCGAGCCAATGTAGGGCTCGTATACAGGGGCGAAATCATGAATGAACAATGGGCTGACTATGAGCTGCTTCAACAGAAAGCTGCTAAATACCCGCAAGCTGTAGTGAACGGCTTGGCCTCGCTCGATGGTGAGGGCCAAGGCGGCCTGACGCTCAGTCGCGAACACATCCTCACGCTCAATCGCTATGCCAATTTTGTCTTCGCGTTGCCCTCCAGCCGCGACAACCTGGAGCGTTGGTTGGGCTACAAGCAAATCGAAGAGCCCGAACTTACGCCCGAGTCCATGGACGAGCTGTTCGAGAGCCTGCGCACTCATGCCCGTACATGGGCGCCGCTGTCGGACAGGAGCAAGAAACTGGCAGCCGGGCTTTCTTCCACCGCTGCTTCGATCAACGCGGCCGGTGAAGGCATCCTCGAAGAATCCCGGCGTGCGGTGGGCGAGGTCAAGCACTGGGAGAAGCTCCTGCTAAGCACTCCGGTGAAACTGGACGGCCCAGGCAGGCAGTCAGTTTCGCTACTCGTCGTTTACATGGGCATTCTCAAGGAGGATGTGCAGTGGTATGCGCAGCAGGTGGAAAGCGTAAGGCTCGAAACCGAGAGCTTCCGGGACATCGCGCGTTTCGAGCTGATTCCCGCGGTTAAGCAAAAAGGCCATGCAGTCGAGCGAAAGCAGGGTGACAACCAGGTAGAGAACCTGCGCGAGCAGCTGAAGGTGCTCGACCAGGACATCACTGCACTCAGCACTGAGTACGATCAATACGTGAAGCTGGCGTTGGGTGGCCTGGCCGTTGGCCCCATCGGAGCGGCAATCACCGGGGGAATATACGGCAGCAAAGCGGAGAAAGTGCGCAAAGAGCGCAAGAAGCAGCAGGAGGAGCGCCGTAAAGTCAGCGATCAGTTGCGTCTGCGGGTGAATCTTGAGGGCCGCATGGAAGAGTTGGCGACGTTTGTCGGCGAACTCGACACCCGACTGCAAGACGTGGTCACCGCTGCTTCCCACCTGCAAACGGCGTGGGACACCGTAGGTTCCTATATCGATGCGTCGATCGAAAAGCTCGAAAGCATTTCCGACAACAAGCAGTTGATCAGGTTTTCTTTGTATTTCCGCCAGTTCCTCGCGCAATGGAAACATATCCAGGAAAAATCCCTGCAATTAACCCAAATCTTCGACGATGCAGCCTCGGCTCAATAAGGTGAAACGACCATGAACGACAACGTCCACGTCCTGCCCATGACTGCCGATGCGCCCGAGCTCGGCAAAGTGCTCGCGGCAACACGAAGCTACACCGAGGTGTGGCAGAAGGGTCAATTGAAGTTTTCGACACCGCTCCAGGAAAACCTGGAGCGACACATGAGGCTGTTCACCCATTGCATCGATCAAACGGTGCGTAAGGCCCAAAGGCTGACTGCCGAGCTGGATAACGAAGCGTTGAGCGATATGCTCGCCAGCCTCGGTAGTGGTCACGACAGTGACGTTCTCGCCATAGCCGCAGAAGAGCGGGATACGGTGAAATCGCGACTGGCTGATCAAATATCCCATTTGGG
Source organism: Pseudomonas taiwanensis DSM 21245 (assembly GCF_000425785.1). Classification (GTDB taxonomy): domain Bacteria; phylum Pseudomonadota; class Gammaproteobacteria; order Pseudomonadales; family Pseudomonadaceae; genus Aquipseudomonas; species Aquipseudomonas taiwanensis. Next base: position 308,090 of record NZ_KE384451.1, read on the forward strand.
CAGAGAGATCCAGGCGCTCGCTACGTTGCCTTTGCTGGTCGGTACAGCCGATCAGGAGCGATTGAACAAGCAGCAGCAAAACCTGGTCAGGACCCACGCCCAGTTGGTGGAAGAGCATGATCGGGAGCAGCAGAACAAGGAGACGGTCGAGAAGGCCATTGCCACCTTGGAAGCCAATGGACTGCAGACGCGATTCGGTGGTGTGGTCCCTTCACTCGACGATCTCGGCAAACTGGCCGTTCCGGGTGGTGAAACGGTCGTCACCGTCGAGGCTGTCTCCAAAGCCGTCGAACAGCTTCAAACCCTGCTGGGCGATGTCGTCGAAGGTATGCGCTACACCCAACTGCAGCAGGAGCGCCGCAACATCGGTGAGCGCGTGCGCAAGCTAGCCGTTCAGGTCAGAGAACTCGTACAGCGCCAGGCAACGGTGACGCAGAGGCTTGCTGCACTGGAAATGCTGCCGATGCTGCAGGAGCAACGCACGGATTGGGCATCTGGCATGACGGTCGTCAGGCAGGCTCTGGGCAATTTCCACACCCATTTGGAGCGCGCTCCGATCGGTGACGGCGAGCAATTGCGAGTACTCAATGGGCTCTTCAAGCAATTGCTGACCTACCAGCGCCAGCTGTTGGAGCAACACCGTCGCGCGCTTTGAGGGCGCCCATCATGTCGCGCTCTGCGGAGCGCGATTTCTTTGCTATCGACGTCAATTGAAGACTCATGAATCCACGTACGTTGCCTTTCGAAGAGCAGCAGATGAAAGCAATCGTCCTGCCGGGTGAACTGATCCAGGCCATGGATAATCGAGATGGGCAGGGTTCTGCGGGTTTGATCCTTACGGCCGAATCGCGGTCGACGATCAGAAACTACAGCGAACGCATGCGCGTATTGCCGTCCACGCTGGCGCAGACCATCGCGTGGCTGGGGTACGACAGAATCACCGAGCCAGAATTGGCTCCCGAACGGATGTTGGGCCTGTTCAAACACTTGGCTTTGCATGCCCGTACATGGTCGATCCTCGACACGCAGTGCCTGGCTGTCACCACCGCCCTTGCAGAGCATGCCAGGCAGGTCGAAGCGCTCGGTGCCCAGGTGCTGGACCTTGCTGCACGCACACGGGCAATGGGCATCGATCGCGCATCCTGGGCCACGTTGCTTTCAGCGCCGGAAATGGACCTTGGCCCTCGGGACCTGCAATTGCTCCGGTCAATGGCTGACCAGTTGATGTGGCTGCACGGGCAAATCGACGATTTTGATCAACAAGTCGATGGGGTTCGCCTGGGACTCGAGAATTTTCGCGACCAGGCGCGCTTCACACTCAGGCCAGCGGTGTTCGAAAAGTGCCGTGCGGCCAAACGATTCTCGCTGGCGCCGGACGCTGAAGACCTCGAGTGGGAGTTGAGTCGCTTGGACGGTGAGATTCTAGACGTCCGTCATGATTACAGATCCTTCTCCAAGCAGTCGACATTGGGCTGGCTAGGTGGACCGTTCGGAGCCATTATCAGCAACTCGATCTATGGTGCAAAGGCCAGAAAGGCCCGCGCCCAGCTGCATGAGCTGGAGCTGCGGCACCGTCAGCTCAGCCAACGGCTGGCGGAGATCCAGCGGGTGAGCGGTCGCGTCAATGAGCTCAATGCATGCATGGGCGAATTGGAGATCGACTTATGGGACGTGGTGCTGGCGTCGGGGCATCTGCACACGACCTGGCAGACCATCGAGGCCTACCTGGAAAGTTCCGTGGTCCGGCTCGGCAGGATGAACACCCGTCAGGAACTGGTGGTGTTCATCCTGCACTTCCGCCAGTTCCTGGCACAGTGGAGCGGAATCGGCAGGCATGCGGGGCAGATGAGGAATATCTTCGCGTAGGCCAAAAAAACCGCGACGACCACGGGGGTTGCGTTTTACTTGCGGGCCACCAAGGTTGCCCGACGCGGGGCTGGCAGGCCTTCGATGGTCAGGCTGTGGTCGTGGGGATCGAGAAAATCGCTCAGCGACTGATAACGCATCCACTCGGTGCTGCGCTGCTCTTCGATGGTGGTCACGCTGACATCGACACAGCGTACGTCACTGAAGCCCGCCCGGCGCAGCCAGCGCGCGAGCGCAGGCACCGAGGGCAGGAACCAGACATTGCGCATTTGCGCGTAGCGGTCCTCAGGCACCAGCACCTGTTGTTCATCGCCTTCCACGACCAACGTTTCCAGCACCAGCTCGCCCCCTTTGACCAGGCAATCCTTGAGAGCCAGCAAGTGCTCGATCGGCGAGCGGCGGTGGTAGAACACGCCCATGGAGAACACCGTATCGAAGCCTTCCAGGTTGGCTGGCAGGTCTTCGAGGGCGAAGGGTAGGTGCCAGGCCGGCAGTGCTGGAAGGAATCGCTGCACCGCCTGGAATTGGCAGAAGAACAGCCAGTTGGGGTCGACGCCGATCACCATGTCGGCGCCAGCGCCGAGCATGCGCCACTGGTAGTAACCATTGCCACAACCCACGTCGAGCACGCGCTTGCCCTTGAGGTCCAGGTGCGGGCTGACACGCGACCATTTCCAGTCCGAGCGCCATTCGGTATCCACATGAACGCCGAACAGGTTGAACGGCCCCTTGCGCCAGGGCGACAAGCCCATCAGCGCCTGGCGCACCTGGGCGCGGGTCGCGTCGTCGCAGGCGCAGTCCAGACGCAGGCCGTCGACCAGGTCGATTTCGCTAGGCTGCAGGACGGGCAAGGCATCGAGGGCGCCGCGCCAGCGGTCGAGGTCGCCGTGGCCTTTTTCCAGCTTGGCATCCAGCTGTGCTTGCAGGCCCTGGGACCAGGTAGCGAGGGGCGTACCCGCCAAGCGGCGGACCAGAGGGGAAAGATCGATCATGGCAGGGCTATCAGTGAGGCGAAGTTGAGGCATTGGAACCAAGGCACGACCTTGGAGAAACCAGCGGCGTGCAGACGTTCCTGGTGGGCCTGGAGGGTATCGGGCTTCATCACGTTTTCGATGGCACTGCGTTTCTGGGCGATCTCCAGTTCGCTGTAGCCATTGGCACGTTTGAAGTCCAGGTGCAGCTCATTGAGCAGGGTTTGCTCCTCGTCATCGGCGAACCGCAGTTTCTCCGACAGGATCAGCGCGCCGCCCGGCAGCAGGGCCTGGCGGATACGGCCGAGCAACACCAGGCGTTGGTCAGGGGCGATGAACTGCAGGGTGAAATTCATCGCCACCACCGAGGCCGGCTCGAAGGGCAGGGCCAGGATATCGGCTTCCAGCACCTGTACCGGCAGCAGTTCCTGGAACATCGAGTCCTGAGCGGTAAGGTATTGGCGGCAGCGCTCGACCATGGCCGCCGAGTTGTCCACGGCGATGACTCGGCAGCCATCGCTGCGCACGTGACGGCGCAGGGACTGGGTCACAGCGCCCAGCGATGCGCCCAGATCGTACAGCGCGGTATTGGGCTGGGCGAAGCGCGCGGCCAGCACGCCGAGGTTCTCGACGATGGTCGGGTAGCCGGGCACCGAACGCTTGATCATGTCCGGGAATACCCGCACCACGTCTTCGTTGAAGACGAAGTCGGGCACCTGCTCCAGAGGCTGGGCGAATAGGCGGTCGGGTTCTTTGCTCACGGTGGATCCAGGCGCTGGCGATAGACAGGGCCGGCATTCTAGCCAAACCGCGGCGAGGATGCATGGTTGGCTGACCAGCGCTGTGCGATCACTTTACCCGAATGGCGCAATCGAAGGTCTGGACAGGCCTTACTTCGGGAGCCCAGGGTTGTTGGTAGACCAGGACCAGGTGGCCTTCGCCAGCTGACTTGGCCTGGAAGCGCCAGGTCGACAGGCCGGAACTGCCGACGATGCCAGCGTCCTCAGGGTCGCTGTAAACCTCGGGGCCGAGGCTGCGCAGGATGTCCGACGCTGGGTTCTGCACCAGCCAGCGGTAGCCGGTGGTGGGGTTGCTGGGCAGGGTGAGGGTGAGGGATTGACCGACCTGAAGGCGCTTGGGGCATTCGCTTTCAGCGTCCAGTTCGACGGTTTGTCTGGGCTGCTGGGCGCAGGCGGTGAGCAGGGCAAGGCTCAGGGGAACGAGTAGACGAGGGACGGTCATGGTGGCTCCGGAGGCTGGCGTTGGCCTGAGGATAACCGATGATCGCGCGGTTTTGTGCCACCTGTGCCGGCCTCTTCGCGGGCTTGACCCGCGAAGGGCGCACTATCGGTCAGAACAACACTTTGGCGACATCGGCGAAGCGTTTGGCGAAATGCACGGTCAGCCCTTCACGCAGGTAGTCCGGCAGCTCCTCGAAGTCTCCACGGTTGGGCTCCGGCAGAATCAGCTCGAAGATCTTCTGCCGCCGCGCCGCGATCACCTTCTCGCGCACCCCGCCGATAGGCAGGACCTGGCCAGTGAGGGTCAACTCGCCAGTCATGGCCACGCCTTTCTTCGGTGCCTGGTCGCGAGCCAGCGACAACAAGGCGCTGGCCATGGTGATACCCGCACTTGGACCGTCCTTGGGCGTGGCCCCTTCCGGCACGTGCAGGTGGATGAACGCTTCGTTGAAGAACGCTGGATCACCACCAAACTGCTTGAGGTTCGAGCTGACGTAGCTGTAGGCAATTTCGGCGGACTCTTTCATCACATCGCCCAGCTTGCCGGTCAGCTTGAAGCCGCGGTTCAGGGTGTGGATGCGGGTGGCCTCGATCGGCAAGGTCGCACCGCCCATGCTGGTCCAGGCAAGCCCGGTTATCACGCCCTTGCCGGCCAAAACCTGTTCGCTGCGAAACACCGGCATGCCCAGGGCAGGCTCAAGGTCTTTGTTGCCGATCTTCAGCTTGGCGTCAGGGTCATCCAGCAACTTGACCACCGACTTGCGCACCAACTTGCCCAGTTGCTTCTCCAACTGCCGTACACCGGCCTCACGGGCGTAGCCTTCGATCACGGTGCGCAGGGCGCTGTCGCTGATGCTCAGGCTGGCCTTGGCGACGCCGGCTTTTTCCAGTTGCTTGGGCCACAAGTGGCGCTTGGCGATGGCCAGTTTTTCCTCGGTGATGTAGCCAGACAGGCGGATCACTTCCATCCGGTCGAGCAGCGGGCCGGGGATCGAGTCCAGCGTGTTGGCGGTGCACACGAACAGCACCTTGGACAAGTCCAGGCGCAGGTCCAGGTAGTGATCGAGGAAGTCGACATTCTGCTCCGGGTCGAGGGTCTCAAGCAGTGCCGAGGCCGGGTCACCCTGGTAGCTTTGACCCATCTTGTCGATTTCGTCGAGCATGATCACCGGGTTCATCACCTCGACCTCTTTCAACGCCTGCACCAGTTTGCCTGGCTGGGCGCCGATGTAGGTGCGGCGGTGACCCTTGATCTCGGCCTCATCGCGCATGCCGCCGACGCTGAAGCGGTAGAACGGCCGCCCCAAGGATTCGGCGATGGACTTGCCGATGCTGGTCTTGCCCACGCCAGGCGGGCCTACCAGCAGCACGATGGAGCCGCTGATCTCGCCTTTCCAGGCACCGACGGCGAGGAATTCGAGGATGCGTTCCTTGATGTCATCGAGGCCGGCATGGTGCTGGTCCAAGACCTTGCGGGCGTGCTTGAGGTCGAGCTTGTCCTTGCCGTACAGGCCCCAGGGCAGGGCGGTGGCCCATTCCAGGTAATTGCGGGTGACGGCGTACTCGGGCGAGCCGGTCTCCAGAATCGCCAGCTTGCCCATTTCTTCGTCGATGCGTTTTTTCGCCTGCTCCGGCAGGGTCTTGCCTTCCAGGCGCTGTTCGAACTGCTCCAGGTCGGCGCTGCGATCGTCCTTGGTCAGGCCCAGCTCCTGCTGGATGACCTTGAGTTGCTCCTTGAGGAAGAACTCACGCTGGTGCTCGCCGATCTGCCGGTTGACCTCGGCGGAGATCTCGTTTTGCAGGCGTGCGACCTCGACTTCCTTGCGCAGCATGGGCAGGACTTTTTCCATGCGTTTGAGCATGGGCACGCAGTCCAGCACTTCTTGCAGCTGATTGCCGGTGGCGGAGGTGAGCGCTGCGGCGAAATCGGTCAGCGGCGACGGGTCGTTGGGGCTGAAGCGGTTGAGGTAGTTCTTCAGCTCCTCGCTGTACAGCGGATTGAGCGGTAGCAGTTCCTTGATCGCATTGATCAGGGCCATGCCGTAGGCCTTCACCTCATCGGTAGGCTCGGTCGGTTGGCGCGGATAATCGACCTCGACCAGATACGGTGGGCGGTGGTGCTTGAGCCAGGTGCGAATGCGCACCCGGGTCAGGCCCTGGGCGACGAACTGCAGCTTGCCGTTCTCGCGGCTGGCGTGGTGCACCTTGACCAGCGTGCCGTACTGCGGCAGGGCGGAGGTATCGAAGTGGCGATGGTCTTCGGGTGGCGTGTCCATGAAGAACAGTGCCAGGGAGTGGTGCGGTGTCTTGGCCACCAGGTCGAGCGTTTCTGCCCAAGGCTCTTCATTGACGATGACCGGCAGGACTTGGGCCGGGAAGAACGGGCGGTTGTGAATCGGGATCACATAGACCTTGTCCGGTAACTGCTGGCCGGGCAAGGCGAGGGCGTGGCCAGTGTTGGCCTGGGACTGAAGGTGTTCGACTTCGCTGTGTTCGTCGGGTTGTTCCGGGAAATCCTGCTGGTCGCTCATGGGGCACCTGCGTAAATGACTATGGTGCTTAGATGGGGCGGGGGGGAATGGGTTTCAATGGTGTAGGAGCGCCCTTGTGTCGCGCAAGGCTCGTTTAGCAGCCCCAGTTCCCCGGCCGGTAGCGTGACCTCGGGGTTGCTGGGCAGCCCTTTCGCGACACAAGGCCGCTCCCACAGGCGTGGACCTGGGGGAGCGGTGGTGCTTACTCCGAGAGTTTGTAAGCGATGATGTAATCGCCCATCTTGGTGCCCAGCGAGCCATGGCCGCCAGCCGTGACCAGCACATACTGCTTGCCGTCCTTGCCGGTGTAGGTCATGGGGGTGGCCTGGCCACCTGCTGGCAGGCGGGACTTCCACAGTTCCTTGCCGTTGTGGGTGTCGTAGGCGCGCAGGTACTGGTCCAGCGTGCCGCTGAGGAAGCCGACGCCGCCAGCGGTGACGATCGACCCGCCCATGCTCGGCACACCTACCGGCAGGCCGATCGGAATTGGCGTGCTGTCACGGGTGGTGCCGTTCTTGTGCTTCCACACGACCTTGTTGGTGAACAGGTCGATGGCGGCTACATAACCCCAGGCAGGCGCCTGGCACGGAACGCCCAGTGGCGACATGAACGGGTGCATGATCACGGCATACGGAGCGCCGGTGTTCGGCTGCACGCCGCTGGTCTCGCTTTCGCGCTTGCTACCAGCGGCAACTTGCTCGCGTGGCACCATCTTCGAGACGAAGGCCATGTAGTTCGGCGAAGTGAACAGCAGCTGGCGCACCGGGTCGACGGAAACGCTGCCCCAGTTGAACACACCGACGTTACCCGGATAGACCAGCGAACCCTGCTCGGACGGTGGGGTGTACTGGCCCTCGTAGCGCAGCTCACGGAACTGGATACGGCACAGCATCTGGTCGAACGGGGTGGCGCCCCACATGGCCTGTTCGGTCAGCTCGGGGCCGAGGAGGTTGAGGTCCGAACGCGCCTGGGTCGGTGCCGTGTGGTCGCCCTTGACTGCGCCTTGCGGCACCGGGATCTCGCGGATCGGCACGATCGGGGTGCCGTCGCGGCGGTCCAGGACGTACAGGCTGCCCTGCTTGGTCGGCACGATAACCGCAGGCTTCACGCCTTCCTTGGTTTTAAGGTGAACCAGGGTCGGCTGGCTGCCCACGTCCATGTCCCACAGGTCGTGGTGGGTGAACTGGTAGTTCCAGCGAGCCTTGCCGGTGGCCAGGTCCAGGGCGACGATACCGGCGCTGTACTTCTCGGCGCCTGGGGTACGGTTGGCGCCCCATTGGTCAGGCGTCTGGTTGCCCAGCGGCAGGTAGATCATGCCCAGGTCTTCATCGACGCTGGCGATCGACCACATGTTGGCCGAGTTGCGGCTGTAGGTCTTGCCAGGAGCCAATGGCTTGGTGTCGTCCGGGTTGTTGCTGTCCCAGTTCCACACCAGGTGGCCGTCGTGCACGTCGTAGGCGCGAATCACACCGGAAGGCTCGTTGGTCGACTCGTTGTCGGTCACGTGGCCGCCGATGATCACCAGGTCACGGGTGATGGCTGCAGGCGACGTGGAGTAGTAGCCGCCAGCGGTGAACGGACCGATGCCGGTGGTCAGGTCGATCACGCCCTGGTTGGCGAAGCCTTCGCAGACTTTGCCGTTGTCGGCGTTGATGGCGATCAGACGCGCGTCGGCGGTCGGCAGGTAGAGGCGGCGTGGGCACGCCTGGGCAACAGCCTGGCCGGCATCCGAGATTTTCGGCGCAGGGCTGCCGTCGCGGCTGACGTAGCGGTTTTCGTCATAGTACGAAACGCCACGGCAGGTCATGTGGGCAAAGCCCTTGAAGGTGCCTACCGGGCTTTTCACCTGAGGGTCGAAACGCCAGATTTCCGCGCCAGTGTCCGGGTCCAAGGCCAGGACCTTGCTGTGAGCGGTGCAGGCATAGAGCATGCCATTGACCTTCAGCGGCGTGTTCTGGTTGGTCAGCTCAACAGGGTCATTTTCCGTCGGCAGGTCGCCGGTACGGATACGCCAGGCCTCCTCCAGGCGATAGACGTTCTGCGGGGTGATCTGGCGCAGGGGCGAGTAGCGGTCGCCATGCTCGGTGCGGCCATAGGCCTGCCATTCACCGTCAGGCATGTCCGGTGCGGCGCTGGCCATTTCGCTGCTCTCGCGGCCCAATTCGCCGAACACTTCGCCAGGGTGGGTAAACTGGCTGGCCAGGGCGCAGGCACCAGAGGCCACGACCGCGACGCTGAGCAGGGCGGTATTGGCTTTCGAAGCTGGGCCGGTCAAGGGGCGGCGGGCCCACGGCAGCAGCAGAAGCACGCCAATGGCGAACCAGATGGCCAGGCGTGGTACCAGTTGCCACCAGTCCAGGCCGACTTCCAGCAGGGCCCACACCGTGCTGCCGAGCAGCACCAGGCCGTATAGCCCCAGGGCGATGCGCCGTTTGGCCAGCAGCAGGATGCCGGACAAGGCGAAGCCGATACCGGCGATCAGGTAATAGAGCGATCCCCCCAGCTGGCTCAGCTTGATGCCGCCTGCCAGCAGGGCCAGGCCCATCAGCAATAGCAGCACGCCCAGAAGGCGCGGCAGCCAGCGGGTTCCGTTCTTGGCACCGTCAGTGCTCATCGTAGGTTCTCCGTTAGGTCAAAAAGTGATGCAAATGCGTCGATCAGAAACTGCTTTGGATCTTCAGGCCGCCAATCAGGGCGTCCTCGACCTGCGACACCCCGCCCGGATGGCGGATGTACTGCAGGTTCGGGCGCACCGTGAGCCAATCGGCCAGGTGGATGCCGTAGTAGAGTTCGGCGCTGTACTCGGTGTCCTGTACAGGCAGGAAATTCGGGTTGTCATAGTCATCGAGGCCGGCGGCCTGGTTGGCCAGGCGGGCGTTCTTGCGGTAGCCGGGATTGACGTGCACGCGGGCGAGGGCGAAACCGATGTCGTCCTTGGCGCGGGCGTCGAATGGGCCCTTGTAAACCAGTCCTGCCTGAACATAGTTGTCGATGGCATTGGTCTTCTTGTCGTGCATGGTGGCGTTGGCGAACAGGCTCAGGCCACGTGACTGGTCGGACGCCAGCGATGTCACCTGCTGTTGAGCGCCAAGCCAGAAGCCATGCTTGCTCGAACGGCTGCGGTAGGCGGCGCCGCTCAGGGCTGCCGGCTGGCCGTTGCTGTCCTTGAGAACGTCCTGAGCCTTGGCATTACTGTAGTAGTACCCGGCGCGATATTCCCCTTTAAAGCCATTGAGTCTTGGGGTCCACACCAGTTCCACCGGCATCACCGCACCTTGGGTGCCGCTTCCGCTGAGCTTGAAGCCGTTGCCGGATTCGAGGTTGGAAGGGTTCTGCTCGAACACCCCGACCTGCGCGTACAGCTCGCTGTTGAGGTTGTAGCGCACACGCAGCGCCCACTGGCTGACTGGCCAGTTGTACCAGATGCCGCCCACCCAGTTGCCCACCTGCGAGCCGCAGAACGCCAGGTTCTGGAAGTCGCACGGGAAGCTGTTGAAGTCTTCGCCTTCGCCGAAGCGGCCGAATTTCACATCCAGAGCACCGTCGAAGTATTTCTGCTTGATCCACAGTTGGGTCAGCCGCCAGGTTTCGCCTCGACCCCAGACTTCCTGGGCAGAAGTGAAGCCGCCGACCCGTGGGTCGTTGATACGGTCGTTGCTGATGTTGTCGCCGTGGCGTTCGGTGAGGGTCAGTTGCAACTCGGTGTCTTGCCAGCCGAGGATTTTTTCCAGGTTCATATGGCTGGCGAAGGTGAACTGGTCGCTGTAGCGTGCGGTGCGGTCGTGGTCGTAACCACCGTGCAGGTTGCTGCCCATCTCGCCGGTGTAGCCGAGGGTGAAGTCGTAGCCTTTTTCCAGCAGTTCGCTGCGGGTGCCCCCCCAGTCACCGAGCATCCAGGGAGAGTCGCTGGCGAACATGTCGTTGGCGCAGGCGTTGCTCGCGAGTGCAGTGAGGGCAAGGCCGATGTAACAGTTTTTGGGCAGTTGGAGCATGAGATAGCGCTATCTTTTGATTATTGAAAAAACGGCAAGCGCACCAAAGGGCGGGCCCTTCGATGAGGATGGAGACAGGGTTCGGCAGATGAAGCGATTCAGCTTGCGGTGTGGAGGATATAGAGGAAGTTGTAAGAAAAAAAGACAAATTGTCGCAGTTGATTGTTGTCGAGTTTGCAACAGTCCGGCCCTGCCGGAGCGGGCTTGCCGGCGATAGGGGCGCAAAGCGCCCCCGCGACCTCAGAACGAAGTGCGTAATCCGACTTCCACGCTGCGCCCAGGGGCCGGTGCGATATCGCGCAGGATCGAACTGGCGTAGCGCACCGTCTGGTCCGTCAGGTTCTCGCCCCGGACGAATGCCAGCCACTGACTCTGCCCGATATCGAACCGGTAGCCGACGCTCGCGCCCAAGGTGGTGTAGCCATCGGTGCGGGTTTCATTGGCTGGCTTGCGATGTTGCGCTGCCGCATGTTGTACATCCACCCTTGCTTGCCAGCGGTCCAGTTCCCACACCAGGCCGCTGTTCAGTCGCAGTGGTGCGATGCGGGGCAGGGGTTCGCCACTGTCGAGGTTCTTGGCTCGGGTGTAGTCGCCGGACAATTCCAGGGCCAAATTGCCGTAGCGGTTCTCGGCCAGTTGCCAACGATCCTGGGCTTCGATGCCGTAGAACCGCGCTCGTACCCCTTGGTACTGGTACTCGGGCAAGCCTTCGTCGTGGTCATGGTCATGATCATCGTCGCCATGGTCGTGATCATGGCCTTCACGCAGATTGCCCGTGCCGATCAGGCCGATGTAGTTGCGGAAGTGGCTGTAGAACACCCCCACGCTGCCCTTGTGGGTGCCATTGTCGAAGCGCAAGGCCAGGTCGGCGGAAATGGCTTTTTCCTTGTTCAGATTGGCGTCGCCGACTTCGAAGGCGCCGGTGGCCACATGGGCGCCATTGGCGTACAGCTCGTAGAAGGTCGGAGCGCGTTCGGTGTAGCCAAGGTTCGCGGCCAGCGACCAGTAGGGGTCGAGCTGGTACACCGCACCCGACGATAGGCTCCAGGCATTGAACGTGCTGGCGCTGTCGGCGTTGGCGAAGTTGTCGTTGCCTTTGGCATCCGGCTCGACTCGTGTGTGCTCGAGGCGTGCGCCGAGGCTCAGGTTCAGACGCTCGCTGGCCTGCCATTGTTCGAGCAGGAACAGTGCCAGGCTGTCAGTATCGGTATGTGGGACGAAGGCTTCCTCGCCCAGTGCGGAGAATTCATTGCGGTTGACTTGCGCGCCGATCACGCCTTCGACCGGGCCGATAGGCTGGTGGCGGGCCTCGACCCGCGCTTCGTAGCCTTTGTTCTTGAAGGTGGTGTGCACCTCGCCTCCTTCAATCTCGCTGTGTTCGTAGTCGGTGTAGCCGGCATCGACCTTGATCGAGCTGAAGGGGCCTTCCAGATCACGGACTTCGGTTTCGAAACCGTAGTGATCCTGTTTCATGTCCAGGCGCACGCCGGACTCGGCCACCGAACCGTAATTGCTGTCGTAACGGCTGTAGGACATGCCGGTGTAACCGTGGTCCCAATGGTAGGCGCCTCCGAGGGCGCCGCCGTCCTGGCGCCCATCGCTGTTTTCCAGGCGGTGGCGGCTGCCGGGGTCGTCGCTGTCACGGACTTTGGAGCTACGTGCATAACCGGGTATGCGCAAGTCGTTGAACTGTCGGCTGCTGGCATCCAGATGCAAGGCGAAGGTCCCGTCGCCGGCCTCGAGCTTGCCGGCGCTGCTGCGAGTGGTATCGGCGCCGCCGTAGCGCAGTTCACCCGCGCCATGAATGCCTTCGATGGGGGTAGCGGGGATGCGGTTGTCGAAGGTGTTGACCACGCCGCCGATGGCATTGCCGCCGTACAGCAAGGCAGCGGGGCCGCGGACGATTTCGATGCGGTCGACGTTCACCGGATCCAGCGGTACGGCGTGGTCGTAGGACAGCGACGAGGCATCCAGGGCGCCTACGCCATTACGCAGGATGCGGATGCGGTCACCATCGAGGCCGCGAATGACTGGGCGGCTGGCACCAGGGCCGAACCAGGTGGAGGCGACCCCAGGTTGTTTGTTGAGCGTTTCACCGAGGCTGCCGTGCTGCTGTTGCAGCAGTTCGTCACCTTCAAGGATGGTGCTAGGGGCTGCCATCTGTGGGTTGCCCAGTGGGTTGGCGGTGATGACCTGGGGTTCGAGTTCAACGGCATGGCTGCTGGTTGAAACCAGCCAGAGCGTGGCGGCGAGGGGGGTTAGGCGTAAAGGTGAGCACAGCATGGGGATGTGACGGTCCTTGGCAGATAACGTTACTGTTATAATATAACGTTTCTATTTGATCATGCAGTGGCCTGTTCTGGCTAGCGTTATGTGCGGGCTGCTCTGGCCACTACACTCGTGTAAGGTGCGCATCTTTCCCACGCTGGAGCACTGGCATGAGCACGGCCCAACACAACGCGCTGCACGGCAAGACCTTGGAGCAGATCCTCACCGAGCTGGTGGCGCACTACCAATGGCAGGGGCTGGCCGAGCGCGTGGATGTGCGCTGTTTCAAAAGCAACCCGAGCATCAAGTCGAGCCTGACCTTCCTGCGCAAGACGCCCTGGGCGCGAGAAAAGGTCGAACAGTTGTACGTGAAATTGCAGCGCCAGGCCTGACATGCCGTGTCGTCCCTGGTTGACCTTGGCGTCGGTGCTGGGCTGGGTGGGCCTGTCGGTTCAGGTACATCTGGTACTGCTGGCGCGCTGGCAGGAGCAGGCCAGCCTGATCGGCGGCCTGGTCAATGTATTCGGCTATTTCACGGTGCTGACCAACACCTTGGTGGCGACGGTGCTCAGCTATGCAGCCTTTGGCCGTGATTCAGGTGCCAAGCGTTTCTTTCTGTCACCCTCGATAAGTTCCGCGGTGGCGGCCAGTATCGTGCTGGTGGCGATCGCCTACAGCCTGCTACTGCGCCATCTGTGGCAGCCCGAGGGTTGGCAATGGTTGGCGGACGAGTTGCTGCACGACGTCATGCCGCTGCTGTTCGTCCTGTATTGGTGGTGCGAGGTGCCCAAGGGGCGCTTGCGGCTTCGGCATCTGGCGGCCTGGGCACTGTACCCGGCAGCCTACTTCGCCTATGCCTTGTGGCGGGGCAATGAAATCGGCGTCTACCCCTATCCATTCATTGACGTGGCCAGCTTGGGTTACAGGCAGGTCATGTTGAATGCGTTGGGAGTGTTGGCAGGATTCTGGGGCATTGGCCTGGTGCTGCTCGGCCTGGACCGATGGCGGGGGCGGCGAGTGCCTGCGTCGGTGTAGGGCATCATCGCCAGCAAGCTGGCTCCGGCAGGTACCGCGTGGCACCCGCAGGAGCTGGCTCGATACTCATCACTCGTCGTCGGCAGTTCCATCGGCACGCCAGTAGGCGGCGGCCTTCAATGCACTTTCCTTGACGCCTTTTTCCAGCAACAACGCCTTGACCTGGCGGGTCAGCGATTTCTCCAATGCGACCCAGCTGTACAAGTCGCCCTCAGGCAAGCCCAGTGCTTCGATTCGGGCGAGCAGATCTTCATTTCGGTGCACCCAGATTATTTCCAGCTGGGCCTTGCTCTCCAGGGGCTGGCGCTCCTGATCGTCTTCGATCTGGACGACCGCCAGCACTTTGCGACCCGCTGGCAGTTCTTCCAATCGGCGGCCTATGGCGGGAATGGCAGTTTCATCGCCGATCAGCAGGTAGCTGTCGAAGATGTCTGGTACCACCATCGAGGCACGTGGGCCGGCGATGTCCAGTGTCTGTCCTGGGGCTGCCTGTGCGGCCCAGGTCGAGGCAGGACCATCGCCATGCAGGACGAAGTCGATGTCCAGTTCGTTGTTGACCAGGTCGATGCGTCGTGGCGTGTACTCGCGCATGGTAGGCCTGACGCCCCCGTCCCGCCCGAGATTGCGAGCGTCGATGGCCTGCTGCTGTTCGGCGGTTTCGGCGAACAGCAACTTGATATGGTCATCGCTGCCGAGGCTGGTGAAACCTTGCAACTCCTGGCCGCCGAGGGTGATTCGGCGCATGCGTGGGGTCAGGTCGGCCACCCGCAGCACGTGCAGGCGGCGCTGGCGAATCTGGTGGTTGACGCGGTGAATGGTGTCACTCATGGATGGTTCTCCGTAACGGGGTCGGCTGGCCCCGAGGCGATGGCCTTGGCCGTGTCGTTGAGCAGGTTGCGCACGCGTTCGATCTCTTCGGCAGTCCAGCGGCCACTGTGCATGTGCAGGGCATGACGCAGGTTGCCGACGGCTTCGTGAATCTCGGGTGGACGGTCATGCCCGCGCAGGGCGCGCTTGCTGACTTCGATGCGCATGCGCACGCCGTCCAGGGCAATGGCCTGCTCGCTCAGGGCGTTGCGGCCCGCTTCGGTGATGACGTACAGGCGTTTGCTGCCTTCGACCTGGCCGCTGATCAGCTCGGCTTCTTCAAGGAAGTTGAGGGTGGGGTAGATCACGCCTGGGCTAGGGGTGTAGTTGCCGTCGAACAGGCTTTCGATCTGGCGGATGAGGTCATACCCGTGGCCAGGCTGCTCGGCCAGCATCGACAGCATCAGCAGTTTGAGATCACCGGGCGCGAACACCCGAGGGCCGCGTTCGCCCCGGCCGGGGCGGCGCTCGAAAGGGTCATGGGCAGCAGGGTCGCGCATGGAAGGTGGCTCCGTCTGTTTAGATATATCGAAAGATATTACTCAAGATATATCTAAAGACAAGACGAAAAATGCGGATGATTATCATCTAAAGCTTCGATCAATCCGCTACAACACCCTCAGTTTTGGCCCTGCATCGCCACTTGTGGCGGTTTGCACTCGTTCGGGTTACCTGGCTCCAGGTAGGGCATGAGAATTGGTGCCATGCCCTTGAGCACCTGTACCGGCAAGGCCGAGGTGAATTTGAATGCTTCCGCCGAACGCCCCGGCACGAAGGCGGTGAGCGTGCCGAAGTGGTTATCGCCAAGGAAGAACACGAAGGTCGCGGTTCTGTTCAACGAACGGGAACCGATCAGCCGACCACCCGCGCCGAAGCTCTCGATCCGGTTGTCGCCGGTGCCGGTCTTGCCCCCCATCACCAGCGGGGTGCCGTCATGCAGTTTGAAACTGCCGGAGATACGCCGCGCGGTACCGGCGTCCACTACCTGGGACATGGCCCCTTTGAGTGCGCGCGCAACCTCGACTGGCAAGATCCGCTGCCCCCGGTCCGGGTCGCTGATCAGCTTGGTTTCATAGGGCGTGTTGGCGGCGAAGTGCAGGGTATCGATACGCAAGGTCGGCAGCCGCACGCCATCGTTCTGGATGATGCCGACCAGCTCCGAGAGCGCCGCAGGACGGTCGCCGGAGCTGCCGATGGCGGTGGCCAGCGACGGGACGAGGTGATCGAACGGGTAACCCACGCGTTTCCAGCGTTGATGAATGTCGAGGAAGGCCTCGATTTCGACCATTGTGCGAATGCGGCTGTCGCGGGCGCCCTGATGACGGCTCTTGAACAGCCAGCCATACACTTCCTGGCGCTCGAAACGGCTGGCATTGGCCATTTCGGTGGGCGTTGCGCTGGGGTTCTTCAGCAGGTAACCCAGCAGCCACAGGTCCAGTGGGTGGACCTTGGCAATAAAGCCTTGGTCGGGCAGATCGTACTTGCCGGGGCCGTAGGCCTCGTACATCTCCACCAGGCGACTGTCGGTGAGCTTGGCGAGGGCTTTCTTGTCTTCCTTGCTGTGAGCGCGGACGAAGGCATTGAAGGTTTCCTGGCCGGCTTCAGGGAACAGGTAGCGATGCACCGCGGCCAGGCGCTGAGGGGTGATACGCATGCTGTCGAGGAAGGTGTCCAGGCGTTGTTGCGAGGTCTTGCGCTGGTATTTCTTCCAGAAACGCATCAGGTAGTTGGTGCCTTCCTTGTCGGCGAAGCGGGCCAGGTATTCCTGGCGCCGTGGGTCGGCGTCATCCTTGAGCAGCGCCACGCGGTTGAACGGCTGCTGATAGGTCACGTACCGCACCAGGTCGCGCATCAGGCGGATGAACGGCAGGTTGATCGATTCGCGCAGCGCTTCCTTCAGGGTGGGGTTGCGGCTGTTGTCTTCCTTGCGGAAGTTGTTGAACACATGCATGCCGCCGCCGGTGAAGAACGCTTCGCCGGTGTTGGCCGAATACTTGCGCTCAAGCGCTGCGTCGAGCATGGCATCGAGGCTCTGGTTCTTGGCGTTGAGCATCAGCCATTCCAGCGACCACTGGGTGATGCGGTCGAGCTCCGCGACCTCGACTTTCTTCAGCTCGGCGGCAGGTTTGCCGGCGTATTTGTCGTGCAGTTCGGCGATGATTTCCAGATAGGTAGTGAGCACACGAAGCTTGGCTGTGGAGCCCAGTTCCAGCTTGCTGCCCTCGTTGATATCGAACGGCTGGTCGGTGCTGTCGGTCTGCACCCGAACCCGCGATCCGTCGGCTGTGCGTTCGAACAGCGTGAAGCTGTAGCGCACTTGGTCGGTGGTCTTGGAGGTCAGCAGGCGCTCGCCGATCAGGCCGATCTGCGCGGCGAATTCAGGGTCGGAGAGATTCTTCAGGTACTGACTGGCTTGCATCTGCAGGTCGGCCTGCAGCGTGCTGGTGGCCGACAGGTCGAGGCGGTCCAGATCATACAGCGGCCGGTTGAGCATGGCTGCGAGGCGGTTGCGTGCCAGGCTGATACCCTTGTTGGTGATGATCGGCACGATGGTCGGTTGCGCCACCCAGTCGCGGTACACAGCCTTGCTGGCCAGTGCGGCATCGGCGGTCTTTTTGTCGACCACGCCGTTGGCCGCCAGCAGGCGAATGTGGGAGTCGGTCAGTTCGGCCAGTTCGACCCGCCCCTTGGACAGGTAATGGGACGGACGGCGCTGGGCGATCATCAACGACAGCACCTGGCGCAGGGCCAGGCCGCGCGCGGCCATGCTGTCCGGGTCACTTGCCGTAGCGCTCAGGGCCTGGTTCACCTGGTCGAAATCGGCGCCGTACCAAACCCGCAGGCCCTCCGCCATGCCGTGGACCTCGCCATGGCCAGGGACCGCCGACAGCGGCACGCTGTTGAGGTAGTCGCGCACGATGCGCTGGCGGGCCTCGGTGGTGTCCGGGCCGCCTTGGTAGGCCCGCACGCTGGCGGAAATCATCTGGCGGATTTTCTCGGCGCCGGAGACGGTCAGGCCATCGGGGGAGTGCCTGTATTTTTCCAACTGGGTCGCCAGGGTACTGCCACCGGCCGACTGCCCTGGCAGGGCCAGGTACTTGGCCACCTGGCTGTAGGCCGCCTTGGCGAAGCGTGGCCAGTCCACTGCTGGGTTGTTGCGAGGGTCCTTGGCATCGAGCAGGTCGCGGTTCTCGATGAACAGCAGGCTGTTGACGATGACCGGAGGGATCGAACTGAAGTCCGGGTACAGGTGTTGCGGGTAGTTGTACTGGTACAGCGTGTCGCCGCGACAGTCGGTGATCGACAGGCCCGCCTGGATCTTCTCGATATAGGGCGCGAACAAGCCATGATCGACATAGTTCATCAGCGCCGGCGAGAACCGTACTTGCTCGCTGATCAGGTAGTCGCGCTTGAGCAGGCGTGGCAGGAACTCGCCCAGCGCGCTATAGCCCAGGCGTTTGTCGAACGGGCCTTCACCGGGATAGACGATGGCGTCACTGGGCCCCGGTTGCAGCGAGTAGGTAAGTGTGGCGGCCAGCTTGCTGAACTCCCGGGACTGCAAGTTCGAGGTGCGGAACTCGTCATAGGCGGCGAAGCCGATGGCCACGAGCGCCACCAGCAGGATCAGCAGGATCAACCGCCACCACAGCCGACGCTGACGTGGGGGCTTGGGCTGTGGCGTCTCGGCCAGAGGTGTCTCGGGTGCTTCCGTTCTGGTTGGTTCCGATTGCCACAGTGCGCCCATAGTCTTCAATCCGGCCAGGTTTTTTCGTATTGCTTGCCTGAAGCTTAGACGTTGGCCGAGTCAGGTGAAAAATTTGTAGGAAGAACATAAAGCTGACGTGGGAATGCGGCTTTGGTGGCGCATTCGTTCAAGGCCGATATTGCTATGGTAGCCGTGCGAGAGGGCCCACTGGCACCTGCCAGCGACGGAAGTTTTCCCCAAATCTTCCGTTTTTATAGTGAAAAGCCCTACGACAGCCTTCCTATACTGCTCGGCCCCTTCGCCTTGCCGACCGCTCTATTCCGGCATGCGGGCCCTCCCACAAGGCTAGCCCGACAAGCAACGCCACGCCTATCGGCATGGCTGAGGCTGCACGAAGGTCAAATCCAATAACAAAATGAGGTTGTATTGCTATGCCAGTCGGCAACCACCCTGCCCACGGCGAGACCGTCCAAGGCGGCCCGCTCAAGCGTGAACTGGGCGAACGGCACATTCGTCTGATGGCGCTGGGCGCCTGTATCGGTGTCGGTCTTTTCCTCGGTTCGGCCAAAGCCATCGAAATGGCCGGCCCTGCCATCATGCTTTCCTACATCATTGGCGGCCTGGCGATTCTGGTGATCATGCGCGCGCTGGGCGAGATGGCCGTGCACAATCCCGTCGCCGGTTCCTTCAGTCGCTACGCCCAGGATTACCTCGGCCCATTGGCGGGCTTTCTTACCGGTTGGAACTACTGGTTCCTGTGGCTGGTGACTTGCGTTGCGGAAATCACCGCCGTGGCCATCTACATGGGCATCTGGTTCCCGGACGTGCCTCGCTGGATCTGGGCCTTGGCCGCCTTGGGCAGCATGGGCGCCATCAACCTGATCGCGGTCAAGGCATTCGGTGAGTTCGAATTCTGGTTTGCCCTGATCAAGATCGTCACGATCATCGCCATGGTGCTCGGTGGCATCGGCATCATTGCCTTCGGCTTCGGCAACGACGGTGTGGCCGTGGGTATCTCCAACCTGTGGAGCAACGGCGGCTTCATGCCCAATGGCGTGACCGGTGTGCTGATGTCGCTGCAGATGGTGATGTTCGCCTATCTGGGCGTGGAAATGATCGGCCTGACCGCCGGTGAAGCGCGCAACCCGCAAAAGACCATTCCACAGGCCATCGGCTCGGTGTTTTGGCGCATCCTGCTGTTCTATGTCGGCGCGCTGTTCGTCATCCTGTCGATTTACCCCTGGAGCGAGATCGGTAGCCAGGGCAGCCCGTTCGTGATGACCTTCGAGCGCCTGGGCATCAAGACCGCCGCTGGCATCATCAACTTTGTGGTCATCACCGCAGCGCTGTCGTCGTGCAATGGTGGCATCTTCAGCACCGGGCGCATGCTCTACAGCCTGGCGCAGAATGGCCAGGCCCCAGCGGCTTTTGCCAAGACCTCCAGCAACGGCGTGCCGCGCAATGCCTTGCTGTTGTCGATCGGTGCGCTGCTGCTGGGTGTGCTGGCCAACTACCTGGTGCCTGAGAAGGTGTTCGTCTGGGTGACCTCGATTGCCACCTTCGGTGCGATCTGGACTTGGGTGATGATCCTGCTGGCCCAGATCAAGTTCCGCGCCGGGCTGTCCACGGCTGAGCAGAAGGGCCTGAAGTACCGCATGTGGCTGTGGCCGCTGAGCTCTTACCTGGCGCTGGCGTTCCTGGTGCTGGTGGTGGGGCTGATGGCGTACTTCGAGGATACCCGGGTGGCGTTGTACGTCGGTCCGGCGTTCCTGGTGCTGCTGACGGTGCTGTACTACACGCTGCGCTTGGCACCGAAAGAGGAGCAGGGCGCGGTCGGCACGGCGTCTTGATCTGAGATTCTCGGGGCCGCTTCCATTGGGGGCGGTCTCGATTCGCAAGCGCTCAAGCCACCGTTTCACCCTGCGGCTCGAAGCTGTCTGCCCGTGCCATTTGCCACATACTCGAGTAGAACTGGCCATCCACCTCACCGGTAAGCCGCTCCCCCGGCTTGAGGAATACTGCATCTGCGAGAACAGCTTGATCTCGGTGGCCGACACGCGCCGCACCAGGTGCTTGGCTTCCAGTTGGGCCGGATGCTCCAACCCCGCCGCCGCCAGCATTTCGGCCAGGGCGCGCAGTGTGTTGTGATGGAAGTTCAGCACCTGCTGGGCCTTGTCCGGCACCACCAGGGCGCGTTGGCGCAATGAATCCTGGGTTGCCACGCCGGTCGGGCATTCTTCCCGCACCGCCCCCCACGCCTTGTACTGCCCCGCCCACGCAACGTTGCCGTGCTGATCGGTCAGCTCCATCGGCGTGCCCAGGTGATCGCAGTGGTACCAGGCAATTGCATGGAACGCCTGCGGCGGCATCGTCATTTGCCACAACGGATCCTGATCGAAGTCGTACTCGCGCTGACGCCAATCCGGCTGCCTGTGCAGCACGATCGGGCGCTTGCGCAGGGCCTGGGCCACCGGCACGAAGCTGCCCGGTTCATACAGGTAATGCACAGTACGCCCGGTATTGCCATCGTCCCGCTTCCGGCCGGTCCCAGTAGTGCGCTACCGAATACTTATGCAGCCGGCCGCCAAAAGTCGCGGTGCGAACAGTACGGAAAAGTGCTTCCCAGATATGTCAGACGCAGTTCGACACGACTCGTAGGATGCGGACTACATCAGGCGGGATGAGTAAACGTGGCCTTTAAAGGTGCGAGATTCGTGGGCAGCCTGGCTGGGGAAGATCGCTGGGCTTGCCCGCGTGTGGGGATACTTAGGGAGACACTGCATAAATAGCCAGCCGCCCCGGCGAGTCTGCTTTTTCTTGCCGGTGTATTCGAGTTCGGAGAAGGTCTTTTGCATGCGCGTAACAAAGCTCACGGAGGAGGCTGGTTGAGGGGGCTCAGTGTGCCAAGGGTAGGGGCGGCTGGCTATTTATGCAGTGTCTCCCTAAGGGATATCTTCAGTTTTTATGCTATTTAACCAGTGATTTAAATCTTCTTCGGTGTATAGATACTCCCTGTCTACACCATGAAGATCTAAAGCGCCCAGCAATTCTAAATACTTAAGTACAACCTTGTCCGCTATCCTTAAATCGTCATCCTCGTAGATGGCGAAAGCCCATCTCGCCACTTCGCTGCGTGATTCGACCCCATCAATCACAAGTTTTATTTTATTTATCATATCGCTGCGAGTTGGTTCAATATTCAAGTCTACCTCCTGCCGATATACTTACCGCTTGCTTCAAATATGTGGTGATTTTTTTCGTGCGTTATCGGCTTCGGCGCAACGCTTCGTATATTGTTGTAGTGATCTACCGTTTCATACCAGGTTCTTCGTTCATCGGTGTTAGGATCCCATTCTCGTACCAATCTAGCACCTTTCATTTCGCCTGGAGTCCTAGGCGACTTCAACTCTCCATAAAAACGATAACGCCCATTCTCTAACTCTTTTGCTCCAGCACTGCCGTATTTCTCATACTGAGTGTAGTATCGATTCAGTCTTTGTTGATTGATCACGCTAGTGGAAGTTTCAGTCAGTTTGCAAACGCATCCAGACAAACCCAGCGGATCAATCCATTGTGTAGAGCTTGGAACATAAACATATAAATTCAGTCCACCGCTCAACCCTATTGGATCTTGGCTTGTAAAGCGAGAGCCCTTTGAGTCATAGTACCGATAACGGTTGTAATGCAGCCCGGTCTCATGATCGTGATACTGCCCTTGGAAGCGAATCGGGTTACTCAGGCCATGCTGCTTGGCCCACTCCGAACGCTCCTCCCGCACCTCACCCCACGCCTT
>NZ_KE384452.1:0-116073 GCF_000425785.1 Pseudomonas taiwanensis DSM 21245
TCCGGGTTGATCGACAGCGAGATTGTCACCCCACTGCCTTTGGCTTCGAAGTAGTTCTCGTTGAACTTCTTCAGCTTGCCTTCTTTGCCGTTGATGTAAATCGGACCACCCTTGTCGGCGTGCACCTCGATGTTTCCTGGGCACGTGGCGTTCACCAGTGGAATGCCAGCCTGAGCCGCGCCCGACGCAGCCAGCAACGCACAAATCATTAACCGCTTCATCTCGCGCTCCTTGAATGGATTGACCGAGAGCCAAGCAATAGCCCAATTCGGCACTGCCCGCCAGCGCCTTCCCCTATTCAACGACAGGGTCGGCGCCCAGCCCTTCCCGGTAGCGCGCAATCGCAATGATCTGGCGCAGGCCGATGACAATTTCCTTCTTCAGGTGGTCATCCGGCAGACCGATCTTTTTCAGCATTGCCTGGGCTTCTTCCTCGATAGAGGCAAGGGCCTCGGTATCGCTTTTCAGTGTCATGGCGACCTCCACGGGGTCGAGTCAGCCATGAACTGATAGCCCAGCATAACAATGCGCGCCAGCTTTGGTGCCTTCCCCTATTCAACGATAACGCCTCCCCGGCGAGGGCGGCGCCTGTCTGGAGATCACCATGAGCACATTCGCAGTTTTCAGCATGACCCGTGGTAGCGCTTGCCAAGGCCAAGAGGATCACGAGAACCACCCGGTCCAATCAGACTGATCGACGCTGGAGGGCGCCCGATCATCTATGCGAAGACTCGGGCGCCGAAGCTGGATGGGTGAGTCACGTCGAACCTAGTTAGGCTGCTTGGCGCTCAACCGTCAATTCCAGGAAGGGTTCCCAGGAGCATCGACAGGGATACTGCTTTCGCCCGCGCCAAAGGTCCGAGTCCAAGTCACGGAGCCATACCCGCCAGTCAATGCATTGCTTGTGGTGACGTCGTAGGAGTCCACAAGTTGCCCGCCTGGGCGGCGCACGTTCAGCTTCCTCGTGCAACTCTCAGTGGTCACGTTGCGCGCCTCTCTTTCAACCTCAATCTGAAATTCCTCCTTGATGCCTATCAGGACTCTATATGCATTTTCCACGATGCGTTCTCCGGTTCTGGTTGTTTGTGAGTGACAGCGCCTGTACTGACATCAATAAGCCATCATTGTTCCAGGATATCCCTATGCCCAGAGAAAACCGATCCAGCAACACCTACCGGTACACGTTTACAGCGACCTGCCCCGGCGATGGCCAGGTGATCGTCTACAGCTTGGAGATCCGCAGCCTGCAGATGATCCGGGTGGAGCACATCAAGATCGCGACTTCGCTGATCAAACAGGGCTGGCACGAGCAGATCGCCGACCAACTGGCCGAGCGCTTCGGTGGCGACCAAGTGATCAAGGCGGTGCACCAGGGAGTCGAGATCGAAACGGTGAGGCTGAACGGATGATCCATTACCACGGCACGCCAATCGGCGGCACCCGGCAAGATGCAGCTCGGCTCCTGGCCGGCCGGCACGCCTTGGTACCGTTCCCGCGACAGGACGACATGGGCATTGTCGCCGAGGCCTGCCAGTCATTCGTGTTCGACAACGGCGCGTTCACCGTTTGGAAGAAAGGCGGCCAGGTCGATGTCGAGGGGTACACCCGCTGGGTGGATGACTGGCACCGGCACCCCGGATTCGACTGGGCGTTGATCCCAGACGTGATCGACGGGGACGAGGATGCCAACGACCGCCTGCTCGAGCAATGGCCCGGCCACCTCCCAGGCGTTCCGGTTTGGCACATGCACGAGTCGATCGAGCGCCTGCAGCGCTTGGCGCAGTCCTGGCGAATGGTGGCCTTGGGCAGCTCCGGGCAGTGGCGATCGCCTGGCGCCGCAGCGTGGTGGAAGCGCATGGGCTCAGCAATGGATGCCATCTGCGACGACCAGGGCCGGCCACAATGCCGCCTGCACGGCCTGCGCATGCTTGATCCGGCAATCTTCCAGAGCCTGCCCCTGGCCTCAGCGGACAGCACCAACGCGGCGGTAAACGGCGGCAGCATCAGCCGGTTCGGCATGTACACCCCGCCATCGGCCGGACAACGCGCCAGCGTGATCGCCGATCGCATTGAAGCGCACACCAGCTCGCCGACTTGGCAGCGCGAGAGCCAGACCGAACTGGCCCTGTAACCGAACGAGATCACCAAATGACCACAGCAATCGACCTGTTCGCCGGCCTCGGCGGATGGAGCACCGGCGCGCGCGCCGCAGGCGTCCACGTTCTCTGGGCGGCAAACCACTGGCCGGTGGCCGTTGAATGGCACAGCGCCAACCACCCCGAAACGCAGCACGTTTGCCAGGACCTGCACCAGGCACGCTGGGAGCAGGTACCGGCGCACGACATCTTGCTCGCCTCACCCTGCTGTCAGGGCCACGCCAAGGCCCGCGGCAAAAAGTCTGGCAATCCTGAGCACGATGCTTCGCGCTCGACGGCCTGGGCGCCTGTCTCGGCCCTGGAGTTCCATCGACCGCAGGCGGCGGTGATCGAGAACGTTCCGGAGTTCACCGACTGGGTGCTCTACCCGGCCTGGCTGCAGGCAGTGCAGGCGCTGGGGTATCAGGCAGCTCCGCACATTGTCGACTGCGCCGACCTCGGAGTGCCGCAGCACCGCGTGCGCCTCTTCATGGTGCTGACGCGCAGCAAGGCACCGCTGATGCTTCAACTGCCACAGGAACGACATGTGCCGGCAGCGAGCTTCCTCGACTTCGGCGGCGGGCGGTGGTCGCCCATCGAGAAACCAGGCCGGGCCCAGGCAACGCTCGACCGGGTGCGCAACGGCCGCCAGCGCTTCGGCGACCGCTTCATCATGCCCTACTATGGCAAGGGTTCCGGCACCACCGGCCGTGACATCAACCGGCCGATCGGCACCATCACCACTCTGGACCGCTGGGCCCTAGTCGACTGCGACCAGATGCGCATGCTCAGCGCCAGCGAGGCCCTGGCCGCGATGTCGTTCCCGGCAGACACCCTGAGACCGAACAACCATCGGCTGACCATGCACATGGCCGGCAATGCGGTCCCGCCGCTGGCTGGGCAGCGAATAATCGAGGCTGTGCTACGCGCTGCATAACCATCATGTCAAGCGCCTGAATGCAAACATCCCGCCGCCTAGAGATTCCAATGGGTACTTGCCCAACCCAGCTCTCTGGTGAATATTTTCGATGAGCGCACGGACACTCTCCATGCCGGTTTTAGCATTCTCGATGTCGCAGAAGTTCATCCAGTCAGGAAATTGGCGAGCCGACGCCCGATGTGGAGGCTCATCCGATTCAAGGATTTCATCTACTGATACGGACTCGGTTCGCCCATGGGCCAGCGTATTGCGAAAGGCAAGAATCGCCGCCACTTCCGGATAAGCATCGACCAACTTGACTGGTTCGATTTTCAATGCTGAAGACACAGCCTCGTATTTTTCCCAAACGCTTGGTCGGGCCCTTTTGAACGTCAGTTGCAGGTCATGCTCTTCCGGCCCATCAATCAGATGGTTCAAATACGCCTCAACAGTAAAAGCTTGAAGAATGAGGCAGTTCATAACCGCGTAAAACTCACCTTCTTCCTGACTTTCCGCGGCTTCTAAAGCGCGCCTGGCACCTGAAAATAGATACGAAAACGTTTTGGTCGTCTGAGTACCGGTGTAACGCCCCGCCATGACTTCTCTCCAATAATTTCGCGCGAATGCAGCGCATAGGTATCCCCATGCCCACAGAAAACCGATCCAGCAACACCGAGGTGGTCAGACAGGTGCAGCCGTGCCCTTTTTCGCGGGGATAGCTGACTCGCGCTGCTAATTCCAGTAGGCGGTCTGGCTTTCAATAAGCGGAGGGTTGATGTTCATCTTCCGCTGTTCCTCCAACCAGAGCCTATTCAACTCCACGTCTAGACCATTCGGATGTTGAGCCATGGCCGCCAGCGCGTCCCTGGATATGTCGTACCGCCCGCATAGAACGCATTCCAACGACTTACCGCCCTCGCCTCGGTCCCATATCAGTACGAGATAGCAGCCGCAGAGATAGCAGTACATTGCTTGGCCCTCCACACATCCAAAAATTTTAGACGACTGCAGAGGTATCCCCATGCCCACAGAAAACAAAGTTGATTGCCCCGCGCTACACAAGCGCAGCAGCAGCTATCCGTTCGGCGATCGAGTGCCGCGCACAGTCCGGATGCTGAAGACCGTCACCGCCGACCCTATGCCCGGTATCGGGCTCGCCTACATCAAGGGCGATGCGCCAGTTGCGAAAGCAGGTCAAATCTATCCCGTGTGGACGAATAGCCACGGTGCCGTCGCGGCGGTAATGGAAGACGGGACCCGCCTTGGCCTGCGCCCGGCAGAGTTCGAGGTTGAGAGCTGGCACCACCTTGCAGCTGAGCTAGCCCCGCAGCCCCATCCCGAGCCAATAGCCTGGATGGTTGGTACTGCCTTCTGGTGGACCAAAGAAGAGGCAGAGAGGGATGCGGCGGCTACTGGGCTGCCGATTGTTGGACTGGGGCCAATGACCGGGGATGTCGAGGCTGCACGGTTGACCAAGGCCACGGCTTTCGTCCAAAGGCTGGTCGATTGCGCTGGCACCCAGCCGAGCGTAGCCACTGGGTATCTGCGCGACATCCTGAATGAGCTCAAGGGAAACACAACGCCGACAACGCCTGTTGAGCACAATGAGAATGCAGCGTTCGAGAGTTGGGCCCGATCCAGGCTAACCCCGCTGAACTTGAGGTTGGACGAGATCGGCCTGTATCACGACCTCGTTGCCGGTACAGCTCACGACGCTTGGCAGGCCCGCGCGGCGCTTGAGATCAAGGCATCCTGACGAAAGGAGTACAAAAGTACTCCACCCAGCTGTAACCCCTCTCCCCTCTATTCACTGCCGCGATATGGCGGCCAAGGATTTCCTGTGTCCGAAAAAATTGTGTTGGATCTCGACGCGATCGAGGCAGCAGCCAAGGCTGCAACCCCGCAAGACTTCGTCAGCGCCCAAGTCGGTGGTGCAGAAGAAGGCTGGATGGAATGCCCTGGGTGTGGCGGTGAAGGCTCCGTTGAGCTGACCGCCGACTACCTGAACTACGACGGCGTGGCGCTGGGGGTTCAGTTCTACGGGATCGGCGATCCACACGTCCATGCAGAGGCCCACTACCGCGCTGCTCGGCCTGCCGTGGTGCTGGCCATGGTTGAAGAGATCCGCAGCCTGCGCCAGCAACTGGGGCGGCAGGTGGATGCTCCTCAAGGCTACGCCCTGGTGCCGAGAAGCATGCTGCTCAGCAAAGAGGTGATCGGGGTCATCAACTTCCACTGCGGCGACACTGATCAGGAAGAAGGCGGCCAGTTCGGGCAGTACACCGATGGCCGGCTATGGGTCGGCTACGTGCTGGACGACGATGGGAACAAAGTCCACGGGCTGCACATCGCGACCGATGAATACCCGGAGGAAGGAAGCACGACGTTGATCGAATTTCCAGAGCATGGCGCTGATCTGGAGTCCGAGCGGGGTGAGCAACCATGCGCCTGAAGAAAGCCGAACGCGAGCAGGTCCGCTTGAAGTACGGCGGCCGCTGCGCCTACTGCGGCAATAACCTTGGCGAGCGCTGGCACGCCGACCACTTTGAGCCTGTTGTCCGCAACACAGGTGAAGCAGCCAAGACAGTCCCAGCACTGCGGCCAGGTAACCACAACCTGGCCAACATGATGCCGGCCTGTGCGCCCTGCAACCTGAGCAAGCACCGCATGCAGCTGGAGGACTGGCGCCGCTGGCTGGCCGGCCACGTAAACAGCCTCAACCAGTACCACCCCATCTACCGCCTGGCCAAAGCCTACGGCTTGATCGCCGAGACCGGGGCCAAGGTCGTCTTCTACTTCGAAAGGGTGCAGAACGATGCCATCCAAAACCTATCCGCTTGATGTGCGTAGCGTCGGCGAAGACACCTACATCTGCATGAGCAAGGGTCACCACAATCTGGAAGAGTTCATGAAGGCTGCCGTTGCGGATCACCCTGGCTGGTGCCTGGGTGGCCCTGAGCATGTCTGGATCAAGACAACCCCGGGTCACGGCACCTACGACTGCATGTACAACATCGTGCCGCAGGGTACCCGTGGTGCATGGCCGGCGACCTACTGCTGGGAGTTTGGCGAGGACTACAAGCGCTACAACGCCGAGGTGCAGCCATGACCCGCCTCGCCCTCTGCCTCCTGCTGCTGGCCACCGGCGCCAGCGCAACCGAACTGCCGTCAGGCGTCTGGTCCTTCGAGGACAAGCCCCTCGGCGTCGTCTGCTACGTCATGAACTCGCTGGGAAACAACGCCATCAGCTGCGTGAGGGTCTGGCTTCCGCAAGTGGCCGGCAACCAGCGCCAGCTCTCCCCGCACGAAACCCAACCCGAACCTACACCTGCTCTGGCGCCTGGGCGCTGGATTGATGAGAGGTATGAGCTGTGACAAAAGCCACCCGCAAAGATGTGCTCGACGAAATGACCAAGGAAGACTTGGTGGACTGGATCAGGTCGCAGCACTTTTTCATCAAGCCCAAGAAGAGCGATGTTCTGTACCTGCGCTGGCATCGACAATCGGCCGCCGTTATCGATGAAATGGAGAAGGAAAACCGTTCACTTGATCACCTCGACTTCGGCGAGCGTGATCGCCTGGCCAAGCAATTCAACGCGTCAAAAGACCCGAATGAGCGCCTTCGGCTGATCGAGAAGATCGAGCCATATGACAAGGCCATGAGGGACCATCTGAGCCGATCCGAGGCGATTAACCGCAAGCAGAAGCGAGTGGATGCTCTTTACGAGCAGATCGATGTGGAGCGTCGGAAGGAGCAGCGCGCATGACCGACCTGATCGAAGTGAAGACGGCAAACATGGATGGCGAGGCGCTGGGCTGGGCAGTTGGCAAGTCCGAAGGCCTGGACGTGTTCCTGGCCCCGCCGCAATACGGCAACCCCTGGCGAGTGTTCGCCCGGTACCAGGCCACCGCCACCGAGCGAACCAAGCGCTACAACCCGTGGGAAGACTGGGCGCTGGGCGGTCCGCTGATTGATAAGCACCACATTCAAACCAGCTTCAATGGCAGCGGCTTCAGTCGTAGCCCGACCGGCGAGTACTGGTGCGCATATGTGTGCAAGCCAAGCGGTCAGCAGGAGTTCCCAAGCGGCGGCGGACCTAGCGCGCTAACTGCTGCTTGCCGGGCAATAGCGCAGGCCAAGCTCGGCGATACCGTCCAGGTGCCGAAGGAGCTGATGCCATGTTCCTGATACCGATCGCAGCACCGCTGCTCATGGCCTACCTGATCTACAGGGAGCGGCGATGAGCGCAGAAGTCTTCAAATTTCCGCTGAAGGGCCGGGCACGCAACAACCAAGTGATGGCCAACCAAGCCGAGCGCAAAAGGCTGGCCGACTGGTTCCGCGAAATCGCCCAGCACATCGAGGGCAACGAGGTGGAGCGCGAACCGCTGGCAGCCATGATCGTACTCAGCAGTGCAGCAGGTGACGAAGTCCTGCATGCCGGCTACTCAACCGACGCCACCTCGCTCGTACAGGCAGGAAACGCAGCCCGCCAATGGGCTCACCTGACGGTCCAGCGCAAGGCCGGCAACTTCTTCAACCGCCAACGCTAACCCCTCCCCCTACTACTCAAGCCCGCCGACATGCGCGGGCATGGAGAGCTATTGCCATGATCATCGACGACGTGATGACGGACAAAATCACCCTTCACGGACTGGGCTTCGTACAGGTCCAGCTGCAGGGCGAGCAGCGCCTGCACGTTTGGCACCCCGAGCTGCCCCGCCGCAGTTGCTTCGAGCACTCGGCTATCCACGACCACAGGTTCAATTTCGTATCTCGGATCTTGGTCGGCCAACAGATAAATCACTGCTACGACATGCGCCGGCTGGATGACGGTGAATTCGTTCTGTATTTGCATGAAGGTCAGCGCCAGGCCGGCGGCGGGCGCCCTTGGACACCAGATGGCCGCGCCAACATGGTGCACCACTCGACTTGCACGATTGCAGCCGGCGACGTGTACACCACCAGGGCCTACGAGTACCACCGGACCGAGCCAGGCGGTGACGGCCGAGTTGCCACCATCATGCAGAAGCGCGGCGAGTACCCCGCCGGCGCCCACTCAACCTGCCGTTACGGCGTCCAGCCGGACACAGACTTCGATCGCTACCAATGGCCCGCCGCCCGACTCTGGGAAGTCGTGCGCGACGTGCTGCTGGCCTGACCACCAACCTGCCGCCACCGGCGGCGTGGAGACCATCATGCAAGACGAAGAACGCCAGCCGGTGGCCTATGTATCCGACAAGGTCCCGGAGGAGAAAATGGCCGAGCTTGTCGGCACGACCAAGCGGGCCTTGGAAGGCAAGCGAAGCCGCGGAGTGATCCCCGAGGGGGTCTGGAAGAAGATCGACGGCCGGATTTTTTACAGCATCAGGAGATACGAAGCGTGGCTGGAAGGAAGCTGGGGCTACCCACTGGAGTCGAATTCATCGGTAAGTCAATCCGGATCCGTTTTACTTGGAACGGTGAGCGTCGGTCCGAAACTCTCGCGTATCCCCAAACCGCCAAGGGGATCAAAGCGGCAGCCGATCTACGCGCTCAAGTAGTCAGCCTGGCGAAGCACGGTGTTCTGGACGAAAAACGGTATGCCGAGTTGTTTCCTGCTTCGAGCTATACGGCGCCGGCCAACGAACTGATGTTTGGCGAGTATGCCCAAAGCTGGCTGAACAGTCTGGAGGTGGTGCACGACACCCGAGTTAACTACAAAGGTTTGATGAACAACTACTGGATGCCCCATCTGGCGACACTGCCTATCAGGGCGGTCACGCCGATGGTGCTAAGGGAGGTGGTTGCGAAGACCGAGTGGAAAAGCTCGACAGTCAAGCGCGCAGCAATCGCCCGGGTCAAGGCGATGTTTCGAGCAGCTGTGTATGACGAGGTGGTTGACAGGAACCCGGCAGCATCGATCCAGCTGCCGCTGAAGAACAAGAAACAGGTGGACCCTTTCACGGTTGAAGAAGCGGAATCGCTGATTGAATGGATGTACGAGAATTTCTCCCGGTGCAATCAGGTGTTCGCGGCGTTCTATGAGTTCGCCTTTTACACCGGGATGCGAACGGGGGAAATCATGGCACTGCGCTGGGATGAGATCGACTTTGAGAAGAAGACGGCTCACGTCTGCCGGATCGTGGTCGAGAAGAAGGTGGTCGAGCGGACCAAAACCAAATACACCCGCACTGTGATGTTGAATAGCCGGGCCTTGGGCGCGCTAGCCCGGGCCAGGGATATCGCGCACTACCGTTCCAAGCAAAAACGCCGGGTGTCGACCGAGTCGCCGTTCATCTTCCAGCCAGCAGGCTCGTCGCCACACATCACCGTACCCGAGACCGCCGGTAAGCACTTCAACCAGGCGGTTGAAGCGAAGGGCTTCAAGCATCGCCCCCAGTACAACTGCCGGCACACTTATGCCACGATGTGCCTCATGTCAGGGATGAATCCGGCATTCATTGCAGGGCAGCTTGGACACTCGGTGCAGGTCCTTCTTTCGACCTACGCCAAATGGCTGAATTCCGCCAACGACTGGGCCGAACTGGCGAAGCTGGAAGCGAACATAATTGGTACAGAATTGGTACAGGATTAAATTTCGTTCACTTTGCGCCCTTTAGATATAAGGCATTCGACAGCCGTTCAGCCATACTCCAAAATGCAGCGGTTTTTTGGGGGAAAACCCTTGCACAGCCAACGACATACCAACATTTAGTGAGCCTCAACGTGAAAACATCCCTGTCCATCCTCAGCCTGATGCTGTTGCTCACAGGAACCGCGACCCTCCCGTCGACCGCTGCTGCACAACCCCCGGCCCAGGTTCAACGCGACCCTTCCAAGCTGCACCTGGCCTCTGGCAGCGCCCTGCTGATCGACCTGAACACCAACCAGGAACTGTATTCGAGCCACGCCGACCGCGTGGTACCCATTGCCTCGGTGACCAAACTGATGACGGCGATGGTGGTGCTGGATGCCAAGCTGCCCATGGATGAAATGCTCACCATGACCATCGCCAACAACCCGGAAATGAAAGGCGTCTATTCGCGTGTGCGCCTGGGCAGCCAGCTCAACCGCCGCGAAACCTTGCTGATTACCCTGATGTCGTCGGAGAACCGTGCCGCGACCACGTTGGCCAACTACTACCCAGGAGGCTACCCGGCCTTCATCAAGGCCATGAACGCCAAGGCCCGTAGCCTGGGCATGGCGCACACCCGCTACGTCGAGCCAACGGGCCTGTCGACCCAGAACGTCTCGACCGCCCGTGACCTGGCCAAGCTGCTGATGGCTTCACGCAAGTACCCGATGCTGAGCGAGCTGTCGACCACCCGGGAAAAGACCGTGGCGTTCCGCAAGCCCAACTACACGTTGGGCTTTCGCAACACCGACCATCTGGTGAACAAAAGCAACTGGGACATCAAGCTGACCAAGACGGGCTTCACCAACGAGGCCGGCCATTGCCTGGTGCTGTTGACCCGGATGGACAATCGCCCAGTGGCCATGGTGATTCTCGACGCGTTCGGCAAGTACACTCACTTCGCCGATGCCAGCCGCATGCGCCAATGGCTGGAAACTGGCGCGGCCAAGCCGGCACCGGCGGTGGCCATGCAGTACAAGTCCGAGCGCCAGAACAAAGGGCGCGTGGCGGCAGACTGAGTATCGATTGGGCTGACAGCAGCAAGTCAGCCCTTTTCACTGCCAGCAACGCCCCTCAAGCCTGGGTGCTGACGATACCGCCCGCGCTGCTGCCACCGGTTTCCTGAAGCGCTTCGAGCAACTGTGCGGTGGCCCGCAGGATCTCACCATTGATCGTGGTGATGCTGGCCTGCTTGGCACTGGCCTGCGCAAGCTTGGCGCTCTCGTCCATATCCTTGGCCATGATCGCGGCCAGTTGCTTCTGCTGCTCGGCCAATTGCTTCTGCAAGTCCTTGATCATTTGACGCAGTTGCTTGATGGCAGCCGACTCGCCGCTGCCCTCGCCGCCCTGGGCCCCTTGCGCACCCTGCGCCTGGCCATTGCCGGTGATTTTCGACGTGTCGACCTGAGTGGTCGAGCGGTCCTCGGTTGCGGCTGTTTCGCTGCTTTGATTGGCAGCCTGGGCCTGAGCCGAAACGTTGTTGACGGTGACGGCGCTGATTCCGACCATGAGATTTCCCTGCCTTTGAAGTGGGTCCTTGGGTTGGCCTACCTATCGGCCCAGCGGCTCAGAACTTTAGGCCGGCGCGCAAACACCCTACGCCGCCTTAAGTAAATTCCTCCACACGTGGCTCGTTCCAACCCATGTACTCGCGCAGGAGCCGGAGCCCCGGCGGGCGTCCACATTCGACCATTATGGAATCGCAGCCATGAGCCAGTCTTCAAACCCGGAAACAATCAAAGACCTGATAGGCGTGGGCTTCGGCCCGTCCAACCTGGCCCTGGCCATCGCCCTGGAGGAGCTCGCCCAGACCCAGGGTCACGCCCTGGATGCCCTGTTCATCGACAAGCAGAAAGACTATCGCTGGCACGGTGAGACCCTGGCTACCCAGAGCGAGTTGCAGATCTCTTTCCTCAAGGACCTGGTGTCCCTGCGCAACCCCACCAGCCCTTACAGCTTCGTCAACTACCTGCACCAGAAGCAGCGACTGGCCGACTTCATCAACCTCGGCACCTTCTACCCCTGCCGACTGGAGTACAACGACTACTTGCGCTGGGCTGCCGAGCATTTCGCCACTCAGGCGGCCTATGGCGAGGAAGTGCTGCGCATCGAGCCTGAAGTGAATGCCGGTCGAGTCGAACACCTGCGTCTGGTGTCTCGCGATGCACAGGGCCGCGAATACAGTCGCCGCACGCGCGCGGTGGTGGTCGGCAGTGGCGGCACGCCAAAAATCCCGGAGAAATTCGGCGCGTTCAAGGACGATCCCCGGGTCTTCCACCACTCCCAGTACCTGAGCAGTCTGAACCAGCTGCCTTGCACCGAAGGCAAGCCGATGCGCATTGCGGTGATCGGCTCGGGCCAGAGCGCCGCCGAAGCCTTCATCGACCTCAACGACAGCTATCCGTCGGTCAAGGTCGACATGGTGCTGCGCGGTTCGGCACTCAAACCGGCCGATGACAGCCCGTTCGTCAACGAGATCTTCTCGCCGGACTACACCGACCTGGTCTACAACGAACCGGCCGACCAGCGCAGCAAACTCTTGGGCGAATACCACAACACCAACTATTCGGTGGTCGACCTCGATCTGATCGAGCGCATCTACGGCATTCTCTATCGCCAGAAGGTGTCCCACCAGTTCCGCCACAATGTGCTGTGCCGCCGCAATGTGGAAGCCGTGGTGGCCACCCGCGAGGGCATCGAACTGACCCTGCGTGACCTGGCCACCGGCCAGCAGCAGACCCACCGCTACGATGCGGTGATCCTCGCCACTGGCTACGAGCGCCGCTCGCACCGCGACCTGCTGGCACCCTTGGCTGGCTACCTGAACGACTTCAGCGTCGACCGCAACTACCGCGTACTGGCCAGCCCAGACCTGCAAGCCTCCGTCTACCTGCAAGGCTTCTGCGAAAACAGCCACGGCCTGAGCGACACGTTGCTGTCGGTGCTGCCGGCCCGCGCGGCGGAAATCGGCCAGTCGCTGTACCAGGACCTGGCCCGCCAGTACGGCAGGACACACGCGGCTGCCGCCAGCGCCTGAACCTCGCCATAGGCCTTAGCAGCCGGCATGTCGCCTCCGCGCGCACGCCGGCTCGTGTTTTCTGAAACATTTGCTTGCATTTAAATCTTCAGGATTTCGATTCTCATTCGTCCTTATTAATGCAGCCCTTTGGTTGGGCCTGTGCTCGACCCTCCTTTTCAGAAGACCGACCGATGGCCAAATCTCCCAAAAAATCCAAGTCCAGGCTGTGGTTCCTGGTACATAGCTGGCTCGCCCTGCCGATCTGGTTCTTCGTGCTGATCGTCTGCTTTACCGGCATGCTCGCCGTGGTCAGCCAGGAAATCGTCTGGCTGGCCAACCCGGACGTGCGCGCCAGCAAGCCCGATGACGTGACTGAACGCTTGAGCTACCAGCAAGTACTCGACGCCTTGCACAAAGCCGAGCCGGACATGGTGGTGCGCACGTTGCGCCAGCCGGACGGTGCGCACTTCGCACTCAATGCCTCGGTGGTCTTCCCGGACGGCACTAGCCCGACGCTTTACGTGAACCCCTATACCGGCGTGATCCAGGGCAAGAGCCCTGACTTCAATTTCGAGGCGTTCACCCGCGCCTTGCATGGCTGGTGGCTGGTGCCCTTCACCAATGGTTACAGCTGGGGCTGGTACCTGGTGTCGCTGCTGGGCCTGCCGATGCTGGCCTCGTTGGTGACTGGCCTTGTGGTCTACAAGAAGTTCTGGAAAGGCTTCTTCAAACCCATCCGCACCGGTCACGGCTCACGTATTTTCTGGGGTGATCTGCACCGCCTGGCCGGCGTGTGGTCGATCTGGTTCATCGCAGTCATCTCCATCACCGGCACCTGGTTCCTGATCCAGGCCATACTTGCCGACAACCACGTCACCGTATCCACCGAACCGGTGGTGCCGGTCATTTCGCGCGAGGATGTGCCACCCACTCGCGATGGCAGCCCGGCACCGCGCATCGACCTGGACGAAGCGGCGCGCATCGCCGGCCAGGCGATCCCGGGGCTGGATATCGATTTCATTTCACTGCCTGCCACCCACTACAGCCATATCAACCTGGGCGGGCGTGGCTGGTATCCATTGATGTACCAGACCGCGGCCATCAACCCGTACACCCGAAACGTCGACAGCCAGTTCCTGCTGGCCGATCGTTCGGCCCTGGAGTTCGTCACCGAATCCATGCGCCCCTTGCACACCGGCGACTTCGGCGGCCTGCCGATCAAGCTGATCTGGTTCTTCTTCGGCCTGGTTCTCACCCTGATGGTATTCAGCGGCCTGCTGATCTGGACCAAACGCACCGCCCAGGCCACCGCAGCCGCCCTCAAACGCAGCGAGCGCACGCCCCGCCTACACGCTGGCCACAACGACACCACTGCCGAGGTCCATCCATGAGCCAGGTCCATAGGGTGCCCGTCAGCCCGCTGAAGCAGTGGTGGCTGAAGTGGCGCTTTCACCTGAACATCCTTTTGATCCTCGTACCGCTGGGCTTCATGCCCAAGTACTTCGCCGACGCCAAGCTGTTGCGTGGCGATGCCGGCCTCGGCGTCAACCCGATCAGCGCCATCCAGGTCGGCCCCTACACCGTCGACCTGGCCGAGTTGCGCAACGAGGCGCCGCGCGCCGACGGCCCCGCAGGCCACTTCAAGGCGTTCAATGCGGCCTTGTGCAAGGCGTGCATTGGGGACGTCAAGGCCATCTACCTGCGCATTGGCAAACCACGCAACCTGCGCGCCGCCGGCAGCATCTTCTTCGGCGCCCCCTACCGCATGAGTACCAATCTGCCAGTCCCTGCCCGCACCCGCCCCGACGCACGGATCTGGATCACCCTCGAAGGCTGGGACGGCAGCATGCACCAAGGCTCCGTCGCGCTGGCCGACGCATCCCCCGCCACCGTGGCCTGGCTGAAGAAACAAGGAGGCAAACCATGAAACATACGATCCGCAGGCTCGTCCTGCCACTGATGGCCCTTGCCGCCGGGCCAGCCTTGGCGCACAACCCGATGTGCGAATGCGAAGAGGTCGCCGGCGGCCAGATCAAATGCACTGGAGGGTTCTCCGACGGCAGCGGCGCGCCTGGCGTGACGCTGGACGTGATCGGCTACGACGAACAGGTGCTGGTCGGCGGCAAGCTCGCGCAGGACTCGACCTTGACCTTCCAACGCCCCGATGGCGAGTTCTACGTGTTGTTCGACGCCGGTCCCGGCCACGTGGTGGAAATCGACCACGCCGACATCGCCCAGCCATGAGCAAGCCCTGCATGAGTCACGCCCAGGTAGTACGCCCGGCCGGTGCCGGGTACGAAACGCTCTACGTTCTGCTCGCCAGCCTGCTGATCGTGCTGCTGGCCTCCACGGTGGTGCTGATGCGCGGTGAGCGCGAGGACGAACAGGCCATCGCCCGCCATCAGATAGATGCCCGGCGTGACCTCACTGCCGCCGAACAGGGCATCTACACCGACCTGCGGGTGGCCTTCGACGAGATCCAACTGCTGCGCGAAGAAAACGCCGTTGCCCCGAGCGTCGACGACCTGGTCGAAGAGGGCCTACCGCCCTTCGTCGTCGATGCCGGCAGCCAAAGCCGTGGCCGCCATCACTGGCAATGGCTGCAAAGCGGCGCCTACCTGGGGCGCAGCAAAGCCCCGGAAATCGCCGGCAGCTTCCTGTTGATCCTGCCTGGCGACGCCGCCGGGCCGTCCGATGTCTGGCTACGCCGCGACAGCACTGCCCTGCTCCCGGACGACCTGGGCCAGGCGGCCTTGATCGCTGCCGGCTGGCAGCAGGTGGTTAGCCACTACGACGCCGGGGTCACCCGCGAACACCGTCACTGAACCCAAGGAATCTCCCCCATGCTCCGCTCCGTCCTTGCGCTGCTCCTGGCCTGCGCCCTGCCAGCCCTGGCCCTGGCCGACAACGCCAAGCCGCTGCGCATTGGCATCACCCTGCACCCCTACTACAGCTACGTCAGCAACATCGTGGGCGACAAAGCCGAGGTGGTACCGCTGATTCCGGCGGGCTTCAACCCGCACGCCTACGAGCCACGAGCCGAGGACATCAAGCGCATCGGCACGCTGGACGTGGTGGTGCTCAACGGCGTGGGCCACGACGACTTCGCCGACCGCATGATCGCCGCCAGTGAAAAACCGGGCATCGCCACCATCGAAGCCAACCAGAACGTTCCGCTGCTGGCTGCCACCGGCATCGCTGCTCGCGGCGCGGGCAAGGTGGTCAATCCGCACACCTTCCTGTCCATCAGCACCACCATCGCCCAGGTCAACAACATTGCCCGCGAACTGGGCAAGCTCGACCCAGACAATGCCAAGTTCTATACCCAGAACGCCCGCGCCTACGCCAAGCGTTTGCGCGCCCTGCGTGCCGAGGCTCTGGCACAGGTCACCGAGGCGCCCTCGGCGACCTTGCGCGTCGCCACCATCCACGCGGCCTACGACTACCTGGTGCGCGACTTCGGCCTGGAAGTGACCGCCGTGGTCGAGCCGGCCCACGGCATCGAGCCGAGCCCCGCACAACTGAAGAAGACCATCGACCAGCTCAAGGCCCTGGACGTGAAGGTGATTTTCTCGGAGATGGATTTCCCTTCTGCCTACGTCGAAACCATCCAGCGTGAATCGGGCGTTCGACTGTACCCGCTGACGCACATCTCCTACGGCGAGTACACCAAGGACAAATACGAGGTGGAAATGAAGCGCAACCTCGACACAGTGGTGCGGGCCATCCAGGAGAACCGCGCATGACCGCCGCCGCCACGCGCATGCCCGCCCGCGGGCCGCGCATCGAGTTCGTCGGCATCGACCTGACCCTGGGCCGTACGCGCATCCTCGAACAGGTCGCCTTCAGCGTCGCCGCTGGCAGCGTGCATGCCATCGTCGGCCCCAATGGCGGCGGCAAGAGCTCGCTGATCAAGACCTTGCTGGGGCAGATGCCGCACCAGGGCCAGTTGACCCTTCACTGGCCGACACAAGCCAACGTGATCGGCTACGTGCCCCAGGCGCTGGAGTTCGACCGAGGCCTGCCAATGACCGTGGACGACTTCATGGCCGCCATGTGCCAAAGGCGCCCCGCGTTCCTGGGCCTTTCGCGGCGTATCCAGCCGGCCATCGACGCAGCGCTGGCACAAGTCGGCATGCTCGACAAACGCAAGCGTCGCATGGGCGCATTGTCCGGTGGCGAGCGCCAGCGGGTGCTGCTGGCCCAGGGCCTGATCCCCGAACCCCAGTTGCTGGTCCTGGACGAGCCGATGTCGGCCCTCGACGAAGCGGGCATCCAGGTGTTCGAAGCGCTGCTACAGGGCTGGCGCCAATCCGGTACCACCGTGCTGTGGATCGAGCACGATCTGCAGGCCGTGCTGCGCCTGGCCGACCGGGTCACCGGCCTGAGCCGCCAGGTGCTGTTCGACGCCGCGCCCGCCCAGGCCCTGACCCCCGAGCGTCTTCTCAACCTGTTCTCCGTTCACCCGCGCAGCGAGAGCCTCGCCTGATGAGTTATGAAGCCTTCCGTCAACTGGTCCAGGACTGGGCCAGCGCCGGCTACCTGCCCGAGGCCCTGGCCTATGGGTTCGTGATCAATGCGTTACTGGCCGGTCTGATGATAGGCCCGGTGCTCGGCGGCCTGGGCACGCTGGTCGTGGTCAAGCGCTTCGCGTTCTTCTCCGAGGCTGTGGGCCACGCCGCGCTCACGGGCGTAGCCATTGGCATCCTGCTCGGCGAACCCTATACCGGCCCCTATGGCAGTCTGTTCGGCTACTGCCTGCTGTTCGGCATCCTGCTGAACTACCTGCGCAACCGCACCGGACTGTCGCCGGACACACTGATCGGGGTGTTCCTCTCGGTGTCCCTGGCCCTAGGCG
Source organism: Pseudomonas taiwanensis DSM 21245 (assembly GCF_000425785.1). Taxonomy (GTDB): domain Bacteria; phylum Pseudomonadota; class Gammaproteobacteria; order Pseudomonadales; family Pseudomonadaceae; genus Aquipseudomonas; species Aquipseudomonas taiwanensis. The sequence continues at coordinate 17,548 of NZ_KE384452.1, forward strand.
CGAGCCTGCTGCTGATGCTGGCCGGCAAGATCAACGTGCACATCCTCGAGAACGTGCTGTTCGGCTCGGTGCTGACGGTCAGCGCCCACGACCTGCTGGTGCTGGGCATCGTCGCGGTGCTAGTGCTGAGCCTGGCCCTACCGCTTTACAACCGCATCATGCTGGCCAGCTTCAATCCGCAACTGGCCGCGGTGCGCGGGGTGGCGGTGAAGACCCTGGACTACCTGTTCGTGGTCCTGGTGACCTTGGTCACCGTGGCCTCGGTGAAAGTGATCGGGGCGATTCTGGTCGGTGCCCTGCTGGTGATTCCGGCCGCCGCCGCACGCCTGGTCAGCCAGTCGCTGAAAGGCTTTTTCTTCCTCTCGGTGCTGATCGCCACACTGAGCACCCTGCTCGGCATCCTGTTGCCGATCGTACTCGACCTGCCGGTGCCGTCGGGTGCCGCGATCATTCTGGTCGCCGGCCTGTGCTTCGCCCTCGCCGCGCTGGCCCGCGCCCTCGTCCCACGCCTGCAAGGAAACCCGGCATGAATCTGAATATCAAGCAGCTGACCCTGGCCATCGCCCTGGTGGGCCTGCCTTCGCTGAGCTTTGCCACCCAGGTGCTCACCACCTTGCCCGTGACCCACAGCCTGGCCGCTGCTCTGCTTGACGGCACCTCGGTGCAGCTCAAGCGCGCGGCTCCAGCCAACCTGCCGGCAAGCCGCCAGCCGTCGTACTTCAGTGGTCGTGGCGGTGCCGGCCTGCAGAAGGCCGCGCAACAGGCCGATGCGGTGATTGGCGTGCGCTCGATCTGGCGGGACGACCCGCTCTACCCAATGGCGCGGCGCAGCAATATCCGCATCGTCGAGATCGATGCCGCACGGCCAGTGGATGGCGCATTGCCGGGCATTGCCGTAACCGGCGATGAGGCCTATGCCGCTTATCCCTGGCTCAGCCCGACGAATCTTGGGCGCATGGCCGATGTGGTGGCCAATGACCTTGAGCGGCTCTCACCGGCTGACAAGGCGAAGATCCAAGGCAACCTCACCGCTCTCAAGCGCCAGTTGCTGGAGCTGACCGCCAGCAGCCAGACACGCCTGGCCGAAGTCGACAACTTGACCGTGGTCAGCTTGTCGGATCGCCTGGGTTATCTGGCCAGCGGGCTGAACCTGGACGTGGCGCAGCAGGCGCTGCCGCCCGAGGACAAGTGGGATGAGGCCACGCTCAAGGCGCTGGGTGAGAACCTCAAGACCCAGGATGTGGCTTTGGTGCTGCACCACCGCCAGCCGGAGGCTGCGGTAGCCGAGGTGATCAAGGCATCCGGGGCCAGGTTGCTGGTGGTCGACAGCGACCCGGAGGATGCCCTGGCGGGGTTGAAGGCCAGTGTCGAGCAAGTGGTGGATGCCTTGGGTCAGGGTTGAGGTTCGCTTCACCGGCCTGTTCGCCGGTACACCCGCCCCCGGGGTCGGCGCCACGGCCAGACTTTGGGGAGCGGGTTTGCCCTACCGCTTCATGCAGCGCTGGTAACGCTCATCCACACGACCTGCGAACCACGCCGTGGTCAACTTGCGGGTAATCTTCGGGCTCTTGAGCTCGATTCCCGGCAATACTGCACGCGGCACCGGCTTGCCGGCCGCCGCATCGGCCAGGGCGAACACGCCGCGGTACAACCGGGTGTCCTCGAAGGCCAGGCTGTCACCCTGCTCCAGTTCGCTGCGAATCTGCGGGTTGCGCAAGCCAAGCTTCGCCCCCAGTTTGCGCGCCGCCTGCTCGGTGGTTCCGGGCATGATCGCCCCTGGCGCCACCAGGTCGCCATCCAGCGCCAACTTCACCCCGGTTGCCCGGCTCAACGCTGCCTGGAAAGCGGCATTGCGGCTGGCGTACCAACCCGCATTGAAATCGGCGAAGCGGTACAACGGCCGCTCGTAGTTCGCTGGGTAGCCCAGCAGGTGGGTGATGCCGAAGTACAAACCGCCACGGCGGGTGAATACCTCCTGCCGGATCGTGCCTTCATAGCGGTAGGGGTAACCCTTGGCGTGCTGCTCGGCAAAGTCGATGCTCACTTGCATCGGCCCACCGGTATGCACCGGGTTCAGCCCGCCCAGCAGAGTCTTGCCCAAGGGCAGGCCGGCAATGAAATCATCGTACAGCGTGCTCAACTGTTTCTCGCTGCGTACCGCCAGCAGCCTCTGCTGATAGGTCTTGCCACTGCCGGAACTGGTATTCAGGGCACCGTCGACCAGCAGCTTGGGGATATGCAGACGCGCCGCGCGCCGGTCGATTTCTGCTCGGGCGATGCGCCCGAGGTTCGGCACCTGTGGGTCGGCATTGAAGGTCGACTCCTGCTCGGTGACGGCCAATACCGCGCACAGGTTGCTTTTGCTTGGGGCAATGCCCTGGGCTTCGAAGGCCACTTGGATATCCTGGGCCCACCCTTGCCGGTCCTTGGCTTGCGCCGGCAGCAGTCGCATCAACTGTGCTCGCACTTTGGTGGGGTCGGTTTCCACTGCTTCTTCGCGGCGCCCGGCGCAACCTTGCAGCAGGGCCAGCGCCACCAGCCCTGCCGCCATCAGCCGCGCGTTCAGGGCTGCTCACCGACCAGGTAGGTCTTGCTGATATGGCGAAACAAGGGATGGCTGGCGCTGCCCATCAGTTCGAACAGCACCATCTCACGGGTCACCACCTGCGCCCCGGCATCACGCATGCGCGCCAGGCCCGCGGCCTTGCTGGCCGGGGTACGGCTGTCGCAGGCATCCTCGACCACGAACACGTGCTTGCCCAGCGACAACAGGCCCAGCACGGTCTGTAGCACGCAGACATGGGTTTCCATACCACAGACGATCACTTGCTCGCGGCGCAGCAGGCTTTCCGGCAGGCACTCGGCAGCCACACAGGAAAAATGCGTTTTCTCCACCACCTGGGCTGCCGGTGCGGCAGTGGTGAGCGCTGCCAGGGTGTGCCCCAGGCCTTTGGGGTACTGCTCGGACATCACGATTGGCAATTGCAGCTCGGCGCTGGCCGCCACCAGCCAGCGCGCACGCGCTCGGGTGCCCTCGGGGTCGCTCATGGCGCCTATGAGCTTTTCCTGGATATCGACGACCAGCAGCGTGGCCTGGCGAGGGTTGATCAGCATTGTCGGCCTCTTGCCTGGGGAAAACCCTAGCCTCCCCCAGGCAAGCGATGACGTCAATCAGGCAGAACGCCGGTACGGCTCCAGCGACGCGGCCACCACACCGAGCACGCGGTGCTCGTGCTCATGGATGAAGAAGTGGCCGCCGGGGAACATTTGCAGCGAAAATTCCCCCGAGGTTTCACGGCGCCAGGCCATGAGTTGCTCTTGCGTGGCCCGGTCGGCCTCACCGCCGAGGACGTGCAGCGGACATTGCAGCAGCGACCGCTGACGATAGGCATAACGGCCGCACAGCAGGAAATCATGGCGCAGGATGGGCAAGGTCAGGCTCATTAGCTCGGCGTTGGCCAGCACCTCCTGTGGAGTACCGTCGAGCGCACGCAGCTCGTTGATCAGCTCGGCGTCGGTCTTGGGTTCGGACCAGTGCTTGCCATCGTAGTCTTCGCGACGGGTCGGTGCCGCGGTACCGCAGGCGAACAACGCGCGTGGCGCCGGGCAGCCCAGCGCTTGCAGTTCATGGGCCAGCTCGAACGCCAGCAGCGCGCCCAGGCTGTGCCCCAGCAATGCATAGGGCGCGCTGGCGGCCGTGCGCTGCTCGGCCGCCAGTTGCCGGGCCAGCGCCTGCATGTCGGTCTGCAGTGGTTCACTCAGGCGCGCGCCACGGCCCGGCAGCTCCACCGGGCGCAGCTCAAGCCAAGCCGGCAACGTGCGCCGCCAGCGGCTGTAGACCATGGCACTGGCGCCGGAGTAAGGCAGGCACAGCAGCTTCATCCCGCTCACTGCGCCGCGGCTTCAGCCATCTTCTGACGTAGGCTCAGAGGGCGCATGTCGGTCCAGACCTCGTCGATGTAGGCCAGGCAGTCCTTCTTCAGGCCGCTCTTGCCCACGGCGCGCCAGCCGTTGGGGATGGCCTTGTAGTCGGGCCAGATGGAGTATTGCTCTTCGTGGTTGACCACTACCTGGAACTGAATATCGTCGCGGTCGAAAACGGAAGTCATTGCCTGTCTCCTTGAGTGATGAATGCCGATACGCACTTGGCGTGGGGCGGCTCTCAGGTAGACGTTGGAGCCGTTGGGAAAATTAGTCTGGGTGAGGCTGGAGCAGGCTGGCGGGAGTCCGCTGTTGGGCGGCACTCGATCTCGACAGCGCCGTGCGGCTCAAGACGACCCCTCAAGCGTCCCGCAACAGATCATGCGCATCCAGCAACCGGAACGCGACCTGCGGGTTACGCTCCAACCCCCGCCGAATCGCAGCCGGAATCGACTGTCGGGTCTTGCGGCACAACCCCACCTGCTCGTCCAGTTCGATGACGATACCGCGCATGGTGCGCACTTCGTTGAACCCAGGGGCGATGTGCACGCGAATGCCGAGGTTTTCGTACATGCGCTGCTGCAGGCGTTGCAGATCCTCCAGGTCCTTGAGGTTTTCCAGGCGCTCGAGCAGGCGTTTTTCTTCCTGGCGAGTGAGCAGCAGGATTCGCTGGGCGGCCTGGGGGTGATCGGCCAGTTGTTCGCGGCCACACACACAGGCGCCGGGGGGGCACGGTTGGCGTAATGGAGGGGTGTTGGTCATGGGGCAAGCATAGCCAGTTTTTGGTGTCGGCTGCACTGGCGATGTCGCCGGCCAGCCGGCGCCTGCCAGGGGCCACCTCGATCACCAGAATTTCCCCTCAGGATAAAAAATTTCACAAACCTCTGGACCACCACCCACCTCTTCGCCTATAAATCGCCAAAAGGAAATTTATATTCCTGATAAGAAACACCGCTTCGCCAGCCGCGAGGCCATTTCGCCCTTGTGCCCGACCTGCCCCACCCCACCACGAGGACCTCGACATGCACCCCGCTCCCGACCATTTCATCCTGCGCGTCAGCTGTCCGGCCGTGTCCGGCATCGTCGCGGCGGTGACCACCTACCTGGCCGAGCACGGTTGCTACATCAGCGAGATGGCGCAGTTCGACGACGAAGACAATGGCCGCTTCTTCATGCGCGCCGTGTTCCGTTACAACACCGGTATCACTGGTGACACGCCGCAGCTGGAAGCGGGCTTCGCCGACGTGGCCCAGCGCTTCGCCATGGACTGGAGCCTGCACAGCAGCGCCCGCCCGATGCGCGTGCTGCTGATGGTGAGCAAGTTCGACCATTGCCTGAGCGACCTGCTCTACCGCCACGCCAAAGGTGAACTGGAGATGCAGATCACCGCCGTGGTTTCCAACCACCTGGACCTGCGGCCCATGGCCGAGCGCCAGGGCATCCGCTTCGTCTACCTGCCGGTAACCAAGGAAACCAAGGCCGAGCAGGAAGCGGCGCTGATGCGCATCGTCGAGGACACCGATACTGAGCTGGTGGTGCTGGCGCGCTACATGCAAATCCTCTCCGACGACCTGTGCCGTCAACTCTCGGGCCGGGCCATCAACATCCACCACTCGTTCCTGCCGGGTTTCAAGGGCGCCAAGCCCTATCACCAGGCCTACCAACGCGGGGTCAAGCTGATCGGCGCCACTGCCCATTACGTCACCAGCGACCTGGACGAAGGCCCGATCATCGAGCAGGAAGTGCAACGTGTGGACCACGCCTACGCGCCTGACGATCTGGTCGCCATCGGCCGCGATACCGAAACCATCGCCCTGTCCCGCGCGGTGAAGTACCACCTCGAACACCGCGTGTTCCTCAACCACGACCGCACGGTGATCTTCAAATGAATGCCATCCCCAGCGTCAAGCTGATCGACGGCAAGGCCACGGCGGCGCGGGTGCTGGCCGAGGTGCGCGAGCAGGTCGACACCCTGCGCCAGGGCGGCGTGCAACCGGGCCTGGCAGTGGTGCTGGTGGGCATGGACGCGGCTAGCCAGGTGTATGTGCGCAACAAGGTGCTGCGCGCCGAGGAGGTGGGTATTCGCTCGCTGGAGCACCGTCTGCCAGGCGACACCACCGAGCACGAGCTACTGACCCTGATCGACCGGCTCAATCGCGATACGGCGATAAATGGCATTCTCGTGCAGTTGCCCTTGCCCGCGCATATCGATGAACACCGCGTCTTGCAGGCCATCAGTCCGCTTAAGGACGTGGACGGTTTTCACAGTGAAAACGTCGGCGGCCTGGCCCAGGGTCGCGATGTACTCACCCCTTGCACGCCCAGTGGCTGCATGCGCCTACTGCGTGATGCCTGTGGCCCATTGCGGGGCAAGCACGCGGTGGTGGTCGGCCGCTCCAACATTGTCGGCAAGCCCATGGCCGCCCTGTTGTTGCAGGCCGACTGCACGGTGACAGTGGTGCATTCGCGCAGCCGTGACTTACCGGCACTGTGCCGCGAAGCGGACATCCTGGTCGCCGCGGTCGGCAAGCCTCGGCTGATCGGCGCCGACTGGCTCAAGCCGGGGGCAGTGGTCATCGATGTGGGTATCAACCGCATCGAAGAGAACGGCCGCAGCCGCTTGGTGGGCGATGTCGACTTCGACGCGGCCCTGCCCCAGGCCGCCGCCATCACCCCGGTTCCCGGAGGCGTCGGGCCCATGACCATCGCCTACCTGATGAAAAATACCCTGCTCGCCCTCGACCTGCAGCAACAGGCCGCCCAACAGGAGCGCACCCCATGCCCTTCGCCCTGCTGAAATACGGCCTGAGCGCCGACTACCCGGTGGAGGTCGACCTGCCGCCACCTTGCGAACTCAAGCCACGTTACGACGTGGTGATCATCGGCGGCGGCGGTCACGGCCTGGCCATTGCCTACTACCTGGCCAGATACCATGGCGTGACCAATGTCGCAGTGCTGGAAAAAGCCTATCTGGGCGGTGGCAATACCGCGCGCAACACCGCGGTGATCCGCTCCAATTACCTCACCAGCGAAGGCGTGCGCTTCTACGCCGAATCGGTGCGGATGTTCCAGCACCTGTCGAACGAATTCGACTTCAACATCATGTATTCCGAGCGTGGCCAGCTCACCCTGGCGCACACCGATGCCACCGTGCGCGCCTTCCGCCAACGGGCCGAGGTCAACAAACACTTCGGCGGGCGTACCGAAATGATCGACCGCCAGCAGATCCGCGAACTGGTACCGACCCTGAATCTCGACCCCGGCCACTTGCCGGTGCTGGCCGGGCTCTGGCACATCGACGGCGCCACCGCGCGCCATGACGCGGTGGCCTGGGGTTACGCCAAGCAAGCGGCCAAACGCGGCGTGGAAATCCATCAGTTGACCGAAGTGCAGGACCTGGTGATTCGCAATGGCCGGATCGAAGCGGTCAAGACCAACCGTGGCACCGTCCAGTGCGGCTGCGTGGTGCAGGCGGTGGCTGGCGCCAGCTCGCTGTTGATGGCCAAGGCGGGCATTCGCGCGCCGATCCACACCTACCCGCTGCAGGCGATGGTTACCCAGCCGTTCAAACCGTTCCTCGATCCGCTGGTCAGCTCGTCCGCCCTGCACTGCTATGTGCAACAGACCAGCCGTGGCGAGATCGTCTTCGGTGGCGGCTCCGATCCCTACCCGCTGTACAACACCCGCTCGACCCTGGACCTCAAGGAAAGCCTGCTGGCCCACGCCATCGAAATGTTCCCGTTCATGGCCAACGCCAAGCTGATGCGCCAATGGGCCGGTATGACCGACATGACCCCGGATTACAGTCCGATCATGGGCCTGTCGCCGGTCGAGAACTACTACCTGGATGCTGGCTGGGGCACCTGGGGCTTCAAGTCCACGCCCATCTGCGGCAAGACCATGGCCGAACTGGTCGCCAGCGGCGGCAAGGTGCCCGAACTGATCGCCCCTTTCGCCCTGGAGCGCTTCAGCCGCTTCCAGCAAGTCAATGAAATGGGCGCCACGGCGGCCAGCCACTAGAGGAACGCACGATGAAGATCCTGACCTGCCCCTTGAACGGCCCGCGCAACATCAGCGAATTCACCTACGGCGGCGAGTTCAAGCAGATGCCCGACCCAAGTCGCTGCAGCGACGCGGAGTGGGCCGACTACGTGTTCAACAGCGACAACCTTGCCGGGGTGGTCGTCGAATGGTGGCTGCACAACGCCTCCAGCTACTGGTTCCTGGCCGAACGTCACACCGTGAGCGACCAGGTACTGCGCACCTTCGATCCAAAGGACGTATTCGTCCGCCGCATCGACTTTGCCCCCACCGCCACGCCGGAGACCGCAGGATGAACAGCCTCACTCGCCTCCCCGCGCCCATGGGCCTGCTGATCGACCGCGACCGGCCCCTGCGCTTTACCTTCGACGGCCAGAGCTACCCTGGCTTTGCCGGCGACAGCATCGCCAGCGCCTTGCTCGGCAACGGTCGCTGGCTGCTGTCGCGCTCGTTCAAGTACCACCGCCCACGCGGCCCCTTGAGCCTGGCCGGGCAGGACGCCAATACCCTGGTGCAATTGCCCGACGAACCCAATGTGCTGGCCGACATGCAGGCCGCACAGGATGGCCAGGTGGTCGAAGGCCAGAACTTCAACGGCAGCCTGGACAACGACCGCGATGCCTACCTGGGCACATTCTCGCGCTTCATGCCGGTGGGCTTCTACTACCGTGCGTTCTACAAACCCAAGGGTATGTGGAAGGTCTGGGAGCCTCTGATCCGCAAGAAGGCCGGACTCGGCGTGCTCGACCTGAGCTTCAGGCCGCAGTACTACGACAAAGCGTATCTGTTCGTTGACATCGCCATCATCGGGGGCGGTCCAGCCGGCTTGCGCGCGGCCCTGGATGCCGCCAACGGCGGGGCCAAGGTGCTGTTGATCGAGCAGCAGCCGGTGCTGGGTGGTTCGCTCACCTATGCCCGTTTCGACATCGCCGGCACCCGTGCCACCAGGCTGCGCCAGGAACTGCTGGCGGCGGTCGAAGGCCACCCGAACATCCAGGTATTGCTGGAGGCCACCTGCAACGGTTGGTTCACCGACAACTACCTGCCGGTGATCCAACACAAACGCATGTACAAGGTACGCGCTACTCGCTGCCTGGTGGCGGCCGGCTCGTTCGACCAGCCGGTTGTGTTTCGCAACAATGACCTGCCCGGTGTGATGCTGACCAGCGCGGCCCAGCGACTGATGAAGCTGTATGCGGTCAAGCCGGGCCAGCGTGCGGTGATCCTCACCGGGCATGACGATGGCTACCTGGCCGCGCTCGACCTGCAAGAGCAAGGCGTGGCCGTGGCGGCGGTGGTAGACATGCGCGCCGCTCCCGCCGATGCCACGCTGGCGGCCGAGCTCAAGCGCCGCGACATTGCCCTGCACCTTGGCAGTACCGTCTACGAGGCCCTGCACGAAGCCGGCATGCGCCATGTCAGCGGCGTGGACATTCGCCCCATCACCGGTCAAGGGAAGGTGAGCGAGCATGGCCTGCGCCTGGCGTGCGACCTGCTGTGCATGTCGGCAGGCTACATGCCGGTGTACCCGTTGCTATGCCAGGCCGGCGGCAAGCTGGCCTACGACGTAGGTCGCGACGAGTTCGCCATCAGCGGCCTGCCCGCTGGGCTTGATCTCGCAGGCTCGGTGAACGGCCGCCACCAACTGGACAACGTGCTAACCGACGCCTCGCGCGGCGCCGCCGAAGCACTGACCGCACTGGACCTGCCGCCCCCGGTGCTGCCGGCCTTCGTCGCCGAAGCCAAGGTCAACTTCCCCTGGCCGATCTTCCCGCACCCCAAAGGCAAGGATTTCGTCGATTTCGACGAAGACCTGCAAGTGCGTGACATCGTCAACGCCACCCGCAGCGGCTACCGTGATGTACAGCTGGTCAAGCGCTTCTCAACGGTGGGCATGGGCCCGTCCCAAGGCCGCCACTCGGCACTGCCCACCGCTCGCCTGGTGGCCCAGGCTACTGGGCGCAGCATCAGCGAAACCGGTGTGACCACCGCTCGCCCACCATTCCAGGCCGAGAAACTGGCGCACGTCGCGGGCCGTGCGTTCGACCCCTATCGCCAGACACCCATGCACCGCCGTCACCTGGAAGCCGGGGCGAAGATGATGCCTGCTGGCATCTGGCAGCGCCCCGCTTACTACGGCACGCCGGACCAGCGGGAGCGCTGCATGCAAGAAGAAGCCCGCCACGTGCGCGAGCAGGTCGGCCTGATCGACGTTTCCACCCTTGGCGGCCTGGATGTGCGCGGCCCGGATGCCGCCGAACTGCTCGAACGGCTCTACACCTTCGGCTTCGCCAAGCTTCCGGTCGGGCGCACCCGATATGCTCTGATGACCAACGAGCACGGCGTGGTGATCGACGATGGCGTCTGCGCACGCCTGGCCGACCAGCACTTCTACGTCACCGCCACCACCAGCGGCGTGGACCGCATCTACCAACAGATGCTCAAGTGGAACGCGCAATGGCGCCTGGACGTGGACATCACCAACGTCACCGCCGCGCTGGCTGCGGTGAACCTGGCCGGGCCACTGTCGCGACAGGTGCTGGCCAAGGTGTGCAACGATGTCGAACTGTCGGCCGAGGCCTTTGCTTACCTGGGCGTACGCGTGGGCACGGTGGCCGGCATCCCGGCGCGTATCCTGCGGGTCGGCTTCGTCGGCGAGCTGGGCTATGAAGTGCACGTGCCTGCGCGCCATGCTGAACGCCTGTGGGATGCGCTGATGCAGGCCGGTGCGGGGCTTGGCATCCGCCCGTTCGGTGTCGAGACCCAACGCCTGCTGCGCCTTGAGAAGGGCCATGTGATCATCAGCCAGGACACCGACGGCATGACCCACCCGGCCGAGATCGACATGCAGTGGGCGATCGGCCGCAAGAAGCCGTTCTTCGTTGGCAAACGCTCGATCGAGATCCTCGAAGGGCAGCCGCTCAAGCGCAAACTGGTCGGTTTCACCCTACCCAAAGGCAGCCCACAACCGCTGGAGGGGCATCTGGTGCTGGACGGCCAGGACATCAGCGGCAACGTCACCTCCTGCGAGTACTCCCAGACCCTGGGACAGATCATCGGCCTGGCCTACGCCGGGGCGCACCAGGCCACCCCCGGTATGCACATCCCGATCCGCGTGGAGGGCGGCGTGATGGTCAACGCCCTGGTGGTGCAACTGCCCTTCTTCGACCCCGACAACCAGCGCCAGGAGCTCTGATTCATGTCCAGCCTCAATGCCGAAGCTTTGATCGAACGCAGTCCGCAGGCCGGGCTGCTCAATACCTGCGCGCTGACCAACCTGACTGACCTGCCGCGCGTGGGCTTTCGCGGCAGCGACAGCGCAGCCTACCTGCAGGCGCGGGGCTATCGCCTCCCCGAGCGGCCCAACCAGGCGCTGCGCCAGGATGACGGAGGGTGGGTAGCTCGGTTGTCACAAAGCGAATACCTGCTGCTCGGCAGCCTTGCCGACGAAGGCGAGCGGGTCGCCGCCGAGGAGGCCAACTGGGCACAGGACGCCCGACGCAATTACCTGCTGCCGCGTCAAGACAGCCATGCCTGGCTGCAACTGTCAGGGCACCGAGGGAGCGCGGTGATGGCCAAGCTGTGTGGCGTCGACCTGAGACCGGAGACGTTTCCCGTCGGGGCGGTGGCCCAGACATCGGCGGCGCGGATCAATGTGATCGTGATCAATGTTGGGAGCGCGACGTTGCCGGCTATGCACATCCTGTTCGACCGGGCATCGCTGGCTTACTTTAGCGGTGCCATGCTCGATGCCATGGATGAATTCGACGGCGCGATGGTGGCGCTGGGCGCGTTGCTGGATTGACCTCCCGGCAGCCCTCCCTGTGGGAGCGGGTTTACCCGCGAATTCGGCAGTGAAACCACTGCCCTTTTCACGGGTAAACCGCTCCTATCGGAATGGGCCGTGCCAGGTGATTTGGATGCAGCGCCAGATCCTGAGGCACTCCAACTGCGTCCCCGATTACAGTGATGCAGGTCGTGCGCCGTCCAGCCCCATCTGCCAGAAGTCGGCTTCCAGCCTCGAAGCTTGGGCGAAGATCGCCGCCAGCTCCGTGAAGCGTTGTTCAGTCATGCTGCGGGCAGCCAGTTCGTCCAGGTGCCTGCGCGCGCCCTGGGCAACCCCTTGGTAAGCCTCGCCGGCATACTCACCAATCCATTCGCGGTATGGGTGGCTGGCCATGTCGCCGATAGCGCCTGCCAACCGACTACCAATTTCAGCGTAACCGATCACGCAAGGCGCCAGCGCGACGTGCAGGTCGAGCAAATCGCCGGCCGCGCCGCAGTCCAGGACGAAACGGGTGTAGGCCACGGTCGCCTGGAGCTCCGGCGCCGCTTCGATATCAGCCTGACTAAGGCCCCAGCGCGCGCACAAGCGCACATGCAGGTCGGTTTCGTCGAGAATCGCCGCCAGCCCGGCCTGGGCGGCGCGGATGTCGGAAGGGCGACGGCTTTTATAAGCAGCCAGCGCCCAGGCGCGGGCGAACTGGATAAGGAACAGATAGTCCTGTACCAGATAGGTGCGGAAGGCCCCCTCCGACAACGTGCCGTCACCCATCTGGCGCACGAAGCTGTGATCAACGTAGCTGTTCCATTCCGGCAGTGCAGCGGCCTTGAGGCGGTCGAAGATATCCAGGCTCATTGTTGCTCCTCGTACACGGCCTCGAAGAAGGCCAGTTCCAACGCGACGGTGCGCAGGTAGAAATCGGCAGCCCGCTCAGCGTCCTGCGGGCCGACCCGGTCCAATTCGGTTTGCAGGAAGGCAACAAATTCACTGAACGCCGGGTTGTCGTGCAGGGTGATCCACTCGGCATGGACGAAATTCGCTGGAAGCGGCTTGGGTGCCTTGGTCGCCCAGTCCAGGTACAGGCCTTCGGCGACATTGAGCACTGCCAGCGCTGCGGCGTAAGAACGGGTGGCGGCGGCTTCGCGCATGATCGCCTTGAAGCCCGCGGTGGGCACGGTGTCGGCCGGTGCCTGGCGCTGCTCGGCGCTAACGTCCAGGGCCTCGAAAGCGCGCAGGAAATAGGTATTTTCGTCGCTGCTGATCATGCCGGCGAAACGCCCGAAACGCAGGCGGGCTTCGAAGGTGTCCGCCGTGGCGATGGCCGCGCCGAGCAAGGTCAGGAAGCTGTCGAGGAAGCGGTGGTCCTGTACCAGGTAGCGGACCATCACCGCGTCCGGCAGGCTACCGTCGCACAGTTGGGTGACGAAGCGGTGTCCAACGGCGGCGGACCAGGTCGGCTCGCTCTGACGGCGCAGGGTGGCGGTGAAGCGTTCGGTCATGGTGCTGTCCTTTCTAGGCTGACAGCGAGACCGGTGCAGTGATACATGGAACGACCTCGCAGTGAGGCCGGCAAAAAGGCAGGTCGGCAGTCCCATCCCTTCGCCGGCATGATCCGGATCAGGTTCGAAGGGTCACCGCGCCAGCGGTTTCTCAGCCCGTTGCCGGGCTCCCCTTGGTGGCGTCATGTATACAGCAGTGGTTGCGCCCGCATCAACTGAAATAGCGTGTGTCCAGATGTTCGACCAGAAAGTCGATGAACACCCTCACCCGCTGCGGCAACTGCCGGCCCGGCCCAATGAACACGGCGTGCAGCACGTCCTGCTGGTCGTCGCTTTCAAAACCGTCCAGCAATGGCACCAACCGTCCCGCGTCGATATCGCCGCCCACATGGAAATTGGCCAGACGAGCTACCCCCGCCCCGCCCAGGCACAGCTGGCGCATGCTCTCGCCGTCATGCACCAGCAGGTTGCCCTCGGGCTCGACCTCCACCCGCTCACCGTGCTCGTCACGGTAGACCCACGCCTGGGCGTGGCGATGAAAGCCAAAACCGAGCCGGTTGTGGCGGGCCAGCTCTGCTGGCGTGCGCGGCCAGCCATGGCGCGCCAGGTAGCCCGGCGAGGCGACGGTGCGCAAGCGGCTGCGGCCCAGGTGGCGCTGCACCAGGCGCGATGCCTTCAACGGGCCCGAGCGGATGGCGATATCGGCGCGGCGCTCCAACAGATCGACCACCATGTCGGTCAGCTCAAGATTCAGGGTGATCTGTGGGTAGGTCTCAAGAAATCGGGGAATCAACGGCGTCAGGCAATGCAAGCCGAATGGCAGGTTGCTGTTGATATGGATGACGCCGCTTGGGCAGGCCGCATTGGCCACGTCACGTTCGGCGTTGTCGATCTGCTCGAGGATGCGCAGGCTTTCGACGTGAAAACGCTCACCTTCGGCCGTCAGTTCCAGGCGTCGAGTGGTCCTATGTAGCAGGCGTGCACCGAGACGTTGTTCGAGGCGGGCAATCAACTTGCTGACCGCCGAGGGCGTCATGTCCAGGCGACGTGCCGCTTCCGAGAACGTGCTGGCGGCCACCACCTCGGCGAACACCTCCATTTCGCCGGAGCGGTTGATGTCCTTGATTCGGCTTTGCATGACTTCGATTCACAGCTGGCTTGAATTGTACGAGTCTACATCACAGGCCTGTGAGCTCGTATCGTCTGCCTCATCGTTGTCGTGCCGCCTTTTCCTTGGCCTTTCGCCGCGCAAGCTAGGCGAAGCAAGCTTTCTGTGACGTGGATTCACCACAGTTTGGCCTGGCGGCGGCTGTTTCAGCCTGCGCCGATCCGCTAGCCTCCAGGCAGATTTGTGCTCAAGGAGACCTTCATGTCCAACGATTACAACGCCTGGGCCTGGACCCCAGGCGCCGGTCTTGACGGCTTGCAACTGGTTCGCAAGCCCCTGCCTAACCCTGGCCCCGGCCAAGTGTTGGTCGCCAACCGCGCCATTGCCCTTAACCCGGTGGATTGGAAGATCTGCCAATGGGGCCATCCGGACTGGCACCAAGGGACCGTGCCTGGGGTGGATGGTGTCGGTGTGGTGGAGGCGCTGGGCGATGGTGTGGATTTGCCACTGGGTACGCGCGTCGCTTACCACCAGACGCTGTCTCGCGATGGCAGTTTCGCCGAGTACTGCCTGGTGGATGCCAATCTGCTGATGCACCTGCCGACCAACCTTGACGACAGCGCTGCCGCCGCTGTGCCCTGCCCCGCGCTCACTGCCTGGCAGGCCTTGGCCAAGGTGCCCGCTGGCGCCAACTGCGATGTGCTGGTGATCGGAGCTGGTGGAGCGGTGGGCTGGTATGTCGCGCAATTGGCGGTGCAGCGTGGGTTGAGGGTCTGGGCCACTGCCGGCCAGCATCATCACGCGGCGCTCAAGGCCCTGGGCGTGATCGAAGCCTACGACTACCAAGCAAGCGACTGGCAGGCCCGCTTGCAGGCCGCCCTTGGCGAGCGCCCGCTGCATGCGCTGTTCGATACGGTCAGTGGCGCCCATGCCGCCAGCCTTGCCCACCTGCTTGGCTACAACGGCCATCTGGTATGCATTCAGGACCGCCAGGAAAACGCGCCCCTGCCCGCATTCAGCACCGCGATCTCGTTGCACTAAGTGGCACTGAACAGTATTCATGCCCATGGCCGCTTGCTCGACCGCCAAGCGCTGCGGGTGGCGGGAGAACAACTCTTGCAGGCCGTCGCCGAGGGTCGGTTGCTGTCACCACAACGGCGCAGTTTCGACTTCCAGGCACTGCCTCAGGCGTTACGCCAGTTGAAGGATGGCCGTCTGGGTGGCAAGTGGGTCGCTCGGCTGGTCCAGTGACCTCAAGGGAGGTGCATTTCACCCTGTGGGCCGATACTGCGCCAGAACCTGGCACTGCAGGATCAGTGAGCCTTGCCCGTCAGCTCAGGATGGTAGGACCGGCGCACGACGCCGCCACAGGCAGATACAGCCAAGCCCCAGCACGCTCAGCCCCAACACCCCCAGCAGTGTGACCAACTCGCGGCTGTACCGGGCCACTTGCGCGGGAAACCCCACATACTCGCGGTAAACCTGCACATCGGCCAGGCCATCGGCATGGCTTATGCTGATACCGCCCTGGCGGATCTGGGCGTAGTCGGCATCGAAATACACCCAGACCTTGCACAGGCCACCCGGCTCGAGGGTGGGAATCTCGACCGTCGACGTCGAAACCTCGACGATGTTGTCGTTGCCCTGGGCATCGCGAACCTGTACCAGGCCCTTGGCCGGCAAGTTGACCTTCACGTTGCGCACCAGCGCATCGCCCGTGTTGCGTAGGTCGATCAGCAAACCGGTGCGGTGATCCACCAGGCCTGCCTCGAAGGGCTTGGCGAACAGTTGCGCATAAGGGGCCTGGGCCAGGTCGACCAGCTTGTCGACTTGCTCGTCGCTGAGCCCACCTTGGCCGATGCTGCGAATGCGCCGATGCAATTGCTCGTACTTGAGCAGCTCGCTGGCCTTGCTGATGCGCTCGCTGAACTGGCTTGGGTAAGTGAGATAGGCGTAGGTCAGCGTGGCCTCCAAACGCGGACGGCTCTTGAGGAACCCATAGGCCACCAGCACGACCAGCAGGCCAATCAGCACAGCGACCAGAAGCTTCCCGACTTTGTCCCAACTCAACGGTGTGTTTCCTTCAGCCAAGGCACGGACCATTCACGCGGTCCAAGGGTGCCAAGTTCGAAGCCCCCAGGCAAGCGTTCAACGTGCCAGCAACACAGGCAGCGCTGCCAACCCGGACCAGGTCAGCACCACCGGCGAAACGCCGCCTCGCGGACGTCCAGCTACACCCGGGTACTCACGGCAAGCCAGCCCCTACAATGACCGGGCCACTGCTGCACCGTAGGGGGGGCCAGCTTGCCGGTAAAGGCGTCAGGCAAACCGCTCGACCTGCGCAGGCGTACGACGCATGAGCACCTTGCCATTGCGCACCGACACCAAGGCATGCCCCTGGCTGCGAACCATTTCGTAGTCATCAGGCGCAGACAGCAGCAACAGGTTAGCCGGCCGCCCGACGTCGATGCCGTAGCGCTCGCCCAGGTTGAGGGTACGGGCGCTGTTGTCGGTGATCAGGTCCAGCCCGCGTTGCAGGTCTTCGTAGCCAAGCATATGGCAGATGTGCAGCCCGGCTTCGAGAATGCGCAGGATGTTGCCGTTGCCCAGCGGATACCACGGGTCGACGATCGAGTCCTGGCCGAAGCACACGTTCATGCCCGCACGGTCGATTTCGGCCACGCGGGTCAGGCCGCGGCGCTTGGGGTAGGTGTCGAAGCGACCTTGCAGGTGGATGCTCTCGGTTGGGCACGACACGAAGTTGATGCCCGACAGCTTGAGCAGGCGGAACAGCTTGGAGCAGTAGGCGTTGTCGTAGGACCCCATGGCCGTGGTATGGCTGGCGGTGACCCGTGCCCCCATGTGCCGCACACGGGCCTCCTCGGCCAGTACCTCGAGAAAGCGCGACTGTGGGTCGTCGGTTTCGTCGCAGTGCACGTCCACCAGGCAGCCGGTACGCTCGGCCAGGTCCATCAGGAATTTCACCGATGACACCCCTTGATCACGGGTGTTTTCAAAATGCGGTATGCCGCCGACCACATCGGCACCGATGGCCACCGCCTCCGTCATCAAGGCCCGGCCATTGGCATACGACTCGATGCCCTCCTGGGGGAAGGCAACGATTTGCAGGTCGATCAGGTGACGCACCTCTTCGCGCACTTCGACCATGGCCTTGAGCGCAGTGAGCTTGGGGTCGGTCACATCCACATGGGTACGCACGTGCTGGATGCCATGGTTCACCAGCATGTCGATGGTCTTTTTCGAGCGGTGCTTGATGTCGTCGTGGGTGGTGATTTCCTTGCGCTCGGCCCAGCGCTCGATACCCTCGAACAAGGTACCGCTCATGTTCCACTTCGGCTCACCGGCGGTAAGGGTGGCATCCAGGTGAATGTGCGGCTCGACGAAGGGGGCTACCACCAGGTTCTGCTTGGCGTCCAGGTCATCGGGGCTGCCGAGCGCCGCCACATCGGCCTGTGGCGCGATGGCTGCGATGCGGTCGCCGTTCAGTTCGATGCGAAACAGGCCCGACTTGCCACGCAGACGTGCATTGATGATGTTCATGACATTACTCCTTGCCTTGGGCTTCGCTCATGCGCCATACCAGCATGGCGACCGAAGCGTTCATACGAAACAGCGGGTCGTCCAGAGACTGCCCGCTCAGTTGTTCGATGCGTTGAATTCGTTGGTTGATGGTATTGCGGTGCAGGCCCAGACGCTGGGCAGCCTTGAGGCCATTGCCATTTTCCTTGAGCAGCGCATCGAGGGTATGCACCAGCACATGGGGCTGCTTGCGACCAGATGCGATCAGCGGGCCCAAGGTTTGCGCGACGAAGTCGTCGATCAGTGAACGGTCGGCGATGCCCTGCAGCAGGCGCAGCACGCCCAACTCGCTGAAGTCGCAGAAGCCCGTGACCGGGCGCAGGTTCTGCGCCACCTCCATGGCCTGACGTGCTTCGTTGAGCGCCTGGCGATAGTGGGCGCAATCTTCGGCCAGGCTCGACAAGCCCATGGCAAGACTCAGCTCCCCTGCCGCAGCGGCCAACTGCCGGTGCAGCGCGGCCAGGGTGACCTGCAAGTCCGGCGCATCCGCCAGCAACAACACGAACAGGTCGCCCGGCAACTGCGCCGTCACCGTCCCCGGGCGGCCATGGCACCAGGCCTCCAGCCGATCTTCCAGCGCCTGGCGGATGCCCTGCCACACCCGCTCGCCCTGGGCCAGCCCGTGGCGTTCGAACAGGCTATCGACGCCAGACAAGCGCAGCGCAACCAGGCGGCGTGGCGCGTCCAACGCCAGGGCCAGGTGCGTGGCCCGCTGTCGGGCGATGGCCAGGCTCGGGTAATCGCCGGTCAGCAACTGGCCGAGGATGTCGTTGCGCGAGCGCCGCACCTGGGTCATCTGAACCAGAGCCGTGCCGATCAGGTGGGTAACGACCACCATCTTCAGCGCGTAAGGCTGTTCGATCAGTGGCAGCCCCAGCTGCTCGGCCCGCTCGATCACCGCCGGCGGAATACGTTGGATGAAGCTGCCGCCAGTCAGGATCACCATACCGGCAATACCCACGGCGTCGCCGTCTTCCACCAGGCTCAGCAAGTTGGCCTCACCGCGAGGGTGATTGATCCCGGTAACGAACACCAACTCGCCGCCCATCACCCACTCGGCGATACCTTCGTTTTCCGCCACATACGGCCAACGCACGCGCCGTTGCAGATTGCGCGCGCCCGCACGAACGGTCATTTCCTGCAGGCCTGGCAGGTGAAGGATTTCGTCAAGCGCCAGGCTCACGGTTCGACACCTGCCTGCCCCAGTGCCCGGCGCTGGCCGCTCAGTTCAAGCATGACGATGTAGCACAGGGCCGAGGCGCCGATGCCTACCAGTGGCGCGACCCACGGCGACGCATAGGCCAATACCGCGCCGACCGCATAGGCGAACAGCCCCATCAGGTTGTAGCGGGGCAGGTTCACACTGGCCAACGCAGGGTACTTGCCGCGGTGGCGGTACCAGAAGTCGGCCATGATCACCCCACCCACCGGCGGGATGATCGAACCGAGCAATACCAGGAACGGAATCAGCATTTCGTACATGCCGCCAATGGCCAGCACGATCCCGACGCCTGCCGCCACCAGCGTCGCCGTGCGGCGGCGTTCGCTGCGCAGCAGGTGGCACGCGGCTGCCGACACGTTGTAGATGGTGGGCCCCTGAATGGTCCATAGGTTCAGGCACAGCATCACCACTGCGGCGAACGACAGGCCCTGCAGCATCATCACCTCGACGATGTCGGCTTGCTGGTAGACCATGGCGCACCAGGCCCCCGCCACCACCATCAACCCGTTGCCGAGCAAAAACGCGACGACGCTGGCGACTACCGCCACCCGTCCGCTGCGCGCCAGGCGGGTCCAGTTGGTGGCCTGGGTGGCACCACTGGCGAACGTGCCAAAGACCATGGTCACTGCCGCTGAAAAGGTCAGGCTTTCATGGGGTACCACTGCAGCCAGCCCGGCAAAGCCACCGGCATCGCGAGTGGCGATGTACATCGAGATCACCAGCAGCGCGAACATCAGCGGCACCGACACCCGCGACAACAGGTCCAGCCCTTTGAAGCCGATGATGGCGGTGATGCTGAAGCCCAGACCGAACAGCACCATCAACGGCATCGTGTAACCTTCCGCCAGCCCCAGCAATTTGACCAGCACGATCGCCACGGTGGCAGTGCCCCATGCATACCAACCCAGCTCGGCAAAGCCCAGCAGAAAGTCGGACAACCGGCTGCCCGCCTCACCGAAGCAGAAGCGCCCCATCAGCACGGTATTCAGCCCGCTGCGCGAGGCGATGAATGCCAGGGCTGCGGCATACAGGGCCAGCAAGGTGTTGCCGATGGCGGCGACCCACAGCATGTCGACAAAGTTGAAGGCCATGCCAAGCTTGCCGCCGGCGAACATCGTGCCGGTAAAGAAGGTAAAGCTGAACAGGACCATGGCAATGGGCAACAGGCCCTTGCGGGAGGTCTGAGGGGCTTCGGACAGCGGGAATTCGGTGGGTGAGCTCATTGCACGGTGCTCCGGGTTATAGGTGGGAGCAGGCAGAGCAATATGCGGGCCGCTTTTGCACCGGCTGAAAAGGCAAAAATAGCGGGCGAACGGCACAAGCGCCAATGTGCATCATGCACACTCAAAAGCCAACGTTGTCGATTCAATGTGTGCGCCGTGACTTAATTTGAGGCGGTTGCGCACCAAGACGGAACAGGGCTGGGTAGTTTCCACCCAGCCCATGCATCAGCGTGTTCTGCGCAGTTTTTCTGCCTTGAGCCTGCGATAGACAGCCATCAATGGCCGGAACACCGCCAGGCGGTCAAAGATCGAGAGCGCATGCAGGTCGGTGCGCGAAGGACGCTGGTAGCCAAGGTTCCAGGTGTAATAGTACGCCTGGATGTCCTTGCGGGTTCGAATCAGGGTATTGAGGGCCGCGTCATAGTGCATCGGCCCGCCATCCGGGTGACCGGGGGGGCGTTCGAGAATCTGGGTGAGGAAGTCCCGCAGCTTGGCAACGCTCTTGCCGTTCACGGCATAGAAATGGGACAGGTGAATCGGTCGGTCGACCACCTCCCAACCGGGTGTATCCGAGTTACCTTCATAGGGGTGACCGAGGTAGGCGATGTCCCAATCCATGCCCTGCAACGACTCGATGGCCTGTTTGCCGAACGCGGCGATGCGCCGGGAAAACTGGATATCATCCTCCATGATCAGGATGTTCTTCACATTCAGGCGCATCGCTTCTTCGAGGATGTGCAGATGGCTGAGAAAGCAGCCCCTGGCGCCGATGCTGGGAAACCCCTCCTGCGCCGTGGGCGTAACCGCAGCGAAGAAGCCTATCTTGTCGTCGTCGATATGGAAGCCATTGCGGGCGAACTCGGCTTCGGTTTCCACCCGACGGTCCGTCCGGTACGGGATATTGATGATTCTGGTTCGATCAAAGTAGTCGATCACATTCATCGGTCAGGTCCTTGGGCAACGACTCAGGCGAACAACTGGGTGACGAACTCTCCACACAAGGCACCAATCACCATCACCGGCAAGACCACCAGCTCACGCTTGATGCTCAACATGCCCAGTTGGTGGCTGACCTTGAAGATCAGGATGAGGGTGAAGAAGCTATGCAGGGCCACGCCCCATAGCGCATAGGTCACGCCGCCAATGGCCAACAGCAGCGGCATCAAGGTGAACAACGCCACGACCCGGATGATGTTGTCCATGGCCATGTACTTGGTGAGCCCCAGGGCCATCCAGATTTGCTGGGTCAGGCCATAACGGAGCGTGAACAGCGACAACGACAGGATCGCCATCATCTGCCCCGCGTCGGCATAACGATCATCGTACAGCCAGTGGATGATCAGCGGGCTGGCGGTGAACAGGAAGCCACAGGTGAATAAGGTCAGCACATCGAACATCAGCCTGAAGCGCCAATACAGTCGACGCAGACGCTCTTTGTCGCCACTTCTGGCCGCCTCGCTGAAGGCCGGCAGCGCGACGGCGCCGGCCAGGCGCTGCAGGCTAAGGGTGAATGCCTGCAGGATACCCACGGCAATCGAGTAGACCCCCAGTTGAGCCACTGTCATGCTGCCACCGAACCAGATGCGATCGCCTTGCATGGCCAGCACGCCAACGGCGGACGACAGCAGCACCCAACGGCCGTAACTGACGATCTCGCGCAGCGCTTCCGGGTCCCATTGCGGACGGTCCTTGTGCCCTGGGAACATCACGTGGCTGAGCACGGTGGTGACCAGGGTACTGACCAGGCCCGCGGCCACCAACGCCCAGATGGAACGGGTGAGGTAACCGATAACCAGCATCACCAGCAGACCGGCGATTTGCGAAACCAGCTCGACCACGACCACTTTCTTTTGCTGGAACGCACGAACGGCCACGTCCATCTTGGTCGATTGGAAGGCGAAGATGATCGCGAAGAAGCCTGTTATGGCCAGCACACCGGGCAGTTCCGGGGCGGCATAGGTGGAGTGCGCCGGCCACAGTTCCAGATGTTGGCTGAACCAGGAGCACAGCGCGATCAATTCCATCACGACGAACAGCACCATGCCGCGAATGATCTGCACCGACCAGACCGTGTTGAGGAACAGCGGCTCCTCGCCGCGCGCGCTCTGGACGATGTTCTGCCGCAAGCCGACATCGGACAGTAACAGCAACAGCACCGACACCGTGGTGGCGATGGCCATCAGGCCGAACATCTCCGGCACCAGCAACCGGGTGATGATCAGGTTGCCGCCTAATCGGATGACTTGTGAAGCCACGATGGACCCGATGTTCAGGGCCCCTGCCACCAGCACGCGTTTGCGAAGGCTTTGCGGGGACGACAACTCGATCGTAGGCATGGCACCATCCCTGATCTGGTTTTTTAGACGTTACTATAGTCTCAATCTGCCATGCCGCTAGGGCGCCCGTCGCGCCCCACCAACGACGCCAGCCAGGCCGACCCGTGTGAACCCTGCACGGATCTCTGCCCTTGACCTGACCTGCACCTACTACGAAACGCGACGAGCGGGCCGAGACTAGAACGGCAGCGCCATCACCACAATGGCTTGGGGGCTGGAAACACCACCTTTGGGAAATGGACTACAAGATTTCCGCCCAGTCGTGACTTAACGATTCGCCTGAAACCCCGGCGACCGATCGAGGGCATACCCTGGGACCTGTGTTCGCAGACCACGGCAAACGCAGGTCTGCGCAGTGTCGATGGCAGATATGCCACTTCGCCATCAGCGCTGTACGGAGGGCCCAAGAAGCGGTAATAGCAAATAGCCTGCTGAAAAGCCTTATAGCGCCTGTCCTAGGAAAGTGAGTACCATGGCCATTTTGCCACATATCCCAGCGTAGAATCGCGCTAGCCATGGCCATCATCCAAGGAGGGAGCTCATGAGATCCGTACTCGTCCTCGCTGCATTCGCGAGCCTGTTCAACACTGCTGCCTGGGCACAATCCGGCACGTCCGAACCTGCCCCAGCCTGGCCGAAAGAGCCAAGCGCGTTCCTGGGCATCGACATCGAAGGCAACTTCATGGAGCAGGTACCGACCTGTCCAGCCTTGCCCGCCAGCCCGGCCAGCCTCTGCCGTGTGGCCACCGCCACTGCCGATCGCTTCGAAGTTCGCGGGCTGCCGTATCTGCCGATTTCTCCAGGCTATGAGCTGGTGGTGGCCGCACCCAACGGCAAGATCAAAGAGCTGGTGTTCAGCGGCAATGCCAACAGCCTGTACCTGGTCAGTGAAATGCTCACCGAAGATTTCGGCGAACCCGGCGAGCGCACCAACCGTTGGGTCAAACTGTCCTCCGGTGCTTCCTACCAGACCGAAGTGTACAAATGGCAAGGCCAGAAAGTGGGCATGCGCTTCCAGCGCCAGGAAAACGACCTGGGTCGCTATGCGGTCACCGTGTCTACCCTGGCGGGGGACGATGTGATCGCCGACGACGATGTCGACACCCGCAGCGTGCCTTCTGAGATCACTACCAATAGCCAGGACGAAAGCACTTCGACGCTCTGACGGCAGTGGCGCGGCCCAGGCGCCAAAACCGTTACCCGCTCACTTTGCGCAGACGAACTGCTCCACGGCGGGTACGGCATCCGTCGCGATGCGCCGGGCGCGCCCGACACCCCAGGCCAAGGCCCGGGTCATGGACTCTCCCGGCCGTGACTGCACCGATTCTTCGTGAATGGGCATACCCGAGGGGGCATAGACGCCGATGAACATTTGGGTACCACCGGCTGGCGACAGCCTGACCTGCACGTCGATGAGCGTGCCGTCATTGAGGGTTTCGTCATGAGTGCGATGGTGAAGCGTCGGGTCAGCCCAGGCCCAGAAAACATCACCGCGCATTTTCATGCCACTCTCCTACGACTTTAGTCTTATATGGGTGGTGTAATGCCACCATAGACAAAGCACGTCGGTAATCAACCGCGAAGACCCTTTTTTTGATTCAATCGGACAGCCGGACAAGAAGCTCGGGCCTGCTACTTGCCCTGTAGAAATGCGCCCACAGTCCGTCTTAAGGAGAGGCCCCAATGCCCTACCCCATCGAACAGAAACTGGTCGTTGGCGTCGCCTCCAGCGCCCTGTTTGACCTGACCGTGTCGGATACCATCTACCAGGACGATGGCATGGAGGCGTACCGCCTGCATCAGGAGCAGAATCTGGACGTTCCCTTCCCCAAGGGTGTGGCGTTCCCTTTCATCCGCCGCTTCCTGAGCATCAACAAAGCCTTCCCCGAGCAATTGCCGGTTGAAGTGGTGTTGCTGTCGCGCAACTCGCCAGAAACCGGCCTGCGGGTATTTCGCTCGATCGACCATTACGGCCTGGACATCACCCGCGCAGCGTTCATGTCCGGCCGCTCGCCCTACGAATACATTCCTGCCTTCAACGCATCATTGTTCCTGAGCGCCCATGAAGGCGATGTGCAACGGGCCATCGACGCCAACTATCCCGCCGGTCTGGTACTGCCCACACGCATCTACGATGACGAGATCGACACCGAACTGCGGGTAGCCTTCGACTTCGATGGCGTGATTGCCGATGACGAGGCTGAAAGCGTGTACAAGCAGCGGCTGGACCTCTCCGAGTTCCAGGCCCATGAGCATGCGCGCAAGGCCGTCCCTCACCAGCCGGGGCCGTTGGCCGACCTTTTCCGCAAGCTGTCGCACATTCGCACGCTGGAAGACCGTAAACTGGCACAGGACCCGGGCTACCAGCGCATTCTGCGCATCGCCATCGTCACCGCGCGCAATGCGCCTTCCCATGAACGGGTAGTGACGACCCTGAAGACCTGGGGCGTTTCTCCGGACGAGTCATTCTTTCTGGGCGGCATGGAGAAGGGCCGGGTATTGTCCATCCTACGGCCGCACATGTTCTTCGATGACCAGCGCAGCCATCTGACCTCGGCGGCGGGGAACCTGCCAATGGTGCATGTACCGTTCGGGGTGGCTAACCAAGTGCCAACCCTCAGGTTCACTCCACCCGACGCGCATCCCGACGCACCGCCTGCGGGGGAACGCCAAAAACCCGCATGAATACCTCACGCAGGTGACGCCGGCCCCTGCCCTCCCGTTACCCTGGCCACCACATCCAGGCAATGACGGCTCCTGTTCGATCATTGGCCGTGCGGCCTCCAGCCTCAGGCTCTCCACCGGCTCGCCCCCGCTACGCTGACATTAAAGCCAATCGAATGCCGAAGCACCCGTCGCAGCCGGCAGGTGCTGCAGCGGACGCACGCAGCCCTCGCCCAAACCGACACGCAAGACTTTCGCCAAAACGACGAAAGTCTTGCGGTGATTACCCTGTTTCTGCATCAGACCAACATGGATAGCCTGACATCACGTCTGAACCTCTGTGAAGGAAAAACCCCATGAAAGCCATCGTCTTCAGCCAGCCCGGCTTGCCGATCCAAGACCCGCAATCGCTGTACGAAACCACACTGCCCCAACCCACGCCTGGCCCACGCGACCTGCTGGTGGAGGTCAAGGCCATCGCCGTCAACCCGGTCGATACCAAGGTCCGCGCGCGCAGCAGCGGCCACGGCCCGCAAGTGCTGGGTTGGGACACTGTCGGCATCGTCCGCGAGGTGGGTGCCGACGTTTCGCTGTTCCGACCTGGCGACGAGGTGTTCTACGCTGGCGCAATCGACCGCCCTGGCAGCTACAGCGAATATCACCTGGTGGATGAGCGCATTGTCGGGCACAAACCCCGCACCCTTGACAACGCCAGCGCCGCCGCCCTGCCACTGACTTCCATCACCGCCTGGGAACTGCTGTTCGATCGGCTGGGTGTCAAGGAGAAAGGCGGCAAAGGGCAAAGCCTGCTGGTGATCGGTGCCGCGGGCGGGGTCGGATCGATTCTGGTCCAGCTGGCTCGTCGGCTCACGCAACTGACCGTCATCGGCACCGCGTCGCGCCCGGAAACACAGCAGTGGGTGCAGGTAGCCGGGGCTCACCACGTGATCGATCACTCAGCACCGATCCCGCACCAGTTGGAAACGCAGCAACTGAGCCCGGTCGACTATGTGATCAGCCTGACCCACACCGACAGCTACCTTGAGCAGATCGTCGAAGCCCTGCGTCCCCAGGGCAAACTCGCACTGATCGATGACCCTGAACAACTCGACATCATGCCACTCAAGCGCAAATCGCTGTCTGTCCATTGGGAGCTCATGTTCACCCGATCGCTGTACCACACCGACGACATGATCAAGCAGCATCAGCTGCTCGAACGGGTCGCCCGGTTGGTCGACGAGGGTGTGCTGAAAACGACCCTGGGCGAACATTTCGGCAGAATCAGCGCAGAAAACCTCAAACGCGCCCATGCGCTGATCGAAAGCGGCAAGGCCAAGGGCAAGATCGTCCTGGAGGGATTCTGATAGCGGGTCAGTGCCCTGCGATGGACGTATTGATGTAATGCTCACAACGCTCGGCCAGGAAGGTCCGCAACACCTGCAATGCGGGCGTGAGCGACGTGCGATGTGCGCATACCAATTGAAGCGGCGCTGGCTGGCCATGCTCGGGCGGGAAGATTTCCACCAACTTCCCCCTGCGTATGTCGTCCATGACGTCGAGCTTCGACTTGTACACCACGCCCAACCCGGCGACCGCCCAGCGTCTGACGATGTCAGCATCGTCACTGATGCGGTCGCCGGTTACCTGAAGGGTTTTCACTCCGTCAGGCGTGTGGAAATGCCAACGTTCGTAGGTTTGCTCACCCATGACATAGCGCAGACAGTTATGCCTGCTCAAGTCCTCCAGCGTCTGGGGCCGCCCGTGGCGGGCGATGTAGTCGGGAGACGCGCAGACGGTGCGGCGGTTGGAGGGTGACAGCATCAGCGACACCAGGCTCGAATCAGCGAGCTGCCCATAACGGATGCTGGCGTCCAACTGTTCGCCGAACAGATCGGCAACCTGATCACTGACACGCAGCTGCAAAAGAACCTGCGGGTGCAGTTGCTGAAACGCATCGAGCCATGGCAGCAGGACGTTGCGGCCCAGGTCCGATGGCATGGACAGGCGCAGCAGGCCGGCGATTTCATCGCGACCCTCGGTCAGTGCCAACTCGCCCAAATCCAGAGACTCCAGGGCTTGGCGGGCGTGAGGCAAATAGCGTACACCATCTTCCGAGAGGCGTAGCCGGCGAGTTGAGCGGATGAACAGCCTCACCCCCAGGCAGGTCTCCAGGCGCTGGATCGCGCCACTGGCCAGGGCCGGCGAAATGTCCAGCAACCTCGCGGCTGCGGAGAAGCTGCCGACCTCAGTGGTGGTGAGAAAGATCTGCAGGTCGTCGACGCGGGGGATTTTCTTCAAGGGTGCAAAGTCTGTGACGGAGGAAGAGAGGTTTCAGCGTAAAGGGAATGCTGAGCATTGGACAGCCACTGAGGATGATTCAGCGCGCCGGCCCTGGGCAAGCATCGAAATCGCTAGGCAAAAGATTTGGCCGCAGGTGCCTACACTGCTTGTACGAGGTAAACGGCAGACCGGCACCGCCGCCAAATGGTGCTTGAACCGCTCACGTCGAGGATAACTGCGCGAGGTGCTGCATGAGCCTGATTCCCCATCTGTCTGGCAAGGCCAATGTGCTGGTATGCGGCGCAAGCCGGGGTATAGGGTTGGCGCTTTGCGAGGCGTTGTTGGCTCGCGAAGATGTTTCCCGGGTCTGGGCCGTGTCGCGCAACGCCACGCACGATGACAGGCTTGCGAAGCTCGGGCAGCTCAACAATCAACGCTTGGTGCCGATAGATTGCGACGCACGCGACGAGCAAGCGCTTGCGGCGCTTGCCGGACAGGTGGCGCGCGGTTGCGATCACCTTCACTTGGTCATCAGCACGCTGGGCATCCTTCATCAGGGCGGCGCAAAGGCAGAAAAATCGCTGGCGCAACTGGACCTGGCTGGCCTGCAGGCGAGCTTCGCCACCAATGCATTCGCGCCGATATTGTTGCTCAAACACCTGTTGGCGCTTTTACGAAAAGGGCCGACTACCTTCGCAGCGCTGTCGGCCAGGGTTGGCTCGATTGGCGACAATCGGCTGGGCGGTTGGTACAGCTACCGGGCGAGCAAGGCGGCGCTGAACCAGTTGCTGCACACGGCAAGTATCGAGCTCAAACGCCTGAACCCCGCAGCCACGATTCTGGCACTGCATCCGGGTACGACCGACACCGAGCTGTCGCGGCCGTTTCAAGGAGGGGTACCCGCTGGCAAACTCTTCGAGCCTGCGTTTTGCGCGCAGTGCCTGATCGAGCTGGTGGGACGGTTTGGGCCGCTGGACAGCGGAGGCTTCTGGGCATGGGATGGGCAAGCGATCGAGTGGTGAAGCCTTCGGGCAGGTTACCGGCGAGATCGCGGAAACGAAAAAAGGGCCCTAAGGCCCTTTTTTCACGACTTACAGATCCCATTGCGAAACCTGTAGATCTTTAATTTGGAGCGGGAAACGAGACTCGAACTCGCGACCCCGACCTTGGCAAGGTCGTGCTCTACCAACTGAGCTATTCCCGCGTCGTGATGGGTGCCATTCTAGCGATATCTAAAACGGCGTCAACCCCTTGATTCGAAAAACTTTTATTTCTGCTCCGAGCCTTCGCGCAGATGCGGCCAGGCTGCCAGCAGGTAGTGTGCCATGGACCATAGGGTCAAGGCGGCCGCCACCAGCAGCAGTGCGTAGCCCAGGATCACCCAGAAAGTGACCAGCGGCGGGTTGGCCAGCAGAATCACAAGCGCCAGCATCTGCGCCGCAGTCTTCCACTTGCCGAGGTTGGACACCGCCACATGCGCCCTCGCCCCCAGTTCGGCCATCCACTCTCGCAGGGCCGACACCACGATTTCGCGACCGATGATCACCGCCGCTGGCAGAGTCAGCCAGAAGTTGGCGTGCACTTGCACCAGCAGCACCAGGGCCACGGCCACCATCAGCTTGTCGGCCACGGGGTCGAGGAAGGCGCCGAACGGCGTGCTCTGCTGCAGACGACGGGCCAGGTAGCCATCCAGCCAGTCGGTGGCGGCGGCGATGGCGAACACACTGCTGGCGGCTGCATAGCTCCAGTGATAGGGCATGTAGAACAGCAGAATGAAGATCGGAATGAGCAGGACGCGTAGAACGGTGAGCAGGTTTGGAATATTCATCGGTACGACTGGCTGCGGGTTGAGTCGGGCATTCTACTCGCTATGCAGGCTGGCATAAATCGACTCGGCAAGCTTTTTACTGATACCGGGCGCTTTGGCGATTTCATCGACACTGGCGCGGTTGAGCTCCTGCAGGCCGCCGAAGTGCTTGAGCAGGTCTCGACGCCGCTTGGGCCCTACCCCGGCCACATCCTCCAGGCTCGAAACGCGGCGAGCCTTGCCACGGCGGGCGCGATGCCCCGTGATCGCGAAACGGTGAGCCTCGTCGCGGATCTGCTGAATCAAATGCAGCGCCGGGTTGTCGCCCTTGAGGGTGAATTCATGGGCTACGTCGTTCAAATACAGGGTCTCGAATCCCGCCTTGCGGGTCACGCCCTTGGCCACACCGAGCAGGGTCAGGTCGGTGATGGCAAGTTCCTGCATCACCTCCCGGGCCATGTTCAGCTGGCCTTTGCCGCCGTCCACCAGCAACACATCGGGCAGCTTGCCTTCGCCGTCCTTGATACGGCCATAGCGCCGAGTCAGCGCCTGGTGCATGGCGGCATAGTCATCGCCAGCGGTCACGCCTTCGATGTTGAAGCGACGATAGTCGGACTTGAGCGGACCTTCCGGGCCAAACACCACGCAACTGGCCACGGTGGCCTCGCCGCTGGAGTGACTGATGTCGTAGCACTCCAAGCGCTGTGGCACTTCATCGAGCCCCAGCACCTGGGCCAACGCCTCGAAACGCGCAGCCATGTGCTGGCGGTTGGCCAGGCGGGCGTTGAGCGCCTGCTCGGCGTTGGTGACCGCCAACTGCTGCCAGCGGGCACGGGTGCCACGCACGCGATGACTGATCGCGAGTTCACGACCACGCAAGCTGTGCAAGGCCTCGCGGATCGCGTCGAAGTCCTCGTGCAGCACGTTGACGATCAGCTCGCCCGGCAACTCGCGCTCGGCATTGCCCAGGTAATACTGGGACAGGAACGCAGCCATCACATCAGCAACCTCTTCCTCGATGCCCACCTGAGGGAAGAAGTTCTTGCTACCCAACACCCGACCGCCGCGCACGCTGATCAGGTGCACACAGGCCCCACCGGGGTTGACGAAGGCGGCGACCACATCGACGTCGCCCGAGCCACCCTCCATGTATTGCTGGTCCTGCACCCGGCGCAACAGGGCTATCTGGTCCCGCAGCTCCGCGGCCCGCTCGAAATCGAGGGCCATGGCGGCCTTCTCCATCTCGGCATTGAGCTCGTTGCCCAACTGCTGACTGCGCCCCTCGAGGAACATCACCGAGTGGCGTACATCCTCGGCATACTCCTGTGCATCGACCAAGCCAACGCACGGCCCCTTGCAGCGCTTGATCTGATACTGCAGGCACGGCCGGGTACGGTTGGCGTAATAGCTGTCTTCGCATTGGCGTACCGAGAAGGCCTTCTGCAACAGGCTCAGGCTTTCACGGATAGCCCCTGCGCTGGGGTACGGACCGAAATAACGCCCCTTGGCCTTCTTCGCCCCACGGTGGATCCCCAAGCGGGGGAATTCGCCATCGGAGAGAAACACATAGGGGTAGGATTTATCGTCGCGAAGCAGAATGTTGTAGGGTGGTCGCCACTCCTTGATCAGGGTCTGCTCCAGCAACAATGCCTCGGTCTCGTTGGCGGTGATGGTGGTTTCGACCTGGGCGATGCGGCCTACCAAGGCAGCGGTCTTCGGCGCCAGCCCAGTCTTGCGGAAGTAGCTGGCCAGGCGTTTCTTGAGGTTCTTGGCCTTGCCCACGTAAAGCAGACGTGCCTCGGCATCGAACATCCGGTACACGCCCGGGCGGCCGCTGCAGGTTGCCAGGAATGCACTGGCATCAAAAATCTGGGACATGGGTCTTTACAGGCTTGCGTCGACCATACCGTGGCGAACGGCCAGCAACGTCAGCTCGACGTCGCTGGTGACGGAGAGTTTTTCGAAGATCCGATAGCGGTAAGTATTGACGGTCTTGGGCGACAGGCACAACTTGTCGGAGATGAGCTGCACCTTCTGGCAACCGACGATCATCAGGGCGATCTGGATTTCCCGCTCGGACAGGGCATCGAAAGGCGACCCCTGGGGCTGGAAGGACTTGAGCGCCAGTTGCTGGGCAATCTGCGGGCTGATGTAGCGCTGCCCGGCGAAAGCCAGGCGAATGGCCTGGACCATTTCGTCCAGCCCTGCGCCTTTGGTCAGGTAACCGGCGGCGCCGGCTTGCATCAGGCGCGTGGGGAATGGGTCTTCTTCGCACACGGTCACTGCCACCACCTTGATGTCAGGGTGGCTACGCAACAGCTTGCGGGTGGCCTCCAGGCCACCGATCCCAGGCATTTTCACGTCCATCAGGACAACGTCCGGCTTGAGTTCGCGGACCTGCTTGAGCGCCGACTCGCCTGAATCCGCCTCGCCCACCACCTGCAAGCCGTCGATGTCGGCCAGCATGCGGGTAATACCGGTTCGTACCAGATCGTGATCGTCGACCACTAGGACCCTAATCAAGCACACACCTCGTCAACAGGGCGATTGGATCCCGCCACCTTAACAAAATTTTTCGTGGCGGACCTAGCGTAAAACTTCTGTCAGAAACGTCTGGCGCTGCTGCGCGGACGACCTTGCCGTTCCACGGGCGCAGTCT
Organism: Pseudomonas taiwanensis DSM 21245; assembly: GCF_000425785.1. Classification (GTDB taxonomy): domain Bacteria; phylum Pseudomonadota; class Gammaproteobacteria; order Pseudomonadales; family Pseudomonadaceae; genus Aquipseudomonas; species Aquipseudomonas taiwanensis. Next base: position 49,692 of record NZ_KE384452.1, read on the forward strand.
TGACATGGTCACTGCCCCAGCATCCACCCGGATGCCCTGTGGCCGGAAGCCGGCAGTCAACGAAACCCAATAGCATCATGCGCAACTAGATATCTAAATGCCACTATGGCCCTCCCCTTCGATTGTCGCAACCCAGGGTTTCATCTGTATGCCACCACCGCCTGCCCCGACAATTAAATCAACGGGGAGGCAAATCCTTGAAAAGCAATCACACCAGCAGGGGAAGATCAATTAACCGGACATTCTCCGGCCCTTTTAGGCGTGGCGAAAACACCGCAAAAAGCCGAAAAGACGCAGATTTGACGTCATTTTACCGCCCCTTCAACAGAAAACAATTTTTTGACGCCTAACTATCATCAAACTTTAACTATTTGATTTTTAACGGTTTTATAAACTTAACGAGAAACCTTTTAGTTATTTTCAACTTTAAGAACACCAACACTTGCAGCAAAAATAAAAACCCCCTTAGGATGTAAATAGACAACTAAGAAACAGCCTGTTACGCCACTTCCGAGCGCGGCTAACTTCTGCGCGTCTGCCGATCGAAAACTAACCAAACTGAGTATCTCGGCCGGCGTTGCCGCGCCCGAGGAAGAGGGATCTATGAACATCAGTATCTTTGGACTTGGCTATGTAGGCGCAGTCTGCGCGGCGTGCCTGTCGGCACGTGGCCACACCGTGCTGGGGGTAGACATTTCTCCAGCGAAAATCGACCTCATCAACCAGGGCAAGTCGCCCATCGTCGAGCCTGGCCTCGAAGCGTTGCTGCTCGATGGCGTCAGCAAAGGCCGACTGCGTGGTACCACCGATGTCCAGGCCGCGATCTTCGCCACCGACCTTTCCCTGCTATGCGTCGGCACACCAAGCAAGAAGAACGGTGACCTGGACCTGGTATACATGGAAGCGGTCTGCCGCGAGATCGGCACGGCCCTGCGCGACAAGGCTGGCCGCCACACCGTGGTGGTACGCAGCACCGTGCTGCCGGGCACGGTGAAAAACGTGGTGATCCCGATCCTGGAAGCAGCTTCAGGCAAGAAGGCCGGTGAAGATTTCGGCGTCGCGGTGAACCCCGAATTCCTGCGTGAAAGCACCGCCATCAAGGACTACGACTTCCCGGCCATGACCGTGATCGGCGAGCTGGACAGCCAATCAGGCGACCTGCTGGCTTCACTGTACGAGGGCTTGGACGCACCGGTGATCCGCAAGTCGGTGGAAGTCGCCGAGATGATCAAGTACACCTGCAACGTCTGGCACGCCACCAAGGTCAGCTTCGCCAACGAGATCGGCAATATCGCCAAAGCCTCGGGCGTCGATGGCCGCGAGGTGATGGACGTGGTCTGCCAGGACTACAAGCTCAACCTGTCGCGCTATTACCTGCGCCCCGGCTTCGCCTTCGGCGGCTCGTGCCTGCCCAAGGACGTACGCGCCCTCACTTACCGCGCCAGCCAGTTGGACGTCGAGCACCCGCTGCTGGCGTCGATCATGGCCAGCAACCGCAACCAGGTGCAGAACGCCCTGGACCTGATCGAGCGCCAGGACAAACGCAAGATCGCCCTGCTCGGCCTGGCCTTCAAGGCCGGCAGCGACGACTTGCGCGAAAGCCCGTTGGTGGAACTGGCCGAGCGCCTGATCGGCAAAGGCTATGACCTGCGTATCTTCGATGCCAACGTCGAGTACGCACGGGTCTTCGGGGCTAACCGCGATTACATCGAATCGAAGATCCCTCACGTCTCCTCCCTGCTGCACAGCGACCTCGACCAGGTGATCGACGACGCCGAGGTCATCGTCCTGGGCAACAACGACGCACGCTTCGCCCAGGCCCTGGAGGCCAGTGATGGCAAACGGGTGATCGACCTGGTCGGTTTCATGCCCCAGACCAGCGACGCGCAACGTCAGGGCATTTGCTGGTAACCGGCAGCGTGCCTAACCCGCCGTCCCGTGGGAGTCGGCGGAGCCAGCGACGCAATTAGTTGCGTCCGGGGGCTGCTATGCGGCACTTCGCAGGCTCCGCCAGCACCCACAAGCCCCGAGTTCCGTCGACGAAATCACCTTCGTTGATCGACATCGGGCACCCGACAACAGGAGTTGAAGCTACATGGATCGACAGCAACAGCATCCCTTCGAGGCACCCGGCTACCTGCGTGCAGGCGCCAGCTTCTTCGCCTGGGCATGCCTGGCCGGGCTGATCGCGCTGGCGTCGGAGATGGTCGCGCCGCAGTACCTGGACCCGAACCATCACCTGTTCATCTTCATCATCGGCACGCTGGGCATGTGGCGCTACGGTAACGCGGTCGTCCACTACGTGCGCGGCATGTACTTCCTGCACCTGAAGTTCCCACGCCTGCGCCGCCAGGTCGAACGCATGGGCGATGCGGCCCTGCCCTCGCACCTGTTCATGGTGGTGACCAGCTTCCGCATCCCGACCCTGACCACCTTCAAGGTCTACCAGTCGGTGTTCCAGGAAGTGCAACGGCTCAAGGTGCCCTGCACGGTGATCGCCTCGATTGTCGAGAAAGGCGACGAGACGTTCATCAAGGACATCCTGCGCAACGAGGTCAAGGACCGCGACGATATCAGGCTGGTGATCGTCCGTGCACGCGGCACCGGCAAGCGCGATGGCCTGGCCCACGCCTTCCGTGCCCTGTCCCGGCAGATGCCGCTGGACGATGCGGTGGTCGGCGTGGTCGACGGCGACACCATGATGCTGCCCGGCTGTGTGGAGCGCGCGGTCAAGCTGTTCGCCCTGCTGCCGAATGTCGGCGGGCTGACCACCAACGAGTTCTGCGAAGTCGAAGGCAGCCGCTGGATGCGTCAGTGGCACTCAATGCGCTTCGTGCAGCGGCATATCAACATGTGCTCCATGGCACTTTCGCACCGGGTCCTGACCCTCACCGGGCGGCTGTCGTTCTTCCGTGCCAGCGTGATGACCGACCCCGAATTCATCCGCGACGTCGAGGCCGACTTCCTCGAACACTGGCGTCTGGGCCGGTTCCAATTCCTCACCGGTGACGACAAGTCGAGCTGGCTGAGCCTGATGCGCGCCGGCTGGGACACCTTCTACGTGCCCGACAGCCACACCCTGACCGTCGAGCACCCGCCAAGCGACAGTTTCTGGGTCGCCACCCGCCAGCTGATGTTTCGCTGGTACGGCAACTCACTGCGCCAGAACTTCCGCGCCACCGCCCTGCTCGGGCGTGCTCGCCTCGGGCTGTTCACCCTGTACGTCCTATTGGACCAGCGCATCTCGATGTGGACCTGCCTGATGGGCCTGACAGCTTCGGTGATGGCGGGGCTGATCTTCGGCATCCAGTACCTGCTGGTGTACCTGTTCTGGGTACTGCTCTCACGCAGCCTGGTGACCGTGCTGTTCGTCTTCGCCGGCCACCCGGTCAGCCCGATGTACCCCTTCGTTCTCTATTACAACCAGATCGTCGGTTCGCTGATGAAGGTCTACGCGATGTTCCACATGGACCAGCAAAGCTGGACGCGGCAGAAGACCACCCTGAGCACCGGCAACGTCGACTTCGACGCGACCCTCAACCGCTGGTCCTCGAAGGCGATGCTGTGCTCCTCGATCGCCATCTTCTTCGGGGTCATCACCGTTCTCCTCGAAGTCTCCCGATAACTCAACGCAACGTTAAGGAAAGGCGCCTGCACATGAGTAGCTCGAACATTCCCGTGGCCCCGGGCAAGACAGCGGCCAACATCGTTCATGAGGCGATCGACGAACGCCAGCATGTACGCACCCGCATGAACGCACGCGTGCGTTTGTCCGCCGCAGGTCAGGCAGCGTTCGAAACGGCCCTGCAGGACATTTCCCTGGGAGGCATGGGCCTGCGTCACGAAACGCCGCTGAAGATCGGCGCGCTGTACGACGCCTCGATCCGCCTGCGCCTGAACCAGGTCGACCTGAGCATCGACAGCAAGATCCGCATCGTCTCGCAGCGCGGCAGCGAAGTGGGCGCGCAGTTCGTCGAGCTCGACGCACAGAAGCGCGACATCCTGCGCTACCTGATCAGCGCCTACCTGTCGGGTGAAATCGCCGACATCAATGGCCTGTTCAACGTCATGCAACGGGAAAACTACATCAAGGAGCGCAAGCAGAAGTACGCCACGGCACGTACCCCCGGTGCCCGCCTCAAGGCCTTTACCGGCACCCTGCTGTACACCGCCGCAGGCTTGGCGGCGCTGGCCTTCGTCGGCTACAAGGGTTACCTGTTGTTCTTCCGCATTCCGGCCGCCCAGGCGCAGGTGTCCACCCACGCCCAGGTCATCAGCATGCCCGACAACGGCTACGTGAAGTACCTGCTGCCTGCCGGCGCCACCGAAGTGCAAGCCGGCCAGCCGCTGGCCAACGTGTCCACCCAGCTGGCAACCAGCTTCACCAGCCCGGCCGACATGAAGGCAGTGGCCGACCTCGCCCCGGGCGATCTGCAAGCCTTGCTAGGCCGCGCCACCCTCGAAACGGTGATCAACAGCCCCTGCGACTGCCAGGTGTACTACCCGACCCAACGCCTGGATGGGTACGGCTACAAGGATGCGCCGCTGATGCACCTGCTGCCCAAGGACCAAGGGCTCTTCGTGCGCGCCAATGTGCCGTTCGACAAGCTGGCCGATGTCGACCGCGTGCGCTCGGTGGACATGCAGGTGTTCGGCCTGGACCAGCACTACAGCGGCAAGGTGGTCGATGCCCGGGTCGATGAAGTCAATCGCAACCTGGCCCTGACGATTCAGCCAGACAGCCCGCTGCCAGCCTCGGCCTATCAGAAGGCAGTCGCGGTCGACCTGTACCTTGGCCTGCCCTTTGGCCGTGCCAATTGAGCCTGTCGAGGACAATGCCATGACCCTGATGACGCCCACGCGCTTGCTGCTGGCCAGTCTCACCCTGGCTTGTGCGGGCAGCGCGACTGCCGGCCAGAGCCTGGAGCAGGTGCGCTATGCCCTGTTCAAGGATCCCAGCGCCGATGTGAGCGCCGATTTGCGTGAACTGGCACGGCGCGGTGATCTGGCCAGTACGCTGCTGCTGGGCGATGTCCTGGCCAGCCGCGAGGATGTCAGCCGTCAGGAGGTGGTTGCGCTCTATCACACCGCGTTCGGCGATGGCCAAGGCATGGTTCCGGCACTGGCCTCGTTGGCCCGGCTGATCGACCGCACCCCCAGTCTTCGCGAAGCACAACGGCCATGGTTCGAGCGCGCCCTGACCCGCTACCAGAGCACACTCGACCCACGCAACGCCAGTACCACACTGGAAGTGTTCCTCACCTATCCGCAACTGGTGAGCGTCGACCAGGCGGCGGAACTGCTGGAACTTTACGAGCGCTCGTGCTTGCTCAACTGCCGCCCGCAGCTGTACCGGGCGGTGCTTGCCGAGCGCCAGGGCGACCAGGGCGCGGCCGAACGCTGGTACCGCGAGGCCGTGCGCTTCGATGCGCGCGCGATCGACCGCTACTACGCCTTCCTCGGTGATCGACAAGACCAACTGTTCCCGGCTTTCGCCACTTCACTGGAGGCGCAGCGCAGTCAATTACCAGTCGATATCGTGCACCGTATCGCCTCGCTGCTCGACAACATCGCCAGTGTTCAGCGCGCCGAGCAGGAAGCCGACCGTATCGAACGTCAGAGCCGCGAGCCTGACACGCCGCCCGTCGCACCGACGCCCGAACAGCAGGCCCGTGACAAAGCCCAGGCCGATGCCTTGGCGATCGCCACCGCACAGGTGCAACGCTGGCGTGACGAGGCCGTCGCCAGGGGCTTCGTCCCGGCCATGGTGTCCAAGGCCAACTTCATGATCTCCAACCCCACCGAGCACAACGCCGAGGAAACCCAGGCGCTGATCGATCAAGTCCGCCTGCGCGAGCCGATGCGGGCCAAGGCGTTGCAGGCCTCGTTCTACATGGTCAACAACTGGCTGACCCTGGACCCGGAGAAGGCCCGGGCCCTGATCGACGAACTGCGCGCCAGCCAGTATCCCGGTGCCGGCCTGCTGCTGGCCGACTACTACAGCAAGGGCGTGCAGGACCAACCCGACCAGGACAAAGCCCTGGCGCTGTTCCAGGAAGAGGCTGCCAAGGGCTCGACCGCCGCCTGGTACCGCATGGCCACGTTGCACGCCTATGGCCGCGCCCTTTGCCATGACCCGGTCAAGGCCTACACCTATGCGCGGATCGCGCTAGACCTCGGCGAGCGCAGCGCCCGTAGCTTGGTCCGACGCCTGGAAAAGACGTTACCCAAGGATGACATCGAGCGTGCCCTGGCCGCGCGCAACGATCTGCTGAAGGAGGCCACGCTGTGAAAACCCACCATCCCCTGTTCGCTGCCCTGCTCACCCTGACGCCGCTGTCCGTGGTCCTGGCCGCCGAAGAAATCACCGGCCCCGAAGCCGACAGCAACGCGCCGGTGCGTGTTGCCGCAGCCGATGGCAGCGAGCCGCTGATCACCTCGGAATTCTTCAACAAACTCACCGTGCAGACCGGCTACGGCCCGGAAGACTCGCAAGTCGGCAGCGATCGCGAAATGTTTTACAGCTTGCGCTACGAGCCATCATTTGCCTGGTATTCGCCCGAAAAGCGCTGGGCAAAATGGATGGTCTACGGCCGCCTGTGGCTCAACTACGACTCCAGCGAGTCGAGCAACCTGACCAACGAAGCCACCAACAGCAGCGAACGCGAACAGCCCGAGGGCTGGTACGCCGAGCTGCGCGAGCTGTACGTCAAGCGCAACCTGATCGGCGACGACCCGCGGTATTCCGCGTCACTTGGCCGGCAGCGCTTCTACGACGACTACGGCATCTGGTGGGACGACAGCCTGGAATCGCTGCGCTTCAACTACCAGGACACGTTCTCCGAGGCGTTCATCGCCGTTGGCCAGAAGTTTCACAACTACAACACCGATGTGAACAGCCTTGCCGATAGCGAAGCGCGCACCACCTACGTGATGGGTCAGTATGCCTACCGCTGGAGCCCGAACAACCAGGCCGGCGTGCGCCTGATGCACGAGAACGACCACAGCGGCCACGACGCCGAAGACCGCTACGACTTCAAGGGCCTGCGCTACGGGTTGTTCTTCAAGGGCGACAACCTGGGCCTGCCGGCGCTCAGTGACTACCACCTGGAGCTGGCCGCCCTGGATGGCAAGATGGACAACACCGACGGCAATGGCACGACCACAACTGGCCACGGCAGCAAGGGCTGGGCCGCCTTGGGTGAGGTCGGCAAACGCTTCGACACGCTGCCCTGGACGCCACGTATCGCATTGCGCGGCGGCCTCACCGACAAGCCAAGCGACGAGAACGATGGCTTTCGCCTCAATGCCATCCAGTCGGATCGCATCACCCGCAGCGGGTCCTACAGCACGCGCCTGACCAGCTCGTTCGTTGCCCTGGACCTGCGCAATCTCAGCTACTACGGCATCGCCGTCGAGACCAAGCCCACTCCCCGCAGCGCCCTGGACCTGCGCGTGACCCAGCTCGACCTGCGCGATGAAGACGGCACTTTGCCCATCCGCATGAACGGCGACCAACGGGCCGAGCGCAACCGTGCAATCGCCCAGGGCAGCAATGGCAATGGCCGCAATGTCGGGCAGATGGTCGACCTCAATTACTACTGGAAGATGTTTCCGCTGGCACTCGACGGCAAGCACCTGGATGTCAACGCACTGGTCAGCGCCAGTTACCTCAATGCCGGCAGTGCATTGGCAACCGGCGACGACTACCAGCTGAGCGTCGGCGTGGTCATCAGTTACTAAGGACGGGCAGCGCCATGATCTTCGCCTCCAACGTGTTCCTGTTTCTCTACCTGCCGCTGTTCCTGGCCGTGTATTTCCTGGCCAGGGCGCAGTGGCGCTCGACGGTGATCGTCGTCGCCAGCTACCTCTTCTATGCCTGGTGGCGACCGGACTTCCTGTTGCTGTTCGTCGGCATCACCTACTGGAACTACTGGTTCGGCCTGCGCATCAAGGCGCGCCTCGACGCGGCGGACAAACGTTGGGCGCTTCGTCTGCTGTGGATCGGTGTAGCCGGCAACCTCTCGACCCTGGGCTACTTCAAGTACGCCAACTTCGGCGCCGAAGTGCTGGCCCTGCTGCTGGCGCCACTGGGCATCGACACCTGGACCCTGGAAAACATCTTCCTGCCCCTGGGCATCTCGTTCTATGTGTTCCACGCCCTGAGCTACATCGTCGACATCTACCGCAAGGACGCCACGCCGACGCGCAATTTCATCGACTTCGCCGCCTTCGTCGCATTGTTCCCGCACCTGGTGGCCGGACCGATCCTGCGCTACAGCCAACTGGCGCCGCAGCTGCGCGAACGCACCCATTCGCTGGAGCTGTTCTCGCTGGGCGTGTGCCGCTTCATGCTCGGCTTCATCATGAAAGTACTGATCGCCGACCGCCTGGCGCCGATCAACGCGCTGTTCGTCAGCGAAGGCACCCTGCAGTTCAGCGACGCCTGGTTCGGCCTGGTGGTCTCCACCCTGCAGTTGTACTTCGACTTTGCTGGCTACAGCCACATGGCCTTGGGCCTGGCCTTGATGATGGGCTTTCGCTTCCCGGAAAACTTCAACCAGCCCTATGTGTCGCAGAGCATCACCGAGTTCTGGTCGCGCTGGCACATGACCCTGGCGCACTTCCTGCGCGACTATGTGTACATGCCCCTGGTACGCAAGCGCGTGGCCGGCGCATTGCCGGCGCTCATCTGGACCATGCTGCTGTCCGGGTTGTGGCACGGGGCGAGCTTCGCCTTCATCTGCTGGGGACTGTTCTTCGGCGTTGGCATGGTACTGGAACGCAAGTTCAACCTGGCGACCAAAGTCAGCACCCCATACCACCTGGGCCGCAACCTGCGCACCGGCCTGTTGATCGTGCTGAGCATGCCACTGTTCTTCACCATGGACCTGCGCCACAGCATCGACATCTACAAAGCGCTGTTCGGCTTCAACGGCTTCGGCTCGCTGGAGCTGTACGTGCTCGGCGCCTCGAAAATGGCCATGGCCTTCGCCCTGGTGGCCTTGGCCTGGCTGGTCCTGGCGGGCATCAACAATGTGCGCTTCTACGCTGGCAACAAGACGGGGTACTTCATGCGCCATGTCGGCGCGCTGCACAGCGTGTTGCTGTGGGGCGGTTTCCTGTTGGCGCTGAGCAGCCTGGCGGCCAATTCGTTCTCGCCCTTCCTGTATTTCCAGTTCTAGGAGACGGCCATGTATCCGGTGATGAATTCGGCCAGCAAGGCCAATGGCATTCTGTTCGCGCTGGCACTCGGGGCGATGTTCGTCTACTCGCTGCCACCGGTGTTCAGCTTCGCCCGCACCCAAAGCGATGCCTGGAACCTATTCGTCGACGGCAAGCTGCTACGCAAGTTCGAGCAGGTGTACGACAAGCGCTTCTTCCTGCGAGCCCCCTCCGTGACGCTGTGGGCCGACGCGCAGTTCCAGCTGTTCGGCGAAGGTACCAAAGGCGTGGTGCTGGGCAAGGATGGCTGGCTCTACACCAACCAGGAATACCGCGTGCCCAATGACCTGGACGCCAACCTGACGGGCCAGCTGGAGCAGATCGTCAAGGTCCGCGCGCAATTGGCCGAACACGGCAAACAACTGGTGGTACTGCCGCTGCCAATGAAGCTGGATGTGTATGCAGCGCACGCCGAGCATGCGTTCGACCCCAGGGTGACCGGCCTGTACGACCGTTTCGTAAGCGAGCTGCAACGACACCAGCTGGACGTGGTGCCGCTGCGCAGCGCGTTCCTGGCCAACCTTGGCGGCCCGAAGCTGTTCCTGAAATCCGACACCCACTGGAGCCCAGAAGGTGCGCGCCTGGCCGCCTACGAACTGGCACGTCAACGTCCGCAATTGCTGGGTGATCAGGTCTACCTCTCGCACCCGTCCGGGGAGAAAAGCATCAAGGGCGACCTGATGAACTACATCCAGTTCGACCATGCTCGCCTGGCGCCGCAGTTCGGAGCCAACCCGATCAAGCTGTACGAAACCCTCAAGGCCGAACAAAGCAGCGATGACCTATTCGCCGAGCAGGAGCAGAGCCTGCTGCTGGTAGGCACCAGCTACAGCAAGATCGACGACTGGAACTTCGTCGGCTTTCTCAAGGAGGCACTCAACCGCGACCTGCTGAGCATCGCCGTCGAGGCCCGCGGCCCGTTCGAAGCCATGAACCAGTTCCTGGCAAGCGATCAACTGGCCAACCCACAGATCGAAACGGTGGTATGGGAATTCCCCCTTCGCACCTTGCTCGCCCACCGTCCCGGCGCGCTCAGCCGCAGCGCCGTGCCCCAGCATTTCTGACGAATCAAGGAGAACCTGATGAAACCTGCTCACCTGTTTACCGCCGTTGTCCTGGCCACCGCCAGCCAGGCGGGCTACACCGCCGAAGGCAATGCCGACCTGTACGATGCAGTAGCCCCTGCCGATTCGGCCTTCGTCCGCGTGCTGAACCTCTCGGACCGCAGCATCGACGTCACGTTGAGCGGCAAGGTCAACCCGCAGAAGGTTGCGCCCGGCCAGCTCAGTGGCTACCGCTTCACCTCAGCCGGCAGCCACAAGATCGCGGTCGGCGGGCAATCCATCGAGCCGCAGCTGAAGGCCAACGCCGCCAGCACCGTGATCTACGACGGCAAGCAACTGAAGCTGATCGCCGACAAATACGTCAACGAGCCGAAGAAGGCACAGATCGCCTTCTACAACCTCACACCGGCACAAGCGGCGCTCAAGACCGAGGACGGCAAGCACGTGGTCGTCGACCCATTGGCCAACGGCCAGACCGGCAGCCGCATGGTCAACGAGCTCAAGATCGGTTTCGCCGCCTATGTCGCCGATCAGAAGGTGGCGGAATTCGACGATCAGTTCCTCAAGAAGGGTCGCTCGTACAGCTATGTGCTGCTGCCCCAGGGCAACGGCTACCGCAGCATGACCCAGGCCAACAGCATCGACCCCACCGAGTGACGCCCACGCTGCAAGGATGGATAGGTACATGAAGACCCTAGTAAGTGTGTCTCTAAGCGCAGCCCTGGCCCTGCTGAGCCTGCCTGGCCAGGCCGCACAGGCGCCAAAAGCCGGCTGTGAGAACCTGCGGTGCATGGTCTGCCCGGCGCTCAGCGACCCACAGCGTTACACCGAGGGGCGCATGAAGCTGATGCGCGAAATCGTACCCGGCAAGGACCGCTGGCTATTCCGCTCGGCGGTGGACCTGACCAACGACTTCGGCATTCCCGCCCCTATGCGCCCGGAGTTCGCCCGCTTGATGCAGGCCTTCCAGCGCCAGGGCATCCACGTGGCCATGGCGGTCCAGCCCACCCGCGGGCTGATGCACCGCGACAAACTGCTCGAAGGCCAACTGCACGGTTTCGACTATGCCCAGGCCAGCGCCCACCTCAGTGCCTACCTTGGCCAGTTGCGCCAGGGCGGTGCGGTGGTGGCGCCGATGATGCAACTGGTGCAGCAGCCGCCTCAGGGCGAGTACTTCTTCCGCCGCGACCACCACTGGACCCCGGCCGGCGCCGAAGCCACTGCCAGACTGATGGCCGAAGAGATCCGCCGCCAACCGTTCTACGGCGAGTTGACCAAGAAGCAGTATCGCACCGAGCCTGGGGTAATGGTGCCCAAGGATGGCACGCTGAACCTGGCGCTGAGCAACATCTGTGGCAACAACTATGGCTTCCAGTACGTGCGCGGCTTCCAGACCATCCCGGTGGCCGACAGCGCCGATGCGCTGTTCGACGAAGCGCCAGACCCGCAAGTGATCCTGGTGGGAGACAGCAACGCCGCTGCACGTGAAGACGAGAGCAAGCAGTTCAATTTCGACGGCTACCTCAAGCAATACCTGAGTGTGGATGTACTCAACTATGCCCTGCCGGGTGTCGGTGAGGACGGCTCGCTGCTGGCGTACCTGCTGTCGGAAGACTACGACCCCAAGGCCCCGCCCAAGTTGATCGTCTGGGAACTGCCGGCCAACTACCGGCTTGATTCGCCGTTGATGTATCGCCAGTTGGTGCCGGCGGTTCAGGGCGGCTGCTCGGCCAACAGGCAAGTGTTGGGGTCGAAGTTGCAACACCCGGCGCTGAAGGTTGGCGAGCGCATCGAGCTGCTGAGCAACGCGGGCAGTTCGCGCCAGTCGTTGAGTGGTTCGAAGGGGTTTCTCGACATCCGCCTGAGCGACAAGAACATCAAGGACTTCTACATCATCGTCTATTACGACAATGGCGCGCGCGACAAGGTGTGGTTCCGTCGCGAGGCAGCCGTCAGCGGCGGGCAGTACTACCTGGAACTGAGTAAGGACCCAGCGTTTGCCGGGGCCAACTTGCTGTCGGTGTTCATGGAACCGACCAAGGCGGGCACTGCGGCCACCGAGGTGGAGACTCGTCTGTGTCTTTGAAGATGCTCATCGGGGCTGCCTCGCTGCTTCCCCTGGCCCTGCTCCCCCCCCAGGCTCAGGCAGCCCAGTCGATCTGGCCTGCGCATCCCACGCCACAAGCGGCCATGATCGCCGACTACCACACCCTGGCCTGCAGCAAGGAGCCTCCGCCGCCCTATACCGGCAGCCTGCGCCTGCAGAGCAAGTACGACCAGCGCGACGTCAGCAAGTCGACCCTGCGCAGCAGCCCCGATGCAGGCAGCGAACGCATCGGCAAGCAGGTCAAACAGTTCGTCGGCGGGCTGATCTACGCCGGCAAGCGTTTCCAGCGGGCGAAAAAGCCGCAGGACGCCAACATGGCCCTGGCCTGCCAAGACCAATGGCTGCAAGACTGGGCCGAAGCCGGCGCACTGCTCAACCCGGATGCCAGCGGCACAGGCATGGCCGCGCGCAAATGGGCTTTGGCGGCAATGGCCGGAACCGTGCTGCTGACCCAGTCAGCCAGTGACGGCAAGGTGCGACTGAGCGAGGCTCAGCAGTCGTGGTTCACTCGCCTGGCCGAATTGGTGATCCACGAGTACGACCCACGCCGCGATGCCCCAGGCGTGTACTTCAACAACCACGACTACTGGGCTGCCTGGGCCGTAGCCGCCACCGGCATGCTGGTCGGGCGCGACGACTTCATCCAGTGGGCCGACGGCAACCTACGTCGTGGCCTGGCCCAGGCGGTGCGTTCCCGCGATGGCAGCTACGCCTACCTGCCGCTGGAAGTGGCGCGGGCCAAGCTTGCCGCCACCTACAGCCAGTACGCCTTGGTACCCCTGGTATTGCTGGCTGAATCGGCGCGCGTCAACGGCCTGCCGTGGAGCGCCGACGACCAACAGACCTTGGACCTTCTGGCCAACTTCGCCGCTCGCACGGTGCTTGACCCACGCGACCTGCCCGAACTCGAAGGCCAGTCCCAGGCGGATGTAGCGCCGTACAAACTGGCCTGGTTGATCCCGTTCCTGCAGCGCAATCCCGGCCACGCCCTGGCGCGCCAGCTGTACGACAGCGAAGACGGCGATGTGGACAACTACAGCCAGCTCGGCGGCCCTATCAAACCGTTTTACCCCTCATTGCCCGGATCAAGGAACTGACCCATGACTGCCCTCGCCCGCTTCCCCCTCGCCTGCCTGGTCACCTTGGGCCTGGCCGGCACTGCCCAGGCCGCCAGCCAGACGCTGACGGTCAACTACACCTTGACCACACTGACCCAGGAGCAACGCACGCACAAGGTCGACCAACTGCGCCAGCAGGTGCGCGAGGCAGTGACGTTCCATCAGGCAGAACGCCCGCGCCCGGCGGGCCGCGCTAGTGTCAGTCTGCAACCGATGTTCTCGTCACAGGCCGGCAGCTGGCCCTTCGAGCCATTCGTCAACAACGGCCTGTTCCGCGCCATCGCCGGCTACCAGGCGCATCATCCTCAGGTAGTGCTGGTGCGCGCGGGCAGCATCACCCTGGCGCAGTTGCACGATGCGCTGAACGATACGCGCATCCTGAGGCGCTACAAGGACGGTTACCTGCTCAGCTACCCGCTGATGATCGGTGCCGACGCCGGGTTGGTGTTGGAGGGCACCCGCCTTTACTTGTCGAGCCATTCGGGCACAGCGCTGATCAACCAGGGATGGCTGGGGTTGAACCAGTCCAGCCTGCAAAGCCTGGCCGGTGACCGACCAGGCAACACCGACCGCGCCTGGCGGCCGTTCGTGGTGGCCTGGGCCGGCAGCCATACCCAGGTGATTGGTTCGACCCTCAAGCGCCTGGGCTACAACGCCAACCTGTCCCGCGGACTGACCACTGCCCTAAGTGCCCAGCAAGCCGCGAACACACCTGCCGCCACGGTGATCATCCGCGACAGCCACTTCAGCGAGATGTCCAGCGCGGTGGAGTTGCAGCACAGCCAGGCGACCATCACCGCCAGCCAGTTCGAAAAGTCGCAGCAATACGCCATCGACGTGCGTGACAGCCAGGTCAAACTGCAGGACAACCAGCTACGCGGCATCGACAACAACAGCGGCGTGCGCCTGCGTGGCCAGACCCGCGCCCAGGTCGATGGCAACCTCATTCTGGGTGCGGCAAAGGCGGCCATCGAAGTCAGCGAACAACAGGGCGCGGTGCTGCTGGCCGGCAATCGCATGGGTGACAGCCGAGGCAATGGCATCCAGTTACGCAACCTGGCACCCACCACCGCTGCCCCGCTGGTCGTCGAAGATAACCTGCTGGCCAGTAGCCAAGGCAGCGCGGTGGATGCCAGCGAAGTCAGCGCCTTGGCACTGCTCGACAACCGCATCGGCAATACCCAGGAGTATGCCGTCAGCCTGCGCAATGCCACACCGCTGGCAGGGCCGCTGGTACTCAGTGGCAATCGCCTGGGCCAGGTCGGCAAGGCACTGGTACGGGTCGAGGGGATGCGGGATGTCGTGATGGGCGCTAACCGTTTCGAAGGTAAGCCCTTGTTGCAGAATTTATTGATCGGGGATCTGCTGCCGGTGCAGGGGCAGTTGCTCGACGCTACGGTTCGTCAGGGGGCGACGGTGCAGGTGCAGCAACAGTGAGTCCAGGCATGTGCGGGGCTTCGCCTTTTCTATGCCACCTTCAAACTCGCCCACATGAAAAGGTCACACGGCATATAAGAGCGCGCCCTATCATTTTTACCAGTACCCCTTGGATACTTCTTTCGCTACATTTAAGCCTCACTCAAAAATCGAGGACTTAACAATGAGCAATACTGATACACAATGGATCGAAGAGACAAAATGGATCGAAAACCGATTTGTTATCGAATTCAAAAGCACGGGCTTAAAATATGAAACAGACAAATTCGATTCCCACAGCACCTTGATCAAAGGCACCTTCTCTTTAGCCTCAGGCAATTATGTGGTCGCTATCGAGACGAGGACCGCAAGCTTTACCAACGGCAACTGGGTAGTCCCAGATCAACTAGATGTAACCCTTTACCCACCAAATGGCCGAATCATAGCCACTCAAGGCGAGGTACACATTATTCAACGAGTGGGTCAAAAGGTATGGGGGAGGATCGACGTGAGCTATCCACTAGAAGACGATAAGAAAGAAACGGTCACCGGTCGATTTAAGACAACACTCCGAGTAACTGACTGATACACCAAGACGCCTTCCAATCAACCTTGGAGGCCTTCGTCTCATAACCTATCAGCGCTCTCGCTTTCACTAACGTAGCCGGCGCTTCAGCGAACCCGCTACGTTAGTCTATTTCTCGCTGCAGTTGCCAAAAACAATCCGCCTCCCCGACTTTTAGAAAGCCATGGCGCAAGTATAAGTATCGCGCCGGATTACTCCTGAATACCATCAACCTCAACAATGGCAAATGCCGCAGCGACGCCCAGTCGGCCAGTTGCTCCAGCACACAACTCCCCACGCCCCGGCCGCGATGTTCTGGCGACAGGTGCAGTTCGCGAATGAACAGCGCCTGCCGGTCCTGGCTCAGGCTACAGAACCCCAGTACGGTATCCCCCTCCACCACTAGCCATTGCTCGCGCCAGGCCCACGCCTGGTCGAACGCTTCCTCGATCCACAGCAAGTCGAACTCGCGGTAGTACGGCAACATCGCCCGCCGCGTCAGATCGCGCGCGAACGTACGATCGGCGTCGGTCGCGGCTTTCAGTTCAATGGCCATAGCACACCGGCGAGCTTGCCGGCCCATGTCGGTCCAGTTCATCCTCCAGCCATTGCGCCAACACCCGTGCGTTGTTGTGGCGCGTGTCCTTGCCGGCATAGAGCAGAGTCAGGTCCCCCTTGGCCGCCAGGTCCAGCAAGGGGTACCAATGCTCGGGATGCGCCGCCAGCTCTTGCCGGTAGCGCTGGCTAAAAACGGCAAAATCCAGCTCACCCCGATGGAATGCCTGGCGCAGCTCGACGGAAGGCGCGACCTCGCGCAACCAGGTTCCCTGCAGGTCATCCTTGCGTTTGTTGCGCGGCCACAGGCGGTCGACCAGCACACGTTGGCCATCGCTTGCCTGCGCCGCATCGTAGACACGCTTGCAGTGAATCATGGGTTTCTCCTGCGCTGACCGTTCGTCCCTGGCCTAGCGAGTTCTTTGACAAAGATCAGTCTAGCGTCCCGAATTGTTTCTATGCTCAGGGGCCTCGGCAACTTCGCCCAACGCCAACCGGAGCCCCCATGGCAACCCCGTCACTGGCCACCCAGACGCACCTGGCCCAGCGCGACGCCCGCCCACAATTATCCCACAAGCCTGGGCGCGCCACCCTGACCTTGTTCTTTGGCCTGCTATTGGCGGGCATCGCCTATACCGCCTGGAGCCTGAGACAGGACGTCACCGCCAGCGGTACGATCATCACCACTGTCACCCCCTTTCTGCTGCTGGGCCTGGCTTTGCTGATCGCTCTAGGCTTCGAGTTCGTCAACGGTTTCCATGACACCGCCAATGCTGTAGCCACCGTGATCTACACCCACTCTTTACCTGCGCCAGTGGCAGTGGTGTGGTCTGGGCTGTGCAACTTCCTGGGGGTGCTGCTTTCCAGTGGCGCGGTGGCCTTCGGCATCATTGCCTTGCTACCGGTGGAGCTGATACTACAGGTCGGATCTTCGGCTGGCTTCGCCATGGTGTTCGCCCTTTTGCTGGCGGCGATCATCTGGAACCTTGGCACCTGGTGGCTGGGCCTGCCGGCCTCATCGTCACATACGCTGATCGGCTCGATCATCGGCGTGGGCGTAGCCAACGCCCTGATGCATGGCCGCGATGGCACCAGTGGTATCGACTGGAGCCAAGCCAGCAAGGTCGGTTATGCCCTGCTCTTTTCCCCGCTGGTCGGTTTCGCCTGCGCGGCATTGCTCCTGCTGGCCTTGCGCGCACTGGTCAAGCGCCGGGCGCTGTACCAGGCACCGGAAGGCCAGACCCCACCGCCCTGGTGGATCCGTAGCGTGTTGATCCTGACCTGCACCGGCGTGTCCTTCGCCCATGGTTCCAATGATGGTCAGAAAGGCATGGGGCTGATCATGCTGATTCTGGTCGGCACATTGCCCATGGCGTACGCCCTGAACAAGACCATGCCGAACGAGCAGGCCTTGCAGTTCTCCGCTGTCGCTGAAGTGACGCGCCAGGCGCTGGTACGCAGCGACCCGCAGCCAGCGCCGGCCGATCCGCGCCGGGTGCTGACTGCGTTCATTGCCGAGCCCAGGACCAACCCGCAACTGGTGCCCGCCCTGGCAGCACTCACCGGTATGATCGGCGAGCAAGTCAAAGGCTATGGGTCGCTCAAGCGCGTGCCAGCCGAGGCCATGGCCAACGTGCGCAACGACATGTACCTGACCAGCGAAGCCATTCGCCTGCTCGACAAGCACCGCCTGGCCACCTTCGATGCTGCCACCCGCAGCCAGGTACAGATGTTCAAAGGCCAATTGGACGATGCCACGCGTTACATCCCGCTGTGGGTCAAGGTGGCCGTGGCCATCGCGCTAGGATTGGGCACCATGGTGGGCTGGCGGCGGATCGTGGTGACGGTGGGCGAGAAGATCGGCAAGACCCACCTCAGCTACGCCCAGGGCGCTTCGGCCGAGGTGGTGGCAATGTGCACCATCGGTGCTGCGGACATGTTCGGGCTACCGGTATCCACCACCCATGTGCTCAGTTCAGGGGTAGCCGGGACCATGGTGGCCAACGGCTCGGGCATTCAGAAACGCACCCTGATCAACCTGCTGATGGCCTGGGTGCTGACACTGCCGGCGGCCATGTTGCTGGCGGGGTGCCTGTACTGGATTCTGAGCCACGTGTTCTGAATCCGGGGCACTGGCCCCTCCCACACGGACAGCGCAGATCCTGTAGGCGGCGGCTTGCCGGCGATGACGCCGGTACAGTCAAGACGACGCCGTTACCCGTCCATTCAAATACTTCAACCCGGAATTTTCAGCCCACGCTGCACCGCTGGGCGTTCGAGGAACCGAGCCAGCGCACGCTGCACTTCCTTGAACTCATCGAACCCCACAAGCTCCCGGGCGTTGTAGCGCTCCACCAGGTTGCGCACCCAGGGGAAGATGGCGATATCGGCAATGCTGTACTCGTCCACCATCCACTGCCGCCCTTCCAGGTGTCGGTCGAGCACGCCGAGCAGGCGCTTCGATTCGTTGACGTAGCGGTCGCGAGGGCGCTTGTCTTCGTATTCCTTGCCCGCGAAGAAGTGGAAGAAGCCCACCTGGCCGAACATCGGACCAATGCCGCCCATCTGGAACATCAGCCATTGCAGGGTCTGGTAGCGGCGGGCCGGGTCGTCGCTGAGCAACTGGCCGGACTTTTCCGCCAGGTACTGCAGGATCGCCCCCGATTCGAACAGCGGCAGCGGCTGGCCGCCCGGACCGTTCGGGTCGAGAATCGCTGGGATCTTGTTGTTGGCGCTCAGGGAAACGAACTCGGGAGTGAGCTGGTCGTTGCTGTCGAAGTTGACCTTGTGCACCTCGTACGGCAGCCCGATCTCTTCCAGCATGATCGACACCTTGACGCCGTTGGGGGTGGGCAACGAATACAGTTGCAGCCGCTCAGGGTGTTTCGCGGGCCACTTTTGAGTGATCGGGAATGCGCTCAGATCGGTCATGGTCAACCTTGCCTGGGGAATGGTCCTGCCACTCTAGAGGCATCGCGGTCGGCTGACCATCATCCCGTGGCCTTCAAGCCTGTCCGTGGGCCTTGAGCTTGAGCTTGTCGGTATCGACTCGTACGAACACCGAATCAGCGGTCACTGTCAGCACATCGCCAGCCCAGACTTCACAGATCACGCGGCTCTTGCGTCCCACCTCGCCCTCTACACGCGCCTTGAGCAATAACTCCACGCCCATCGGGGTCGGCTTGAGGTAGGTGAGGTTGAGCGTGCCGGTGACGCAGTCGATGCGCGGCAAGCTGCCCGGCTCGCGACCTTCGGCACGGTAGTGATAGGCCATGGCGGTCCAGTTGGAATGGCAGTCGACCAGCATGGCCAACAGGCCACCGTAGACCAGGCCGGGCCAGCCGCTGAACGTGCTGTCAGGTGTGTGCCGGCACGACAGATGAATGCCATCGGCGTCCCAATGGCTTTGCACGTGCAGGCCGCTGGGGTGGGCGCAACCGCAGCCATAGCAGGTGCCGTCCGGCGCGGCCAGGGCTTGAAGGGAAAGGGTCTGGTCGTTCATGCGCTTCCTGTGCTTGTTGGAATGGGAAGAAATGCCTGCCTCGATGGTAACGCTCGAATCTGTCAGCGCCAATCGCAAAACGGGGGCGCACCGCGCCCCCTGGAGGATCACGCCGTCTGAGCGACTACCTTGCCCCGACGCTGGGTCAGCGACACCAGCAGGATGAACAGCGTCACCCCGGCAGTCATCAGCGTCTCGTAACGGTAGGCATCACTGAGCAGCATGTAGCCCAGGACCATGACGATGGTGCCGATCACCAGCCAGGTCAGCCATGGGAACAGCCACATCTTCAGTTCCAGCGGACGGCCTTCGCGCTCGGCACGGGCACGCATGCGCAACTGCGAGACGGCGATCACCAGGTACACCAGCAAGGCGATGGCGCCCGTGGTGGACAACAGGAAGCCGAACACCTTGCCGGGGAATACATAGTTGACGAAGCAACCCGCAAAGCCAGCCAGGGTCGAGAGAATGACCGCAACGGTTGGAACACCCGAGCCGGAGACACGCTTGGTGATGCCAAGCGCCTGGCCACGGGCCCCCAGGGAATACAGCATCCGTGACGCGGTGTAGAGGCCAGAGTTCATGCAGCTGGTCACGGCCACCAGTACCACTACGTCGACCAGTAGCTTGGCGCCCGGCACGTTGAGTACCTCCAGCACCCGCTGGAACGAACCCACTGCCTTCAGGCCCGGATCGTTCCAGGCGACCAGCGATACCACCAGGAAGATCGACGCCAGGTAGAAGATTGCGATGCGGTAAACCACCAAGTTGGTGGCGCGTCGGATCTTGTCTTTCGGATTGGCCGTCTCGTCAGCTGCAATGGTGACGATCTCGGCACCAAAGAACGAGAAGATGGTGATCAGCACGCCACCGAGCACAGTGCCGAAACCGTTGGGCATGAAGCCACCGTTGTCCCACAAGCGGCTGACACCAGACACCTCGGCCAGCGGCCAGGCGCCGAATACGGCGAGGCTGCACACCACGATGAAGGCGATGATGGCAAGCACCTTGACCAGCGCGAACCAGTACTCGAAGGCGCCGAAGTTCTTCACGCTGATCAGGTTGGTGCCCGACAGCACGACCATGATCAGGAACGCGAACAGCCATGACGGCACGCCCGGGAAATAGGCATGGAGAATATCCGCGCCGGCAATCGCCTCGACCGGGATGATCAGCACCCAGAACCACCAGTACAACCAGCCGATGGTGAAGCCCGCCCAAGGGCCGATGGCCTCGCCAGCATAGGTGGAAAACGAGCCGCTGTTAGGATTGGCGATGGCCATTTCACCCAGCATGCGCATCACCAGCAGCACCAGCAGGCCAGTCATGGCATAAGAAATGAGAATCGCCGGGCCAGCGGTGGCGATGGCATTGGAGGAACCGATGAACAGGCCTGCGCCGATGATGCCGGCAATGGAGATCATGGACACCTGACGTGAGGTCAGGCCGTGCTGCAAGGAACGCTGTTTCTTGTTGTGTAGCGAAGCCATGGAGAACCCTCGAATGGGTTGGCCGCCGCAAGGGCGGCTGAAAGTTGGAGCAGAATTCTGGTAAGTCCGTAGTGCTCGTTCTTGTTGTTGTGAAGGCGCCGGTAGCGGATATTTCCCTCCTCTTCGCACGACCGGTTGTCAACGTTGTTCCAGGCCAGTATCAATCCATCGGCGTGGGTCAACAAACGACCTTTTCGAAACACATGATTCCATTTGAGAATGAACTTCTGACGTTTCTGCTCGGTACCAGTCCACAGCGCCCAAACGGCAGATAGCACGATCCATTTCACCGTTGCCCTAAAGAGGCTAGCGAATCCGCCAGTTCACGAATCCATGGAATGATCGCAATCCAATAATTCGTTTGCGGTCTCACACCTTTGCACGCTTGGATAGGGGGAAAATTGAACAAAGGTTTGCGTGCCCATGCCTCAGGAAAGTATCAGCCAGTCCATTGCCATCGTTCATCCGATCACACTTTCCCATGGCCGCAATGCGGAAGTTTGGGACACGGACGGCAAACGTTATATCGACTTCGTCGGCGGTATCGGCGTACTCAACCTGGGCCACTGCAACCCGGCCGTGGTCGAGGCGATTCAAGCGCAGGCCGCGCGCCTGACCCACTATGCCTTCAACGCCGCCCCCCATGGGCCGTACCTGGCGCTGATGGAGCGCCTGAGCCAGTTCGTACCCGTCAGCTACCCATTGGCCGGCATGCTCACCAACAGTGGCGCGGAAGCGGCGGAGAACGCCCTCAAGGTCGCCCGCGGTGCCACAGGCAAGCGCGCCATCATCGCCTTCGACGGCGGCTTCCACGGTCGCACCCTGGCAACCCTTAACCTCAACGGCAAGGTCGCCCCTTACAAGCAACGGGTAGGTGAGCTGCCCGGCCCGGTTTATCACCTGCCCTACCCCAGCGTCGACACCGGCGTGACCTGCGAGCAGGCACTCAAGGCCATGGACCGCCTGTTCAGTGTCGAACTGGCGGTCGAAGACGTGGCTGCATTCATTTTCGAGCCGGTTCAGGGTGAAGGCGGCTTCCTCGCCCTCGACCCCGGATTCGCCCAGGCCTTGCGGCGCTTCTGCGACGAACGGGGGATCTTGATCATCATCGACGAAATTCAGTCAGGCTTCGGTCGCACCGGCCAGCGCTTTGCCTTCCCGCGACTAGGGATGGAGCCAGACCTGCTGCTGCTGGCCAAGAGCATCGCCGGCGGCATGCCGCTGGGCGCGGTGGTCGGACGGCAGGACCTGATGGCGGCCTTACCCAAAGGTGGCCTGGGCGGCACCTACTCGGGCAACCCGATTGCCTGTGCGGCGGCCCTGGCCAGCCTGGCGCAGATGACCGACGAGAACATCGCCACCTGGGGCGAGCGTCAGGAACAGGCCATCGTTCGTCGATTCGAGAAGTGGAAGGCGGCAGGTCTGGGTGGGTGCATCGGCCGCCTGACCGGCGTGGGCGCCATGCGCGGGATCGAATGCGTCGATTCCGACGGCAACCCTGCGCCAACCCGGCTGGCCAAAGTGATCGAAGCAGCCCGGGCCAAAGGCCTGCTGCTGATGCCCAGCGGCAAGGCGCGGCACATCATTCGCTTGCTGGCACCATTGACCATCGAGGCCGAAGTGCTCGAGGAAGGACTGGATATCCTCGAGCAGTGCCTGGCCGAGTTGGCCTGAGGCTTACAAGCCCAGTTCAGCGGGGGTCAGCATGTCCGACTCGAAGGCGATCCAGCCGCCTTCGAGCTCGGCATGGCCGTTGACGATAGGGCCATAGTAGGTCAGGCCATTCTCCAGGGTCACGCAAATATGCGTGGCCGATTTTTCCGGGGCCGCGAGCGTACCGACGAAATGCACCTTCTTCAGCACTTCGGTCACGGCTTCGAGACCGACACGCATGTTGGGGTTTTCCGACGCCTCGACGTCACCGCCACGATCTTCGGCGCTGACAGTGATGGTGGCGATGTACGGGTACTTGTTGCTCAAACGGGGTTACCTCGATTGATGGATGTAGGCGGGCGCGTAGAGTACGGTAGCCGTTACCGGTTGTCTCTACTGCCCGACTTCAGCACGATCTGCGGTCCAGGCGGGAACCGCTTGCCAGCGACTAGGCCAGACCTGCAACAGGTGATCTGAAGGCCCCGATCTGTTAGGGTGCCCGCCGATACATGCCCCACCACCCGAGGATTTAGCGTGAGCGCCGAACACCCCCTGATCGCCGACCTGTTCGAGGTCGACAAACGCCTGACCCTCAAGCCCGTCGTGGACTTCAACAGCTACCTGCGCAATGCTTTCGGCGAGGGCTCGTGCCGCTGCCATCGCTGCTCCGAGGGCAACGACCCAAGCACCTATAGCCACCAGCACACGTTCACCCTCGAAGGCCGCCAACTGCATCGCCGCTTCGCCAGTACCGCGGGCAGTGACGTGCTTCAAGTGCTGAAGAAAGCCTGGCTGTCCTACACCAAGGCCGACCTGCCCCCCATCGGCGTGCTGGATCTGACCACGCTCAAGACCTTCACCGAGCCCAGCCTGCACGCCCGCCTGCTGGCCCTGCTGCCTGCCAGCGGCCTGGCCCGGGAAGTCGACGGCCAGTGGATGCTGCAAGCCCAGGCCGATTGATGGCCCGGCGGTAAAGCAGGATTCTTCCGGTCTGCTACCTTGGGAGAATCCGCCCATCCGCAGGTAGTCCGTCATGGCCCGTACAACGCCCATCGAGCTGTACCGCAACATCGGCATCGTCGCCCACGTGGATGCCGGCAAGACCACCACCACCGAACGCATCCTGTTCTACACCGGGGTCAACCACAAGATGGGCGAGGTGCATGACGGCGCCGCCACCATGGACTGGATGGCCCAGGAACAAGAGCGCGGCATCACCATTACCTCGGCTGCCACCACCGCCTTCTGGCAGGGGTCGACCAAGCAGTTCGCCCACAAGTACCGCTTCAATATCATCGACACCCCCGGCCACGTCGACTTCACCATCGAAGTCGAGCGCTCGCTGCGCGTGCTCGATGGCGCGGTCGTGGTATTCAGCGGCGCCGATGGCGTCGAGCCACAGTCCGAGACGGTGTGGCGCCAGGCCAACAAGTACCATGTCCCACGCCTGGCCTACATCAACAAGATGGACCGACAGGGCGCCGACTTCCTGCGCGTGGTCAAGCAGATCGACCAGCGCCTGGGCCACCACCCGGTACCCATTCAGCTGGCCATCGGTGCTGAGGAAAACTTCATCGGCCAGGTCGACCTGGTGAAAATGAAGGCCATCTACTGGAACGAAGCCGACCAAGGCACCAGCTATCGCGAAGAGGAGATTCCGTCAGAACTCCTGCCCTTGGCCAACGAGTGGCGGGCACGCATGGTCGAAGCGGCGGCCGAGGCGGATGACGAGCTGACCATGAAGTTTCTCGAAGGCGAAGAGCTGACCACCGAAGAAATCAAGGCCGGCCTGCGCAAGCGCACGCTGAACAACGAGATCGTCCCGACCATCCTGGGTTCATCGTTCAAGAACAAGGGGGTACCGCTGATGCTCGATGCGGTCATCGACTACCTGCCCGCCCCCTCGGAAATCCCGGCGATCAAGGGCACCGATCCGAACGATGAGGAGAAGCACCTGGAACGCCATGCCGATGACAACGAACCGTTCTCGGCCCTGGCCTTCAAGATTGCCACCGACCCCTTCGTCGGCACCCTGACCTTCGCCCGGGTATATTCCGGCGTGCTCAGTTCAGGCAATGCAGTGCTCAACTCGGTCAAAGGCAAGAAAGAAAGGATCGGCCGCATGGTGCAGATGCACGCCAACCAACGCGCCGAGATCAAGGACGTCTGCGCCGGTGATATCGCGGCACTGATCGGTATGAAGGACGTCACCACCGGCGACACCCTGTGCGACATGGACAAGCCGATCATCCTTGAACGCATGGACTTCCCAGACCCGGTGATTTCCGTGGCCGTCGAGCCCAAGACCAAGGCCGACCAGGAAAAGATGGGCATCGCCCTCGGCAAACTGGCCCAGGAAGACCCTTCGTTCCGGGTCAAAACCGACGAAGAAACCGGCCAGACCATCATTTCCGGCATGGGCGAGCTGCACCTGGACATCATCGTGGACCGCATGCGCCGCGAGTTCAACGTCGAAGCCAACATCGGCAAGCCGCAGGTGGCTTACCGCGAGAAAATCCGCAATACCTGCGAGATCGAAGGCCGCTTCGTGCGCCAGTCCGGTGGGCGTGGCCAGTACGGCCATTGCTGGATCCGCTTTGCCCCAGGCGAAGAGGGCAAGGAAGGCCTCGAGTTCGTCAATGAAATCGTTGGCGGCGTGGTACCCCGTGAATACATCCCTGCCATCCAGAAAGGCATCGAGGAGCAGATGAAGAACGGTGTACTGGCCGGATACCCGCTGATCAACCTCAAGGCTGCGGTATTCGACGGCTCATACCACGACGTCGACTCCAACGAGATGGCCTACAAGATCGCCGCGTCCATGGCTACCAAGCAGTTGTCGCACAAAGGCGGCGCGGTACTGCTGGAGCCGGTGATGAAGGTCGAGGTGGTTACGCCCGAGGAGTACCAGGGCGACATTCTGGGTGACTTGAGCCGGCGCCGTGGAATGATCCAGGACGGCGACGAGACCCCTGCGGGCAAGGTCATACGGGCGGAAGTGCCTTTGGGCGAGATGTTCGGCTATGCCACCTCGATGCGCTCGATGACCCAGGGGCGGGCCAGTTTTTCGATGGAGTTCACCCGATATGCCGAGGCACCGGCGAGTATTGCCGATGGCATAGTGAAGAAGAGCCGCGGGGACTCCTGAGCCGCCGTCTCATTGCCGGGGCAGCCCAGGCAATTCGTGTGTCGTTGCTCCAACCCAGGGGCCGCGTTGCGGCCCTTTGGCGGCGCCAGGCCGCTCTCACGGGTTGGGCCGTCAGTCCTGCTCCCCAGCCCGTTTCAGCAGCTTCTTGCAACGCTCGGAAAGATGCACCACCCGCAGTTGCTTGCCCGCCTTGGCATAGCGCTCGCGCAAGGTCTTCAACGCTGCGACCGCCGAGTAGTCGACGAAGCTCAGGTGCTGGCAGTCCAGGGTCACCTTGGCCGGGTCATTGGCCGGGTCGAACTGGTTGAGGAACGGCGTGGTGGAGGCGAAGAACAACGTGCCGTGCACCTGATAGCGCTTGCCGCCCTCTCCGTCGTCATGGCTGTCGGCATACAGCTCCCGCGCATGTTGCCAGGCGAAATTGACTGCCGCGATCACGATGCCGAACAACACTGCCATGGCCAGGTCCGTGAGCACAGTGACCACCGTCACCGCAATGATCGCCAGGACATCGCTCACCGGCACCTTGTTCAGCACCCGCAACGATGCCCAGGCGAAGGTCTGCTGGGCCACCACGAACATCACCCCGACCAGCGCCGCCAGCGGAATCCGTTCGATCAGAGGCGACAGGAACAGCACGAACAACAGGATCATGCCACCCGCCACGACGCCGGACAGTCGGCCACGGCCGTTGGAACTCAAATTGATCACCGTCTGCCCGATCATCGCGCAACCGCCCATGCCACCGCACAACCCGGAAACCATGTTGGCCGCGCCCAGGGCCACGCACTCCCGATCCGGGAAACCACGGCTCTCGGTGATTTCGTCGGTGAGGTTCAGCGTCAGCAGGGTTTCCAGCAGGCCAACCATGGCCATCAGCACGGCATAGGGGGCGACGATCTCCAGGGTGTCCAGGTTCCACGGTACATCTGGCAGGGCCAACTGCGGCAGGCCACCTGCAATGTGCGCCATGTCGCCGAGGGTGCGGGTGGGAAGATCGAGCAGGTACACCAGCAAGCCGACACCGAGAATCGCAACCAGCGCCGGCGGCACGGCGCGGGTCAACCTGGGCAAGACGTAAACCACCAGCATGGTCAGCGCCACCAGGCCGATCATCAGGTACAGCGGTGCGCCAGCGAGCCAATGTTCGCCCTGCTTGAAGTGCTCGAGCTGCGCCAGGGCGATGACGATCGCCAGACCGTTCACGAAGCCCAGCATTACCGGATAGGGCACCAGGCGTACCAGCTTGCCCAGACGCAGCGCGCCGAACAGGATCATCACCACCCCACCGAGCAGCACGGTGGCCAGCAGGTATTGCACACCATGCTGTACCACCAGGGCGACGATCACCACGGCCATCGAACCCGCTGCGCCGGAAATCATGCCAGGACGGCCACCGAACAGCGCCGTCAGGGTGCAGATGATGAAAGCACCGTACAGCCCCATCAGCGGATTGAGGTGGGCCACCAGGGCAAAGGCGATGCACTCGGGCACCAGGGCAAAAGAGGTGGTCAGGCCGGCGAGTATGTCGGCGCGGAGTCGAGCGGGCTTCATGGCAATCCTACGGCGGTGCCCTTGAGGGCGATGCAAAACACAAGGAGCGCGATGTTACGGAATTTGTCCTACAGCAGCCACCACCACGCAGAACCTGTGACCCAGACCCGGCACAACGCGAACAAATTTGCCATCATGAACATTCCACCCGCGGAGATCATGGACATGCCGCTACGCCCCCTCATTACCTCCTTGCTGATGGCCGCAAGCTTCACCACCCAGGCCGCCACCGAAGTGCTGCCGCTGCAGCATCGCAGCAGCGCCGAACTCCTGCCCACTGCCCAGTCCTTTCTCGGCAGGGACGGCACGGTCAGCGCCTTCGAGAACAAGCTGATCGTCAACGCCAGCCCCGAGCGCATCGACGACCTGCGCTCGCTGCTGCAGCAGCTGGACACAGCGCCCAAGCGCCTGCTGATCAGCGTCGACAACACCGACCACAACTTCCAGGACAACCATGGCAACGCCCGAATCATCCAGTACGGCACCGCCAACCGTGAGGGTGGCATGCAGCAGATCCAGGCCAGCGAAGGCAAGGCCGCGCTGATCCAGATCGGCCAGAGCATACCGGTGACCAGCACCAGCACCGATGGTTACGGCGGCTTCCAGAGCAACACTGAATACCGCAACGTCACCCAAGGTTTCTACGTGACGCCAAGCGTGAGCGGCGACACGGTTCGTCTGCAAATCAGCACCAATAATGACCGCATCAGCCAGGAACGCGCCGATGTAGTGAAAGTTCAAAGCACCGACACGACAGTCACTGGCAAGCTCGGAGAGTGGATCACACTGGCGGGCTTCAACCAGGACAGCCAGTCCGAACGCAACCCGTCAACCCTCACTTACAGCACCCAGCGCGGCGAAAACATGACTTTGCGTGTCAAAGTCGACCTTCTGGACTGATCCCAGGCAAATCAAGGCCTCGACCAAAGGCCTTGAAACTGACCAGCAAGTCGCATTAGACCAAAGATGTAGTAAGTGGAAAAAAGCACTACAAAACATTTGACAGGCACTTTTTCCCAAGGGCATGATGGCCTCGCTCCCGCTAATCAGAGGCCCTGGCAAGGGTCTTCGAAGCGCGCTCCTCCCACCCCTAGAGGCGCTTCGTGTCCATACGGCCCACAAGGCGGTTCGACGGGATTGCGACTGCAACGAAGAAGTTGTCCCGAGGGACGGAAGCGCATCACCGCAGTCACCCGGCAAGCCATGTCGCACCGCAGCAAGGCATCCACGAGCCAACCTGCCCGCCGCACCTTGCCCACGCTGCAGCCCCCTTCCTCTTCGAGCCTTCCTCGTCAGCCGCGCAATCCCCGCCGAGCAGGACCGCCGCCAGGCTTCTGATCGCTGCCCGAGCATCAGCACAATTACCCCAAGATCGATGCGACGAGGTTTATTTCCATGGCACTGACACGCGAACAGCAAATTGCAGCCCTCGAGAAAGACTGGGCCGAGAACCCGCGCTGGAAAGGCGTGACCCGTACCTACACCGCCGCTGATGTCGTTCGCCTGCGTGGCTCCCTGCAACCGGAGCACACCCTGGCCCGCCTGGGTGCAGAAAAACTGTGGAAGCTGGTCACCGAAGGTGCCCACCCCTCTTTCCGCCCAGAAAAAGATTTCGTCAACTGCATGGGCGCCCTGACCGGCGGCCAGGCAGTGCAACAGGTAAAAGCAGGCATCCAGGCCATTTACCTGTCCGGCTGGCAAGTAGCCGCCGACAACAACTCGGCCGAGTCGATGTACCCTGACCAATCGCTGTACCCGGTCGACTCGGTACCGACCGTGGTCAAGCGCATCAACAACGCCTTCCGTCGCGCCGACCAGATCCAGTGGAAAGCCGGCAAGAACCCAGGCGACGACGGCTACATCGACTACTTCGCACCCATCGTAGCTGACGCCGAAGCCGGTTTCGGCGGCGTACTGAACGCCTACGAGCTGATGAAGAACATGATCGAGGCAGGCGCTGCCGGCGTTCACTTCGAAGACCAGCTGGCCTCGGTGAAGAAGTGCGGTCACATGGGTGGCAAGGTACTGGTACCAACCCAGGAAGCCGTACAGAAGCTGGTTGCCGCACGTCTGGCCGCCGACGTTTCGGGCGTACCGACCATCATCCTGGCCCGTACCGACGCCAACGCCGCTGACCTGTTGACCAGCGACTGCGACCCGTACGACCAGCCGTTCGTGATCGGCGAGCGCACCCGTGAAGGCTTCTACAAGGTCCGTGCCGGCCTCGACCAAGCCATCGCTCGCGGCCTGGCCTATGCGCCTTACGCCGACCTGATCTGGTGCGAAACCGCCAAGCCAGACCTGGAAGAAGCGCGCCGCTTCGCCGAAGCGATCAAGAAGGAGTACCCGGACCAGATCCTGTCGTACAACTGCTCGCCTTCCTTCAACTGGAAGAAGAACCTGGACGACGCGACCATCGCCAAGTTCCAGCGCGAACTGTCGGCCATGGGCTACAAGCACCAGTTCATCACCCTGGCCGGTATCCACAACATGTGGCACGGCATGTTCAACCTGGCGCACGACTACGCCCGCAACGACATGACGGCCTACGTGAAGCTGCAGGAACAGGAATTCGCCGACGCCAGCAAAGGCTACACCTTCGTCGCGCACCAGCAGGAAGTGGGCACTGGCTACTTCGACGACATGACCACCGTGATTCAGGGTGGCGCTTCGTCGGTGACTGCACTGACCGGTTCGACCGAGGAAGAGCAGTTCCACTGATAGTGGGTTGCCGCTGAATAAAGCCCGGGGCTTGTGAAAGCCCCGGGCTTTTGTTTTTGCCTGCACCGGCCTTGGTTATTGCGGTGTTGCGTAGATCGGTCGCGCGCCTGTCACAGGCGTTATTGGCCGTAAACAAACGTAGGAGCGAGCCTTGCTCGCGATGCGCCGCGCGGGCGGCGCTCGATCTCACAGGCGCTGCCTCCCGTTCGCCATACCCATGCCCCACACCCCAAACACCCCACAAGCATCACCCACAAACCCCCAAAACAGGTCTATGCTTGAGGCAGCCCAGCCGCAAGGACCGCTCATGCCTCGTCCAAGCCACCTGATGATGCTCGCCCTGATCGCCGCCGCCCTCTATATATGTGCACTGGCCAGCGACAACACCCTGCTCGCCCTGCTGGCCAAACCGATACCCGTGCTGGCCCTGATCGCCTGGCTACGTAGCGCCCCTGCCACACCTTATCGCCGCCGAATCACCTTGGGCCTGGCATTCTCGATACTCGGAGACATCCTGCTGGCCATTCCCGCCGACCTGTTCGTGTTCGGCCTGGTCGCATTTCTTTGTGCCCACCTGGCCTACCTACGCGCCTATTGCGGCCAAACCTTGCGCCCCGCCCTAGCCACTCTCCTGTTCAGCGCCCTCACCGGCATCACCCTGTTCGGCGTGCTCGCCAACCACGGCCTGGGCTCGCTGCTGATCCCGGTTGCGTTCTACGCCCTGGCCATCAGCACCATGCTCTGGCGCGCCCTGGCCTGCGGTGGCCTGGCCGCGCTCGGTGCTGGCCTGTTCGTGTTCTCCGACAGCCTGATCGGCATCGACCGCTTCGTTAGCCCGTCTGCCGCCGCACCGTACCTGATCATCCTCACCTACTGGCTCGGCCAATGGGCGATCGCCTCATCTGTCGGCCATCGCCCAACCGACAAAGTATTGACCCAGAGCGGTGCAAGCGGCGCTTGAAGCTGCTAGAACAAACGTTTTTCGCATTTGCAAGTAGGGGGAATCGCCCAATGAACTTTACCAGGCGCAGAACAGCCAAATTACAGGGTAACAGTTCAAATGATATCAATTATCATTTCGAAGTTTGTGATTCGTTACCAGCCGCAAGAAACATAATTAACAAAACCGCATGCAATGCCCGAATTTCAAGGCTTTCAGCCAGTTACGAACGCTTGTTGTTCTTAATCCTACGAATAAATTTGCCACAGAAATTTTACTTGCATCGGGTTTACCCATAAAATCAGCCCGATTGATTCAGCTGCGACATTTGGTCACTGCACCTGCGACGCCAAGTCGCCGCTCTACTTAATTTCAGACTGCAGAGCTGGGTCTCTGTGTATAAGGATTTCTAGCATGTCCGATTCGGCAGGACTCATCGCCCACAACTGGGGCTTTGCCATCTTCCTTCTGGGTGTCGTCGGCCTGTGTGCCTTCATGCTCGGCCTGTCCAGCCTGCTCGGTAGCAAGGCCTGGGGTCGCGCCAAGAACGAACCCTTCGAATCCGGTATGCTGCCCGTCGGCAGCGCCCGTCTGCGCCTGTCCGCCAAATTCTATCTGGTCGCGATGCTGTTCGTGATCTTCGATATCGAAGCCCTATTCCTGTATGCATGGTCTGTGTCCGTCCGCGAAAGCGGCTGGACCGGATTCGTCGAAGCACTCGTTTTCATAGCAATTCTGTTGGCTGGTCTTGTCTACCTATGGCGCGTCGGGGCACTTGATTGGGCTCCCGAAGGTCGCCGCAAGCGGCAAGCGAAGCTGAAACAATGAGGCTTTGGCAATGCAATACAATCTCACCAGAATCGATCCGGATGCGCCCAACGAGCAGTACCCGGTCGGTGAACGGGAAACCGTCACCGATCAACTGCTAGAGGACCAGGTCCACAAGAACATCTTCATGGGCAAGCTTGAAGATGTGCTGCGTGGCGCGGTCAACTGGGGTCGCAAGAACTCCCTCTGGCCGTACAACTTCGGCCTGTCCTGCTGCTACGTGGAAATGACCACGGCCTTCACGGCACCCCATGACATCGCCCGCTTCGGCGCCGAAGTCATCCGGGCCTCGCCGCGTCAGGCCGACTTCATGGTCGTCGCCGGTACCTGCTTCATCAAGATGGCGCCGATCATCCAACGCCTGTACGAGCAGATGCTCGAGCCCAAGTGGGTCATCTCCATGGGTTCGTGCGCCAACTCCGGTGGCATGTACGACATCTACTCGGTCGTTCAGGGGGTCGACAAGTTCCTCCCCGTTGACGTGTACGTGCCTGGCTGCCCGCCGCGCCCCGAAGCATTCCTGCAAGGCTTGATGCTGCTGCAGGAGTCGATCGGCCAGGAGCGACGCCCACTTTCCTGGGTCGTTGGTGATCAAGGCATTTACCGTGCCGAGATGCCCGCCGAGAAAGACCTGCGTCGCGAACAGCGTATCGCGGTAACCAACCTGCGCAGCCCCGACGAAGTCTGATCCAGCGACCTGCCGCCCGCTCCCGAAGGAGCCGGCGGCCTGGCTTCATTCTCTACGTTGACTCAAAGCGACCGAGACCATGACAGCGGACACCGCTATTTACATTCCGCCTTACAAGGCTGACGACCAGGATGTGGTCGTCGAACTGCACAACCGTTTTGGCGCCGACGCATTCGTCGCCCAGGAAACCCGCACCGGCATGCCGGTCCTGTGGGTGAACCGTGCCCAACTCAAAGAAGTCCTGACCTTCCTGCGCAACGTCGCCAAGCCGTACAGCATGCTGTACGACCTGCACGGCGTCGACGAGCGCCTGCGCACCCAGCGCCGTGGCCTGCCGGCCGCCGACTTCAGCGTGTTCTACCACCTGCTGTCGGTGGAACGTAACAGCGACGTGATGATCAAGGTCTCGCTCAGCGAAGGCGACCTCAACCTGCCGTCGGTCACCAGCATCTGGCCCAACGCCAACTGGTACGAGCGCGAAGTCTGGGACATGTTCGGCATCGACTTTGCCGGCCACCCGCACCTGTCGCGTATCCTCATGCCGCCGACCTGGGAAGGTCACCCGCTGCGCAAGGACTTCCCGGCCCGTGCCACCGAATTTGACCCGTACAGCCTGAACCTGGCCAAGCAACAGCTTGAAGAGGAATCGGCACGCTTCAACCCGGAAGCGTGGGGCATGAAGCGTCACGGCGCCAATGAGGACTACATGTTCCTCAACCTCGGCCCGAACCACCCTTCGGCACACGGTGCCTTCCGTATCGTCCTGCAACTGGACGGCGAAGAAATCGTCGACTGCGTACCGGACATCGGCTACCACCACCGTGGCGCCGAGAAGATGGCCGAGCGCCAGTCCTGGCACAGCTTCATCCCCTATACCGACCGTATCGACTACCTCGGCGGGGTGATGAACAACCTGCCGTACGTACTGGCGGTAGAGAAGCTGGCTGGCATCAAGGTGCCACAGAAAGTCGACACCATCCGCGTGATGCTGGCCGAATTCTTCCGTATCACCAGCCACCTGCTGTTCCTGGGTACGTACATCCAGGACGTCGGCGCCATGACCCCGGTGTTCTTCACCTTCACCGACCGTCAACGCGCCTACACCGTGATCGAGGCAATCACCGGCTTCCGTCTGCACCCGGCCTGGTACCGTATCGGTGGCGTCGCCCACGACCTGCCGCGCGGCTGGGACAAACTGGTCAAGGACTTCGTCGAATGGCTGCCCAAGCGCCTGGACGAATACGAGAAGGCCGCCCTCCAGAACAGCATCCTGCGTGGTCGTACCATCGGCGTTGCCGCCTATAACACCAAGGAAGCTTTGGAGTGGGGCACGACCGGTGCCGGCCTGCGTGCCACCGGTTGCAACTTCGACCTGCGCAAAGCCCGCCCCTACTCCGGCTACGAGAACTTCGAGTTCGAAGTACCGCTGGCCCACAACGGCGATGCCTACGATCGCTGCATGGTCCGTGTCGAGGAGATGCGCCAGAGTATCCGCATCATCGACCAGTGCCTGCGCAACATGCCGGAAGGCCCGTACAAGGCGGATCATCCGCTGACCACGCCGCCACCGAAAGAGCGCACCCTGCAGCACATCGAGACCCTGATCACTCACTTCCTGCAAGTCTCGTGGGGCCCGGTCATGCCGGCCAACGAGTCGTTCCAGATGATCGAGGCGACCAAGGGCATCAACAGTTACTACCTGACGAGCGATGGCGGCACCATGAGCTACCGCACCCGGATCCGTACCCCGAGCTATCCGCACCTGCAGCAGATCCCTTCGGTGATCAAAGGCAGCATGGTCGCCGACCTCATTGCGTACCTGGGCAGTATCGACTTCGTTATGGCTGACGTGGACCGCTAAGCATGAACAGCACGCTTATCCAGACTGACCGTTTCGCCCTGAGCGAAACCGAGCGCTCGGCCATCGAGCACGAGATGCATCACTACGAGGACCCGCGCGCGGCGTCCATCGAAGCCCTGAAGATCGTCCAGAAGGAACGTGGCTGGGTGCCGGACGGTGCCATCCACGCGATCGGCGAAGTGCTGGGCATCCCGGCCAGCGACGTGGAAGGTGTAGCCACCTTCTACAGCCAGATCTTCCGCCAACCGGTCGGCCGCCACATCATCCGCGTCTGCGACAGCATGGTCTGCTACATCGGCGGTCATGAGTCGGTGGTCAGCCAGATCCAGAGCGAGCTGGGCATCGGCCTGGGCCAGACCACCGCCGACGGCCGCTTCACTCTGCTGCCCGTGTGCTGCCTGGGCAATTGCGACAAGGCCCCGGCGCTGATGATCGACGACGACACCTTCGGCGACGTTCAGCCGGCTGGCGTTTCCAAACTGCTGGAGGGTTACGTATGACCATTACTTCCTTCGGCCCGGCCAACCGTATCGCACGTTCGGCCGAAACCCACCCGCTGACCTGGCGTCTGCGTGACGACGGCGAGCCGATCTGGCTGGACGAGTACCAGGCCAAGAACGGCTATGCCGCTGCCCGCAAAGCGCTGGCAGAAATGTCCGCCGACGACATCGTGCAAAGTGTCAAGGACTCCGGCCTCAAGGGCCGGGGCGGCGCAGGCTTCCCCACTGGCGTGAAGTGGGGCCTGATGCCCAAAGACGAATCCATGAACATCCGCTACCTGCTGTGCAACGCGGACGAAATGGAGCCCAACACCTGGAAGGACCGCATGCTGATGGAGCAACAGCCCCATCTGCTGGTCGAGGGCATGCTGATCAGCGCCCGCGCCCTGAAGGCCTACCGCGGCTACATCTTCCTGCGTGGCGAGTACACCACCGCGGCGAAGAACCTCAACCGCGCCATCGAGGAAGCCAAGGCCGCCGGCCTGCTGGGCAAGAACATCCTCGGTTCGGGCTTCGACTTCGAGCTGTTCGTGCACACCGGTGCCGGTCGCTACATCTGCGGTGAAGAAACCGCACTGATCAACTCGCTGGAAGGCCGCCGCGCCAACCCGCGCTCCAAGCCGCCCTTCCCTGCCGCCGTTGGCGTGTGGGGCAAGCCGACTTGCGTGAACAACGTCGAGACCCTGTGCAACGTTCCGGCGATCGTCGCCAACGGCAACGACTGGTACAAGTCGCTGGCCCGTGAAGGCAGCGAAGACCACGGCACCAAGCTGATGGGCTTCTCTGGCAAGGTGAAGAACCCCGGCCTGTGGGAACTGCCGTTCGGCGTCACTGCCCGTGAGCTGTTCGAGGACTACGCCGGGGGCATGCGCGACGGTTACAAGCTCAAGTGCTGGCAACCAGGCGGTGCCGGTACCGGTTTCCTGCTGCCCGAGCACCTCGATGCGCAGATGTACGCCGGCGGCATCGCCAAGGTAGGCACCCGTATGGGTACCGGTCTGGCCATGGCGGTCGACGACAGCATCAACATGGTCTCGCTGCTGCGCAACATGGAAGAGTTCTTCGCCCGCGAGTCCTGCGGCTGGTGCACCCCCTGCCGTGACGGCCTGCCGTGGAGCGTGAAGATGCTGCGCGCGCTGGAAAAAGGCCAGGGCCGCGCCGAAGACATCGAGACCCTGCTGGGGCTGGTCAACTTCCTCGGCCCGGGCCGCACCTTCTGTGCCCACGCACCGGGTGCCGTCGAGCCATTGGGCAGTGCCATCAAATACTTCCGCTCGGAATTCGAGGCCGGTGTCGCTCCAGCAAGCGCTGCCGACGCCCTGCGCCCGAACCTGGCGAAGCCGATTGTGGTCGGCGCATAACAAGATGAAACGCGGGTGGTCCGTGCCACCCGCTGGCCTTGCAGGCACGCGCAGTCCTGACGCGAGCCGCGGGCCCACCGATTTCCATTAGCCACGCCTGCTCACGCGGGCCAACGAAGAACTTTGAACCATGGCCACTATCCACGTAGACGGCAAAGCGCTCGAAGTCAACGGTGCAGACAACCTGTTACAGGCCTGTCTGTCGCTCGGCCTCGACATCCCTTATTTCTGCTGGCACCCGGCGCTCGGTAGCGTCGGCGCCTGCCGGCAATGTGCGGTCAAGCAGTACACCGACGAAAACGACACCCGTGGTCGTATCGTCATGTCCTGCATGACCCCTGCCTCCGACGGCACCTGGATCTCCATCGACGATGAAGAGTCCAAGGCGTTTCGCGCCAGCGTCGTCGAGTGGCTGATGACCAACCACCCGCACGACTGCCCGGTGTGCGAGGAAGGCGGTCACTGCCACCTGCAGGACATGACGGTAATGACCGGCCACAACGAGCGCCGCTACCGTTTCACCAAGCGTACCCACCAGAACCAGGACCTCGGCCCGTTCATCGCCCACGAGATGAACCGCTGCATCGCCTGCTACCGCTGCGTGCGCTACTACAAGGACTACGCAGGCGGCACCGACCTGGGCGTGTACGGCGCCCACGACAACGTGTACTTCGGTCGCGTTGAAGACGGCGTGCTGGAAAGCGAGTTCTCCGGCAACCTGACCGAGGTCTGCCCGACCGGTGTGTTCACCGACAAGACCCACTCCGAGCGCTACAACCGCAAGTGGGACATGCAGTTCGCCCCGAGCATCTGCCACGGTTGCTCCAGCGGCTGCAACATCAGCCCGGGCGAGCGCTATGGCGAACTGCGTCGGGTCGAGAACCGCTTCAACGGCTCCGTCAACCAGTACTTCCTGTGCGACCGTGGCCGCTTCGGCTACGGCTATGTCAACCGCAAGGACCGTCCCCGCCAGCCATTGCTGGCCGATGGCACCAAGCTGAGCCTGGACGCAGCCCTGGACAAGGCCGCCGACCTGCTGCGCGGCCGTACCATCGTCGGCATCGGCTCGCCACGCGCCAGCCTGGAAAGCAACTACGGGCTGCGTGAGCTGGTCGGCGCCGACTACTTCTACTCGGGTATGGAAGCGGGTGAACTGGCTCGCGTACGCCTGGCCCTGAACGTGCTGAACAACAGCCCGCTGCCAGTGCCGACCCTGCGCGACATCGAAGACCACGACGCAGTGTTCGTGCTCGGTGAAGACCTGACCCAGACCGCCGCCCGTGTTGCCCTGGCCGTTCGCCAGGCCACCAAGGGCAAGGCCGAAGCCATGGCCGAGGCCATGAAAGTGCAGCCTTGGCTGGATGCTGCTGTGAAGAACATCGGCCAGCACGCGCTGTACCCGCTGTTCATCGCTTCGCTGGCTGAAACCAAGCTGGACGACGTCGCCGAAGAGTGCGTGCATGCCGCCCCGGCCGACCTGGCCCGCATCGGCTTCGCCGTTGCCCACGCCATCGACCCGAGCGCACCAGCCGTCGCCGGTCTGGACCAGGAAGCACAAGCCCTGGCCCAGCGCATCGCCGACGCCCTGGTCGCGGCCAAGCGTCCACTGGTGGTCGCGGGTACCTCGCTGGCCGACCCGGCGCTGATCGAAGCCGCCGCCAACATCGCCAAGGCCCTGAAGCTGCGCGAGAAGAACGGCTCGCTGAGCCTGGTGGTGCCCGAGGCCAATAGCCTGGGCATGGCGATGATGGGCGGTGAGTCCGTCGACGCTGCCCTGGATGCCGTCATCAGCGGCAAGGCCGATGCCATCGTGGTCCTGGAAAACGACCTGTACACCCGCGTACCGGCCGCAAAGGTCGATGCCGCCCTGGCCGCCGCCAAGGTGGTCATCGTTGCCGACCACTCCAAGACCGCCACCGTCGACCGCGCCCACCTGGTACTGCCAGCGGCCTCGTTCGCCGAAGGCGACGGCACCCTGGTCAGCCAGGAAGGCCGTGCCCAGCGTTTCTTCCAGGTGTTCGACCCGCAGTACCTGGACAGCAGCATCCAGATCCACGAAGGCTGGCGCTGGATGCACGCCCTGCGTGCCACCCTGCTGAACAAGCCGGTCGACTGGACCCAACTGGACCACGTCACCAGCGCCTGCGCCGAAGCCGCGCCGCAATTGGCCGGCATCGTCAACGCCGCACCTTCGGCCGCATTCCGCATCAAGGGCATGAAGCTGGCGCGTGAGCCGCTGCGCTACTCGGGCCGTACCGCCATGCGCGCCAACATCAGCGTGCATGAGCCACGTACCCCGCAGGACAAGGACACCGCGTTCGCCTTCTCCATGGAAGGCTATTCGGGGTCGGCCGAACCGCGCCAACAGGTGCCGTTCGCCTGGTCGCCGGGCTGGAACTCGCCGCAAGCCTGGAACAAGTTCCAGGACGAGGTCGGTGGCCACCTGCGCGCGGGTGACCCTGGCGTACGCCTGATCGAGCCGCAAGGTGACAAGCTCAACTGGTTCACCACCATTCCGGGCGCCTTCAATCCGGCCCGTGGCACCTGGACCGCAGTACCGTTCTTCCACCTGTTCGGCAGCGAGGAAAGCTCGTCGCGCGCCGCCCCGGTGCAGGAGCGTATCCCAGCTGCCTACGTGGCCCTGGCCAAGTCCGAAGCCGATCGCCTGGGCGTCAACGAAGGCGCGCTGCTGAGCCTGACCGTTGCCGGTGTTTCGCTGCGCCTGCCGCTGCGTATCAATGAAGAACTGGGCGCTGGCCTGGTTGCCCTGCCCAAAGGCCTGGCCGGCATCCCGCCTGCCATCTTCGGTGCATCCGTCGAAGGTCTGCAGGAGGCAGCACAATGAGCTGGTTCACCCCCGAAGTGATCGATGTGATCCTCACCGTGGTCCGGGCCATCGTGGTCCTGCTCGCGGTGGTGGTCTGCGGCGCGCTGCTCAGCTTCGTCGAGCGTCGCCTGCTGGGCTGGTGGCAGGACCGTTACGGTCCTAACCGTGTCGGCCCGTTCGGCATGTTCCAGATCGCCGCCGACATGCTGAAGATGTTCTTCAAGGAAGACTGGAACCCGCCCTTCGTCGATCGCATGATCTTCACCCTGGCGCCGGTCGTGGCCATGAGTGCCCTGCTGATCGCCTTCGTGGTCATCCCGATCACCCCGCTGTGGGGCGTGGCGGACCTGAACATCGGCCTGCTGTTCTTCTTCGCCATGGCCGGGCTTTCGGTGTATGCCGTACTGTTCGCCGGCTGGTCGTCGAACAACAAGTACGCCCTGCTGGGCAGCTTGCGTGCGTCGGCACAGACCGTGTCGTACGAAGTGTTCCTGGGTCTGGCGCTGATGGGCGTGGTGGTTCAGGTAGGTTCGTTCAACATGCGCGACATCGTTGAATACCAGGCCCAGAACCTGTGGTTCATCATTCCGCAGTTCTTCGGCTTCTGCACCTTCTTCATCGCTGGCGTCGCCGTGACCCACCGTCACCCGTTCGACCAGCCGGAAGCGGAACAGGAACTGGCCGACGGCTACCACATCGAATATGCCGGCATGAAATGGGGCATGTTCTTCGTCGGTGAGTACATCGGCATCATCCTGATCTCGGCACTGCTGGTGACCCTGTTCTTCGGCGGCTGGCACGGCCCATTCGGCCTGCTGCCACAGGTTCCATTCCTGTGGTTCGCCCTGAAGACCGCGTTCTTCATCATGCTGTTCATCCTGCTGCGCGCTTCGATTCCGCGCCCGCGCTATGACCAGGTGATGGACTTCAGCTGGAAGTTCTGCCTGCCGCTGACCCTGATCAATTTGCTGGTGACCGCTGCGATCGTGCTCTACAACACGCCAGCCGTCGCGGCCCAGTGAGGATTTGACCCATGTTCAAATATATCGGCGACATCGTTAAGGGCACCGGCACCCAGCTGCGCAGCCTGGCAATGGTGTTCTCCCACGGGTTCCGCAAACGCGACACCCTGCAATACCCAGAAGAGCCTGTGTACCTGCCGCCGCGCTACCGCGGCCGCATCGTCCTGACCCGCGACCCCGATGGCGAGGAGCGCTGCGTAGCGTGCAACCTCTGCGCGGTGGCCTGTCCGGTTGGCTGCATCTCGCTGCAGAAAGCCGAGACCGAGGACGGGCGTTGGTACCCTGAGTTCTTCCGCATCAACTTCTCGCGCTGCATTTTCTGCGGCCTGTGCGAAGAGGCGTGCCCGACCACCGCGATCCAGCTGACTCCGGATTTCGAAATGGCCGAGTTCAAGCGTCAGGACCTGGTGTACGAGAAGGAAGATCTGCTGATCTCCGGCCCCGGCAAGAACCCTGACTACAACTTCTACCGTGTTGCGGGTATGGCCATCGCTGGCAAGCCGAAAGGCTCTGCACAGAACGAAGCCGAGCCGATCAACGTGAAGAGCTTGCTCCCATAAGGACAGAAAGATGGAATTCGCTTTCTACTTCGCATCCGGGATCGCCGTGGTCTCCACCCTTCGGGTGGTGACCGGCACCAACCCCGTGCACGCCCTGCTCTACCTGATCATTTCGCTGATTTCCGTGGCAATGATCTTCTTCGCCCTGGGTGCGCCGTTCGCCGGCGCACTGGAAGTGATCGCTTACGCCGGCGCCATCATGGTGCTGTTCGTGTTCGTGGTGATGATGCTCAACCTTGGGCCGGCGTCGGTCGCCCAGGAAAGGGGCTGGCTCAAGCCCGGTATCTGGGCCGGGCCGGTAATCCTGGCTGCCCTGCTGCTGCTGGAGCTGCTTTACGTGCTGTTCGTCGCCCCGAGCGGCGCCGGTATCAGCGGCACCACCGTGGACGCCAAGACCGTGGGCATCAGCCTGTTCGGGCCGTACCTGCTGGTTGTCGAACTGGCCTCGATGCTGCTGCTCGCCGCAGCCGTCACCGCCTTCCACCTGGGCCGCAACGAGGCGAAGGAGTAAATCATGGGTGCTATCCCTCTTGAGCATGGCCTGGCGGTAGCCGGGATCCTGTTCTGCTTAGGTCTGGTTGGCCTGATGGTCCGCCGCAACATCCTTTTCGTACTCATGAGCCTGGAAGTCATGATGAACGCCTCTGCCCTGGCGTTCATCGTCGCCGGTGCCCGTTGGGTCCAGCCCGACGGCCAGGTGATGTTCATTCTGGTGATCAGCCTGGCAGCCGCCGAGGCCAGCATTGGCCTGGCCATTCTGCTGCAGTTGTATCGCCGCTTCCACACTCTCGACATCGATGCTGCCAGTGAGATGCGCGGATGAACCTTATCTTCCTGACTTTCGTCTTCCCCCTGATCGGCTTCCTGCTGCTGTCGTTCTCGCGCGGGCGGTTCTCGGAGAACCTGTCCGCGCTGATCGGCGTTGGCTCGGTGGGCCTGTCGGCCGCCGTGGCCGCCTATGTCATCTGGCAATTCAACGTTGCCCCGCCTGAAGGCGGCGCATACAGCCAGCTGCTGTGGCAGTGGATGTCGGTGGACGGCTTCGCGCCGAACTTCACCCTGTACGTGGACGGCCTGTCGGTCACCATGCTCGGCGTGGTCACCGGTGTCGGCTTCCTGATCCAC
Source organism: Pseudomonas taiwanensis DSM 21245 (assembly GCF_000425785.1). GTDB lineage: Bacteria > Pseudomonadota > Gammaproteobacteria > Pseudomonadales > Pseudomonadaceae > Aquipseudomonas > Aquipseudomonas taiwanensis. The sequence continues at coordinate 91,522 of NZ_KE384452.1, forward strand.
CTGTTCGCCTCTTGGTACATGCGCGGTGAAGCCGGTTACTCGCGCTTCTTCTCCTACACCAACCTGTTCATCGCCAGCATGCTGTTCCTGGTTCTGGGCGACAACCTGCTGTTCATCTACTTCGGCTGGGAAGGCGTGGGCCTGTGCTCGTACCTGTTGATCGGTTTCTACTACAGCAACCGCAACAACGGTAACGCGGCACTGAAGGCCTTCATCGTCACCCGTATCGGCGACGTGTTCATGGCCATCGGCCTGTTCATCCTGTTCGCCCAGCTGGGTACCCTGAACGTGCAGGAACTGCTGGTGCTGGCTCCGCAGAAATTCCAGGCGGGCGACACCTGGATGGTCCTGGCCACCCTGATGCTGCTGGGCGGTGCGGTCGGTAAGTCGGCCCAGCTGCCGCTGCAGACCTGGCTGGCGGACGCGATGGCTGGCCCTACCCCGGTATCGGCACTGATCCACGCGGCAACCATGGTGACCGCGGGCGTCTACCTGATCGCCCGTACCAACGGCCTGTTCCTGCTGGCACCGGACATCCTGCACCTGGTGGGCGTAGTGGGTGGCGTCACCCTGGTCCTGGCGGGCTTCGCAGCCCTGGTCCAGACCGACATCAAGCGTATCCTCGCCTACTCGACCATGAGCCAGATCGGCTACATGTTCCTGGCCCTGGGCGTCGGCGCCTGGGACGCGGCAATCTTCCACCTGATGACACACGCCTTCTTCAAGGCCCTGCTGTTCCTTGCCTCGGGTGCGGTGATCGTTGCCTGCCACCACGAGCAGGACATCTTCAAGATGGGCGGCCTGTGGAAGAAGCTGCCGCTGGCCTACGCCAGCTTCGTGGTGGGTGGTGCTGCCCTGGCGGCCCTGCCGATCCTGACCGTGGGCTTCTACTCCAAGGACGAGATCCTCTGGGAAGCCTTCGCCAGTGGCAATACCGGCCTGCTGTATGCCGGGCTGGTCGGTGCGTTCATGACCTCGCTGTACACCTTCCGCCTGATTTTCATCGCCTTCCACGGCGAAGCCAAGACCGAAGCCCACGCTGGCCACGGCATCAGCCACTGGCTGCCACTGGGCGTGCTGATCGTGCTGTCGACCTTCATCGGCGCGTGGATCCACCCGCCGCTGGCTGGCGTTCTGCCTGAAAGTGCCGGCCACGCCGGTGGTGAAGCCAAGCACGCGTTGGAAATCACCTCGGGCGCCATCGCCATTGCCGGCATCCTGCTGGCCGCGGTGCTGTTCCTGGGCAAGCGTCGCCTGGTCTCGGCCATCGCCAACAGCGGCATCGGCCGCGTCCTGTCGGCCTGGTGGTTCGCCGCCTGGGGCTTCGACTGGATCTACGACAAGCTCTTCGTCAAACCTTACCTGCTGATCAGCCACATCCTGCGCAAGGACCCGGTTGACCGCAGCATCGGCCTGATTCCTCGGATGGCCCGTGGCGGCAACGTCGCCATGAGCAAGACCGAGACCGGCCAGCTGCGCTGGTACACCGCCTCGATCGCCGTCGGTGCCGTGCTGGTCATCGGCGCCGTGGTAGTGGCCGCGGTATGACTATGAATCTTGCGACTTTGCCAAAGGAAACCAACCCGTCATGATTTTGCCTTGGCTGATCCTGATCCCCTTCATCGGCGGCTTCCTGTGCTGGCTGGGTGAGCGCTTCGGCGCCACCCTGCCGCGCTGGATCGCACTGCTGACCATGTCCCTGCTGCTCGGCATCGGCCTGTGGCTGTGGGGCACCGGCGACTACACCCTGGCCCCCGCTCCGGGCGCCGAGCCTGCCTGGGCACTGGAATACAAGGTCCAGTGGATCCAGCGCTTCGGCATCAGCATCCACCTGGCCCTGGATGGCCTGTCGCTGCTGATGATCCTGCTCACCGGCCTGCTCGGTGTGCTGTCGGTACTGTGCTCCTGGAAAGAGATCCAGCGTCACGTCGGCTTCTTCCACCTCAACCTGATGTGGATCCTGGGCGGCGTGGTCGGTGTGTTCCTGGCCCTGGACCTGTTCCTGTTCTTCTTCTTCTGGGAAATGATGCTGGTGCCGATGTACTTCCTCATCGCGCTCTGGGGTCACAGCTCCGCGGACGGCAAGAAGACCCGGATCTACGCCGCGACCAAGTTCTTCATCTTCACCCAGGCCAGCGGCCTGATCATGCTGGTGGCGATCCTGGGCCTGGTGCTGGTCAACTACACCAACACCGGTGTGATCACCTTCAACTACAGCGACCTGCTCAAGGCCGAACTGCCAGCCGGTACCGAGTACCTGCTGATGCTGGGCTTCTTCATCGCCTTCGCGGTGAAACTGCCGGTGGTACCGTTCCACTCCTGGTTGCCTGACGCACACGCCCAGGCACCGACCGCAGGTTCCGTGGACCTGGCCGGTATCTTGCTGAAGACCGCGGCCTACGGCCTGCTGCGCTTCGCTCTGCCGCTGTTCCCGAACGCCTCGGCCGAGTTCGCGCCCATCGCCATGACCCTGGGTCTGATCGGTATCTTCTACGGTGCCTTCCTGGCCTTTGCCCAGACCGACATCAAGCGTCTGGTCGCGTTCTCCAGCGTTTCGCACATGGGCTTCGTGCTGATCGGTATCTACTCCGGCAGCCAGCAAGCCCTGCAGGGCGCGGTGATCCAGATGCTGGCCCACGGTCTGTCGGCCGCCGCACTCTTCATCCTGGCCGGCCAGTTGTACGAGCGCCTGCATACCCGTGACATGCGTGAGATGGGCGGCCTGTGGCACCGCATCGCCTACCTGCCCGCGATCAGCCTGTTCTTCGCCGCCGCCTCCCTGGGCCTGCCAGGTACTGGCAACTTCGTCGGCGAGTTCCTGATCCTGATCGGCAGTTTCGTGCATGTGCCTTGGATCACCGTGATCGCCACCACCGGCCTGGTGTTCGGCTCGGTCTACTCGCTGATCATGATCCACCGCGCCTACTTCGGCCCGGCCAAGTCCGACGCCGTCCTGGCTGGCATGGACGGTCGCGAGCTGGTCATGGTCGTGGGTCTGGCGGTGCTGCTGATCCTGCTGGGCGTGTATCCACAGCCGTTCCTCGACACCTCTGCCGCCACCATGAGCGGTGTGCAGCAGTGGCTCGGTTCCGCTTTCACTCAACTCGCTTCGGCCCGGTAAGAGCGCTATGGAATTCACCACTCAACACTTCATCGCATTGGCGCCGATGCTGATCACCACCATCACCACGGTGGTGGTGATGCTGGCAATCGCCTGGAAGCGCAATCACTCGCAGACCTTCCTGTTGTCCACCGTGGGGCTGAACCTGGCCCTGCTATCGATCCTGCCAGCATTGAAAGTCGCGCCGCTGGCGGTCACCTCGCTGGTCACCATCGACAAGTTCGCCTGCCTGTACATGGCGATCATCCTGGTGGCGACACTGGCCTGCGTAACCCTCGCCCATGCCTATCTGGGCGAGGGTTCCAAGGGCTTCCCGGGCAACCGTGAAGAGCTGTACCTGCTGCTGCTGATGTCGGCCCTCGGTGGCCTCGTGCTGGTCAGCGCCAACCACCTGGCTGGCCTGTTCATCGGCCTGGAGCTGCTGTCGGTGCCGGTCTACGGCCTGGTAGCGTATGCCTTCTTCAACAAGCGTTCGCTGGAAGCCGGTATCAAGTACATGGTGCTGTCGGCCGCAGGTTCGGCCTTCCTGCTGTTCGGCATGGCCCTGCTGTACGCCGACGCTGGCAGCCTGAGCTTCGACCTGATCGGCAAGGCCCTGGCTGCTACCGGCAAGCCAAGCCTGGTGGCCCAACTGGGCCTGGGCATGATGCTGGTTGGCCTGGCCTTCAAGCTGTCGCTGGTTCCGTTCCACCTGTGGACCCCGGACGTATACGAAGGCGCCCCGGCGCCGGTAGCGGCCTTCCTGGCCACCGCCAGCAAGGTCGCGGTATTCGCCGTGGTCGTGCGCCTGTTCATGCTCTCCCCTGCTGCCAGCAGCGGCGTCCTGAGCACCGTCCTGGCAGTGATCGCGGTCGCCTCGATCCTCATCGGTAACCTGCTGGCGCTGACCCAGAGCAACCTCAAGCGTCTGCTGGGTTACTCGTCCATCGCCCACTTCGGTTACCTGGTGATCGCGCTGGTGGCCAGCAAGGGCCTGGCCCTGGAAGCCATGGGCGTGTACCTGGTCACTTACGTCATCACCAGCCTGGGCGCCTTCGGTGTGATCACCCTGATGTCCTCGCCTTACGGCGGCCGTGACGCCGATGCCCTTTACGAGTACCGCGGCCTGTTCTGGCGCCGTCCGTACCTGACTGCGGTGCTGACTGTGATGATGCTGTCGCTGGCGGGTATCCCGCTGACTGCCGGCTTCATCGGCAAGTTCTACATCATTGCCACCGGCGTCGAGTCGCAACTGTGGTGGCTGGTCGGTGCCTTGGTTCTGGGCAGCGCCATCGGCGTGTACTACTACCTGCGCGTCATGGTCACCCTGTACCTGGTGGAGCCTAACCTGCGTCGCCACGATGCCCCGCTGAAGTGGGAACAACGCACCGGCGGCGTCATGCTGCTGGCAATCGCCCTGCTTGCCTTCGTGCTCGGCGTGTACCCGCAGCCGCTGCTGGAACTGGTTCAGCAAGCCGGCCTGCAACTGCTCGGCTGACCGAACCGGTAAAACAAACACCCCGCACATGCGGGGTGTTTTTTTATCTGCGTTTTGTAGTTATCTGAACGGGCTTGGCCGATCGAAGGTTTTCGGGCGAGGCCGCACTGCCATCCTTGAGTGCCGACTTGCGCAGTTCAGTGCCGGCCGATGGCAGGTGGACCTCAGGGTTCGGCATGCCGCTGGGTGACAGCTCATGGGTCATTTCGAACTCGGCTCTCACTGACCAGCCACACGCCTCGGTGGTGCACTGCAGGTACGCGATACGCAGGAAAATGTGCCGTCCTTCGCTGGTACGGATGCGCATTCGACTGTTGCAGTGAGGACAGACCAGCTTGTATGTACTCACGCCAAATACCTGCATGCGCTAATTGCACAGATATGCTGTAAGAATGCACCCCCAAGTGCATCAGTATTGACTACGGAAAAGGAAGGGTTTTTCATCATGCTGCTCCTCATGTCAGGATATCTCCTCAAAATGCAGGGCTACTATTCGTAACAAGTAGTTTAAGCCCAAGTAACGTCGTTAAACCAGTCGTGGATATTTGTTATGAGTAGCCCTTTATTTGCATCAGTGCTGGCACGTCTCAAGCTGCTGACCGGCTCGGAGACCGATGTGCAGCTGGCCAGGGCCCTTGCGGTAAGCCCGCAGACCCTGAGCAGTTGGAAGGTGCGTGGCAGCATTCCCTACGCACTATGCATAGACATCGCCCGCCAGCGCGGCTGCTCGCTCGACTGGCTATTGCTGGGTGAGTACCAGGACGGCCCGTCGGGCTTGGCAAACGAGACCTGGGAGAGCGACATGCTCGCGCGTCTTCGCGCGCTTTCAGTTGCCGATCGCCAGGCGATTCAATTGCAGATCGAAGACAAGCAACGAATCCACCAACTGGAGCGCCAGGTGCGCGAGCTGACGCTGCGCATGCCCACTCCAATCGAAGGCTAGCCACGACGGCGCCAGCGCTGAAGCAGCTCGCGCAGGTCCACAGAATCCAGCCAGACCATGACCTTGAGGCTGATCGGAATCACCACCACCGCCGCCACGAAGGCGGCCATGCCGCGTGACAACATGGGCACCAAGGAATGCAACAACGGCTCGAACAGATAGCCTACGCCCAGCGTCAGAAACACCAGCAGCATCTGCTTGCGGGTCGACAGGCGCTTGCGCGAGACGATGATCAAGCGATCTCGCGCGGCACTGACCAGCAAAGCTCCCAGCAACGCACCGAACAGCGCCCTGCCCTCTGTATTGAGCACCTCACGAAAAGCCGCGCTGGCCGCCTCCAGCAGGTAGCGTTCGCTCATGATGGCGTTCTCCACACCACCTGCCCGCCGGGCTTGGTATAAAGAGTACGCATCACGGCGGCCTCGACGAAACGCCGATAGCAGACCGACAACGCCCTTCCATGGTCATGCCCTGCTACGTCCTCCAGACGCTTGTAGCCACGCCCTCGCAGTACGGCGCGCCAGTGCGCGAACTCCGAAGCAGCGTTGATCGCCGCACAGCGAGCCGCCAGTGCCAGGCGCGCCTCGCTCACCTGACCGCCAAGGCGCAAGCGCTCTCGTAGCGAACACAGTTCGATGCGTGGCCAAAAAGGATCATCGCCATCGGGAAAACGTGCCCCCTTGACAGGCAACGCGGGTGGCGGCGGTAAATCTTCCATACGCTCTGATGACATGATCCGCCCTCACTGCTCGGACAACATGCCGTAGCGTATGGCCTTGATCACAGCCGCTACACGCGTGGGGACATCGAATTTGCGCAGGATATTGGACACGTGGAAATTCACCGTCGACTCCTTGCACTGCAGAATTCGACCGATCTCCCACGAGCTCTTGCCGTATGCACACCACAGCAGGACCTGATGCTCGCGGGGCGTCAGGCGAATCGGTGTGTCCGCAGCATGTTCTGGTTCCTGCCGTACGTTGGTTTTCATCATTGAACTCCACAAGTAATCGCCAGTTGCGACAGCCGGATGTGCTGTCGCCATGGGCCCACCTTACGAAGGGCGATGTGCTGGCTCCACTCGCGGGGTTTGTAAACGCGCTTCCTACACAACCGTCTTCCATTGGCGCGGTGCAATTAACTGAAATTCCCCGTGCTCTGGACGGTATTTCTTTCGTCACAACGCGGTTGCCTGTTCGCTTTTCGCCTGGAGTTGTAGGATGCGCCCCGTTTTGCCCCTTTCGTCTTGCCTTGGCCTGCTGGCCGCTTTCACCCTCAGCCAGCAAGCCACTGCTGCTCCAGCCGTTGAACTGGGCGAGGTGCTGATCAATGACGAGCAGCAAAGCGAGCTGGACGACGCCCGCGAACGCCTGCAGGCGGTGCCGGGGGCCAGCAACCTGGTGGACATGCAGCGTGTTGGTCAGGGCCGGGTGGCCAGTAATCAGGATGTGCTGGCTTACCAGCCTGGGGTATTCGCCCAGTCGGCGGGCAACGATGGCATCAAGCTGTCGATTCGCGGTTCAGGCATCAACCGTGCACCGGGGGCACATGGCTCCGGGGTGTACACGATGTTCGACGGACTGCCCCTGACCGGTCCCGGCGGCACACCCTACGAACTGTTCGAACCCCTGTGGCTGAGCCGGGCCGAAGTGCTGCGCGGCGCCAATGGTTTCGACCAGGGTGCCCTGGCGCTGGGCGGCGCGATCAACTATGTGACCCACACAGGGTACGATGCAGCGCCGCTGCAGGTGCGCTACGAGGTTGGCAGCCGTGGTTACCAGCACCGGCATATCAGCTCGGGCCAGGTGCTGGGTAACCTGGACTACTACGTGGCGCTGACCGATTCGGAATACGACGGTTATCAGAAGCACAGCAGCGGCAGTGCCAAGGGGATTGCCGCCAATGTCGGCTACCGTTTCAATCCCAACCTGGAAACCCGCTTCTACCTGCGCTACCGAGAAACCGAAAACGCGTTGGCCGGCCGCTTGACCAAAGCGCAGATCAAGCATGATCCGCGGGCTGCCAATCCAGGTTACTTGTCACGTAATGACAGCCGTCCGCAGCCGGGCAGCACCTGGGTGGGCAACAAAACCACCTTCTTCCTGGACGACGACTCACGCCTGGAAGCAGGGCTGGTCTATCACGACTACCCGATGGACTTGCGTGAAGGCGCAATGCGCCTGAAGGTTGCCTACACCGATGTCAGTGGCACGCTCAACTACTTCCGTCGGGACACCTTGTTCGGCCATGAGAGCAAGACGACCATCGGGTGGCGCACCACCAAACACCTGCCCAACAGCGGCGCATCACAATTCACGCGGGTGAACGATATAGTTGGCGAGCGCACGCGCGACTTCAGCTATCAGGGCTCGGACACCGTGCTGCATGCCGGCAACGACCTGGAGCTGGTCCCGGACCTCTGGCTGACCACTGGCCTGGCGATGATCTATACCCGACGCGAGAGCGATGTGACCTATCCTGCCGAAGGCGGGAAGGTCAGCCAACACGACTGGGACTATGCACCACGTGTAGGCCTGCGCTACGACATTCGTCCTGACTTACAGGTCTATGGCAACCTCAGCCGCTCGGTTGAGCCGCCACATCCGTGGTCGCTGATCTGGAGCGCACCGACCAAGACGCAACCGATCGAGATGCAAAACCAGACAGCCACAACACTGGAACTGGGTGCTCGTGGCGACTCGAGAGTCGGTCGTTGGGAGCTGGCCTGGTACTACGCCCAGGTGCGTCACGAACTGCTGGCAGTGGAACTGGCCCCCGGCATTACCGCCGAATACAACGCCAGCCCCACGGTCCACCAAGGTGTCGAAGCCGCATTGGACAGTATCCTCTGGGAACAATCCGGCACCGGCAAGTTGAGCCTGCGCCAGGCCTACACCTTCAGCGACTTCCACTACCGCGATGACGACACGTTCGGCGACAACCGCCTGCCCGGCATCCCGATGCATTATTACCAGGCCGAACTGCGTTATGACTGGCCAGGCGGCTTCTACGCCGGCGTGAACACCCAGATGGCCTCGAAGGTGCAGGTCGACTACGCCAACAGCTACCCCGCCGATGCCTATGCCCTGCTCGGTGCGCGCCTGGGCTGGGATTCGCCCAAGCAGGACTGGCAAACCTGGCTTGACCTGCGCAACCTGACCAACAAACGTTATGCCGCCACGGTTACACCAGGCTACGACGACACAGGACTGGACAAGGCCCGCTCCACACCCGGCGAAAGTTTCAGCGTGTATGCAGGCGTTTCGTACAGTTTCCGATAATTCGGCCTGCCCTACTGCGGCAACTGCACCTTCGGCTTGGTCGATGCGAAAATCGCCCAACTGGAGACGAACAAGGCCGCGATCAACGGCCCGATCACGAACCCATTGAGCCCGAACACCGCCAGCCCGCCCAAGGTGGACACCAGGATCAGGTAATCGGGCATTCGGGTGTCCTTGCCCACCAGAATCGGTCGTAGCAGGTTGTCCACCAGGCCAATCACCAGCACCCCGAATGCCGTCAGGATCGCGCCCTGCAGAATCGCTCCGGTAAGCAGGAAATACGCCGCCACCGGTGCCCAGACAATGCCCGCGCCCACCGCCGGCAACAACGACAGGAACGCCATCAACACCGCCCATACCAGCGCACTGGGAATGTCCAGCACCCAGAAGATGAATCCGCCCAGCGCCCCCTGGGTGATCGCGACCAGCACGTTGCCCTTGACCGTCGCCCGTACCACGCGGTTGAACTTCAGTTGCAGACGGCGCTTCTGGTGCTCGGGCAACGGCACCGCAAGCCGTACCTGACGAGCCACCTCCGGCCCCTCGCGCAAGAAGAAGAACAGCAGGTACATCATGATGCCGAAGCTGATCAGGAATTCGAAGGTGCCTTGGCCGAAGTTGAACGCCTGGCTGGCCAGTACCTGACTGCCCTGGGTGGCCCATTTGGTGATTTTCTCGCGCAGGCCGTCGAAGTTACCCATGCCCATCCTGTCCAGCCCTTGCTGGGCGAAGGCGGGCAGCATGTCCCGGCCGCGCTCGACATAGCCGGCGATGTCCAGTTGACCGCTCTCGATGCGCTGGTACAACGCCGCCCCCTCCTGCACCAGCAATGCGCTGGTGATGATCACCGGCAAGATGGCCACCATCAGGCATACCAGCAAAGTGGCCGCGGCGGCCAGGTTACGACGCCGACCGAAGCGGATCAGCAGATGGCGCTGCAAAGGCGCGAAGAGGATGCCGAGAATCACCGCCCAGAAGATGGCGCCGTAGTAGGGCAGTAGTATCCACGCGAAAGCGACCGACACCAACGTCAGGAGTACGGCCAGGGCTCTGTTCTGGAGGGCGGTTTCGTTCATGGTGATTCCTTGAGTGTCCTGGTTGTTAGTGCAGGCCATCACAGGAAAAGTGCCACCCTGGCGTTGATTCAAATCAATACGCAGCCGCGAGCCGAGCCTTAGCATCCGCCGCTTTTGCCCCGGTGCGCACATGACCTCATTCGCCAAGCCCGAATTGCTGGCCCCAGCCGGCACCCTCAAGACCATGCGCTATGCCTTCGCCTATGGCGCCGATGCGGTCTACGCCGGCCAGCCGCGCTACAGCCTGCGCGTGCGCAACAATGAATTCGACCACGCCAACCTGGCCTTGGGCATCCAGGAGGCGCACGCCCGGGGCAAGCGCTTTTACGTGGTGGTCAACATCGCCCCGCACAACGCCAAGCTCAAGACCTTCCTCAAAGACCTTGCGCCCGTGATCGACATGGCGCCCGATGCGCTGATCATGTCCGACCCGGGCCTGATCATGCTGGTGCGCCAGCACTTCCCGCACATGCCGGTGCACCTGTCGGTACAGGCCAACACGGTCAACTGGGCCAGTGTGCAGTTCTGGCAGCAATTGGGCTTGAGTCGGGTCATCCTGTCCCGTGAACTGTCGCTAGAGGAAATCGCGGAAATCCGTCAGCAGGTGCCGGAGATGGAACTGGAAGTGTTCGTCCACGGTGCCCTGTGCATGGCGTACTCTGGCCGCTGCCTGTTGTCGGGCTACCTGAACAAGCGCGATGCCAACCAAGGCACCTGCACCAATGCCTGCCGCTGGAAGTACGACGCCCAGCCGGCCACTGAAAACGCCACCGGCGACATCGTGCAACTGGTCGAACCGACACTCGGCCTGGGCACCCCTACCGACCAGCTGTTCCTGCTGCAGGAGAGCAACCGCCCGGGCGAGGCGATGCCCGCCTTCGAGGACGAGCACGGTACCTACATCATGAACGCCAAGGACCTGCGCGCTATCCAGCATGTCGAGCGGCTGACCGCCATGGGGGTGCATTCGCTGAAAATCGAAGGCCGGACCAAGTCGCACTTCTACTGTGCCCGCGCGGTGCAATCCTATCGCCAGGCCATCGACGACGCGGTGGCCGGCCGACCCTTCGACCGAAGCCTGATGGGCAACCTCGAATCCCTTGCACAGCGTGGCTACACCGAGGGTTTCCTGCGCCGCCATGTTCACGACGAGTACCAGAACTACCAACGAGGCAACTCGGTGTCCGAGCGCCAGCAGTTCGTTGGCGAGCTGACGGGCGAGCGCGTTGATGGGCTGGCCGAGGTCAAGGTGAAGAACCGCTTCGCCGTAGGCGATCACCTGGAGCTGATGACCCCGCGTGGCAATTATCATTTCGACCTCCATCGCCTGAACAACCGGCAGCAACGGGCCATCGACGTGGCGCCGGGGGATGGCCACATCGTGTACCTGCCCATTCCTGAGCAGGTCCCATTGTCGTTCGGCCTGCTGATGCGTGACCTTGGCCAGGACGAGCAGGCGAGCTGACGACGTGCGCGCTGCGCCGGGAGGCGGCTTACGCTATGCTGCTGACCTACCGCCGGGCCTGGAACCGACGCCTGTGATGACAGGCATGCGGCTGCGTCTTAGAAGGAGTTGAACCCTCATGCTGCGTAAACACTTGATCACCCTGGGACTGCTGGCCTTCACAGGCCTGGCCCAGGCAGCCGAAACCATCGACGTCTACCGCGACCCCAACTGCGGCTGCTGCAAAGCCTGGATCAGCCACCTTCGCGACAACGGCTTCACCGTCAATGACCATGTCGAGCCGAACATGAGCGCGGTCAAGCAGCGCCTGGGCGTCGCACCGCGCCTGGCGTCGTGTCACACCGGGGTGATCGACGGCAAGTTCGTCGAAGGCCATGTGCCGGCCGAGCAGGTGCGCCTGCTGGCCAAGCGCACTGACCTAAAAGGCCTGGCAGTACCCGGCATGCCCATGGGCTCGCCAGGTATGGAAATGGGCGATCACAAGGACCCTTACCAGGTCATCGGGGTGACCCAGGACGGCAAGGACACCGTGGTCGCCAACTACTGATGCTCAGCCTCTGGGCGCTGTTTCTCAGCGCCTTTGGCGCAGCGACCCTGCTGCCTCTACAGTCGGAGGCCGTGCTGGTGGGGTTGCTGCTGCGCCAGCCCGACACCTGGGCGACCCTCCTTGCGGTGGCAACCTTGGGCAATGTGCTCGGTTCGGTGGTCAACTGGCTGCTAGGCCGCGCCATCGAGCACCTGCGCGAGAAGCGCTGGTTCCCTTTCAGCGCCGCGCAACTGGAGCGTGCCCAGCAGCGCTACCAACGCTGGGGACAATGGTCGCTGCTGCTCAGTTGGATGCCCGTGATTGGCGACCCGCTGACATTGATCGCCGGCATCATGCGCGAACCCTTCTGGCGTTTCCTGTTGCTGGTGACCCTGGCCAAGGCCGGTCGCTACACCGTGTTGGCGATGATCACGCTGGGCTGGTTTCACGCCTGGTAACACCTTTAACGTTTCATCAGGGCAAGCGACTGCTACAGTCGCCCATTCCTACATGGCCCTACACGGAGTGCCCCCATGCTGCGCGCAACCGCCCTGGCCCTGGCCTGCCTGATGACGGGCCCGGCCCTCGCCGCTGAAATGCCCACCTACGGTCAACAGCTCGAAGGCTTCCAGTACCCCTACCCGCTCAGGCATTTCGACTTCACCTCCCAGGGGCAGCGCCTGCAGATGGGGTACATGGACGTGCCTGCCAAGGGGCAAGCCAATGGCCGCAGCGTCGTGCTGATGCACGGCAAGAACTTCTGCGCCGCCACCTGGGAAACCACCATCGACGCCCTGAGCCAGGCTGGCTACCGGGTCATCGCGCCCGACCAGGTCGGTTTCTGTAGCTCCAGCAAGCCTGCCCACTACCAGTACAGCTTCCAGCAACTGGCCGACAACACCCAGGCGCTGCTCGCCCAGTTAGGCATCAAGCAGGCGGTCATCCTCGGTCATTCCACAGGCGGCATGCTCGCCACCCGCTACGCCTTGATGTACCCACAGCAAGTCGAACGCCTGGCCATGGTCAATCCCATTGGCATGGAGGACTGGAAAGCCCTAGGCGTGCCTTACCGGACGGTCGATCAGTGGTACCAACGAGAGCTGAAGCTCGATGCCGACGGTGTGCGCAAGTATGAGCGCAATACCTATTACGCCGGGCGCTGGAAGCCCGAGTACGAACGCTGGGTGCAGATGCTGGTGGGGTTGAACACAGGGCCTGGGCATGAACGTGTGGCATGGAACTCGGCGCTGATCTACGACATGATCTTCACCCAACCGGTGTATCACGAGTTCAAGGACCTGAAGATGCCGACGTTGCTGCTGATCGGCGATCAGGACACCACGGCCATCGGCAGCGATATCGCGCCAACGGATGTAAAAGCCAAGCTTGGCCAGTACAAAGTGCTGGGGCCGCAGGTGGCCAAGATGATCCCCCAAGGCGAACTGGTGACCTTCGCCGGGCTGGGACACGCGCCACAGATCGAGGAGCCGGCGCAGTTTCACAAGGCGTTGATCGAATGGCTGGGGCGTTGACCCGGTAAACGCAGACGCCTGTGGGAGTGGCTAACTGTCACGATCGAGCGGCAAGGATTCTCACTCCGCCCGCTACGCCGTGGGGCTGCCGGGCGGGCCTTTCGCGATGCGAGGCCCCTCCCACGGGCGGCTCAGTTCTTCCAGATCTGTGCTTCGGTCCAGCCAAGTTCGGCAAAATCCTCCGCCCGCAACCCGGCTTCCTCCTCGCAGAAGAACTCGTCCAGCTGGGGCGGTCTCACCGAGGTGTTGCTGAGCATCCCGTGCACTTGGCCACGGTGATGGATCTGGTGCTCGAACAAATGCGCCAGCAGGCGCAACCGAGGCTCGCGTTGCATGCGCTGAGGACGGGCAATGTTCACATACCGGGCCAACTGGTCATCACGCAATCCCTGGCAATAGCTGATCAACCGATGGTCTGCCTGGGCTTGCTCGGCATGCAGGTCAGCGCAGGTGGCGAACGGCTGTTCCGGCTCGAAAAAGCGCTCTGCATCCGGGGTAGGTGTTTCCCCGCGCTGCTCGCATTCGAGCATGTGCAAATAGAACCAGTCCACCGTCAACAGATGGTTGAGGGTGGACTTGATCGATGGGAAAAAACTGCAACGCGGGGCGACGAATTCGTCCTGGGTCAGTTGCAGGCAAGCCTTGTACAGGCGGTGATTGGCCCAGGCATTGTTGTAGGCCTGGGTCAGCAGATGATGCGACAGCGGCTCCATGATTCGGCTCCTTCAGGCGAAGCGTTGCAGTTGCATCTCCCGTAGCCGGCTGAGGGTCCGTTGATACGGGAACGCCAGATACCCTTGAGTGTAGAGTGCTTCGAGCGGTACCTGCGCTTCCAGGTACAAAGCCACCTTGCGGTCATAGCACTCATCGACCAGGGCGATGAAGCGGCGCACCGCATCGTCCTTGGGCGACAGCATCGGCAATTGGCGATCGCCAGCCTCGACCCGGGCCGCTGCATCTTCGGTACCGCGAGCGATACGCCCTGCCCGTTGCTCTCCACCCAGGGCCGGGATGCCCTCCACCAAAATGGCCGAAAAGCGATCGCACAATGCCATGAACTCCATGGCTGCCAGGGGCTGCTCGCACAAGTCGGCGAAGCGGCACCAAATGGCCTGCTCGCTACGGCGTACCACGTGAATCTGGCGGCTGCCCAGCGTCAGCGGTTGATCCGTGCCTGGCTCGTGCGCACTGAGCTGTTCGAAAACCCGCGCAAGGGCAGTGCTGCCGCCCGCCTCGGCCACCCAGTAGCGTTGCCGCGCAGCCCCTGGGTGCAAGCGGTGATCCTGCTCGCCGGCCACCGAGAGCACCTTCATGTGCCGCTCGATGGCGGCTATCGCCGGCAGGAAGCGCTCGCGGTTGAAGCCGTCGCGGTACAGCTGGTCCGGCGGCTGGTTTGAGGTGGCCACGATGACCACACCCTCATCGAACAGCACCTGGAACAAGCGCCCCAGGATGATCGCATCGCCTATGTCGCTGACGAACAGTTCATCGAAGCACAGCACGCGGATCTGCCCGGCCAGCTCACGTGCCAGTGCATGCAACGGGTCGGCAGTGCCGTTGAGCTGGAACAGCCGCTGGTGCACCCAGGCCATGAAGTGATGGAAGTGCTGCCGTCGGGCAGGCACTTGCAGGCAACGGTGGAACAGGTCCATGAGCCAGGTCTTGCCACGCCCGACTGGCCCCCAGAGGTAGATACCCTGGGCGTGTCTGCCTTGTCGCAGGCTGTCGAAGCACGCCTGCAGGGCGATGGCAGCCTGGGCCTGGGCAGCGTCGGGAACGTAACCTTGGTCGCTAAGGGCCTGTTGGTAGAGCGTTTGCGGATCTGGGTGCATGGTTCATCGCACTGGACGGTCAGCGAGCATTGTCCGCAACGGCCTCATCGCCGGCAAGCCGGCTCGTACAGCTAGAAGGTGACGCCGGCTATCAGGGCGATGTTGCTGTAAGGCTTGCACTCCCCCGTGCGCACCACGGCCTTGGCCTGACGGCTGAGGCGTTTGAACTGTTCGTGGGGCATCAACTCACGCCGTTCCAGCGGCAAGCGTGCCACTTCCGCCAGCGCAGGTGGCGACACGTCCAGCATTTCTTCTGCTACCACATAACGCTCAACTTGCATCTCGCTCAGCACGGCACGTAGCACACTGGCGAAATCCGGAATGCCTGGCGTCACCGCCAGGTCGATCAGCTCGACGCCCGGCGGTACCGGCAACCCGGCATCGCCGATCACCAGGATGTCGCCATGCCCCAGGCCTGCAATGGTGCGTGACAAGGCGATGTTGAGCAGTGCGGTCTTCTTCATGGCAGCTCCTTGAGGTACGGGATGGACGGCTGCGCACCCGCGCGGGTAACGGACAGCGCTGCGGCGCGTTGGCCGAAAGCGATGGCGGCATCCTCCGTCAGGCCACGCACCAGCGCGGCGGCGAACCCGCCAATGAAGGTATCGCCGGCGGCGGTGGTATCCAACGCCTTGACCTTGGGCGCGGGGAAGTGCCGGCTGCCTTGCGCGCAAACCAGCAGGGCCCCGTGCGCGCCCAGCGTGATGATCACCTTGCGCACCCCCAGTTGCACCAGGCGCTCACCCGCACGCCGGGCGCTGTCGAGGTCGCTGACTGGCACGCCGGTCAGCGCTTGGGCCTCGCTTTCGTTCGGGGCGAGGTAATCGATGTGGGCCAGCCATTGTGTCGGCAAAGGGCCGGTGGCCGGCGCGGGGTTGAGAATCACGGTCTTGCCAAGCTCACGCCCCCGGGCCAGGGTCCAGGCCACGGTGTCGGCCGGCACCTCGAGCTGGCAGATGATCACTTCGGCCGCCTGCAACAACCCATCGAACTGCTGCACGGCCTGTGGCGTCAGCAGGCCGTTGCCACCGGGAATGATGACGATGCAGTTCTGGCTGGCGGCATCCACGGTAATCAGCGCCACGCCGCTGGAAACGCCCTCGCATACCTTGACTGCCTGGCAGTCGATACCTTCGACCTCCAGCGCTTGGCGCAGCTGCTGGCCATAGGCGTCATCGCCAACGTTGCCGACCATCGCCACAGTGCCGCCCAGTCGGGCGACGGCCACCGCCTGATTGGCACCTTTGCCCCCAGGCACGGTGAAAAAGGTTTCGCCGGCCAGCGTTTCGCCCGGACGCGGCAGGCGTTCGGCGCGGGCCACCAGGTCCATGTTGAGGCTACCGACCACCACTACCTTGGCCTTCATGGCTGCTCCTTAGCGGTAATCATTGAACAGGTCCGGGCGTGGCCCGGTGGACTCGCGGGCAACGATACGCGGTGCAACGATACGCTGCTCCGAAGCCCCCAGGCGCGGTGTGGCGATGCGCGACAGCAGCAGCGCCGCAGCGCTTTCGCCCAGCTCGCGGATCGACTGGCCCACGGTGGTCAGCGGTGGGTACACATAACGGCTCAGTTCGATATCGTCGAAACCGATCACCGACAACTCGCCTGGCACGTTGATGTTGCGTTCGGCGGCGGCACGCAGCACGCCGAAGCCAATCATGTCATTGCCGGCGAAGATCGCCGTGGGTCGGTTG
The DNA here is from genome assembly GCF_000425785.1 of Pseudomonas taiwanensis DSM 21245. Classification (GTDB taxonomy): domain Bacteria; phylum Pseudomonadota; class Gammaproteobacteria; order Pseudomonadales; family Pseudomonadaceae; genus Aquipseudomonas; species Aquipseudomonas taiwanensis. The sequence goes on from NZ_KE384452.1 coordinate 108,472, forward strand.
CCATCGAGCAGCGTCGCCGCCGCCGCATGGCCACCGGGGCTGGTGAAGTCGCAGTGCAGGACACGGCCGGGCTCCACCGGCGCCTGCGCCTGGGCCATGGCCCGGCGAAAACCGGCCAGGCGCAGTTGGCTGACACCGGTCTGCGCGGGGCCGCCGATGTAGGCAATATCACGATGGCCCAGTTCGAGCAGGTGCACGGTCGCCAGGTAGGCACCCTGTTCATGATCGATGCGCACCAGGTCGGCATCGACCCCCTCCAGTTCGCGGTCGACGATGACCATTGGCGTCCGCACACCGGCAAGGCTCTGCAGCAGGTCGCTGTCCTCGCCCACCGACGCCACCACCAGGCCATCGATGCGCTTTTCCAGCAGCACGCGCAGATAGCTGCGCTGCTTCTGTGGGTTGTCATCCGAGTTGCACAGGATCACGCAGTAACCATTGCGCTCGCAGGCATCCTCGATACCCCGCGCCAGCTCGGCGAAGTACGGGTTGACACTGTTGGGCACCAGCAGGCCGATGGTCGCCGTACTACGTGCCTTGAGCGAGCGGGCCACCGCACTGGGTACATAGTCGAGCTCGGCGATGGCCGCCTCGACCTTCAGCCGCACCTGTTCACTGACCGGGCGGGTCTTGTTCAGTACATGAGACACCGTGGTATAGGAAATACCCGCGAGTGCCGCGACGTCTTTGATGGTTGCCATAAATTCAGTTCCGCCGAGTTGCGCGCCGGCTGCGGTAGGTGTCGAGCACCACGGCGATGACGATGACCGCCCCGGTGATGATTCGTTTGGTGGGCTCTGAGGCGCCGATCTGCGCCAGCCCCGCGGCCAGTACCGAGATGATCAGCACGCCGAAGAAGGTGCTGATGACCGAACCACGCCCGCCCATCAGGCTGGTGCCACCGATGACCACAGCGGCAATCACCTGCAATTCAAGGCCCGAGCCGGCGTTGGGGTCTGCCGCCTCGAGGCGCGAGATCTGGAATAGCGCGGCCAGACCAGCCAAGAGCCCCATCAAGGCGAACACCACGACTTTGTAAGGGCGTGGGTCGATGCCGGCCAGGCGAACAGCCTCTTCATTGGTGCCGATGCCGATCAGGTAGCGCCCGAACACCGTGCGGGTCAGCACAAGCTGGGCCGCCAGAATCACCAGCAAGGCCAGGATGAACGCCGGCGAAATGCCAAAGGCAATCGGGTTGGAGAACCAGGCGTAGGCATCGCCGATGTAGGCGGTGCGCGAGTCGGTGAACTGGTAGGCCAACCCACGGGCCATCTCCAGCACGCCAAGGGAAACGATGAACGAGGGGATCCGCCAGGCCACGGTAACGGCCCCGGTGATGCTGCCCGCCAGCGCGGCCACGGCCATGCCGAGCAAGGCGGCGGGCAGCACCGACCACCCCCAGCCGAGGATCGCCACGCTGACCGTCGACGCCGCCAGCGCCAGCACCGAGCCCACAGACAGGTCGATGCCGCCGATGATCAGCACGAAGGTCATGCCCACCGCCAGCACCATCAGGTCGGGAATCTGGTTGGCCAGGGTGCTGAAGGTGGCATAGGACCAGAAATGGCTGCTCAGCAACGAGAACAGCACGATCATCGCCAGCAAGGCGCCGGCCAGGCCCAGGTAACTGCCCAGGCCGAAGTAGCTGCCGCCGCGGCGCACTGGTGTGCTGCCCGGGGTATCGAGGGGGGTGGTTTTCATGCATCAGTCCTGGGAGCTGCGTCGTGCAGCAGTGCGTCACGTTTCTGATAGCCAGCGAAGGCAGCGGCAAGAAGCTGGTCCTGGCGCCAATGTTCGCGTTCGAAGGTGTCGATCAGTCGCCCAGCGGAAAGGACCGCGATACGGTCGCAGATCAGCATCAACTCGCGCAGGTCGCTGGACACCACCACCAAGGCCTTGCCTTGACGCGCAAGGTCGGCCAGCAGGCCATAGATGTCGAACTTGGCGCCGACATCGATCCCCCGAGTCGGCTCGTCGAACAGCAGCACCTGGCAGTCACGTTCCAACCAACGGCCGATCACCACTTTCTGCTGGTTGCCCCCGGAAAGTTCACCGACCGCCTGGTCCTGGCCCGCACTGCGGATGCGCATGGCATTGATCTGCCGCTCGGCCAGAGCTTTTTCGGCGTCGCCGTCGAGTAAGCCGGCCTGGGAAACCGCGCTGTAGTTGCCCAAGGCGATGTTGGCAGCGATCGACTGCGACAACAGCAGGCCTTCGCCCTTGCGATCCTCGGTGATCAACGCGATGCCCGCTTGCACGGCAGCCTTGGGCGAGTCGATGGTCACGGCCTTGAGCGGCTGGCCGATCTCGATGCTGCCACTGTCGGCGACATCGGCGCCGAAGATCAGGCGCAGCAACTCGGTGCGGCCTGCGCCAATCAACCCGGAAATACCGAAGATCTCCCCTGCCCTGACCTGGAACGACACATCGCGCACCTTGTCACCCCGAGACAAACCGTCGACCTTGAGCAAGGGCGCACCCAGCGTGCGACCACCAAGGTCGATGTGTTCGCCCAATTCCCGGCCTACCATCAGGTTGACCAGCTCGGCACTGCTGTAGCGTTGGATGGGCTCATCGCACACCAGCTTGCCATCGCGCAGCACGACGATGCGCTGGGCCACGCGCTGCAGCTCTTCTAGGCGGTGGGAGATATAGACGATCGCCACGCCGCGCTGGCGCAAGCGTTCGATCTGCACGAACAGCAATTCGACCTCGCGGGCGGTGAGCATGGCGGTAGGTTCATCGAAGATCAGCACGCGGCAGTCGCCGATCAGGTTGCGGGCGATTTCGACCATCTGCTGGTGGCCGATGCCCAGTTGCCCGACCGGGGTGTCCGGGTCGATGGCGTCCAGCCCCACCTGGGCCATGGCCGCAGTGGCCAGCTGGCGCAGGCGCTTCTGGCTGATCCAGCCGAACCGGCTGGGCAGGTTGTCGAGGAAAAGATTCTCGGCCACGGTCAGGGTCGGCAGCAGGTTGAGTTCCTGCATGACCATGCGCACGCCCAGGCGCTCGGCCTCATTGCGGCTGCCAGGCGCATAGGCCTGGCCGCGATAGGTCATCTGCCCGGTGGTGGGTACCTCCAGGCCACTGATGAGCTTGGACAAGGTGCTCTTGCCAGCGCCGTTTTCACCGGTAAGGGCCAGCACCTCACCACCACGCAGGCTCAGGCTGACGTCGCCGAGCACTGGCTGGGCGTAGGTCTTGCCCAGCCCCGTTGCAACGAGCACCACTTCATTGGCCGATGCCGACATGGCCACGTCTCCTGCTGGGGGTCAAGGCTGGGTGATGAGTTGGACCGGGGTCTGGATGACATTGTCAGCATCCACATCCGGTTTCTCGCCCTTGAGCATTTTCAACGCTGCCTGGATGCCATACACCGCTTGCTGGCTGGCGGCCTGGTCGAGGGTGGCGAGAACCCGGCCATCCTTGAGCATCGGCTTGATTGCATTGATGTTGTCATAGCCGACCACCTGCACCTGACCGGTCTTGCCGGCGGCTCGCACAGCCGACACAGCGCCCAGGGCCATGCTGTCGTTGCCCGCAAGCAGCGCCTTGATATCGGGGTATTCGTTGAGCATCGAAGCGGCAACCGCGTTGCCTTTGTCGATCTCCCAGTTGCCGGACTGCACCGAGACGATCTTCACCTGCGCCGCTTCCATGGCGTCCTTGAAACCGGCGGTACGTTGCTGGGCATTGGTGGTGGTAGGCACGCCTTCGATGATACCGACCTGGTCGCCAGCCTTGAGTTTTTCCTTGGCCAGGTAGTCGCCGACCAGGCGAGCGCCCTTGCGGTTATCAGGGCCTACGAAGGGAACGCTGATGCCCTTGCTCTTGAGTACGTCCGGGTCCAGGCGGTTGTCGATGTTCACCACGGTGATGCCAGCATCCATGGCCTTCTTCAACACCGGTACCAATGCCTTGGAATCGGCCGGAGCGATGACCAAGGCCTTGGCGCCAGTGGCGATCATCTGCTCGACGATTCGGATCTGGTTGCCGGTATCGGTTTCATCCTTGATGCCGTTGGCCACCAGTTCGAACTCGCCCGGGTGGTCTTTCTGGTACGCCTTGGCGCCGTCCTCCATGGTGCGGAAGAACTCGTTGGCCAGGGACTTCATCACCAACGCAACCTTGGGCGCATCTTCGGCGTGGGCGGCAGACAGCGGCAGAGCGAGGGAAAGCGTGGAGGCGACAGCGAGGGCCAGCAGACGGCCAGTGAACGGCAGCTTCATGGGGAATGACTCCGAATCTTGTGATTTTTATCGGGTCGCAAACGTTTGCGGTTCCTAACTATGGAAACAAGACCTGCGTTTGTCAAATCCGTTTCGATGCCGGGGTCAAGGCGTGTGCGCGACGGATTATCCGGAATTTTTCCGATAAACCGAACACCTTTTGCTGATTTTGTTCGGAATCCCGAATGAGCGCAGCTACCCAAGCGCCCACACCCCCCGCAGGCGCTGGCTTGCCGGCGATGGGGCAGCTGGTACGAAAACTGCCTCACGTGCAAGGCGACACAGCAAAAATCTCATTAGGAAGAGAGCACAATAATCATGAATGCTGCATTGAAGACCTTCGCCCCCACTGCGCTCGCGCTGCTGCTGGCGCTGCCCGCCACCGTCTCGGCGAAGGAAGCCGAAACTCAACAGAAACTCGCCAACGTAGTGATCCTCGCCACGGGCGGCACCATTGCCGGCGCCGGCGCCAGTGCTGCCAACAGCGCTACCTACCAGGCCGCCAAGCTGGGCGTGGACAAACTCATCGCCGGCGTGCCGGAACTGGCCGGACTGGCCAACGTTCGCGGTGAACAAGTGATGCAGATCGCCTCGGAAAGCATCAGCAACGATGACTTGCTGAAGCTGGGCAAACGCGTCGCCGAACTGGCAGACAGCAAAGATGTCGACGGCATCGTCATCACCCACGGCACCGACACCCTGGAAGAGACCGCGTACTTCCTCAACCTGGTGGAGAAGACCGACAAGCCGATCGTGGTGGTGGGCTCTATGCGCCCAGGCACCGCCATGTCCGCCGATGGCATGCTCAACCTGTACAACGCTGTGGCCGTGGCCAGCGACAAGCAGTCGCGCGGCAAAGGCGTGCTGGTAACCCTGAATGACGAGATTCAATCCGGCCGAGACGTGAGCAAAGCGGTGAACATCAAGACCGAGGCCTTCAAGAGCGCCTGGGGCCCCATGGGCATGGTGGTGGAAGGCAAGTCCTACTGGTTCCGTTTGCCAGCCAAGCGCCACACCGTCAACTCGGAATTCGACATCAAGCAGATCAGCAGCCTGCCCCAGGTGGACATCGCCTACGGCTATGGCAACGTAACCGACACGGCCTACAAGGCACTGGCACAAAACGGCGCCAAGGCATTGATCCATGCCGGCACTGGCAATGGCTCGGTATCGTCGCGAGTGGTACCGGCCCTGCAGCAACTGCGCAAGGACGGCGTACAGATCATTCGCTCTTCCCACGTGAACCAGGGCGGCTTCGTACTGCGCAATGCCGAGCAGCCGGATGACAAGAACGACTGGGTCGTGGCGCATGACCTGAACCCACAGAAGGCGCGGATCCTGGCGATGGTGGCGATGACCAAGACCCAGGACAGCAAGGAACTGCAGCGCATCTTCTGGGAGTATTGATCACATGATCCCCGCGGGAGCGGCCTACCGGCGCAACGCCGCTCCCGCGGGAATCGCGCCAGCCCGCTGCAAGTCAGCCGCAAACCCTTTGGAAGGCGGCTTGGCGGCGATGAAGCCAGTTGCGAAAATTCTTGTGGTGAAATACTGTACGTGCATACAGCAACAACAAGGAAAGCGCTCCATGGCCAGCACTGCCACCGCAACCCCTAGCAGCTACGAACAACTGGGCCTTCGCGTCCAGAAGATCATCAACAATCCTCTCGCCCAGCGCAGCCGTGCCGCCCTGATCTTCCGGCTGGAACATGAGTCGGTGGAGGATTGGGAAACCCTGCTTGAGGAAATCGCCGAGAACGACAATGTCACCCTCGCCCACCGCGATGACGGCGGCGTGCAGATTTTCTGGACTGTGCCCAAGGAAGATTGACCTAGCAGGCACGTCTCGCGTCGGCCTGTGACTGCCATTCACGCCAGTGCCTGCAAGTAGGCACTGGCCTCCCGATAACGTGCCAGGCGCGCCAGGTCGGCAGGGCCTGGGGTGGCAATGCGGGTAAGATCACTGTTATCGGCAAGATCGGCCAGCTTGACCGTGCGGGCCAACGGGTCATCACCCAGGCGCACGACGAAATCCTGGTAGCTTTCGCCTTCACGCCTGCTCAATGCCAGCAAGGCCGCCAGGATCTTCAATGCGAACCCCTCACGGGCGAGGTCCGACAGCGTCAACGGGGTGTCTTCGAGCACATCGTGCAGCACCGCGACAATGCGCTGCTCAGGGGTCGCAACGCGCATCATCACCCGCAACGGGTGGAGAATGTACGCCGCCCCACCCTTATCGAATTGCCCTTCATGCGCCCTGGCGGCCACGACGATGGCCCGTTCCAGCGTAGACATGAGGCCCTCTCCGTTCAGCATCTCCTTTGTCCAAGCATAGCCGGGACCGGCGCGCCATGGCCACCCGCAGACTCGCCTAGCTCGCCGCCTAGCGCTCGACGCCGTGCTGGATGACGATCGAGTCAGTGCCGAGCTTGGCCATGACTTCAGCCTTGCGGGCCTCGGCTTCGGCCTTTGTGGGGAATGGCCCCATCAACACCACCGGCTTGCCATTGCGGTATTCCACCGAAGACGGAATACCCTTCTCGATCAGGCGTGCGGTCATATCGCTCAGTGCGCCCATGTTGGCGCCTTGAATCACTTCGACATCCCAGCCTTCAGGGGCCGGCTGATCGGCCAGCGCTTCGGCGCGGCGCTGCAGCTCCGCGCCACCGCACATTTCGCGGATACGCAAGTTGTTGCCGGTGTCATCGACGATGATTTCGTATTGGCCAGCGTCGCGCTTGATAGCGACGTAGCTGCGGTAGGCTTCGTACTGCCCGGCATCGTCCTTGCCACGCACCTGGCCGCAGATGGTGCCCTGGGTGTCGATCCGCACGTTGCCGAACTTGGCGGTCTTGGGGTTGTGCAGATGTTCGGCCACCTGCTTGTGTACGCCTTCGACCTCGTTCTCACAGCCCGCCAGGGCCAGCACTGCCATTACCACTGCCAGTTTGCGCACGCGTCCACCTCCAGATTCGAAGGGGCGGATTCTAGCATGATGGCCTTGCGCACGGGCCGCGACCAAAGGTTACGGGCTGCAACAGCGTGGAAACGCGCAAACGAAAAAGGGCGACCCTATCGGATCGCCCCTCTTCAGATTTGGTAGGCACAATTGGACTCGAACCAACGACCCCCACCATGTCAAGGTGGTGCTCTAACCAACTGAGCTATGTGCCTGTCGTGTGGCGCGCATATTAAGGGGGATGCGCATGGCTGTAAAGCGTTTTTTTCAAAAAAATCAAAAACTTTCGGTTCTGGGGAGTGTTGAGTGGCAGGCCAAGGGGTTGGCGCTCATGCGACCGAGCGCCGCCGGCGCGGCGCATCGCGAGCAAGGCTCGCTCCTACGGTGGTGGCGGGCCAATGTTGTCTGCGGTTG
>NZ_KE384452.1:116654-282802 GCF_000425785.1 Pseudomonas taiwanensis DSM 21245
GCCGTGCAATAAAGCGCAACTGTAGGAGCGAGCCTTGCTCGCGATGCGCCGCACAGGCGGCGCCCTTCTGAAGCCCCGCGAGATCTATGGCAGCTGCCCTGCCTCCACCACAGACGAGCACGCATGAACTTTTCTTGCACAAGCAAAAAGGGCGACCCCTTCGGATCGCCCTTCATGTGCCCGAAAGCCGGGACTTTTGTTTGGTAGGCACAATTGGACTCGAACCAACGACCCCCACCATGTCAAGGTGGTGCTCTAACCAACTGAGCTATGTGCCTGTCGATGTGGGCGCATTCTACGCGTTCCGAAACCGGTGTCAACTGTTTTTTTCCCGCTAACCCACTGAATCTTAAAAATATTTAGAGTCCAGGCGCTGGCAATGCGAGTAAAGGATTTTCAACGGACGACTAGCGGGTGTTTATTATTATTGATAGCATCGGTACATTCGTTAAAAATATAAAACACGAGGTTCCTCGAGCATGGCCAATACCCCCTACCCCCAGTCCTACTACGCCGCCTCGGCTAACCCGGTGCCGCCACGTCCGGCGCTGCAGGGTGAGGTGGAAACCGATGTGTGTATCATCGGTGCCGGCTACACCGGCCTGTCCAGCGCGCTGTTCCTGCTGGAAAACGGCTTCAAGGTGAGCATCGTCGAAGCCGCCAAGGTCGGCTTCGGCGCTTCGGGCCGCAACGGCGGCCAGATCGTCAACAGCTACAGCCGCGACATCGATGTCATCGAACGTACCGTCGGCCCCAAGCAAGCACAGTTGCTGGGCCAGATGGCCTTCGAAGGCGGCCGCATCATTCGTGAGCGCGTAGCCAAGTACAACATCCAGTGCGACCTGAAGGACGGTGGTGTTTTCGCCGCCCTCACCGCCAAGCAGATGGGTCACCTGGAATCGCAAAAGCGCCTGTGGGAACGCTTCGGTCACACCCAGCTGGAACTGATGGACCAGAAGCGCATTCGCGAAGTCGTGGCGTGCGACAACTACGTCGGCGGCATGCTGGACATGAGCGGCGGCCACATCCACCCGCTGAACCTGGCCCTGGGCGAAGCCGCCGCGGTCGAGTCGCTGGGCGGCATCATTTATGAGCAAACCCCGGCCGTACGTATCGAACGCGGCGCCAATCCGGTCGTACACACCCCGCAGGGCAAAGTGCGCGCCAAGTTCATCATCGTCGCCGGTAACGCCTACCTGGGTAACCTGGTCCCGGAACTGGCCGCCAAGTCGATGCCATGCGGCACCCAGGTGATCACCACCGAACCGCTGGGCGACGAGCTGGCGCGCACCCTGCTGCCGCAGGACTACTGCGTCGAGGACTGCAACTACCTGCTCGACTACTATCGCTTGACCAGCGACAAGCGCCTGATCTTCGGCGGCGGCGTTGTCTACGGTGCACGTGACCCGGCCAACATCGAAGCGATCATCCGTCCGAAGATGCTCAAGGCGTTCCCGCAACTGAAGAACGTCAAGATCGATTACGCCTGGACCGGCAACTTCCTGCTGACCCTGTCGCGTCTGCCGCAGGTCGGCCGTATCGGCGACAACATCTACTACTCGCAGGGTTGCTCAGGCCATGGCGTGACTTACACCCACCTGGCAGGCAAGGTGCTGGCAGAGGCCCTGCGAGGCCAGGCTGAGCGCTTCGATGCCTTCGCCGGCCTGCCCCACTACCCATTCCCGGGTGGCCAGATGCTGCGCGTGCCATTCAGCGCCATCGGCGCCTGGTACTACAGCCTGCGCGATCGTCTGGGCTTCTAACGGTTCATCGCCGGCGCACCGGTTCCTACAGGTTTCGCGTAACCCTGTAGGCGCCGGCTTGCCAGCGATCAGGCCACGTTACCTGCCCAGGCTGCTCACCGCCTGCTTGGCTGCAAGCTCCTGGCCTGCCCGAGCCAGTTCATCTGCCGCCTGCAACCAGCGTTGGCGGTCCACTTGGGCCGGCAACTGCCGCGGTGGCTGCACCAGCACCGCCCAGCTCCCCTCCTTGACCCAGGCCGCCTCGAAATCATCGAACGCCATCAACTCCCGGCGATGCATGCCTGAGCGCAGCAGCACCCGTTGTTTGTAACGGTCATAGCCGATCAGCACCGCGTAACGCGGCTCGCCCCACCAGGCCGCACCCTCCTCGTAGCGCAGCAACACCGGATTACCCGCAGCCACCTGCACCAGCAAGGCGTCCAGGCGCTTGTCCAGTGGATAGACGACCATGCCGTAATCCCTGGCAACGCGAGGAATGCCGGTATCCAGCGACTCGGCGGCCTGGGGCAGGTTCAAGGGCTTGTCCAAAAGGCCTGGCGTGATCGGTGCGCCTTGCTGCGAGAGCACCGCCGCCAGGGCCATGGCGCCGCTGTGGTTGGCATTGCCACGGTAGAACGGCACGCTGCTGATTTCGACACGCTGCGGCAAGCCCTTGAGAGCGGCCGGTGGCGCACTGGCACAGCCCGTCAGGCTGACGGCCAGCAGACACGCGGCCAGCCATTTGAAGGATTTTTGCTCCATGGACACTCACTTGTTCCAGCGCCGGACAGGCACGCCCGGCTGTGGTCGTCGATCATAGGTCGGACAGCCTCGCGGGTATAGTCCGACCCACCGTAGGAACGAATCGGACCAAGCAATAGACTTAAGGTCAATGGAACGTCACAGGGCGCGAGCTAGACTAAAGCAGTGTCTGGAAGGCAAAGCCTTGCGCTGGCCCGAGAGAAGGAGGCACCTATGAGCCTGACCATGGCAATTCTCATGCTGGTGGGCATGTGGCTGAGCGTCGCAGCCGCCATGCTGTGGGGTGTACTACGAATCGTGCGGCGTCGTGCCCATCATCACCCTCTGCCGCCGCACACCTTGCCCACGCCACAGCCGGCCCGGCGCGCGCGCCGCCATGCTGGAGCGCACTGACCTGCAGATACGTCGAGGCCCGCTCACCGGCGGGCCTCGGTCCATGCATCAGCCTTCAGCCATCTCACGCTTGACCCGCGCACGGCGAGCCATGATGTTGAGGATCTCGATCAGCGTCGAGAAGGCCATCGCCGCATACACATAACCTTTCGGTACGTGGGCGCCCATGCCCTCGGCGATCAGCGTCATACCGATCATGATCAAGAAGCCCAGCGCAAGCATCACCACGGTCGGGTTGTCGTTGATGAACTTGGCCAACGGGTCGGCTGCCACCAGCATCACGATCACAGCACTGATCACGGCGATGATCATGATTGGCAAGTGTTCGGTCATGCCCACGGCGGTGATGATGCTGTCGACCGAAAACACGATGTCCAGCAGCAGGATCTGCCCGATCGCCGCAGCGAAGCCCAGCGTCACGGTGGAGCCCGCCTTGGCTTCTTCCTTGGCGCCGCGCGGGTCGACGTTCTCGTGAATTTCCTTGGTCGCCTTCCACAACAGGAACAGGCCACCGGCGATGAGGATCATGTCTTTCCACGAGAAGCTATGGCCGAACACATCGATCACCGGCTCGGTGAGCTGGACGATCCAGGCCACGGTGCTCAGCAACGCCAGGCGCATGACCAGGGCCATGCTGATACCGATGCGCCGCGCCTTGGAGCGATACTCCACCGGGAGCTTGTTGGTGAGGATGGAGATGAAGATCAGGTTATCGATACCCAGGACGATCTCCATCGCCACCAGCGTGGCCAGGGCGACCCAGGCGGTTGGGCTTGCGACGAGTTCCAGCAAATATTCCATTTTTCAATCCTGCTCGGGTCTGGGTCAGATGTCCTGGGTCTTTGCGTCGGGCTCGGTGCTCTTGGGCTTGTGCCCTTCGGAACCGATGGCTTCATGCAGCGCCTGCTGGGCCGCTTCGTTGGTCTTGTCGATGGCTTGCTTGGCCGACTCTGCAGCCTGGTCGAGCATTTGCTGGGCGGATTTCTCGGCCTGATCGCACCCGCTCATGGCAAACAGTGCCAACACCAGCACCAGGGGCGTACCGATGGATTTGAGTTGCAGCATGGGTTCCTCGCTTGTCGAAAACCGGGCGGCGCGCACTGCGCCTGATGGGGTCGCATTCTAAAGAGTGCGATACATCAGAAAAATTCGTATTTTCAGCAGTTATACTTCGGTTTTTACGAATATTGGAAATACCCCGTGCTCAACTATCGCCAGTTGCATTACTTCTGGGCCGTGGCCAAGACCGGCAGCATCGCACGTGCCAGCGAACAGCTGAATCTCACACCCCAGACCATCAGCGGCCAGATCAGCCTGTTCGAGCAGACCTACGGCCTAGAGCTGTTTCAGCGCGTCGGACGCCAGCTGGAACTGACCGAAACCGGCCGCCAGACCCTGGCATACGCCGAGCAGATGTTTCAGATCGGTGGCGAGCTGGAGGCGCTGCTGCGGGCAGGCCCGCAAGAGCAGATCCTGTTCCGTGTCGGCGTGGCGGACGTGGTGCCCAAATCCATCGTCTATCGCCTGCTGGCACCGACCATGGAATTGGACAACGCACTGCGTATCAACTGCCGCGAAGACAAGCTGGAACGGCTATTGGCGGACCTGGCGATCCAGCGTCTGGACCTGGTTATTTCCGACAGCCCGATGCCCAATCACCTGGATATCAAGGGTTACAGCCAGAAGCTGGGGGAATGCGGGCTCAGCTTCTTCGCCACACCGGCATTGGCCCAGCGCCACAAGGGGCCCTTTCCTGCATGCCTGCAGGACGCGCCGCTGCTGATTCCGGGCCAGGAAACGGTGGTGCGCAGTCGCCTGATGCGCTGGTTGAGCGAGCAGCAGGTGCAGCCGCGGGTCATCGGCGAGTTCGATGACAGTGCACTGATGCAGGCCTTCGGGCAGTCGGGTAGCGGTATTTTCGTGGCCCCGAGCGTGATCGCCGATGAAGTATGCCGCCAGTATGGGGTCGAGCTGGTTGGCCAGACCGACGCGGTGCACGAGTCGTTCTACGCGATTTCAGTCGAGCGCAAGGTCAAACACCCTGGGATCGTGGCGATCACCGAAGGCGCGCGGCGAGAGCTTTTTCACTGGTAGAAGGCGCTGCACCCCAGTGCGGCAAACCGACGCGCCGCCGTTATCGCCGGAGCCGGACTGCCGGCGATAACGGCCAAACGGTCTGTGGTAAAGTCGCGCCCTTTCACAATAACGAGATACTGCTTCACATGACCCCTGTTCTTCGCCTACTCAACCGCACCAGCCTGGTGACGCAGATCGTCATCGGCCTGGTTGCCGGTATCGCTCTGGCGCTGCTTGCACCAGCCATCGCCCGCGACCTGGCTTTCCTCGGCAAAGTGTTCGTCAGCGCGCTCAAGGCAGTGGCGCCGGTGCTGGTGTTCATCCTGGTCATGGCTTCGATCGCCAACCACCGGCACGGCCAGGAAACCCACATCCGCCCCATTCTCTGGCTGTACTTGCTGGGCACCTTCGCAGCCGCAGTTGTGGCCGTGGTTGCCAGCATGCTGTTCCCCTCGCAACTGGCATTGAGCACCGGCGAGGCAGCGCTCAGCGCCCCGGGCGGCATCGGCGAAGTGTTGCAGAACCTGCTGCTGAGCGCTGTCGACAACCCGATCAATGCGCTGCTCAACGCCAACTTCATCGGCATTCTGACCTGGGCCATCGGCCTGGGCGTGGCCCTGCGCCATGCCGGCGACACCACCCGTACGGTGGTCGAGGACCTGTCCAATGGCGTGACCCTGATCGTTCGCGTGGTGATCCGCTTCGCACCACTGGGCATCTTCGGCCTGGTCAGCTCCACCCTCGCCCAATCGGGGCTGAGCGCCCTGCTCGGCTACCTGCACCTGCTGGCGGTGCTGATCGGCTGCATGCTGTTCGTGGCGTTGGTGATGAACCCGCTGATCGTGTTCTGGAAGATACGCCGCAACCCATACCCGCTGACCTTGCTGTGCCTGCGCGAAAGTGGCATCACGGCGTTCTTCACCCGCAGTTCGGCGGCGAACATTCCGGTGAACCTGGCATTATCCGAGCGTCTTGGCCTGCATGAAGACACCTACTCGGTATCGATTCCGCTGGGTGCGACCATCAACATGGCCGGCGCGGCGATCACCATCACCGTGCTGACCCTGGCAGCGGTACACACCCTGGGAATTCCTGTCGACCTGCCGACCGCCGTGCTGCTGAGCGTGGTCGCGGCCATCTGTGCCTGTGGCGCCTCCGGGGTAGCGGGCGGTTCGCTGCTGCTGATCCCGCTGGCATGCAGCCTGTTCGGCATTCCCAGCGAGATCGCCATGCAGGTGGTGGCGGTCGGCTTCATCATTGGCGTGCTGCAGGATTCAGCCGAGACCGCGCTGAATTCGTCGACCGATGTACTGTTCACGGCTGCCGCGTGCCAGGCAGAAACGCAACGCAGTGCATGAATGACGCTGGGCCGCCATGCGGCCCAGCGCCTACAGGTTCGGTTGATGCTTGGCCGACGATGAAGCCAGTGATTGCCTAAGCCTGGCGCTTTACCTACGCTAGTGGCCCTCCCCCAGTAACGAGACAGGGTCATGTCAGAACACGAAACCGCAGGCGCAGGCCGCTTCAACAGCGTCGAGATCCGAATCCTCGGCTCGTTGATCGAAAAGCAGGCCACCAGCCCGGAAAGCTACCCGCTGACCCTCAACGCCCTGGTTCTGGCGTGCAACCAGAAGACCAGCCGCGAGCCGGTCATGAATCTGACCCAAGGCCAGGTTGGCCAGGCCCTGCGCGCCCTCGAAGGCCAGGACATGACCCGCCTGCAGATGGGCAGCCGTGCCGACCGCTGGGAACAGCGCGTGGACAAGGCGCTGGAACTGGTACCGGCACAGCTGATACTGATGGGACTGATGTTCCTGCGCGGCCCGCAGACCCTCAACGAGCTGCTCACGCGCAGCAACCGCCTTCACGACTTCGACGATACCGAGCAGATCCAGCACCAACTCGAGCGTTTGATCTCACGAGGCCTTGCCCTGCACCTGCCGCGCCAGGCTGGCCAGCGCGAAGACCGATACACCCATGCGCTGGGCGACCCGGCGGAAATCGAGGCGATACTCGCCGCACGCCAGCAGGAAGGTGGCGGGCGTGGCAGCGCCAGCAACGTATCGGAAGAGCGGATCGAAGCCCTGGAAGCCCGGATTGCCGCTCTGGAAGCGCGCCTGTCCGAACTTGGCGGGTGATCCGTTCAATTATCCGGTTCGGGGAAGTTGCGACAACTCTTGCGCTCAGCAAGCTCGCGGTCGCTCGGGCGCTGGTCGACGAACACCGTGCGTCCGTCGGCGTAGATTTCCAGATAGCCCCAGTGCAGGTCCTGCTCTTTCTGGCCGGGCTTGGGTGGCACGAGCCACCAGGGTTCGCGGCTGATCAGGGTCATGGCTGAGATTCCTGAGGGTGTCTGGACTTAATGATAGACACCCTCGGTCATCACAAGCCCAATCGCCGCGCGATGCAGCACTTACAAGCACTTGGCGGCTGAAAACCACCCTTGCGGCGTCAAGACGCTGCTCATTCCAGGCGCGCGGTAATATGCTCGGAATTTCCCTAGTGTCCTGTCTCGGAAATAAGCTGTTCACTTTTGGCGGCGTCCTGGGCTTTCGGCCTGCGTTGCCACTCCTCGCCATAGCCCTGCTATGACTCGTCGCGGCGCCTTTGCCGAACACCCAGGCCACTCGCCAAAAGAGAACGTATTTCCGAGACAGGACACTAGATACATCTACCGCACGTAAGTTAAGCGTTGAGCGAGGATGGCCACTCGATCCCAGACATCAAGTGGCTACCCATGAGCAGCATCAAAGAGAAATTGCAACGCAAGCTAGACCTGCTGGACGGCGGACGAAATCTGGTTCAGCTGATCGATGGATTCATTGACGAGTATCCAGACCCCTATCTGCTAGCCAAACAGCATGCCGCCGATATACTCCTCAAGCGCATTGGCAAGGCTGTAGACCCGCGCTATGTCTGGTGGCATCAGTTCACAACGGCCAGCAGCAGCCCTCGGAGTTTTACCGGCTGGCAGCATAGTGGGCCGCCGCAGAAGTCAGTGCCCTTCACGGAACTGGTGGCTCAGCGATTCGACCTTCCGTTTCAGGATGCTACGGATGAGCTGAACGTGTATGGAGGTTTCTACAAGGAGGGGGCACAGGCCCACTATTTTGATGAAACCAATGAAATCCCCATGCTGCCGAGTGATGTGCAAAAGGACTTTTGGGCGCTAGATTTCGCCGAGATATACCGAGCCAAGGTGACACGCTTCTGGGCCGAACGTGACGTTGCGTTTCGTGTGTTAGCCAAAATCAACCTGCTTGGGGAGTGTGCAAAGGCTGTTCTGGCACGGCGTATCACCGAAGCAGAAGCAGCTGCCTTGCGCGGCATTGTGGTCCCTGAGTTGGAAGCTAGAGAGCTACCGTCCTTGACGCAGTTACAGGCTAACCACTCGACTGTTTCTTTGACCACTTACGCGTACGAGCTTGGCCATGTTGAGTACGCATGCTTCTTCACCTTCGGTTCAAGCGGTGGGCGGGTAACGCTGTACCGTCCTTGGGCTAAAGAAGCGATTCAGGGGTTCGACAGCGAGTTGGCCATGGCTGCCTGGCTACGTCAGCAGCTACGTGATCAACAAACCATGGCTGAGTTTCTCGCGGCAGCGTTGGTCGATCCTGGCGAGCAGCCTGAAGTCAGTAATGTTCGGGTGGTTTTACAAGGCATTGCCAACAGTCGTTCCGACCAGGCCGCCTTGGCACTTCTTCACTTCAGACGCGTTTCAATCAGCGATGATTTTTTTGTTCATATCGCCCGACGGGCGCGTAATGATATGGAGCGTAGCGCTGCTGCATTGCTCAACAATGCTGGATTACGCAAGGCGATGTTGAGTGGGTACCTCTCGGCATTCTTGAATGTCTTTGCGGGCTTTACTCCCTTAGGATGGCCGATGTCACTGGCGCTGCTAGGTGCGGCATTGGGCAGGTTGGGTTTGGGGGTGGATGCAGCAGTGCATGCTACCAGTGAGGAGGCACGTAAGTCTGCATTGCGCCAAGCCATGCTTGACTGTTTGTTCGCCGCCTTGAATCTTACAGAAATAGGATTTCAGTCGACGTTCGCCTCCCTAGCGTATGAGGCGCCGTTCCATGAGACCAGGGCCTCCCTGGCTCGATGGCAAGTCGCCAGAGAGCCGGATCCCATCCTGGCCGGACGTGAAACGAATCAGTTGATCGAAGGAGAACTGGCGACGGACGGCCGTCTAAGGGGGGTACGTGTCGACGAAAAAGGCGATTGTTGGATCGAGATGAACGGTTTGACATACCGTGTCCGATACAGTCACGAATTGTCAACGTGGTTGATCGTTCCGCTGGACAATCCCTTTGCGCTTGGCCCACTATTTCCTGTTCGTGTAAATGATGGAGGCGATTGGCATCTGTTGGTGCCACCAGAGCGCGAAGCCCCACCTGCGGTGATCGGCATGATCAATGAGACGTCGCAGTTCTGGGATGAATACACGGCAACTCATGTAATTCAAAGTCAGAAATTTTCTGCACAGGCCCGGGCGCGTCAGAAGAAACTATTGGAAACTCAGTCCATCCTTATCTTGGGCATTAACGAACTCCCTGCCGAAGATGAACATGGCATCTACTGCGTAAGATTTGGCAATACGTTTGAGTACACATATCGAGAAGCAGATGGTCAGTACGCTAACGAGCTGATCAAGTACTATACGGATGAAGCCTCCTCGGTCAACGACATATTGCGACAGGGTATACACAAGTACACGGACTCGGTGGATTACATCAATGACCTGGCCACCACGCTTGAGAGACTACCCAAGAACAATGAAGTGAACCTGTATCGTGGAGGACATGGGGGGCGAGGTACCAGCGGCGAACATTTTCGTAGTGGCCGGCTTAACGTCGGCGATATTTTGGTCAATACTGACCTGACCTCATGGACCGAAAACCCCTTCATGGTTCGACACTTCGCAGCCTCACGCCATCTCGACGCCAATGGTTGGACTAGTGTCTTCGATGACACCTCCGTCGTTTTCGAATTGCCCGCCCACCGCTATAATAGCGGGATTCCGATTAGTGCCTTCTCATTGTATTGGGATGAGGCTGAAACACTTTTTCTACCAGGGCACTACTTCAAAATAGACAAATTATCTCACGTGCATGGGGAGCGTTATCGTTTCATTCAGGTGACGCTGAGTCAGGTTGTCAGGCCGGTAGCCAGGCCTGTGTATGACTTACGCACGGGTGCTCCATTCGATAGGGCTGCATTTGTTGAACGGGTGAAATCACCGGACTTGGCAAACCGATTCTTCCCCGACCAATGACTTTTTACCTCTTGCGCTGTCGTAGATTTGCGAAATCAACCTGACACCTTAGTGCCTGTTTCAAATGCCAACTCCCTGAAGAAACTCGGCCTTGTAACTGTCGCATCCAAATGCGGTATCTATGCAATACGACCCATTGCCCAGGCCCTATAAGATTATGCTGTCGAATAACTTATCAGGGCTTACACATGCGAACCGAGCAAGATCGAGAAATGACAGTGGTCGAGCCACTGGCGATGGAGCGGGCCTTTCAAGACAGCTTTATCGCCAAACGGCTGCCGGCCTGGCTCAGGTCGGCCAATCCTGATCAACTGACCGCATTGGGAACGGCACTGCGTCAAAGCCTTATCACCCGCCATCACCTGAGCGAAAGACTGGCGCGCATCCAGAGTATCGACAGCTTCGCGATCACTACATTGGAGGCTGCACTCAAGGAGCGCTTCGGCGACGAGTATGACGTTCGGCGCTGGACCCTCATCGTTGGCGAACGCGAGCCGATCATAAACCAGCTGCCGGTTGGCTCACACTTGACTGAAGCAATCTACAAAGATGTACCGCTAATTGAGGCTGTACTGCGTAACTTTACCCTCGCTGAAACCGAGGCCAATGGACAGCCTCGAGGTAATCGTCTGACAAGTGCTCGGCAGGGTACTATCAGACCGCCAACAGCCATAGAATTTGCTAGGTTCTGCCGAGAAATTGATGTGGGAGGGCAGTACCAACGTCATCTCGATGAAGTTCTTCAGTCTCACACTACCCCTGATCATTCTGAGACGATGCCAGAGCTGCTCGCCAGCTCGCATCGATATGCCATGCTGGTCGATGCTTATGAGGCAAGACTCAAAGGAAGTTTGTCCGAGAGGGAATTTCAGTTGATTTCCGGGATGTGTAACGAGGATACCCTTGGACGCCTGGATGGACATCCTGTGGTGGCCAAGCAACTCACCTTGTTGGGTTGCAGGCTTGAGCAAATCGTAGTGCTTGATGTCATTGATGAAGGCCTGATTCGAAATGTGACGCGGCGAGTTCTGGTACATATTCCTGGCGATTCGCATGGGGCTTGGTGTGTCTTCGATAGTCTGCGAGCGTTTGCCAATGCATTAGGCAGAAGGTTGCGCTCGGGTGATTACCAGAAATTTTTCAGTCAATTTGTGCGACGCCGCGATAGCCAGCTGTTCTTTTCAGTCGTAATTGCTGCCTATGCGGATTTGGTGACGACAGCCAACTTCGACCTCGAAGAGCATATGTACGCCTACCCAATGCCACTTTTCGAAAGTTTGGCAACAGCGCGAATTCGCCAAATTAAAGATGATGCGGCGATGATTGCTGTGCCAACTAGCGATGTGGACCGGCGGGTTCAGCAAGACCATGACCAGCGTCTTGCCGCCGAAGGCTGGACACTGCTCAATGTTGCCGGTTTCTTTATCCCGATCATCGGCGTGGGACTTTTGACAATCACAGCATGGAAGCTATTAGGAGAGACCTTTCATGGTATTGCCGCATGGCGGCACGGCGATACCAGTCAAGCGCTCGACCATCTGATCAACGTAGGGACAGATCTTGCTGTCATTGGAGCGCTCGCAACTGGAGTGACTGTTGCCAGCCGTGTATGGAATCGTTCATCTGTGGTTGATAGTCTTGTTCCTGCACAACTGGAAGATGGTACCGTTAAACTCTGGAACCAGGACTTGGTGCCGCTGCGTAGCGACAGTGTTCTTAACGGTGCAGAACGGGACGCACAAGGTATCTACCGACTAGGAGGTCAATGCTGGGTTGAGATGGATGGCCATTACTATCCGGTAGTGCAACATATCACTGACGGTGAGTGGCGGATACAGCCGAAAGAAGGGCACGGCCCGATGCTGAGCCACAACGGTGCTGGTGCCTGGCGACTATGGTGCGAGCAACCTGATGAGTGGGATAATGTTCATGGGATGTTTCGGCGGTTTGGCGGTGAATGTCGAGCGCTTGACGATGAACAAATTGATCACGTACTCAATGCTCACACATTGAACGCTGATAATCTTCGGGCCATGCACATGCATGGTTTAGCTCCCGATGCGGCACTGTTGGACAGCGTTATGCGTCTACGGCTGGACCAGCGTATTCGTGACGTAGTTCGTTGTTTACGCTCGGGCGAAGATGTAATCGACTTGCCTCTGTTGAAGTTTGCTCAACGCTTACCCGGTGCAGGCGGTTTGAATGGCAGCGCATTGGCGGATGCTGCCTGGACACAACGTCGGCAATGGTTCCAGGCCGCATATACCAGCTTCCAGGACACCGCGCAAAGTGGAGCGGAAGCGCTGCGTCGACTGTTTACGAGCCTGCACGGTCCTGCTGCAAATGAACTGATACGCGCGGCGACCATCGCCGATCGCCAGCAATTGCAGTCAACGGGTAAGGCTTCTCTGTCCCTTGCTGAAGCAGCGAGGGCCAGTGTGGTCCGAATTCGAACTGCTCGGGCTTATGAAGCACTGGTTGCCGACACTCCTCAGAATGCGGACGTGGCAAGGGTTGTTCTTTCCATGCTTAAACACTTGCCTGGTGCTGCTACTGGCGTGCGTTGGCGCCTAATCGAGGGCGCTGTCGATGGCCCAGAATTACTGCAGACTGAAGTAGGTATGCAGGCTTTTGGACTCATTCATCAGCAGGGGATGTTTCAACTGGTTGATACCCATGGGACATTGTTAGGTGAGCCAGGAGAACTTTTCGATGTCATGACTGCGGCTTACAGTGAGCGTCAGCGTGCAGCGATGGGCCTTTCGGATCCGATCACTCAGAACCTGAGGGTATCTGTCGGGAGGCAGATGATTCGCCGTCGCCAAGAGGTCGAAGTGCTGTTCGGAAAACAACAGCGCATTGGCTGGTTCAAGTTACCCCAGCGGCTGACGGATGGGCGTATGGGCTATTTGTTGAGTGGTCGAGGCCTGGCAGGTAGAGCGCGTGGTCGCAGGCCACGTTCGTTGTTCGTGATGGTCCGTGACCTGTATCCAACCTTTAGCGATGAGCAGGTGAATACCTGGATCAACAACACGCGCGGTGCTGGGCTACAGGTAGAGGCTGAGTTGGCCAGGCTGAGGCATGAACTTGGCACCCTGAATAGCCATCTGCATCATTGGCAGAACCGTGCTAGTACAACCACGTCACAAACGAGCCGACGTTACATTCGAGAGTCACTGCTTAACTGTTGGCGCCGCCGGGTAAACACCGGAGTCAATATCAGTGAGCAAGCCGTCAACTATCGCTATGGCCTGCATGGCTTGGGGCTGGAAGCACTACCGGATCTTCCAGCGGGAGTGAGCTTTGCTCATGTATCAGAGCTGGCATTGTTAGGTATGGCATTGACATCGCTGCCTGACAGCTTCTTGAGTGCCTTCAGGAACCTCAGGACTCTGGAGCTTTCTGGTAATCGATTGACGCGCTTGCCACAGGCCTTGATCCAGATGACGCATCTTAGAGAGTTGGAACTGGTTAACAATCAGATCGTGCTGGATCCAGGGCAGTCCACGATTCTAGCAAGCTGCGAATCACTCGAGTATCTCAACTTATCATACAACCCACTTGGGCGCTCGTTCTCCGTGAGTGGGATGCGTCGGTTGCGTATCCTGTATTTAACCCACACTGGCATCACCGATATACCGAATGCACTTGTGACTCGGCCAGATCTCACTCTTGCGGATTTACGAGGGAACCAGATTACTCAATTGCCGGCGCCGTTCTATGCTGCTCCAGGCTGGGTCCGGCGGGTCATACTGCTGGCGAACAACCCTCTTTCTGCTTCAGAAGCCGTACGCTTGCGAGCCTCACAGATAGGGTTGCGTGCAGTTTCCGAAGAGGAAGCTGTTATTCAGACTCCAAGGTCGGTTCGACAGAGTTGGCTCGATGTAGCGCAATCTCCCATGCGAGGCGACATGTCTGTGTACTGGGAATATTTGCAGATGGAGCCAGGGTCAGGTGACTTTTTCGGCTTGCTAGAGCGCCTACGTGAGACAGCGGATTTCCGACAGAATGGTCACGCACTGGCGAACCGGGTCTTCACCATGATCAGACTTATGTACGGCTATACCAGTCTGCGTGAAGATCTGCTGACTCATGCCACTGAAACATTGACCTGTCAGGATAGTGTGGCCCTATGTTTCAGCAATTTGGAGTTGCGGATGCTGGTGTGGCAGGCACAGTACGCCGTTGAGGGCCAGCAGCGTGCACTACTCTCACTTGGCCGGCAGCTTTGGCGGTTGGATGAGGTTGATAGGATTGCACTGGAGGATATTCGCGCACGAAAGGCGGCTGGGGGGGAGCCGGATGAGATCGAAGTTGCTCTGGCATATCGCGTTGCCTTGCGTGATGAGCTTGATCTACCTGCACAACCTAACGATATGCTCTTCGGTTTAGATGCTGAACTGGAAATGGATCGAATTTTCGAAGTACGTAATCAAGTGATGGAAAGAGAGACGGATAGTGCTGTAGCTAGTTCCATGGTTGCACGGGATTTTTGGCAGGAGTATTTGTTGCGTACTCAAAGTGCTAGATTCGATGCGGTTGATGCACCGTTTCACGCCAGGCTGGCTGCTGTGATGGATGATACGGCGATTCAAGACGGTGGGCGTGTGATGCAAATGAACAACATTAGGGATGAGCGGCTGGCAGCACAGCGCACGTTGATGCACGAAATTACATTAGCTGCGCTGCAAGAAAATCGCAGATCGACAAGCGTCGACACTTGATGAGTGATGGGGCAGGGTAAAACCTGCCCTTCATTCAATGAATGCGATCAAGCCACTGCGATTCTCTTTTTAGAATTCCATTGCAATCGATCCGGGGGTGGTGGCGAATACCGCTTGACATTACCTTGCGAACGAAGTTCCGCAAGGCTCGTGAGTGTGCATGAGTGTCATATCGCTTTGGTTTGCCGCTAGGTGCAGGCGCTCACTCAGCCACATCACTTGCGCGGCCTTTTGGTACAACTCTGGAGTCGACACGCTGACATGTGGCCGCAGAAGCGCCAGGCTGCTTTGGCGCATACCATCGCGCAAGGGCTGGACCCAACCGTGGCGCAAGCCAAGTACCTGTGCGACTTTCCACCAGCGTGGGCTTTTCAAGAAAGCATCTTTCGTCCAAAGTACGGGAGCATGCGACCATTGGCGATCATGAGGTCTGAAGTCCAGTGCTGCCTGGACCAGCCTCAGACCACCCGGTAGTAGGTTACCCACGTAGACCTCGTGGCTTGCGCAGCTGTAGCTGAAGCTATAGAAGTGAAATCCCAGTTCATCGGCGAGCGCAGGGATCTCCTCAAGCAAGGCGGATGGCTCTCGCAAACGCTCCCAGTCTAGTGCGGTTCTGTTGAGCATCGAGCCTCCATGTACGAATGTTAATTGCCTCGAGTGCAGGAAGCACCAGGCCGAAAACTGCCGAAAACCCACCCGGCCGGTCAACTATAGTGGTGTTGTCATCTCAGTTGATATAAACAAAGTGTTTAAATGGGTGCGGAGGTGATGAATGATTGTTCATTTTTTAGAGCACGTAGGGTTTCGATGCATTGCTTGACCTTTCTGCAGCTATGCCCTAAGGAAATTCTGAAAAGACTTCCTGATTTGGCAAAATCTCCGGATACCCGTTGCCGAGCTATTCGATGATGAAACAGGTGTCCTTCGCCGACGCCGAGTACGCCGGCAAGCGCAAGCAGACCCGCAAGGCATCGTTCCTGATCGAGATGGATCAGGTGGTGCCCTGGAAGGGTTTGATTGCGCTGATCGAGCCCCATTATCCAAAGGGTGAAGGTGGTCGTCCGGCCTACCCATCGATGGCGATGCTGCGCGTACATCTGATGCAGAACTGGTTCGGCTACAGCGATCCGGCGATGGAAGAGGCGTTGTATGAAACCACCATTCTGCGCCAGTTTTCTGGTCTGAGTCTTAAGCGAATCCCGGACGAAACCACCATTCTCAATTTCCGACGCTTGCTGGAAAAGCACGACCTGGCGGCCGGGATTCTCGGTGTAATCAATGGCTATCTGGGCGACCGGGGCCTGTCGTTGCGCCAGGGCACCATCGTCGATGCCACCCTGATTCATGCCCCCAGTACGACCAAGAACAAGGACGGCAAGCGCGATCCCGCGATGCACCAGACGAAGAATCAGTATTACTTCGGTGCCAAAGCCCATATCGGTGTCGATGACGAGTCGGGGCTGGTGCACAGCGTGGTTGTCACGGCAGCCAATGTTGCGGACGTCACGCAAGTCGGCAAACTGCTGCACGGTGAGGAAACCGTGGTCTGCGCTGATGCGGGTTACACTGGGGCCGAGAAGCGCGAAGAGCACGCGGGACGCGAGGTCATTTGGCAAATTGCAGCGCTGTCGAACCTGTGGATGGCACGCCGACATTTGTTGGCGAACGCAGGAGAGGTGCGCGTGTAATACAGGAATGGCGGCTGCACAGTGGCTTGCTGAGGCCGATGGGCCTGAAAAATCAAAGAGGACTGATCAAATCCTGACGTGCGTCGCTTTTTGACGTGCTGACCGCTCGATAGCCGGAAAATATCCGGCTATTTCAGACCCTTCATAGGGCTTACGCAAACCTGTAGTCGGCTTGCCGGCGATGGGTCGTTACAGGCTTACGCCGGCGCAGACGTACGGATCAAGTGATCGAAAGCCGCCAGTGAGGCCTTGGCGCCCTCACCTACTGCGATGACGATCTGCTTGTACGGCACTGTGGTCACGTCACCGGCAGCGAAGACGCCGGGGATGTTGGTCGCGCCCTTGGCATCGACGATGATCTCGCCACGCGGCGACAGCTCGACGGTACCCTTGAGCCAGTCAGTGTTCGGCAGCAGGCCGATCTGCACGAAGATGCCTTCCAGCGCCAGCTCGTGCGACTCATCGGTTGTGCGGTCCTTGTAACGCAGGCCGGTGACCTTCTCGCCATTGCCCAGCACCTCGGTGGTCAGGGCACTGGTGATGACCTTGACGTTCGGCAGGCTGTGCAGCTTGCGCTGCAGCACGGCGTCGGCACGCAGCTGGCTGTCGAATTCGATCAGCGTTACCTGGGCGACGATACCCGCAAGGTCGATGGCCGCTTCAACACCCGAGTTGCCGCCACCGATCACCGCCACGCGCTTGCCCTTGAACAGCGGGCCGTCGCAGTGCGGGCAGTAGGCCACGCCACGGGCGCGGTACTCCTGCTCGCCCGGCACATTCATTTCGCGCCAGCGGGCGCCGGTGGCCAGGATCACGGTCTTGGCCTTGAGCGAGGCGCCGCCTGCCAGGCGTACTTCGTGCAGACCGCTATCGGTGGCCGGAATCAACGCTTCACCGCGCTGCAGGTTCATGATGTCGACGTCGTACTGCTTGACGTGCTCTTCCAGCGCCGTGGCCAGTTTCGGCCCCTCGGTTTCCTGTACCGAGATGAAGTTCTCGATGGCCAGGGTATCGAGCACCTGACCGCCGAAACGCTCGGCGGCGACACCGGTACGGATGCCTTTGCGGGCGGCATAAATCGCTGCCGAGGCGCCAGCGGGGCCACCGCCGACCACCAGCACGTCGAACGCGTCCTTGGCGTTGATCTTCTCGGCCTGGCGGGCACCGGCATTGGTGTCGATCTTGCCGAGAATCTCTTCCAGGCCCATACGGCCCTGGCCAAACACTTCGCCGTTCAGGTAAATGCTAGGCACCGCCATGATCTTGCGGGCTTCGACTTCATCCTGGAACAGCGCACCGTCGATGGCCACGTGGCGCACGTTCGGGTTGAGTACCGCCATCAAGTTCAGCGCCTGGACCACGTCCGGGCAGTTCTGGCACGACAGCGAGAAGTAGGTTTCGAAAGTGAACTCGCCTTCAAGCGCCTGGATCTGCTCGATCACTTCGGCGCTGGCCTTGGATGGGTGGCCACCGACTTGCAGCAGCGCCAACACCAGCGAGGTGAATTCATGGCCCATTGGGATGCCGGCGAAGCGCAGGCTGATATCGGCACCCGGGCGGTTGAGCGAGAACGAGGGACGACGGGCGTCATCACCATCCGCGCGCAGGGTAATGAGGTTCGACAGGCCGGCAATTTCCACCAGCAGGTCGTGCAATTCGCGGGACTTCGCGCCGTCGTCGAGGGAAGCAACGATCTCGATCGGCTGGGTGACCCGCTCCAGGTAGGTTTTCAGTTGCGATTTAAGCGTGGCGTCCAACATACGGGCGATTCCTTTTTCAAACTTCGGATACAAAAACGCCCAGGCGATGGCGCCCGGGCGTTTGACGGGGCAGTGAGAACTTCAGCTATGGCGGCTGCTCACCGCCCGCGACGGGTGCATGAACCTTTATCCGTTCGAGAAGTGCCAAGCCTGTTTTCGACGCAGCATGGTCGTCGCGCTGGCACTCATCGGGCGAACATTAGATCTTGCCGACCAGGTCCAGGGATGGCGCCAGGGTCGCTTCGCCTTCTTTCCACTTGGCCGGGCAGACTTCGCCTGGGTGGGCAGCCACGTATTGAGCAGCCTTGACCTTGCGCAGCAGTTCGCTGGCGTCGCGACCTACACCACCGTCGTTGATTTCGACGATCTTGATCTGGCCTTCCGGGTTGATCACGAAGGTACCGCGATCAGCCAGGCCAGCTTCTTCGATCAGCACATCGAAGTTGCGGGAGATGACGTGGGTCGGGTCACCGATCAGCGGGTACTTGATCTTGCCGATGGTTTCCGAAGTGTCGTGCCAGGCTTTGTGGGTGAAGTGGGTG
The DNA here is from genome assembly GCF_000425785.1 of Pseudomonas taiwanensis DSM 21245. GTDB lineage: Bacteria > Pseudomonadota > Gammaproteobacteria > Pseudomonadales > Pseudomonadaceae > Aquipseudomonas > Aquipseudomonas taiwanensis. Next base: position 135,623 of record NZ_KE384452.1, read on the forward strand.
TCGGTGGACACGCCGTAGATTTCCACGCCGAGTTTCTTGAACTCTTCGTAGTTGTCAGCAAGGTCACCCAGTTCGGTCGGGCAAACGAAGGTGAAGTCGGCCGGGTAGAAGAACACGACAGACCACTTGCCTTTCAGGTCGGCTTCGCTGACCTGAACGAATTCGCCGTTGTGGAAAGCGGTGGCATTGAACGGTTTGACCTGGCTGTTGATGATAGGCATGAGAGACGCTCCTTCATGGGTTGGAATCAGTTGACGGAGAGAATCCTAACCGCTCATCCCCATAAAGGCTCATTGGCAAAGCTCATGCTTGCGATTGGTTTTGGCTATAACCGAGGTTTATTAATAGAAGGGATTGCGCTGAGCAAAGGATTGCGCGATACGCCGCGTGGGCCGTGGGAGCAGGTTCACCGCGAGCACCGGCAAAGCCGGTGCCCAACACTGCGTCGAAGGCTGCGTGGGGAACCCGCTCTAACACGTCAGCGCGTGGCGGTACGCAAGGTCACGAACTCTTCGGCCGCCGTCGGGTGCACGCCGATAGTCTCGTCGAATTGCTGCTTGGTAGCCCCGGCCTTGAGCGCAATACCCAGGCCCTGGATGATCTCGCCTGCATCCGGCCCGACCATGTGGCACCCCAGCACTTTGTCGGTCTCGGCGTCCACCACCAGCTTCATCAGGGTTTTTTCCTGGATGTCGGTCAGGGTCAGCTTCATCGCCCGGAAGCGGCTCTCGAAGATTTGCACCTTGTGCCCGGCCGCCAGGGCCTGTTCCTCGGTAAGGCCCACCGTACCAATCGGCGGCTGGCTGAACACTGCGGTAGGAATGTTCTGGTAATCCACTGGGCGATACTGCTCAGGCTTGAACAACCGCCTGGCCACGGCCATGCCTTCGGCCAATGCTACCGGGGTCAGCTGGACGCGGCCGATCACATCGCCAATCGCCAACACCGAGGGTTCGGTGGTCTGGTACTGCTCGTCAACCCGGATGTAGCCACGTGGATCCAGCTCCACACCGGTATTCTCCAAGCCCAGGTTGTCCAGCATCGGGCGACGTCCGGTGGCATAGAACACGCAGTCGGTGAGCAGCTCGCGACCATCCTTGAGCGTGGCCTTGAGGCTGCCATCCTCCAGCTTGTCGATGCGCTGGATGTCGGCATTGAACTGCAGGTTCAAGCCGCGCTTTTCCAGCTCCTCCTTGAGGTGGGTCCGCACCGATCCATCGAAGCCCCGCAGGAACAGATCGCCCCGGTACAGCAGCGTGGTATCGGCGCCAAGGCCCTGGAAGATCCCGGCAAATTCGACCGCGATGTAGCCGCCGCCAACCACCAGAACGCGGCGCGGCAGGTCCTTGAGGTAGAAGGCCTCGTTGGAAGTGATGGCCAGCTCCTTGCCCGGAATGTCCGGCACCTGCGGCCAGCCGCCCGTGGCAATGAGGATGTGCTCGGCGCTGTAGCGCTGGCCTTCCACTTCCACCTCGTGGGCACCGGTCATGCGCGCATGCCCTTGCAACAGGTTCACGCCACTGTTGACCAGCAGATTGCGGTAGATGCCGTTGAGCCGCTCGATTTCACGGTTCTTGTTGGCGATCAGCGTGCCCCAGTCGAAATGGCCTTCTTCCAGCGTCCAGCCGAAGCCGGCAGCCTGTTCCAACTCATCGGCCACGTGGGCGCCATACACCAGCAGTTTTTTCGGCACACAGCCGACGTTGACACACGTACCGCCCAGATAGCGGCTCTCGGCCACCGCCACTTTCGCGCCGAAGCCCGCAGCGAAACGCGCGGCACGCACACCGCCGGAACCGGCGCCAATCACGAACAGATCAAAATCGTAGGCCATGTATTCAGTCTCCTTGGCTGGCGTCCAGCATACCCCCGTTGGCCGCCGCAAACAAAAAAGCCACCCCGGAGGGTGGCTTCTGGACCTGCCAGGCTTATCAGTAAGCCTTGCCAGTCTTGTAGTAGTTCTCGAAGCAGAAGTTGGTCGCGTCGATGTAGCCTTCGGCGCCACCGCAGTCGAAACGCTTGCCCTTGAACTTGTACGCAATCACGCAGCCATTCTGCGCCTGCTGCATCAGGGCGTCGGTGATCTGAATCTCGCCACCTTTGCCAGGCTCGGTGTTGGCGATGATGTCGAAGATGTCCGGCGTCAGGATGTAGCGACCGATGATTGCCAGGTTCGACGGCGCGTCTTCGGGCTTGGGCTTCTCGACCATGTTGGTGACACGGAAGATGTCGTCGCGAATCATGTCACCAGCGATGACACCGTACTTGTTGGTTTCCTGCGGATCGACTTCCTGGATGGCGACGATCGAGCAACGGAACTGGTTGTACAGCTTGACCATCTGGGTCAGAACGCCGTCACCTTCCGGGTTGACGCACAGGTCGTCGGCCAGCACCACGGCGAACGGCTCGTCGCCGATCAGCGGACGGCCGGTGAGAATCGCATGGCCCAGGCCCTTCATCTCGGTCTGACGGGTGTAGGAGAACGAGCACTCATCCAGCAGGCGACGGATACCGACCAGGTACTTTTCCTTGTCGGTGCCCTTGATCTGGTTTTCCAGCTCGTAGCTGATGTCGAAGTGGTCTTCCAGGGCGCGCTTGCCACGGCCAGTGACGATGGAGATCTCGGTCAGGCCGGCGTCCAGGGCCTCCTCGACGCCATACTGGATCAGTGGCTTGTTGACCACCGGCAGCATTTCCTTGGGCATGGCTTTTGTAGCAGGCAGGAAGCGGGTGCCGTAGCCGGCGGCCGGGAACAAGCATTTTTTGATCATATACGTCCTTAAACAAAGGCAAGGCCTGTTGGAATTCGGCGCAGTCTAATCAGGCGGCAGTCACCTTACAATGCCCCGCCTGTGGCCGACCGATGCCATGATAGAGATAACCCAGTGTAGATAGTTCCAGCGGATCGTAAATATTACGCCCATCGAACACTACCGGCATGCGCATCAAGCCCCGTACGCGGGGGAAGTCCGGCTGTCGGAACTGCTTCCATTCGGTCACCAGAACCAGCGCATCCGCCCCTTCGACACAGGCGTACGGGTCATCGTGCAGACGTAACTGGCCGCTGGCTACGGCCCACGGGTAGCGCTCGGCAACCGCCGACAGCGCTACCGGATCGCAGGCCTGGACCCGCGTGCCCGAGGCCAGCAGGGCATCCAGCAACACCAGGCTTGGGGCTTCGCGCAAATCGTCGGTGCCTGGTTTGAATGCCATCCCCCAAAGCGCTACCACCCGCCCTCGCAGGAAGCCACCGAAGTGCTGGTGCAACGCACTGTACAGCAGGGTTTTCTGCTGTTCGTTGCGGGCCTGCACCGCCTGAAGGATTGCGCACGGGTAACCTTGCTGCTCGGCGGTATGAATCAGCGCACGCACATCCTTGGGGAAGCATGAGCCGCCGTAGCCGCAACCCGCGTAGATGAAATGGCTGCCGATGCGCCGGTCGCTGCCGATGCCACGGCGTACCTGTTCGATGTCCACGCCCAGGCAGGCGCACAGGCCGGCCAGTTCGTTAACGAACGAGATCTTGGTCGCCAGGAACGCATTGGCTGCGTACTTGGTGAGCTCGGCGGCGCGCGGCGTCATTATCAATATGCGCTCATGGTTGCGCACGAACGGCGCGTACAGGCGCTGCAACAACTGGCGGGCGGCCTCACTGTCACTGCCGATGACGATACGGTCCGGGCGCATGAAGTCGTCCAGGGCGCTGCCCTCCTTGAGAAACTCCGGATTGCTGGCCACCTCGACGGCAAAGCCCGCACGACGCTCACGCAAACCCAGCGCAATCTGCGCGGCCACACGCTCGGCAGTGCCCACTGGCACCGTCGACTTGTTCACCACCAGGCAAGGGCATCGCAGGTGCCGACCCAGGCTGTCCGCCACTGCCATGACATGCTGCAGGTCAGCCGAGCCGTCCTCCTGGCTAGGCGTGCCGACCGCGATGAACACCACGTCGGCCCGGGCCAAGGCCTGCTGCCAGTCGTCGCTGAAACTCAACTGGCCGCGGCTCAGGCCGCTCTTGAGCAGCACCTCCAGACCGGGCTCGTGAATGGGGCAATGTCCCTGGCGCAACTGCGCCAAGCGCTGCTGGTCGCGTTCCAGGCACACCACCCGGTTACCCATCTCGGCAAAACAGGCCGCCGTCACCAGGCCCACATACCCCGCTCCGATCACACAAAGCTCCATGGCCGCGCTCCTTCGACATGCACGCAGCCATTGCTACCTGTCGGTGGTTACAGTGCCGTGATACAGGTGTGACAGGACGGGGATGCGCCTCAGCTACCGGTGCCTTGCCCAATCAGCACACCGTCCACTTTCTGCCCATACAGGTTGACCCCGTCATTGGCGTGGAACTTGACCCGCGTCTTCTCCACCGAGCCCTCGATCAAACGTGGATCCTGTGGCCGTTCGTGCCGGTTGACCCAGGCCGCTACGTCCCAGGCCTGCTGATCGCTCAGGCTGCCGGGCTTGCCCAAGGGCATGTTGTATTTGATGAAGGAGGCCGCCGTGTTGATCCGATGCATGCCGGCACCCCAGTTGTAGGAATCCTTGCCCCAGAGCGGCGGCATGACATACTCGCCCGCCACTTTCTGGCCCTCTCCGTTATTGCCGTGGCAGATCGCGCACTGTTCGCGGTAGACCTGCTGGCCTCGGGTGAAGTCATAGCCGCCCTTGGGTTGCGGCACCTCGGGGTAACCACGCCCGGCGATCTCGACGCCGGTTGGCGCCTTGCTCGACAGCCAGTAGGAATACACCGAAAGCGCCGTCATCTGTGGGCTGTCGACCGCTGGCGGTGTACCGTTCATGCTGAACTGGAAACACCCTTGGATGCGTTCGGCATAGGTGTTGACCTTGTCGTTTTTCTTGCGATATGCCGGATACATCGGGTAAGCGCCCCACATTGGCGCAGAGTGGGCCAGGCGACCCTGATCGAGGTGGCAGTTGCTGCAGTTCATGCCATTGCCCACGGCTTCGGGCATCAGCCTGCGGGTATCGACGAACAGTGCATGCCCCTCGCGCACCATCTTGCCGAAGGCGTTGTCCGGCAGCGTGCTTTCCAGAGGCGGGACGAACTGTGGCGAGGACTGGGCGTCGGGCACCTTCAGCTGCGACTGGTCTTCCATGGCAACGGGGGCGGCGTGGGCGTTGCACATGACCAACAGCAACGCGATTGGCATCAATGGTCTCATGGCTTGACCTCCTGGCGAGCTGGACGGGCGAAGAACTCAGCGATAGCCGTGACCTCGTCATCGGTCATGGCCTTGGCCACACCGACCATCAGCTGGTTGGGGTCATTGCTGCGACTGCCGTCGCGCCAGGCGTTGAGTTGCGCGGCCAGATAACCGGCCGGCTGCCCAGCCAGGGGCGGGAAATGTTGGCCAACCCCACTGCCCCCAGGGCCATGGCACTGCACGCAACCGGGGATCTGCCGACTCCAGTCACCGTAAAGCGCCAGCCGGGTAACGCTGTCGTTGGCGATCCGCTGGCGGCGCAGATCGGGGGCGGGGTCGCCGGACCGCTTGGCCAGGTAAGTGCTGACCGCCTCGATCTCGGCCTCGGTCAACGCTTTGGCCAGGGGCTCCATGACCGACTGTTTGCGGCTGCCAGCGCGCCAGTCATGCAGTTGCTTGCTCAGATAACCGGCGGGCAACCCAGCCAGACGCGGGAACCCTGCGGCGGCAATGCCCTTGCCGTCTGCGCCATGACAGCCTAGGCAGGCCATGGCGGCGGGGTTGGCCCCACCCTGGGTGAAGACTTTCTGGCCATCGGCGGCATGCGCCGCGGGCCAGGCCAGGATCAGCAGGCCGCCGATCACGACTCGACTCAACGGGGTCATCACGAATCTCCATTTCTTTTGTTATAAGCTTAGGCATAAAAAACATAAGCAAATGGATACTAGCCCCGCAGGGAAAGTCGCAACAACGCCCAGGCCGACCAGAGGATGGCAATTAGCCTTCTAACCGCGCTTTACTTGAGCCAGGTCAACTGCCCGAGATGCATTGCGTCGCCGCCGTGCGCACATCACCCAGGCGCAATGGGAAGTTGTTAAGGCGCTCGTGCAGTTTGATGCTGCTGCCGCTACCACGCTTGTCGATATCGACCAACGCCGCCGGGCCGACACCGGCCGACAGCTTCTGCGGCACGATCAGGCGCAGGCCGTCGCTGCGCGACTCCTCCACCAAGGGGTCTCGGCTATCTGCAAGCTTGTGCTTGACGCAATCGGCGTACTCACGCGGCGTCTTGCCAGAAATGACATCCAACGTTTCGTGAGACTGCTCCAGTTCCGTCACACTGACACAACCACCGAGGGTCAAGGTCAACGCCGCCACCAACCACTTCATTTACTGCACCTCTGCCGTCAGGAACCGCGTTGGACAACAGCCAGGCGGTTTTGCTCCCTGCTTTGGCAGATTTATCTGCAGCCCGACCATCGAGCACGGCAGCGCCGCCCGCCATCGTGGTATTGTTCGCGTTTGCAGAATTACACCTTGCGGGGCCCCCCATGAAATTCATTCACCAGCGCGAGCACCTCAACGAAGACGACATCGTGGTCATCGAGTGTTCCCAGCGCTGCAATATTCGCCTGATGAACGACGCCAATTTCCGCAGTTTCAAGAACGGCGGCCGCCACACCTACCATGGTGGCCACTTCGAGCGTTTCCCGGCCAAGATCACCGTACCCAGCACCGGTTTCTGGAATATCACCCTCGATACCGTGACCTCACGCCCGATCTCGGTGACGCGCAAGCCGACCTTCACTCACAAGATCAAGATCATTCGCCGCTCGTCGTCGAAACTCGGATAAGGCTGCCATGACCCAGACCATCAAATACGTCATCAAGTACAAGCTCGACGGCCAGCGCCGCTGGGACTTCGCCCTGATGCCCGACAACTCCCAGGAGCAAGCCCTGGAAGCCCTGCGCAAGATCCATGGTGACGACGCAGACAAGATCAGCGACATTCAAGTCAGCAAGGCACTCTGAGGCCTGAACCCAGCCCCCATCGCACACTCGCAAGGAGAGCCCCATGAGCCACTGGCCCGACCGTCGTATCCTCGATCTGCTGGGCATCCGGTTGCCCATCCTCCAGGCACCGATGGCCGGGGCTTCAGGCTCGGCCATGGCGATCGCGGTGGGCAAGGCCGGTGGTTTGGGTGCCCTGCCCTGTGCCATGCTCACCGAGGAGCAGCTACGGCGTGAGATCGAGACGTTTCGCGCAGCCTGCCAGGGCCCGTTGAACCTCAATTTCTTCTGCCACCAACCACCGGTGCCAGATGCGCAGCAGGCCGCTCGCTGGAAGCAGGCGCTCAAGCCCTATTACGACGAACTGGGCGTCGACTTCGAGGCACCGACCCCCGTGTCAAACCGTGCCCCGTTCGATGAACAGAGCTGCAAGCTGATCGAGCAGTTGCACCCCGAGGTGGTCAGCTTCCACTTCGGCTTGCCAGCGCCCGAGCTGCTGCAACGGGTCAAGGCCAGCGGTGCCAAGGTACTGTCCAGCGCCACCACTGTCGAAGAAGCGGTATGGCTGCAGGCCCATGGTTGCGATGCGATCATTGCCATGGGCTATGAAGCAGGCGGCCATCGCGGCATGTTCCTGACCGACGACATCAACAGTCAGATCGGCACCTTCGCCCTGGTACCGCAGATCGCCGATGCGGTGCAGGTACCCGTGATCGCCGCCGGCGGCATCGGTGATCACCGTGGCCTGGTCGCTGCACTGGCCCTGGGTGCGTCCGCCGTACAGATCGGCACCGCCTACCTGTTCAGCCCTGAAGCCAAGGTTTCCCCGGCCCATCGTCATGCCCTGGACAACGCGCCGGCCAGCGACACCGCGCTGACCAACCTGTTCACCGGGCGCCCTGCCCGAGGCATCAACAACCGCATCATGCGCGAGCTGGGCGCCATGAGCGAACTGGCCCCACGCTTCCCCCTGGCAGGCGGTGCGCTGATGCCGTTGCGGGCAGTCAGCGACCCACGAGGCGCCAGCGACTTCAGCAACCTGTGGTCAGGGCAGGCCTTGCGGCTGGGCAGGCCGATGCCGGCCGAGCAGTTGACCCGCGAGATCGCCGAGAAGGCACTGGCGCTGATTACCCGCTGAATCCCCCAACACGCCGGCCTCTTCCACGCGAACAGTTTATCGCTATATAGTTCAGGCTATAACGATAACCCTCTGGAGCCGTCTTCATGCGTATCCGCCTGTCCCACCTGGCTGTCACCGCCCTGGCCAGCCTGGTCTCACTCAACAGTGCCTGGGCCGATGAGGTCCAGGTGGCGGTGGCAGCCAACTTCACCGCGCCTATCCAGGCCATCGCCAAAGACTTCGAGAAGGACACCGGGCACAAGCTGGTCGCCGCCTACGGGGCGACTGGCCAGTTCTACGCCCAGATCAAGAACGGCGCACCTTTCGACGTGTTTCTGTCGGCCGACGACAGCACACCGGCCAAACTCGAACACGAACAGGAAATCGTCCCAGGCTCGCGTTTCACCTACGCCGTGGGCACTCTGGCACTGTGGTCGGCCAAGGAAGGCTACGTGGACGCCGAGGGTGAAGTGCTGAAGAAGAACGACTTCAAGCACCTGTCCATCGCCAACCCCAAGACCGCGCCTTATGGCCTGGCCGCCACACAGGTGCTGGACAGGCTGGGGCTCAAAGAAGCCACCCAGAGCAAGATCGTCGAGGGCCAGAACATCACCCAGGCCTTCCAGTTCGTCTCCACCGGCAACGCCGAACTGGGTTTCGTCGCGCTGTCGCAAATCTACAAGGACGGCAAGGTGAGCAACGGTTCGGCGTGGATCGTACCGTCCAACCTGCACGCCCCGATCCGTCAGGACGCGGTGATTCTCAAAAAAGGCAAGGACAACGCAGCCGCCAAGGCGCTGGTCGCGTACCTGAAGGGCCCGAAGGCAGCAGCAGTGATCAAGTCCTACGGATATGAAATCTGATGCCACTGGACGCCAGTGACCTGGGTGCCCTCTGGCTGACCGTCAAACTGGCCAGCCTGACCACCTTGATTCTGCTGATCCTAGGCACCCCCATCGCCTGGTGGCTGGCGCGCACGAGCTCGTGGCTGCGCGGGCCGGTAGGCGCCGTGGTGGCACTGCCCCTGGTATTGCCACCCACGGTCATTGGCTTCTACCTGCTGATTGCCCTCGGTCCGCACGGCTGGGTCGGCCAGGCTACTCAGGCGCTTGGCCTGGGCAGCGTGGTGTTCAGCTTCAGCGGGCTGGTCATCGGCTCGGTGGTGTACTCCATGCCGTTCGTGGTGCAGCCGTTGCAGAACGCCTTCAGCGCCATAGGCCAGCGCCCGCTGGAAGTGGCCGCCACTCTGCGTGCCAGCCCTTGGGACACCTTCGTGCACGTTGTGCTGCCGCTGGCACGCCCTGGCTTCGTCACCGCCACTATCCTCGGCTTCGCCCATACCGTCGGCGAGTTTGGCGTGGTGCTGATGATCGGCGGCAATATTCCGGACAAGACCCGCGTGGTCTCCGTTCAGATCTTCGATCACGTCGAAGCCATGGCCTATTCGCAAGCGCACTGGCTGGCCGGGACCATGCTGGTGTTCTCTTTCCTCGTGCTGCTCTTGCTGTACGCCGGGCGCCGCAGCAAAGCGGGCTGGAGCTGACATGAGCACGACGATCGTGGCGCGCCTCGAGCTGGCCCGCGAGGACTTCACCCTGGATGTCGACCTGCACCTGCCGGGGCGCGGGATCAGTGCACTGTTTGGCCACTCCGGGTCTGGCAAGACGTCGTGTCTACGCTGCCTGGCGGGCCTGGAGCGCGCCGCCAGCGCCTACATCGAGGTCAATGGCGAGATCTGGGAAGACAGCGCTCGCGGCTTTTTCCAGCCTCCCCACCTGCGCCCGGTGGGCTACGTGTTCCAAGAAGCGAGCCTGTTCCCGCACTTGTCGGTGCGCGGCAACCTGGAATTCGGCTGGCGCCGGGTGCCCGCGGGCGAACGCAAGGTCGGCCTGGAGCAAGCGTGCCAGTTGCTGGGCATCGGCCCTTTGCTTGCGCGCAAGCCAGCCACCTTGTCGGGTGGCGAGGCGCAACGAGTCGGCATTGCACGCGCCTTGCTCAGCAGCCCGCGCCTGTTACTGATGGACGAGCCGCTGGCGGCCTTGGACGGGCCTCGCAAGCGTGAGATCCTGCCGTATCTTGAGCGCCTGCACGATGAACTGGACATTCCCCTTGTGTATGTCAGCCATGCTCAGGACGAAGTGGCACGGCTGGCGGACCACCTGGTACTCCTGGAGCAAGGCAAGGCAGTCGCCAGTGGCCCGATTGGCGAAACCCTCGCCCGCTTGGACTTACCGTTGGCGCAGGGCGAAGAGGCCGGGGTGGTCTTCGAAGGCCGGGTGGTCGGTCACGACGCGCATTACGATCTGCTCGACCTGCGCCTGCCCGGCAGCGATGGCCCTGTGCTGCGCATCGCGCATCCGCCCCACGCACTGGGCAGCACGCTGCGGGTCAAAGTTCAGGCCCGTGATGTGAGCCTCGCGCTTGGCGCAGACAGCACGTCCAGCATCCTTAACCGGCTGGCGGTGCGCGTGCGCGAATGTCGCCCTGCAGACAACCCTGCGCACGTGCTGGTGAGCCTCGATGCTGGCGACAACGCCTTGCTGGCGCGCATCACCCGGTTTTCTGCCGACCAACTCGACCTGCATCCAGGTCAGGCGTTGATTGCCCAGATCAAATCGGTAGCACTGTTGGGCTGAGCATCCGTCGCACGCCTGCTGTCCATTGGTCATAGCACTGATCGAGGCCTGCCAGCGATGCTCGACCACCCCCTGCCCGCGACCTTGCACTACGTCGACGACACCCAACCAGGACTGACCAGGCGCAAATGGCGTGGTCGGTTCATCTACCTGGACCCAGAGGGCCAGCGGGTGCGCGATGGCGAGACGCTCGCGCGGATCGCCGCCCTGGCCATCCCCCCCGCCTATACCGATGTGTGGATATGCCTGGACCCACAGGGCCATCTGCAGGCCACTGGCCGCGACGTCCGTGGCCGCAAGCAGTACCGCTACCACACTCAATGGCGCGAGCTGCGCGACCAGCACAAGTTCGGGCGCATGCTGGCCTTCGCCAGGGCCCTGCCCAAGCTGCGCAAGCATATCGACAGCCACTTGGCGCGCCCGGGGCTGGATCGAGAGAAAATCATCGCCTTGGTGGTGAGCCTGCTCGACAGCACCCTGATTCGCATCGGCAACCCACAGTACCTGCGCGATAACAAGTCGTATGGCCTGACCACCCTGCGCAATCGCCACGTCACCGTCGAAGGGAGCACCATACGCTTCCAGTTCCGCGGCAAGCGCGGCGTCGAGCATGATGTGACCCTGCGCGACCGACGCCTGGCGAACCTGCTCAAGCGCTGTATCGAGCTGCCTGGGCAGACACTGTTCCAGTACCTGGATGAGCAAGGCCAGCGCCGCAGCATCGGCTCAAGCGATATCAACCAGTTCCTCCAGCAATTGACCGGCGCCGACTTCACCGCCAAGGACTATCGCACCTGGGCCGGTAGCAGCCTTGCCCTGAGCCTGCTCAGGCCTCTGGCCTGGGAGCCGGAAAGCGAAGCCAAACGCCAGGTGGCAGCCATCGTCAGGCAGGTTGCCAGCCGGCTGGGTAACACTCCCGCGGTGTGCCGGCGCTGCTACATCCACCCGGCGGTACTGGAGCATTTCCATCTCGGGCAACTGGCTGCATTGCCCCGCAGCCGCAACCGGCAGGGACTGGAGCCTGAGGAGGTAGCCTTGCTGCTGTTCCTGCAGGCGCTGGAAAATTCGCAGGCCCATTGAGCCTTGCTATCTGGCCCATCATGCAAGGAAATTTCCCATCTGCCTCGAAGCCCCCTATTCTTGCCAGCGAGCACCTTCGCCGACGCTGCCAAAGCAGATTTCGTCGGCACCTGCGACTAAAGACACGCTACAGAATTTGTATTCCGGGGAATTACTATCCGCCGAAAGCGTCTTTAATGAGAAGGAAGAGGGACCAGCTCCCACCGCCTCGCCAAATGGCCACGCGGATATCGACACCACCAAGGAGAACTACATGCTGATACTCACCCGTAAGGTTGGCGAAAGCATCGTCATCAACGATGACATCAAAGTCACCATTCTGGGCGTTAAAGGGATGCAGGTGAGGATTGGCATCGATGCACCGAAGGATGTACAGGTTCATCGTGAAGAAATCTTCAAACGCATCCAGGCTGGCAACCCAGCACCGGAAAAACACGACGACTCGCACTGAGTCGCGTTGCCTCAAGTCGCACGGACGCGCTTGATCTGACGGCACGCGCTCGCCTCAGGTGCCCAGGAGTTCGCGCACCTTGGCGATCATTTTGTCCATGTCGAACGGTTTGTCGAACACCGCGGCGAACAGTTCCGGGCGTCCTTGGCTGGCCTGAGCGCCGCTCATGAGGATCACTGGCAGGTCGTGCAGCTGCAGTTCGTCGCGAATCGCCCGCACCAACTCCTCGCCATTGAGCACCGGCATCATGTAGTCGGTGATCACCAATTCCACGCGTTTGTCCTGAAGCGCCTCCAGGGCTTTACGGCCATTGCTTGCCTTTTCCACCAGGAAACCCTCGTCCTCCAGGGCGAAACCGAGGATATCGGCAATCAGGTACTCGTCATCGACGATCAGGATGGTGTTCATGGCCTACCCACTCGCCGGCGGCACCGGCGTGCCCGAGAGCACCCCGCACGCGCCCTCGAAGGCCTTGCGCAGAGAGACCCCCTGCGGCCCCATGCGCATCTCGTGCAGCGCGGGGTCATGATGGCTGTCGCGCACCTTGAGAATCGACAGCATACGCCGCAATTGCGAATCCAGTTCGACGAAGCGCATGAGCATGAGGTTGTCGACGATGCTCGATAGGTCCGGAGCCGGGGCGGTGATTTCCGAGCCGAATATATCGCGCATTTCCCAGGTCAGCAGGACGCTGATGTCGCGAGCACGCAGCTCTCCGGTCAAGGCCCGGAAAAAGGCGTTGAGCCGGGCCGGGTCGATGGCCAGGCGACTGAATGCCCCCAGGCTGTCGATCAGCACCCGCTTGGCCCCCAGCGCCTCCACCTGCGCGAGCAGGCGTGCGCCCACCTGGTCCAGCAACCCTTCGGTGGTGGGCTGCCAGCACAACTGCAGGGCACCGTCGCGCTCCAGCGCTGCAAAATCGTAGCCCAGCGATGCCGCCTTCAGGCGCAGCCGCTCTGGCGTCTCGTAGAAGCCGAAGTGCAGGCCCGGCGCCTGCGCACTGCTGGCGGCGAGAAACGCCAGGCCCAACGATGTCTTGCCGATCCCCGAGGGCCCCATCACCAGGCTGACCGAGCCTGAGGCCAGGCCACCATCGAGCATTTCATCCAGCGTTGGCACCCCGCTGGTCACGCGACTGAGGCTGGCAGCGCCGGTATGGCTGGGACGACTGAACAGTGACTCCAGGCGCGGATAGACATGCATCCCGGCCTCGTCGATCAGGCACTCGTGGCGCCCCGACAAGGCGCCGCTCCCTCGAGTCTTGCGTAGTTGTATATGCCGCACCGCACGGCTGCCTACCAGTTGCTCACCCAACTCGATGACACCATCGACCATGGTGTGCTCGGGGCTACCCTCATCGAGTCGGGCACTGGTCAGCAGCAGCACCGTGCAACCAGCGAACGCTGCATGCCCCTGCAATTCAGACACGAACTTCTTGGTTTCAAGCGCCGAGTCCGCCCGCGCCCGGGCATTGAGCACGCCATCGACGATCAGCAAACTGGCCTGATGCCGGCCGATCTCCTGGCGCAGCAGCCTGACCACGGCTTCGAGCCCTTCCTGCTCCAGGGTATCGAAGGCACTGACGAACTGGATCTGATCACCCACCAGAACCGGGTCGAAGAACTCGAGGGTTCCCATGTACTGGAACAGCCGTTCGTGGGACTCGCTGAGCAATGTCACTACCAGCACACGACCGCCGTTGAGTACATGCCCGCAAGCCAGCTGATTTGCCAGGATGGTCTTGCCGGCACCAGGCGGCCCCTGAATGATGTAGGAGGCCCCGGTGACCAGGCCGCCCTTGAGCAGGGCATCGAGCCCCGCGATACCCGTCACCAACCTGCTCAGAGACTGGACCATGGCGCTTACCTGTCAGTTGTAGGTTCCGCTTCGTGTTGATACACCGGCAAGTAAAGGCTCATGCATGTGCCCTGACCGGTCGCGCTTTCCACGCAGATTGCGCCGTTGCTTTGCTTGGCAAAGCCATACACCTGGCTAAGGCCAAGCCCGGTGCCCTTGCCAAACGCCTTGGTGGTGAAAAAAGGCTCGAAGATGCGCGGCAACGTCTGTGGGTCAATGCCCGCGCCAGTATCCCGGACTTCGAATCGCACGTAGCGCCCGCGCAGCCCCTCCACTTCACCGGCAAGCTCCACGGCATCCACCTCGATATTGATCTGACCCGGTCCTTCGATGGCATCGCGCGCGTTGAACAGCAAGTTGAGCAGCACCATCTGCAATTGCCCGGCGTCGACCTCGATCAACGGCAAGTCAGGTTGCAGGCGCTCGTTGAGCTCGATGTCGCTGGGCAAGGCATGCTCCAGAAGACCTCGGGTGGAGGCGATCAGTTCAGCAGGGGCAATTCGCGTGACATCCAGCTGACGGTGACGAGCGAAACTGAGCAGTTGCTGAGTCAGCTCCGTGCCGCGCTTGCCCGCGTCGAGAATATGCTCCAGCATCCGCTGGACCCGTTTCGGGTCCTGACTGACCAGCGCCATCCGGGCCGAGTTGAGAATGATGGTCAGCAGGTTGTTGAAATCATGGGCCAGGCCACCCGTCAACTGGCCCAGGGCTTCGAGCTTCTGCGCCTGGAACAGCTGGGCGCGCATGGCATCGAGCTGCAAGGCCGAGTCGCGCCGGTCGGTGATGTCCCGCGTGACCTTGGCCAGGCCGACCACTTGCCCTTGGGAGTCGCGGATCACGTCCAGCGCGGCCAGCGCCCAGAACTGGGTACCGTCCTTACGCACACGCCAGCCTTCATCCTGCGCAACGCCCTGCTCCAGCGCCTGGCGAAGCAACACATCGGGACGCCCTTGCGCACAATCCTGCTCAGTGAAGAACAACGAGAAATGCTGGCCGATCACCTCTTCGGCACGGTAACCCTTGATCCGCTCGGCACCGGCATTCCAGGACACCACGTGCCCGGTGGGGTCAAGCATATAGATGGCATAGTCGACCACCGACTGCACCAACTGCTCGTAGCGGTTGGCCGGCATGACGGGATGGTTGAAGGGGGCAGCTGAAACCATGCGGACTCCCAGGCAGCCACAGCGGGATGTTTATAGTGAATCTAGCCAAGCATGCCTGTTTCCCCTGCTGCTGTAACTACCTATTGACGATCACGCTCGACCAGTACGGGAACCAGCCGCCGAGGCATTGCGACTTTCAGCAGCCACAGGCTTACCAGCAGAATCAGGCCACCACCTGCCAGCGCCATCAGACGCTGCGCTTGGGAGTGCTGGTCGTCAAATCCCACCATCAACAGGAAACCGCCAAGGCACAACAGGCTCACATACAAAAAGCCTCCCATGAGCAGCACCTGGATGAACACTAGACGCCAGACCAGCCGAGGGCGGACGAGGCGAGCCTCATCAACAGCGGTGGGTGCGGCCCGAACCATGGCATTTCCCTCTTTGGATCCAATAATCAGGCGACAGTGGCCTAATGACATCCCTGTGTCAACGACCTGTGCGACCGACCTGTATCTTTTTGAGAGTAGGCTCTGCAGTTGACTCAACTATAACAATGGGTTATAAAGCGCGCTTGATTGTCAGGCCCTTCTGCCTAGAAGCGCGCCGGTCGCCACGACCCTTTCAAGCGTGCGAGTGTGGTGGAATTGGTATACACAGCAGACTTAAAATCTGTCGGCGTGAGCCTTGCGGGTTCGAGTCCCGCCACTCGCACCAAATTCCAGAAAAGGCGCCCTTGCGGCGCCTTTTTGCTGCCCGCCGGAAAACCCCAGCGCAACTGCTAGAGTGGAGTGTGTCACCGTCCACTGGAATGCCACCATGCGCTACACCCTGTTCGATGGTCAACGCGACCTCATCATCCTGATTGCCCGCGTGTTGCTGATGATCCTGTTCGTACTCTCTGGCTGGAGCAAACTGACCGGCTTCGAGGGTACCGTCGGTTACATGACATCACTGGGCGCCCCTGCCCCGATGCTGGCAGCGGCCATAGCGGTCATCATGGAGTTCTTTGTCGGGATCGTGCTGATCCTGGGATTCTACACCCGCCCGCTGGCCTTCCTGTTCGCCCTGTTCGTACTGGGCACGGCGCTTCTGGGGCACCCGTTCTGGAACATGGTCGACCCCGAGCGTAGTGCCAACATGACTCAGTTTCTGAAAAACCTCAGCATTGTCGGTGGAATGTTGCTGCTGGCCGTGAGCGGCCCGGGGCGCTTCTCGCTGGACGGTCGCTGATTCAATCGTCTTCGCAGTCGTCGTGCCAGGCTGGATGATCGCGCTCTTCATCGTCGAGATCATCCAGCATGTCTTGCTCGGTCTCGTCCTCGGCGCCTTGGGCATCGGCCTCAAACGCGTCGCCTTCGTCATAGAGGAATTCGTGGTCGAGCAAATGGTCGTGCTCGGGTTCGTGCAGATCGTCTTCGTCGCGCATGGGAGTTCTCGGTGCAATGGAGAGAGGACTTAACGCTGGGTTAACCGGCAGGCACCATCCTACAGGCTCTCCCTTCAATACGTTGATTGCCCGCCGCCTGGCGGGCTTTTTTTTTGATCGATGACCTTGCAACCTGCGCTTCACGAAATTCTGACAACGCGCGGGACAGACTGCAGGCTCTCCGTACGTTCTTTCAGCCCGCCTATTCGGCGGGTTTTCTTTTTTGGACGCACACAAGAAAAAACCCCGCAGATTTTCATCTGCGGGGCTTTCGAATAGTGGAGGCCGAGGTCGGAATCGAACCGGCGTAGACGGATTTGCAATCCGGAGCATAACCACTTTGCTACTCGGCCTCAAAGTTCGGATCTAGCTGCTTTCGCTTTGCTATCTCCTTGAAACACTGAACCTTTTTCAAAGTTCGCTGCGTTTCGATGGGCGCCATTATGTCTGCATTCTTTGCGCCTTGCAACCCCCTGAACAGAAAAAATATTCAAGGGGTTCAACGTGTTAGCGCAGACGGCCAAGTTTGCTCCACAACCCGACCACGGCATTCTCAACCGTGCCGCTGGCCGCCATGCCGATGCGCTCCTGCAAGCTCTTGCGCTCGGCGTAATGCACATGGAACAGGTTGGCCTCGCGAGCACACTCACTGAGGTATTCGTCGCTGGTCTGCAGCGTATCCACCAACTTGCGGTTCAACGCCGCTACGCCCAGCCACACTTCGCCGGTCGCCACTTCATCGATGTGCAACTGCGGGCGATAACGAGAGACGAAGTCCTTGAACAGCTGGTGGGTGATATCCAGGTCTTCCTGGAATTTCTCCCGGCCCTTTTCGGTGTTCTCGCCGAAGACGGTCAGGGTGCGCTTGTACTCGCCGGCGGTCAGCACCTCGAAGTCGATGTCGTGCTTCTTCAGCAGGCGATTGACGTTAGGCAGTTGCGCCACCACGCCGATCGATCCAAGTACGGCGAACGGTGCACTGACGATCTTCTCGCCAATGCAGGCCATCATGTAACCACCACTGGCCGCCACCTTGTCGATACACACGGTCAGCGGTATGCCGGCCTGACGGATACGCGCCAGTTGCGATGCCGCCAGCCCATAGCTGTGCACCAGGCCGCCGCCGCTTTCCAGACGCAGCACCACTTCATCTCGTGGCGTGGCGAGGGTCAGCAGCGCGGTGATCTCATTGCGCAAACTTTCGGTGGCCGAAGCTTTGATATCGCCATCGAAGTCGAGCACGAATACCCGACGCTTCTCTTCGGCCTTGCCCTTCTTCTGCTGTTTTTCCGCCTTGGCCTGCTGCTTGCGCAACGCCTTGAGCTGGGCCTTGTCGAGCAGACCAGCCTCCAGGCGCTCGCGCAACTCTTTGTAGAACTCGTTGAGGCGAGTGACCTGCAACTGCCCACCCGACTTGCGCCGCCCTTTGCCGCGCATGCCGGCAATGGCGGACAACACCACCAGGATGGCAATCACCAGGGTGGCGGTTTTAGCGAGAAAGCTTGCGTATTCGGCAAGAAACTCCACGTTGACTCCTTGATAGAACAGCGCCTGAACGACGCGACACTGATGCAAGCATACCGACGAGCCTAAGGCGCTGCCAGCCGGGGTAAAGGCTGGCAACATCTTTCAAACAACCTTTTCAAACGCTTGTATGTTTTTTCGTTGACAGCCTGTGTGCCGCATCCTAACCTCCCAGCAACCTCCAACCGGCCGGATACCTCTGTGGGCAACCTCTATCTGATCCGACATGGCCAAGCCTCCTTCGGTGCCGACGACTACGACGTCCTCTCGCCCGTCGGTGTGCGCCAGAGCCAGGCATTGGGCGAGCATCTGGCTCAGCTCGGTGTGCGGCTGGACCGCTGCATAGCCGGTAGCCTGCGGCGCCAGCAAGATACCGCGCGCCTGGCGCTCGAAGCCTTGCAGGGTCATGGCAGCCAGGTCCCGGCGGTAGAAACCGATGATGCGTTCAATGAATTCAACGCCGATGGCGTCATCCGCGCCCTGCTCCCTAGCCTGATGGCGGTGGAACCAGAAGCGCTGCATGTGCTGCGCAACCCTACGCAGAATCGCAGCGAGTTCCAGCGTTTGTTCGCGCTCATGGTGCAGCGCTGGCACGATGGCGATCATGAATACGACGGCCTGGAAACCTGGCAAGCCTTCACCGCTCGCGTCAACGGTGGGCTGCAGCGCGTACTGGAGGGCGCTGGCAGCGGCGACAACATTGCCGTGTTCACTTCCGGCGGTACCATTGCCGCCCTGCTCCACCTGGTCACCCGGATAACCCCCAGCCAAGCCTTCGCGCTGAACTGGCAGATCATCAACACATCGCTCAGCCTGCTGAAGTTTCGCGGCAACGATGTGTCACTGGCTTCCTTCAACAGCCAAGCCCATGTGCAGCTGTTGAGGGCGCCGGAGCTTGTCACCTATCGATGAGCCCGGTTTGTTGTCCCTTGGGACGCGAATATTACTTAACAAGGAATACACCATGAGCGATGTAGCTAAAGCCGTCGAAGCGATGAAAGCAAAGTTCAATCCGGCAGCCGCCGCCGGTCTTGACCTGGTGTTCGGCTTCAACATCACCGACGAAGACAAGCACTACGCACTGCTCGTCAAGGACGGCACCTGCGAAATCCAGGAAGGCGAGAACGCAGACGCCAACTGCACCCTGGTGCTGGACAGCGAAACCCTCAAGGGTATCGTCAGCGGTGACACCGATGGCATGCAGGCCTTCATGAGCGGCAAGCTGCGCGTCGAAGGCGACATGATGCTGTCGATGAAGCTCAGCGAGCTGTTCCCGGCCTGAGTGGCGGGTACATCAATCGCGACGAAAACCGAAGCCTGCCCGGCTTCGGTTTTTTTTTGCCTGTGTCTCACAGGGAAGCATCAGATGCCTATCAGGGGGATTGATCGGCCGGCAACACCCGTACCTATATGACACTTGGCACGCTTGTTCCACGGCCGACAGGCCATTAGATTAGCCAATAGTCCTCGCGACCGAAAATAAGGAAAACGCATGACGCTCACTGACCAGTCCACTCAGGTACGCCCCGGCGAAGAACTCGACGCGGCCGTCATCGACCCTTACCTCAAGGCCAACATCGGTGGGCTGGATGGCGTACCGACGATCAGCCAGTTCCCCGGAGGCGCCTCCAACCTCACCTACCTGGTCACCTACCCTGGCCGCGAATTCGTGTTGCGCCGTCCACCGTTCGGCCAGAAGGCCAAGTCGGCCCACGACATGGGTCGTGAATTCCGCATTCTCAACCAGCTCAACAGTGGCTTCCCCTACTGCCCGAAAGCGTACGCGCATTGCACCGATACCTCGCTGATCGGCGGTGAGTTCTATGTGATGGAGCGGGTGAACGGCATCATCCTGCGCTCGGACATTCCCGCCGAATTGAACCTCGATGCGGCGCGTACCGAAGCCCTGTGCAAGAGTTTCATCGATCGCCTGGTGGAACTGCACCAAGTCGATTATCACGCCTGTGGCCTGACCGACCTGGGCAAACCGGAAGGTTACGTGCAACGCCAGATCGAAGGCTGGACCAACCGCTACGAAAAGGCCCTGACCCCCGATGCACCGCGCTGGGAACAGGTCATCGCCTGGCTTCGGGAAAAGATGCCGGCCGATCACCCACGCCCTGGCATCGTGCATAACGACTACCGCTTCGACAACGTCATTCTCGATGCCGAAAACCCCATGCGCATCATCGGCGTGCTGGATTGGGAAATGGCCACCATCGGCGACCCGTTGATGGACCTGGGCAACAGCCTGGCCTACTGGATCGAGGCCAGCGATCCGGCGCCGGTTCAACTGATGCGGCGCCAGCCAAGCAACGCCCCCGGCATGCTCACCCGTCGCCAGTTCGTCGATTACTACGCCGAGCGCGCTGGCATCAGCCTGGACAACTTCGACTTCTACTATTGCTACGGCCTGTTCCGCCTGGCCGGCATCGTCCAGCAGATCTACTACCGCTTCTTCCATGGCCAGACCCAGGACAAGCGCTTCGCCCAGTTCATTCACATGAACCGGCTGCTGGAGCAGATGAGCCTGCAGGTCATCGCCAAGTCCACGCTCTGACGACAGACAACAAGGAAAACAGCATGTCCAAGACCCACCTGTTCGACCTCGACGGCAAGATCGCCTTCGTTTCCGGCGCCAGCCGCGGCATCGGCGAGGCCATCGCGCATCTGCTGGCCCAGCAAGGTGCCCATGTGATCGTCTCCAGTCGAAAGCTGGACGGCTGCCAGCACGTGGCCGATGCCATCATCGCGCAGGGCGGCAAGGCCACTGCGGTGGCCTGCCACATTGGCGAGATGGAGCAGATCCAGCAGGTATTCGCCGGCATCCGCGAGCAGTTCGGTCGCCTGGACATCCTGGTCAACAACGCCGCCACCAACCCGCAGTTCTGCAACGTGCTGGACACCGACCTCAGCGCATTCCAGAAGACCGTGGACGTGAACATTCGTGGCTACTTCTTCATGTCGGTGGAGGCCGGCAAGCTGATGCGCGAGCATGGCGGTGGCAGCATCATCAATGTGGCATCGATCAATGGCGTATCACCCGGCCACTTCCAAGGCATCTACTCGGTGACCAAGGCTGCTGTGATCAACATGACCAAGGTCTTCGCCAAGGAGTGTGCGCAGTTCGGTATCCGCTGCAATGCCCTGCTGCCCGGCCTGACCGACACCAAGTTCGCTTCGGCACTGGTCAAGAACGACACTATCCTCAATGCCGCCCTGCAGCAGATCCCGCTCAAGCGCGTAGCCGACCCCAAGGAGATGGCTGGCGCCGTCCTGTACCTGGCCAGCGATGCGTCCAGCTATACCACCGGCACCGCGCTCAATGTGGACGGTGGCTACCTGTCCTGATCAGGCCTTGATCGCCTGCAAGGTGTAGCTCAGGGGTAGCCGTTCGGGAGACTGACGCAAGCGCCACTCTCCATCGGCCCCCTTGTCCATCTGCCCTGGCAGGGCCTCCCAGGGAATGCTCTGGTGCTCTACCAGCGAGGAAAGTTGCAACCCATTGGCCAGCAAAGCGCTGATCACCTCGCCGAGGCCATGGTTCCATTCATGGGTCTCGGTTTGAAGCAGACGCTGGTCGCTCTCGACATAGGTCTGGTCGGTATGCCATACCGTCGGAGACTCCTGCTCAAAGTAGGTGTACTCCAACTGCAGGCGGTCCCGATGGTCTTCATTCACCGCCATCAGCATTGGATGCCCATCACGCAGAAACAGCCGCCCGCCGGGTTTGAGCAAGGCCGCTACGGTGCGCGCCCAAGGCTCGATACGAGGAAGCCAGCACAATGCGCCGATGCCCGTATAGACCAGGTCGAAGGTGCTGACAGGCAGTACCCGCTCCGCCTGATAGACATCGGCCTCGAAATACTCGATGGCCGCGCCGCAACGCTCGGCCAGGCGCCGCGCCTCAAGCAGGGAAGCCGCCGAGTAATCCAGCCCACAAACCTGCGCGCCAAGCCGTGCCAAAGACACGGTGTCGGTGCCGATATGGCATTGCAGGTGCACCGTGCGCAGGCCACGCACATCACCCAGCCGTGGCACGTCGAAGCGCACGGTTTCGCTCAGGTGCTCGGGCTGACTGACCAGCACCTCGACTTCATAGTCCCTGGATGCGGCATGCAACGGTGCACGCTCATCCCAGCTCGCGCGATTGAGCAGTAGCGATCGATCCATAACGTGCTTCCTTGCCACGACGTGAGCGATACAGCTTAGAGGCAGGTCGCCGCGGCTGCACGGCGTTGCAAGGCCAGGCTGTCATTCTTTTGCGCATAGTAATCGACGCGCGTGCCTCCGGCCTGTGGGTAGACGTCCACGAACGACTCGGCCTCACGGGTGTAGACGGTGAAGCCGCCTTGCTTGCGCGGCTCAAGATATCCGCTGGCATCGACCCCGAACACCGACTCTTCCTGCCAACTGAACTGGATGCACTGGGACACCAACTCAGGTGCCTTGTGCGAGTCAAGTTGCGCGGTGGGCTTGGCGCTGCGCGCCGCATCCATGGTTGCTGACGCACAGCCAGCCAGCATCAGCACAACGGCCATCGGCACAATTGCTCGCATGTTCCATCCTCAGGGCAAAAAAGAACGCGACTCTAGCACTGGCGAGCGGCAGGCGTGAATGGCCTGCTTCAACCCGTATCCACCAGCACCGCCATATGCACGGCATTGCGTCCACCGGCCTTGGCCTGGTACAGCGCCGCGTCGGCCTGGGCCAGCAGACTGGCGGTATTGTCATGCGGTCCGGGAATGCCGCACCACAAGCCCACGCTGAAGCGCAGCGCAATTTCGTCACCGGCAAAACACGCCGGGCTGCGGGCGATGGTTTCACGCAGGCTTTGCAAGGTGGCCATCGCGCCTTCGCGGTCGGTACACGGCAACAGCAACAGAAACTCCTCACCGCCATAACGCCCAAGGCTGTCACTCAGCCGCAAGCGCATTTGCAGTTCACGCACGCAATGGCACAACACTTCATCGCCGGCCAGGTGCCCATGCAGGTCATTGATGCGCTTGAAGTGGTCGATGTCGATCATGGCGACCGCCAGGCTGCTGCGCTCGTTTCGGGCACGGTCCAGCTCAACGGCGAAGCGTTCGAGGATCGCCCTGCGGTTGAAGGTGCCCGTCAACACATCACGCAGGGCCAAGTGCTGCAAGCGCGACTCACTGCGCTCCTTGGCCATCAGCACCAGGCCGATGGAATACATCATCACCGTGACCGTGCCGATGGCCACGGAAATGCTCTGCTTGAGGTTGCTGACGTCATAGCGCATTTCGACAGCATGACCGTTGACGACCGCCAGCGCCCGCATGCCCAGGCCGATCAGGCTGATCATGGCGCCGATCTCCAGCAGCAAATGCGCCCTGCCGGGCCGCTCGACGTAGCGTCTGGACCAATAAAGGATCATCGAACACTGCACCACCAACACCAGGGTCGCCAGCAACATGCGTGGCTCAAGGGTGTCGAGCAGCAGCATCAACCCGGTCAGCATGATGACTGGAATGATGAACAAAAGCCGCCAGGGTACGACCTGCTCGCGAATGCGGAACAGGCTGGCCGAATAGAACGCCAGCGCCAGGGACAACAAGCTGTTGCCCAGCCCGTAGGAAAGCCACAGCGGCGCATGGCCATAAACGGTGTAGCAAACGTACGCCAGGGCGTGGGCGAGCAGCCCACAGCCGGTCAGCAACAAGTTGTCGCGCCGATTGGACTGGCCAACCAACAGCAAACAGAACGCCAGGATGATCGCGACCAGGGCAACGGCGGCGAACAGCGTGGGAGTGTGGGCGATCATCGTGATTCACCATGTTGGCAACTGGCCGTCTTCGCTGCGGCCTGTGTTGAAGTCTAAGGGTCGGCCGGCCGACAAGCCATGACCGAGCGGGACATAACAGCAACCGCAAAGCACGCCGCTCATCGACTGCACCACAAAAATATTGCGCGGCAAGGAAACCAAATGAACCGACTCCAGTCTCAGGGAGTGCACCGTAAACCTTTGCGGATCAAGGACCTATACCGTGATGACTCGCCTTGCAAGCCTCTCGCTGATCGCCGCCGTCCTGCTCGTCGCCGGCTGCCATAGCCACCATTACCGTGACGACGATGGCTGGCGCGACGACGACCGTGGCCACCGTCACCACCATCGCCATGATCGGGACGACGACGATGATCGTCGCTACCGTGACCGCTACTACCGCTGAAACGTCTTCCAACCCTGACCCGCCACCCGTTGCGTGGCACCTAACCCCGATGATTCCTTTGAGGTTCAAATCATGCGTCTAACTCTGCCTTCCCTTGCCCTTGGCCTGCTGCTGTGCCAGGGCGCTTTCGCCGGTGACGGTACTGCCGCCATTGGCGGTGGTCTGGGTGGTGCCTTGGGCAACGTTGTCGGCCAGTCGATCGGCGGCAGGACCGGCGCAGCCATTGGTGCTGGCCTGGGTGGCGCAGCGGGTAGCGCCGTAGGCGCACGCAAAGGCAACCGTACCGAAGCCGCTATCGGTGGTGGCCTGGGCTCGGCGGGCGGTTCGCTGCTGGGCGGTGCGGTCGGCGGCAGGACCGGTTCGACCGTCGGTGCCGGCCTGGGCGGCGCGGCCGGTGGTGCCATCGGCAACCACCTGGGTGACAACAACCGCAAGCACCACCGTCACCGTCACTGATCCGGTTCGTCTGGGGGCCTACCCGGCCCCCTGTCCGCGCAAAACCCTGCAGCACATCAACACCCCTTCCTCTGCGGCTGGCACACTGACTGCTACTGTCTTACGTGCCCCCTTTGTGTGAAGGAACGCCCTCTCCCCATGAACCAAGAGCTGCTCTGGGTCCTCGGCCTGCTGGCCCTCGTCATCATTCTTTTCGTCGTCAACCGCCCACGCATGGACGTGGTGGCCCTGATGGTGATTCTTGCCTTGCCGCTTTCGGGCATCCTCACGGTGGAACAGGCCTTGGCCGGTTTCAGTGACCCCAACGTGGTGCTGATCGCCGCCCTGTTCGTCATTGGCGAGGGCTTGGTACGCACTGGCATCGCCCTGCGCATCGGTGAATGGATGAGCGAACGGGCCGGAAACAGCGAAACCCGCCTGCTGGTGCTACTGATGGTGGCAGTGGCCGGTTTGGGTTCGGTGATGAGCTCGACCGGGGTGGTGGCGATCTTCATCCCGGTGGTGCTGAGCATCGCCGCGCGCCAGAAGCTGTCGCCCAGCCGCCTGATGATGCCTCTGAGCTTCGCGGGCCTGATCAGCGGCATGCTCAGCCTGGTCGCCACACCGCCCAACGTGGTGGTACACAGCGAACTGGTGCGCGCTGGCGAGCAGGGGTTCAGCTTCTTCAGTTTCACCCCATTCGGCTTGGTCGTGCTGGTGCTCGGCATCGGCTACATGCTGCTTACACGTCACTGGCTCAACGGCGAAGTTCGCAAGGATGGCCGGGTGGAAAGCCGTCGTACCCTGCTTGACCTCGTGCTGGACTACAAACTCAACGGTCGCGAACGGCGCCTGCGCATCCGCCCCCACTCCCCGCTGATTGGCCACACCCTGGGCGAGCTGGAACTGCGGACCCGGCACGGCGCCAACGTGATCGGCATCGAACGCCAGCACAAGTTCACCACCCGGGTGTTCTCTGCCGATTCCGGCACCGTCCTGCACCAAGGCGATGTGCTGCTGCTCGATCTGTTCGCCAACCGCGACG
The DNA here is from genome assembly GCF_000425785.1 of Pseudomonas taiwanensis DSM 21245. Lineage (GTDB taxonomy): Bacteria > Pseudomonadota > Gammaproteobacteria > Pseudomonadales > Pseudomonadaceae > Aquipseudomonas > Aquipseudomonas taiwanensis. The sequence continues at coordinate 161,459 of NZ_KE384452.1, forward strand.
ACTTGCGCAGCCTGTGCCAGACCATGCAACTGGAACCCTTGCATTTCAAGGCGGCCTATTTCATCGACCAGTCCCAGGAAATCGGCATGGCCGAAGTTTCCTTGCCACCGGGTTCGCAACTGATCGGCCAGAGCATCCTGGAACTGGCCTTCCGTTCGCGCTATGACCTGAACGTGGTGGGTCTGCGGCGTGAGCAAGCGGCCATCGAAGAACAGTTGGTGGAGGAAAAACTGCGCCTTGGCGACACCTTGCTGGTGGTTGGGCCCTGGAAGGCCGTGCGCCAGTTGCAAAGCCAGCCACGCGACTTCCTGGTGCTCAGCCTGCCCGCGGAAATCGACCAAGTGGCCCCAGCCCGCTCCCGTGCGCCTTATGCCCTGATCAGCCTGGCCGTGATGGTCGGGTTGATGGTCAGCGGCGTCGTGCCCAACGTCATTGCCGCCCTGATCGGTTGCCTTTTGATGGGCGCGGGCCGCTGCATCGACATGAACAGTGCCTACCGTGCCATCCATTGGCAAAGCCTGGTGCTGATCGTCGGCATGCTGCCATTCGCCCAGGCCCTGCAGAAAACCGGTGGCATAGATCTGGCCGTTGGGGGGTTGGTCAACGTGCTGGGAGGCGCCGGTCCCATGGCCATTCTCGCCTGCCTGTTCGCCGTCACCGCGCTGATCGGCCTATTCATTTCCAACACCGCTACGGCAGTCCTGATGGCGCCAGTGGCCATCAGCACCGCCAGCCAACTGGACATGTCACCCTACCCGTTCGCCATGACCGTGGCCTTGGCCGCATCGGCGGCGTTCATGACGCCAGTGTCGTCCCCGGTCAATACCCTGGTACTGGGCCCGGGTCAGTACCGGTTCAGCGACTTCGTGAAAGTTGGTGTGCCATTCACCGTGCTGGTGATGCTGGTAACCGTGGTGATGGTGCCGTGGTTCTTCGGACTGTGACGCGATCAGGAGGAGAATGAAGTCAATCTGGCATCATCCCCCAGGATCGCGGCAGATTGACATCAACGACCCTCCCGAAACACACTGATACGTTATTGCCCCAGGTGCTTGCAGCCGTTGTCCTGGATTCCGTTCCTGCTTGCCGGTCGAGCTCATGGTTTATCCAGCCCATTCGCGCTTGTTGCCCTATGCCGCTCTGTTCTGCCTGACCTTTGCCCTTACGTTGGGTGGAATCCTGGCCCGGCCCATCGAATCGCTGTCGCTGTTCTGGCCGGTCAATGCGGTTCTGGCGGGCGTGCTGCTGCGTAACCCACGCCAGGCCAACCTGGTCGGCTTTGCCCTGATCTGGGTGGCCATGGTCACGGCAGACATTGCCAGTGGCAGTGCCTGGACGCCGGCGCTATGGTTCAACTTGTGCAACCTTGGCGTGGTGGTGACAGTCTGGCGATTGCTTTCCCGCCTGCCTCGCGTGCACTGGCGCATGCGCACACCGCACGGCGTGCTGTGCCTGTTCGGCGCCTGCGCGGCCGGTGCCGTGGTGGCAGCCAGCATGGCATCGGCCATGGCCACGCCGTGGTTCGAGCAATCGTTGCGCTCGACGTGGCTGGCCTGGTTCAGCGAGCAGTTCTCTACCAGCATCCTGGTGCTGCCGGTGCTGCTTACCGCGCCTTCCGCGCGGGCGTTGCCCCGAAGCCGCACCCACGCCATTCGCCTGGCACCCTTGCTGGTGCTGCTCGCCTCCCTGGCCCTGAGCATTGGCTTCGGTGGGCCGGGGGCCATCGCGTTTCCAATCGCGGCGCTGCTGTGGTGTGCCTGGACCTACTCGCCCTTTTTGGTGTCCCTGCTAGCGCTCACCGCTGGCAGCACACTGATCGTCGCCGTGGCACAAAACCTCATGCATTTCAGCCTGCCGCAGAGCGAACTGGGGGTGACCACCCTGATGTCGGCGCGCCTGGGTATCGCCATGCTGGTACTCGGACCGCTAGTGGTGGCCTGCGTCAGCCAGGCCAATCGCAGCCTGCTCGCTCGCCTTGCGCATCAGGCTACCATCGACCACCTCACCGGCGTACTTACCCGCAGCGCCTTCACCCGCCGCGCCAACGCCTTGCTCGAAGGACGCCAACAACATGCCCAGGCGTTGCCACTGACGCTGATGATGCTCGACATCGACCATTTCAAGTCGATCAACGACAGGCATGGTCACGGGGTGGGAGACGAAGTGCTACGCCAGTTCGCTCGCACCCTGCAGGACCAACTGCACGAAGGCGAACTGCTGGCGCGCATGGGCGGTGAAGAGTTCGTGGTCATTGTCCCAGGCCTGGCCCCGGATCGCGCACGCTTCACCGCCGAGCGTCTGCGTCGCGCCGTGCAGGACCTGCATGTGGTGAAGGCCGATGTACGCTTGCAGATCACTGTCAGCATCGGCCTGGACGGCTGCGCCGCAGACGCACCCGCCCCTAGCCTCGACGAACTGCTGGCCCGCGCCGATCTGGCGCTGTACCGGGCCAAGGCCCATGGTCGCAACCGCGTCGAACAGGCCGAGCCGCTGCGCGATCAGGGCTGAATCAGGCCGCCAACAAGTCCCAGGACAACTTAGCGATCAGCACGCACAGCAAGATCAGGAATAGCCCGCGCACGAAGGACACCCCTTTGCGCACCGCCAGCCAGGTGCCGGTCAGCGCCCCCAGGATATTGCACGCCGCCATGGGCAGGGCAATGGCGTATAGCACATTGCCCGAGGGCACGAAGAACACCAGCGCAGCGAGGTTGGTGGCGATGTTAACCACCTTGGCCGACGCCGAGGCATGCAAAAAATCCAATGCGAAGAAACGGATGAACAGGAAGATCAGGAAGCTGCCTGTACCCGGCCCGAACAGCCCATCGTAGAAACCGATCGCTCCCCCGATCAGCACCGCCAGGCATTGCTCCTTGCGACCGATGCGTGCGGGCTTGTGCAGGGTGCCGAAGTCCTTCTTGAGGAACGTGTAGATCGCCATCAGCACGATCAGCACCAGCACCGCCGGACGCATGACGCTGGGCGGTACCAGCGACACCGTGGCGGCACCGGCGAACGACATGACGAAAGCACTCAACGCCGCCGGCACGATGAGCCCCCAGTCCAGGGTCACCTTGCGAATGAACGAGCGCGCGGCGAAGGCTGTGCCGCACACCGACGCCAGTTTGTTGCTGCCCAACAGCGCAGCCGGTTGTGCCGTGGGCAGCACATTGAACAAGGCCGGAATCTGGATCAGCCCACCCCCCCCCACTGCGGCATCGATCAGTCCGGCGGCAAAAGCGAACACAGAAAGCACAGCAATATCCATCATCACGCGGTTCCAGGCAGTGGGGGCACGCTGCAAGGCTAATCAAAGCGCGGCACTTGTGGTGAAATGCCATATTGCGAAAACTGCAATGAGGTCACTGCCATGGCACTGGACATGCTCAGGGAAATCCAGGCATTCGTCAGCGTTGCGCACAAGCGCAGCTTCGTCGCCGCCGCACGCGCCCTGGGCCGCTCGCCGAGCGCGGTAACGCGGGCGGTACAGACGCTGGAGGACAACGCAGGGAGCAAACTGCTGAACCGCAATGCCAATGTCGTGACCCTCACCGAGGCCGGTGAGCGACTGTTGCCCCATGCCGAGCGCTTGCTGGATGTGCAACGTGATGCCGCCGACGAGTTGGCGGCGCTTAGCGGTACCGCCCAGGGATGGATACGCCTCGCCGTGCCAAAACTACTGGCCGAACACGTGCTGCCAGACGTACTGGCGACGTTCTCGGCCAAGCACCCACAAGTCACCCTGGACGTGCAATACAGCGATGAAGCGCTAGACCCGGTGGTGGGCAAGTTCGATTTCGTGGTGCGCGGTGCGTTTCCCCAATCCAGCGAACTGATCGGTTATCCCTTATGGTCCTACCGCCGCCACCTCTACGCCAGCCCGGCGTATTTGGCGCGCGCCGGCACGCCACAGAGCCTCGAAGACCTGTCCAGCCACTCGCTCGTCCTGCACACCGCCCCGCGCATCCTCAAAGCCTGGCACTTCTGTCGCGACGGCCAGATCACCAGCCTACGGACGCATCCACGCCTGCGCCTGGACTCAGGTGATGCAGTGCTTCACAGAACCCTGGCGGGTGCCGGCATAGCCCGGCTGGCGGACTGGGTCGGGGAACCTCAGGTCAAGACCGGGCGGCTGGTGCGGGTGTGCCCGCATTATCGGCTGACTTCCAGCACCGGGCAGGACCCGCAAATGCACGCCCTGTACGCTGCAGGCGAATTACCCGCTCGGGTTCGTGACCTGCTGAAGGCCTTGCGCCATGCAGGTAAATCGGTTGCGGGGGCGCCCCGGTAAGGGCTGTTCAAAATCTGCTCAATTTAACAGAGGCCGCCGCCAGCTTGGCTTACAGCACTTTATCCACAGACCTACCCACGTTTTTTGTGGACAGATTTCCCCGTGCTGGGAAGGTGGCGATACCACCGCAAGCCAGGGTGGCCCATCTGCGCAAGGCGATGGGCCGTGGGTGAAAGCAGGTCAGCTTGGCGGAATGGTCCCCAAGATGCCTACCAGAATGGTCAGAAGCAGAAAACCACCCAGAAACAGCGCAAGCTTACCCATCGGAACCTCTACAGTGTGTTGTCGGGACGAAGAGCATTGTCGGACTTTGACTGATACGGTTACAGATTCAGGTTCGTCGAAAAAAACCAGATCAGATGGCGCGCCGCCGTTGATTTGACCGCGCCGTACACCTGCTCCCAGCCACTGCACCCGCTTCACCTCGGGACGAATTGCTACATAACATTTCGTCTTTCGCGGGCAAGGCTCCTTCTCCCCGCCAAAAGCGCCGCCCGGCCCAAACGCCCGAAAATCCAGCAGAGACCGGCGCCGGTCGGCCTTCTTGCGCACATAAATAGAAAAAGACTCGCGCCAGGTTTGTAGGATGCATTACCGGTGAGCAGTAGGAATTTTCTAGCTCTCGTCGCAAGCCTGTATGAAACCTCAGTTTCATCCGAAAGATTGAGCTGTTACGGTCCAGTTTTCCTACAACGGCACGGATGCCTTCAGCACGAGAGAAACATGGAACCGTTCAACTCATCTGCCCTGGCACTGCAAAAGAACCTACTGAATCTGCGCCGGGAGCGTGATCGCCTGCGGGCGCAGGGCGACGACCAGAAAGCAGCGGAGTTGGCGGAGCAAATAGCCAGGATCGAAGCAGTGATCGGCAATCTACCCAAGGCCATGAAGCCGCCGACCTTGCAGTGAGGGCTGGTCCATCCCTGAAAGCGAGTCGGCGGGGACGCTACTTCTCCCGCCAGCTCGAAAGCCTAACTTGAACAAGCACCTGGCTGCGCTTCAAGCAGCCGCCCGCCCGTGCTTACCGGTCACCTCGAACTGCCCCACCAGCTTCTGCAGCTTGTTGGCATTGACCTTCACGGTTTCCGCACTGCTCTGCAGCACCACCACCGTCTGACGCATTTCTGCCGAGCACTGGTCGACTTTCTCGATGGTCTTGCCACACGCCAGGCTGCGTGCATTGAGCTGCTGGATAATGGTGAACATGCCTTCCACCGCCTGGTGCAACTGGACGTTCTCCGACGAGGCATCTTCAGCCAGACGCAAGCTGTCATCCACGTCCTTGACGCCCTCCTCCATCAAACTGACCGCCTTTTGAGTCTCAGACTGCAAGCCTTCGATCTGCTGGCGAATATCCTCCGCTGCTCGCGAGGTGCGCGCCGCCAGGCCACGCACTTCATCGGCCACCACGGCGAAACCGCGCCCATGCTCACCGGCACGCGCCGCCTCAATGGCTGCATTGAGCGCCAGCAGGTTGGTCTGGCTGGTGATTTCGCTGATCAACCCGGTGATGTTGCCGATCTGAGTCATGCGATTGTCGAGCAACTGCACGCTCGACGACGAGCGCTGCACCACGTCGCGAATCGACTGGGTGCCCTGCTGTACGGAGGCGAACTGCTCACGGGCGCGGCTGACCACTTCATCCATGGCCTGTTTCATCTGCTCGGCACTGGCAGAGGCTTGCTGGATTTCGCCTAATTGGTCTTCGACGATGAGCATCATCTGGTGCACGGCTTCGGCCACCTCGCCGGAAGTCAGCCCGGCTTGCTGGCTACGCCCAAGCATCATCTGGTTGGTCGAACCGACATTGCGACTGGCCTTCACCACCTGGCCCACCACCGAGTCGAGCCGGTCGATGAAACTGTTGATCCAGCGCCCCATGTCACCGGTTTCATCATTGGCCATGGCGGTAATATCCAGCCGCTGGCGCAAGTTGCCTTCACCCTCGGCGATGGCTCTCAACACCTCGGTCATGCCGCTCAACCGTGCGGCCAGACGCTTTGGCCCCAGGGTGCGGAAAAGCGCAGCGGCGCACAAAAGGCTGGCCAGCATGACCACGTCCTGCATGCCCTGCGACAGCCCGGCGTAGTGCTGGACCAACACATTGCAGCCAAACAACCCGGCCATGGTGGCGATGTAGGGTTTCATCAACCCATGGGTGAGAGAGCGTCGGCGGTAGACCTCCTCCAGGTCGGCTTCGCACATCATGCCCCAACGATCCGGTGAGCCTGGCAACTGGAACGTAATGCCTTTGCCCACCACCGGAATATGGCGGTAATCCGAGTACCCTGGGTACGTCACGAAGAGGTTGGAGCCGCAGCGGATGGTTTCGCGCACACCGGGGTGCAGTTGCTGGGTCGCAGGGTCGGTAAAGCGCAGTTCCAGCTCGGTGTGGCGCTCGATGCGCACCGTGGACCAGGGCGTGTGCACGCCGCTCTTGAGGTTCTCGCCATGGGTGAAGGTGCCGTCCTCGAAACGCGAACGGGACAGCGCCGTACCTGGCTCTATGCTCGGGTCGAAACACGACTGCGCCATGAACAGGTAGTTGTCGCCCGACTCGGTGAAAATGTGCCCGGCTTCACGCTGGATAAGATCACCCAGCACATCGTTGGGCACACGACCGCAGAGGCAGCCAAGGGTTTTGCCGGCCACTATCAGCGGCTGGTAGAACATCAATGTCACGGCATCATGGAAGCGGGACGACGAGGGGCCGATCTGCAACGTCAGCGGATCGCTGTAGGGCCCATGCAGGAAAGCGCCCTTCAAACCCTGCGCCAGGGCGTCCGTGCGCTCCAGCTGCGAGCTACCGCGCTGCGCCCAGGTCGATGCGATGACGGAACCGTGGCGATCGACAACGAACAGTTCGGAAAAGTCTTCGGCCTGACCGAGCTTGTCGACCAACGCTGCCCGGTCGAGCTGGGCAAGATCGCCGTCCACCCGCTCGGCCAGTTCCGCCAGGTGATCCCACTGCTCGCGCGCCCAACTCTGCAACAAACGCACACGGGTTTGGGCGATGGCTTCGAAGGTCTGCTCGATCACTGGGTAGCTCGTCCTGTTGAGCCGGCAGGCCCAACCCATGGAGAGCTTTCCGGTCTTGCCGAACCAGGGTAACCAGCGTTTTTCGCTAGCGGACAACGCCATGGAATTGCTTGCAAGCGACATTTATATCCCCATCCGCGACATGATAGTGGCGAAGCGACAGCAATTAGCGCGCCAACTCGTGAGCTTGCTAACTGATTTGCTCCAACGAACCACCGAGGGGCCATTGCAGCGACAACGCCACGGGCTGAAGGGTTTGCTGCGCACACCGGCGCGCATCGAATCGGTGCAGTGACGTTCGCGCGCACCAAGGCGGAGCGCATGGCGTGGCCTGATGAGATCATCGTCCTTCAGGTAAGATCGCGGGCGGCCGTCCAAACTCGACAAGGGGAATCCTCGACGTGACGCAATCCGATGCGCATAACGCTCAACACCCCGCCCCGCAAGTGAGCCTCTGGCAAGCCCTGGCCTTCTGGCTGAAGTTGGGCTTAATCAGTTTTGGTGGCCCAGCGGGACAGATTTCGATCATGCACCAGGAACTGGTGGAGCGCCGTCGCTGGATTTCCGAACGCCGTTTCCTGCACGCCCTGAACTACTGCATGCTGCTGCCCGGCCCGGAGGCGCAACAATTGGCCACCTACCTGGGTTGGCTGATGCACCGTAGTTGGGGCGGCGTAATTGCCGGGGTGCTGTTCGTCCTTCCCTCGCTGTTCATCCTGATTGGACTGTCCTGGGTCTATCTCGCCTTCGGTGAAGTGCCCATCGTGGCCGGGGTGTTCTACGGGATAAAACCCGCCGTCACCGCCATCGTCGTCCAGGCCGCTCACCGCATTGGCTCGCGCACGTTGAAAAACAGCTGGCTTTGGGCGATCGCGGCGGCCTCGTTCGTCGCCATTTTCGCCTTCAACCTCCCCTTCCCGCTGATCGTGCTCGGTGCGGCAATCGTCGGTTACTTCGGCGGGCGACTGGCACCACAGCGATTCAGCCACGCTGGCGGCCACGGCAAAGCCAGCGCATCAGCCGGCCCCGCGCTGATCGACGACGACACCCCGCCCCCTGAGCATGCTCGGTTTCGCTGGTCACGCCTGGCCATGCTGATCGCCCTCGGCGCAGCCCTGTGGGGGCTACCCATGGCTGTGCTCAGCGCGCTGTTCGGGTGGCAAGGTTCCCTGACGCAGATGGGCTGGTTCTTCACCAAGGCTGCCCTACTGACTTTTGGTGGGGCCTATGCGGTTTTACCCTATGTGTACCAAGGTGCGGTGAGCCACTACGGTTGGCTGACCCCAACGCAGATGATCGATGGCCTTGCCCTGGGTGAGACCACGCCAGGACCACTGATCATGGTGGTCGCCTTCGTCGGCTTCGTGGGAGGCTACGTGCAGCCGATGTTTGGCGCCGATCAGGCCTTTCTGGCCGGTGCGGTGGCGGCTTGCCTGGTGACCTGGTTCACTTTCCTGCCGTCGTTCCTGTTCATACTTGCCGGCGGCCCGTTGGTGGAATCGACCCATAACGAACTGAAATTCACGGCACCGCTGACGGCAATCACCGCGGCCGTCGTCGGCGTGATCCTCAATCTGGCGCTGTTCTTCGGCTACCACGTGCTCTGGCCGCAAGGGTTGGCAGGGGCCTTGGACTGGCCATCGGCTTTGATTGCCGTGGCCGCGGCGGTGGCCCTGTTCCGCTTCAAGCGGGGCGTGATTCAGGTGCTGATGGCCTGTGCGCTTGCCGGGTTGGCGGTGCACTTGGTGCGAGGTTGAAAGGACTGTGCAGATTCTGCGCGCCACTTGCCCTGTTGCATCCTGACAGGGCAAATGGCAATTGCGGTACTGACTGGCCTTAGCGAGGACCGCCGCCAGGCCCGCCACCCATGCCGAATCCGCCAGGGCCACCATGCCCACCGCCATGCCCACCGCCGCCGCCCGGGGGCATGAACATCCAGCAGCCCGAAAGCGTGGAAACGAGGGCGGCTACGAGAGCTGCGCGGACAATTTGATTGAACTTCATCAAAACGCTCCAAAAGGCAAAGACGCTGCCACCAGGGGTACAGGGGGCAGCGCCGCGATTCTAGAGGGCGCAAAGATGGGCCGGTAGCTGGCCACTACGACCTTTTCAATACCTTTACAGTGCCGTCACGCCAGACGTGGTGTGAACCGCCATGCCACGCTCGGCACGCAGCTCAATATCTCCAGAAAACTGGAGCTACAAGTACCAATACACTCAGGATTTCCAACCTGCCCAGAAGCATTCCAACGGTCAGTAACCATTTGGCGGCATCCGGTAGCGACGAGAAGTTGCCTGCCGGTCCAATGATGGTGCCCAGTCCTGGCCCGACGTTACATACCGCCGTAGCGGCACCGCTCAACGCCGTTGTCCAATCAAGGCCAATGAGCGACAAGCCCAGCGCGATGACGGCAATCGTGATGGTGAAGAAAAACGAAAAGGTCAAAAGTGAGCGCACGATCTCTTCGTCGATAGGATGGCCATTGTACTTTTTCTGAATCACGGCTCGAGGATGAATCAACTGCTTCAAGTTGCTGAGCAGCAGAGCCGCTGCAACCTGAAACCGGAAGATCTTGAGACCGCCTGCCGTTGAACCGGAGCAGCCACCGACGAACGTCAAATAAAAGAACAGCAAGACTGCGAAGCTTCCCCATAAGGTGTAGTCGCCAACCGCAACGCCGGTGGTCGTCACGACCGAGGTCACATTCACTGCCACGATACGAAATGCATCCCACCATCTGTAGTCGCTGTGAAAATACAGCCAGGTACCCACAGCCAGCGACGTAACCAACAAGAAACCAAGGAATCCGCGCACCTGGTGATCCTTGAGCAGCGCGCGCCGATTGCCCCGCAATGTCGTGACGTACAAAGTGAATGGCAGGCTGCCCAGAATCATGATGACGACCGCCACCCAATGGATCGCTGGTTGCACCCAGTGGCCAAGGGAGGCGTCCGAAGTTGAAAATCCTCCAGTGGAGATTAGCGACATCGCATGGTTGACCGCCTCAAATGGCGTCATTCCAGCGAGCCAGAGCGCCAACGCGCCGATGCTCGTCAGCCCGAGATAGAGCAACAGAATATATTTGGCGGCCACATGGGAGCGTGGCGTCACTTTATCCGACCAGTCCGAGGACTCTGTCTGGAACAGACGCATGCCACCCACTCGCAACATGGGAAGGACCGCCACCGCCATGCCGATGAATCCGATGCCACCCAACCAATGCAGCATGGAGCGCCAGATCAGCAAGCCGGGCGACGAACTATCCAGGCCCGTGAGGACCGTCGAACCAGTGGTCGTGATGCCGGACATCGTCTCAAAGAATGCGTCGGTGTAGCTAATATCGCTGATGAACACCATTGGTAGCGCTGCGAAAGTACATACCACTACCCAGCTTCCGGTAGTCAGCAGGTACATGTCCCTGGGGCGAAGATGAGCAGTGTCTGGGCGCCCCCGTATGATCAAAAGAAGACCACAAATGAGGGTAACCAAACTCGACCTGAGGAAAGCCGAGAGATCGTCGCTACGCTCATAGACCACCAGTGTGATCATCGGAATGGCCATGCTTACGGCCAGTGTGACCAGAAAAATACCCAAGATGAAGCCGATAAGCCGAATTGCTGCCAGGGACATCACAGGAGCGCTCCGAATTAGCACTGCGCAGTATCGGATGCGCCCATTCAAATTCGAGTAAATTCTGCGTAAAACTTTTATGGGCAATTCGTCAGGCGGCGTAACGGGTTAAGATCATACGGGCCAAGCGACTCGCCGCTCATAAAGCGAACAGTCATCGCCTTCGCTGACTGGATGGGCCCTTTAGCTACACGCAGCCACCGCATCGATCTCCACAAGCATTCCATCCAATGCCAGCCGAGGCACCGGAATCAGAGTGCAGACCGGATGCCCTTCCCGCCAGACCCGGTTCGCTTCCGTCACCCAATCGTGTAGGCGATGCTCATCATGATCGACAATCAACAAGGTCAACTTGAACACCTGTTTCAAGCTCGATCCTTGTGATCGAAGCGCAGTGTCCAGGTTAGCCAGCGCCTGCCTGGCCTGGTCGGAAAACGCCGCAGGCAGACGCCCTTCGACGTCCTCACCACCTTGCCCGGCGATGAACAACAGCCTGGCGCCAGGGGCCACTGATGCGACGTGGGAATAGCCGTTGTTGCTCGGATCATACAGGCCAGGCGGATTGGACAGCTCGAACGCGGGGCGCGATTTTACGGACATGAGACGACTCCAGGTGAAAGAGAACGGGAGTCTGCAACCTCAAGTGAACTCGAGGTCAAGGGTGCTCTGGCGATTTATAAGCCGGCCACTTGATGGCATATGGCCACCTGTCGATAATCCTGCTTTCCACATCTCACGCAAGGACCTGCCGTGAAGAAGTTTTACCTGACCCTCCCGCTGTGCGCTGTGTTTTTGCAGGGCTGCGGTGTGACCATGGCCCGTTATGAGCCAAATTATCAAAACGTCCAACAGCTCAAGCAAAATGCCCCACTGCAGCCTGTGCAACAGGCCCAGGTGAAAGCCGACGCCGGACAAGGGTCGTTGATGGTACGCCTGAACCCGATATCCTCCCCTGAAGGGAGCGTCCCCCTGCATGTCCAAGCCGCGATCAATGACGAACTCCGCCATGCCGGACTGCTTGATCCTCGCGCGGATCGGCAACTGCAGATTCAATTGATCAAGAGTCAACTCAACTCCGGTGTAGCCAACGGCCATGGTGAGCTCGCTGCTCGATTCACCGTGCGCAAAGGTAATGACGTACTGTACGAAACCACCAAACAGGTGGAGCATGACTGGAATAGCAGCTTCTTCGGACCGATCGCCATCCCCGCCGCGGCGAACAATTACAATCCTATGCTCAAAGACTTGCTCAAGCACCTGTATAGCGACCCGCAGTTCATCCAGGCATTGAAGTGATCAACGAAAGAGAGCCGCCATCGCGGCTCTTTTTCCATGGGCTCAGCTGCGCGGGGTATATGCCTGGACAGCGGAGTATTTAGTGCGGTTGCTGTCGAGCCAATTCTTCAGCAGTCCATTGACCTGCCGGTTGAAGGTGTCGGTGACCGCGGCTTTCGGCGTGTTACCCACCAGCGGAAGGAACCAGATTCCCATCCAGGTATTGACCGCATCATGGTTGGTACTCTTGCCCAGAGACTGGCCTCGGTCATCCAGGGTTTCCAGGCTCATGGTGTACTGATCCGTTGCCAGTGCCGGGATGAGGGTGAACGTGAAACCACTGATGAAAGCGAGCACCATCTGCCCACCGCCGGGCGCGTGGTTATAGACCTTCAGTCGAAGGTTGTAGTCGCCAGGCTGCTTCTCGAATTCATCGAAGGTCACCCGGCCAAAGAGGCCTGACTCTTTGAAAACACGCTTGAGCTCGGGTTTGAGCATATCGCGAGCTTGTGGCACCTCATTGGCGTTGGCGGTGTCCGGGTCTCCCTGGAAAAAGTCGAAGTCCACGTAGACGTTCGGCTTGTTCGAGTAGCTCGCCATCGAAGGCAAATCCACCGGAGCCACTTCGTCCTTGGTGAAGCTGGCGCATCCCCCCAGGGCTACTGCCAAGGCGAGGCCAAGGGATTTCACAAATCGCATATCAACTTCCTTGCGTGATCATTACGTGTGCTTCACATGAAGGCGATGCGGATTCTAGAGAAATCCGGGCGATTTCAAAAGGCCATCACTTGTTTGCTCTCCTCCATGCTCCAGCACAAGCGGCTGAACATCCCAACGTGATGGTCCCGGGGATCGGGTTGCTCGGTGGTTGACATTAGAGACAATCAGTCTAAATTAAAACGCATGAACAGCGCCCAACCTATCCCTCGAAGGGGCCGCCCCCCCAAAGTCGCACGTGAGCATGGCGAAACGCTGGAGCTTCTGCTGCGTTGTGGCATGGAAATCCTCACCGAACAGGGTTTTGCGGCTACCGGCATCGACACCGTGCTCAAACGCGTGCAGGTGCCCAAAGGCTCGTTCTATCACTACTTCGACAGCAAAGAAGCATTCGGCCAGGCGGTGCTGCAGCGCTATGCCGACTACTTCGCTCGAAAACTCGATCGCTGTTTCAGCGACCTGAGCGTGTCACCGCTGCGAAGACTTTCCAACTTCGTCGAAGAAGCGAAGGTCGGGATGGCCAAGTACCAGTTCAGAAGGGGCTGCCTGGTAGGTAACCTTGGCCAGGAGGTATTGGTGCTGCCCGACAGCTTCCGTGAACAACTGGAACGGACCCTGCAGGACTGGGAGCAACGCTTGTCTGCCTGCCTGGAGGAAGCGGTCAAGCTGGGCGAAGTGTCTTGCGAGCATGACTGCAAAGCCCTCGCGGCCTATTTCTGGGTTGGCTGGGAGGGTGCCGTGCTTCGGGCACGACTGACGCAGCATGTCCGCCCCCTGGAGATTTTTTTCCAAGGTTTTCTGACGGGAATCACTCGGTGATTTCGATCGAACCATTTAAAGACAACCGGTCTAAACGAGGATAAGCAATGTTCAAAGCCATTGTCATCGAGAAGCGGGAAGACACGTATTCGGCCCGACTCGCCGAGCTGCAGGATGATCAGCTACCCACCGGGAACGTGACGGTGAACGTGGCCTACAGCACCTTGAACTACAAGGACGCACTCGCAATCACCGGCAAGGGGCCAGTCGTTCGGCAGTTTCCGATGGTGCCGGGCATCGACCTCGCGGGCACTGTCGAAGCGAGTGACGATCCGCGGTACCAGCCGGGCGATCGCGTATTGCTCAATGGTTGGGGGGTGGGTGAAAGCCATTGGGGCGGACTTGCACAAAAGGCGAGAGTGAACGGTGACTGGCTGATTCCTCTCCCTGATCGCCTGAACGAACGCCAAGCGATGGCCGTCGGTACCGCTGGATACACCGCCATGCTGTGCCTGATGGCCCTTGAGCGCCATGGGTTGACACCCGCACATGGGCCGGTGCTGGTCACAGGCGCCACAGGCGGCGTCGGTAGCTTCGCCATCAGCCTTCTGGCGGGTGCCGGGTATAACGTCACTGCCGCAACCGGCAAAGCTAGCGAGGACGCCTATCTGAAAAGCCTGGGGGCAACCACCATCATTGACCGGACCGAGCTTTCAGCTCCGGGGCGTCCATTGGCAAAAGAAAAATGGGCAGCCGTGATCGATTCGGTCGGCAGCCATACGCTGGCCAATGCGTGCGCAAGCACGATGTCTGAAGGATTGGTGGCTGCATGCGGATTGGCTCAGGGGATGGATTTCCCGGCAACCGTCGCACCGTTCATTCTCCGAGGGGTAAGCCTGCTTGGTATCAACAGCGTCACTCAGCCATTTGAGCGACGCGTGGAGGCTTGGGAAAAGCTCTCCGATCAGTTGAACCTCGACGCACTGTCATTGATGATCAAAGAAATCAGCCTGGAGAGCGCGATTGCCGCCGCCTCGGACCTGATGGACGGGAAGATTCGTGGCCGGTTGGTTGTGGACGTGAACGCCTAGGAGGGTCGCCTGATGCTTGGGCGAACGCCGCAACAATCGACCAAGGGCAACGAGTGAGACTGAGGCCTTGGCGAACGCTAGCAAGCTACGCGGCCACACCGAGAAGCGGATCACGCCGGCTGTTTACTGGCGCGCCTGAGAGATCGTGATAACCACCCGATGAAATCCTTTTCACTGCAGTGGTGCGGTACACCATCGAAACGCTGCGGGGAAATTGGCCGTTCCAGCGTCAGGTTTTCCGCCCTCCAAAAACGCAAAAAGCCCTGAATAATCAGGGCTTTGAATATGGCGGAAGCGTAGAGATTCGAACTCTAGGATAGTTGCCCATCGACGGTTTTCAAGACCGTTGCCTTAAACCACTCGGCCACGCTTCCAGCTCGTTTTGCGGCGGCCATAATACCGTAATGAAACACGCTGTCAAACTCTCTGTGTCGCGGGTTGCAGGAGCTCTGTTAGACTCGTTGCATCTGAATGTCTCATCACCACAGGTTCACCAAGGAGTGTCGCCATGCGCGAACAGGATTACGCCGTACACCACGGCCAGCAGGTCGAGCAGCAGGAGATCAGCAAGGTCCTGCGCAACACGTACAGCCTGCTGGCACTCACCCTCGCCTTCAGTGGCATCATGGCCTTCGTTGCCCAGCAGATGCGTGTCGGCTACCCGAACGTGTTCGTCGTGCTGATCGGCTTCTACGGCCTGTTCTTCCTCACCGCCAAGCTGCGTGACTCCGTCTGGGGCCTGGTTTCCACGTTCGCCCTCACCGGCTTCATGGGCTTCATCCTCGGCCCTATCCTCAACCGCTACCTGGGCATGAGCGGCGGCGCCGAAGTGGTCAGCTCGGCCTTCGCGATGACCGCACTGGTATTCGGCGGCCTGTCGGCCTACGTGCTGATCACCCGCAAGGACATGAGCTTCCTCAGCGGCTTCATCACCGCTGGTTTCTTCGTCCTGCTGGGTGCCGTTGTGGCCAGCTTCTTCTTCCAGATCAGCGGCCTGCAACTGGCGATCAGCGCCGGCTTCGTCCTGTTCTCGTCGGTCTGCATCCTGTTCCAGACCAGCGCCATCATCCATGGCGGCGAGCGCAACTACATCATGGCGACCATCAGCCTGTACGTGTCGATCTACAACCTGTTCGTCAGCCTGCTTCAGCTGTTCGGCATCATGGGCCGCGACGACTGATCAGTCACGCCCGCACTTGAAAAGCCCGCTTCGGCGGGCTTTTTCATGCCTGTTCGCCCCAGACGGGCGATCACTGTAGAATGCGCTCCTTTTTTCTTCCGGGACAGCTTTAGCAATGAGCTCACACGAACACAGCCCAGGCGCACCGGCGCCTGCCAATGAACTGGTGCTTGGTCTTGAGGACAAGCCACGGCTGTTGATCGGCCTGCTGGCAGCACTGCAGCACTTGCTGGCGATCATCGTTCCCATCGTCACCCCCGGCCTGCTGATCTGTCAGGCCCTGGGCGTCTCGCCACGGGACACCAACTTGATCGTGTCCATGTCGCTGGTGATTTCCGGCATCGCCACCTTCGTCCAGTGCAAGCGCTTCGGGCCGTTCGGCGCGGGCTTGCTGATCGTGCAGGGCACCAGCTTCAACTTCGTCGGCCCGCTGATTGCCGGGGGTGCACTGATGGTCAAGCAAGGCACGCCGGTCGAAAGCGTGATGGCGGCAATCTTCGGCGTGGTGATCGCGGGCTCATTCGTCGAGATGGGCGTGTCGCGTATCCTGCCGTTCATCAAGCGCCTGATCACCCCGCTGGTGACCGGTATCGTGGTGCTGATGATCGGCCTCACCTTGATCAAGGTCGGCCTGATCAGCATGGGGGGTGGCTTCACCGCCATGGCCAACGGCACCTTTGCCAACGGCGAGAACCTGCTGCTGTCGGGCGTGGTGCTGGCGATCATTGTGATCCTCAACCGTATTCCACTGGTGTGGATGCGCAGCTGCGCCATCGTTATCGCCTTGGCCGTGGGCTATGCATTGGCCGGCTACCTTGGTCGCCTGGACTTCACCGGCATGCATGAAGCCGCGCTGTTCCAGGTGCCGACGCCACTGCACTTCGGCCTGAGCTTCTCCTGGGCGCTGTTCATCCCGATGCTGGTGATCTACCTGGTGACTTCACTGGAAGCCATCGGTGACGTCACCGCCACCAGCAAGGTCTCACGCCAGCCGGTCGAGGGCCCGCTGTGGATGCAACGGATCAAGGGCGGGGTGCTGGTCAACGGTGCCAACTCGCTGCTGGCGGGGCTGTTCAACACCTTCCCGAGCTCGATCTTCGCCCAGAACAACGGCGTGATTCAGCTGACCGGCATCGCCAGCCGCCACATCGGCATCTGGATCGCCCTGATGCTGGTCGTGCTGGGGTTGTTCCCAAGTGTCGCCGGGGTGATTCAAGCGGTACCGGAGCCAGTACTGGGCGGCGCCGCGATGGTCATGTTCGGTGCCGTGGCAGCCTCGGGTATCAATATCCTGGCCAGCACCCGACTGGATCGTCGCGCCCTGCTGATCATTGCCGTGTCGCTGGCGCTGGGCCTGGGCGTCGCCCAGGTGCCGGAATTCCTCGCGCACATGCCGGCAGCCTTGCGCAACGTGCTGGAGTCGGGCGTGGCCACTGGCGGCATCTGCGCACTGGTGCTGAACTGGTTCCTGCCCGAGAGCAAGGAACACGCCTGATCGCAACAAACACCGGCAGGCGCGTCGCGGCGACGATGCACCTGCTGGCGGGCGAGCTCGCTGCAAGCATGCCCGAATCGCGACAGTGAGTGTCTGTACGACGTGAGACAGGCAAAGGCCGCCCTGGATACCCTCCTTTGGCACTGCCTTGTTGCGGTCTGCCCCCAGGCCGCAGTGTCCTCACTCGACAAAAGAAACTTCGCCCATGACGACTTCTGCCGCCACCTTGGCCCGCCCCACGGCCCACGTCGATCAACCTCAGGGTTTCCTGGTTCGTATCGTCGGCGCCGCCGCCTTCGCCCACTTGCTCAACGACCTTATCCAGGCCGTCCTGCCCTCGATCTACCCGATGCTCAAACAAGACTTTTCCCTGAGCTTCGCCCAGATCGGCTGGATCGCGCTGGTGTTCCAGGTCACCGCCTCGCTGCTGCAACCCTGGGTTGGCCTGTACACCGACAAGCACCCGCAACCTTACCTGTTGCCAGGCGGCATGTTGATTACTCTGATCGGCATCGCCCTGTTGGCAACGGCAGGCAGCTATGAAATGTTGCTGGTGGCATCTGCCGTGGTCGGCGTAGGCTCCGCCACTTTCCACCCCGAGGCCTCGCGAGTGGCGAGGATGGCCTCTGGCGGGCGCTTCGGCACGGCACAGTCCACCTTCCAGGTGGGCGGCAACACCGGTTCGGCCATCGGCCCGTTGCTCACCGCGCTGATCGTGATCCCTAACGGCCAATCGGCCATTGCCTGGTTCATGGTGGCTGCTGCACTTGCTGTATGGGTGCTGTGGCGGGTCACCGGCTGGACGATTCGCCACGGCCAGCATCGCCTCAAGAGCATTGCCGGGCAACAGGCACCCGCGCTCTCCAACGGTGCGATTTGTCGCGCAGTGGGGGTGATCGCGCTGTTGATGTTCGCCAAGTTCGTCTATATCGCTTCGTTCACCAACTACTTCACCTTCTATCTCATCCAACATTTCGGTTTGAGCGTGCAGCAAAGCCAGCTGTACCTGTTCGCTTTCCTCGCGGCCGTGGCATTAGGCACCTTCGCAGGGGGGCCGGTGGGCGATCGCATTGGCCGCAAGGCGGTGATCTGGGTTTCCTTCCTTGGTGTGGCGCCGTTCGCCATGGCCCTGCCCTACGCCAACCTGGCCTGGACCGCAGTCCTGGCTGTGGCCATCGGGCTGGTGATGTCTTCGGCGTTCGCCGCCCTGGTGGTTTACGCCCAGGAAGCGGTACCGGGCCGAGTCGGCATGGTGTCCGGGGTGATGTTCGGCCTGATGTTCGGCATCAGCGGCATCGGTGCGGCTGGCTTGGGCGAATTGGCTGACCGACATGGCATCGAGTGGGTGTATCAGGTGATCTCGTTCCTGCCCCTGTTGGGCCTGGCAACGGCCCTGCTGCCGGCGACCCGCGCCAAAGCCCACCCGGCCACCTGCTGCTAAGATGGCCACGCGGAACACCTAGGAGGCGCACGATGGCACTGATCAAGCCGATGGAGCAAATGCTGGTGGAGGTCGACGAATGGACCTGGGAGGTGGGCAGCCGTGCCACGGACTACCCACCGGACTGGTTCATCGCACCCCACTCCCATGCCAAGCATCAGCTGATCTATGCCATCAAGGGCCTGATGATCGTGCAGTCGCGGTCCGAGCGCTGGACCGTGCCGCCGAGTCGCGGCGTATGGATGCCCTGTGGCCAGGAACACGCGATCCGCTGCGTGGGCGATGTGAAGATGCGCAGCGTGTTCGTGCGCCCGGACGCAGCAGCGAACCTGCCATCACAGAGCAAGGCCATCAGTATCTCGCCGCTGCTGAGCGAACTGATCAAGGCCTCGGTGGACTTCACCGGCCCCTACGCCGAGGACTCACGCGAATCACGGATCGTGCACCTGATCCTCGACGAGATCAGCGTGCTGCCAACCCTGCCGTTGAAGCTGCAGCAGCCCGGCGACAAGCGTCTTCAGGTCATCTGCTCGGCACTGCACGAGCGCCCCGAGGACAACTCGACGGTGGCAGACTGGGGTCTTCACCTTGGGGTGGATGAAAAAACCATCCAGCGTCTGTTCCGCAAGGAAACCGGCATGACCTTCGGCCAATGGCGCCAACAAGCGCGGCTGATGCAAGCCCTGGAGCGGATCGCTCTCGGTGAGCGGATCATCGACGTCGCGGGGACGCTCGGCTATGACAGCCCAAGCGCCTTCGCCAGCATGTTCAAGCGCCAGTTCGGCACGACGCCGAGTCAATTCTTCAGATGAGCGGCCCCTGGCTCGAACACGGTTACCGCTCGCGCATCCACGGCCTTCGGCAGCAGGCCTTCGCGGTAGAATGCATCGGCTATTCGCTGTTGCTCGGCCAGGTTGTCCAGTTTCACCGGCTGCACGTCATAGCTGCGCCGAGCATTGGCCTGCTGCACCGTGACGCTGTCCAGATTACCCCACAGTGGCCCCAGCACCCGGGCTGCGGCGGCCGGGTTGGCCTTGGTCCAACCGCCAATTTCACGCAGCGCCTGGTACACCTGATCCAGCACCTGCGGGTGCGCCTTGGCGTATTCACTGCCAGCCAGGTAGTAACGCTGGTAACTAGCCAGTTCGGTGCCATCGGCGAGAATTCGCGCGTGCTGCTGACGCTGGGCACTGGCCACGTAGGGATCCCAGGTTACCCAAGCGTCGACCTTGCCGTTTTCGAAAGCTGCGCGTCCGTCGGCGGGAATCAGGTAGGCCGGGCTGATGTCCTTGAAGCTCAGTCCCGCCTTGGCCAGCGCCTGGATCAGCAGGTAGTGGCTGCCAGCGGCCTTGGTCACCGCCACGCGCTTGCCCTTGAGGTCGGCAAGGGTCTTGAGCGGCGAGTTGGCCGGCACCAGGATGGCCTGGGCCGCCGGCGACGGCGCCTCCCGGGCAAAGTACGTCAGTTGCGCACCAGCGGCCTGGGTGAACACGGGAACGGTGTCGGCCACATCTGCAGAAAGGTCGACGTTACCCAGGTTCAACGCTTCGAGCAGCGGCAAGCCGCTGGGGAACTCGTGCCAGCTGACTCGTATACCCTCAGCCTGCAGGCGTTGTTCGAGGGTGCCGCGTGCCTTGAGCAGGGTCAGCAGGGTCGAGGACTTCTGGTAACCGATACGCAGGGTCTGCTCGGCGCTGGCCAGGGACGGTAGCACGCCGCCGATCAACAGGCCCAGCGCAAGATGGCGCAGGCGTTTGGGATATGCCATGAAGATTCTCCGGAATCAGTGTTGGGCAGTCAGAGGGTCGGTGGCGGGTACGCTGAAACCCGAAGCGAAGGTCGGCGCTACCTCCAGGCGCTCGCTCATCAGGCCATGGGCTTGGTAGAAGTCCGCGGTTTCCTGTTGCTCAGCGATGGTCTCGCCGTCGATCGCCTGCCAGCGAAGTTGGCGACGTTCGAACTGCAGTCGCGCCGCTTCCACGGGGAAGCCGATGATGGCGGAAAGCGTCCTGGAATAGGTGTCCAGATGCTGGTTGGCCCAGACCTGGGCACCAGCCAGACGGGCAAGATAGTCCTGCAACGCCGTGCGGCGTGCAGGGTCTTCGAGAGCCTTGTCGGTGGCCGCGAGGAAACTGTTGCCGGTGGACAGCCCTCTGCCGTTGACCAGCACCCTGCCTTGCCCGTTAAGTTCGGACAGGGCCGTATAGGGCTCCCACGTCGACCAGGCGTCCACCGAACCATTGGCAAGGGCAATCTTGGCATCGACCGGTCCCAGGAAACGGAACTCCACGTCCTTCTCCGTCAGCCCGACCTGGTCCAGCGCCTTGAGTGCCAGGTGATGGCCGATGGAACCACGGCCGGTGGCGATGCGCTTGCCCTTGAGGTCCGCCGCGCTGTGCAGCGGCGCGTCAGGGCGCACCAGCAGCGCCGTGCCGTAAGGGTCGGACTTGTCCACGGCGATCGCTTTGACTGGCGCACCTGATGCCAGCACGAACAACAACGGCGCATCGCCGATGATGCCGGCATCGATAGCGCCAGCATTCAGTGCTTCAGCGAGCGGCGCAGCTGCGGGAAACTCGGCCCACTGAATGTCGTAAGGCACATCGCGCAAGGCGTCTGCCGCTTCCAACTGGGCACGCATGTTGCCTTTCTGGTCGCCGACACGCAGGGTCAGGCGCTCGGCGGCGATGGCCTGGGTGGCCAGCAATGAGGCTACAAGCAACAACGATAGACGGCGACGGCTGGACATCCTGTGCTCCTTCAAAGCATTCCTGGAAAGGCCAGGTGGCATGCCACCTGATGCCGGGACACTTTATCGAGCACCTAGAAATTAATGAAATTGATTTTAGTGCTAACCTAATATGCAAAAAGCAGGACTACATCACCGCATCGAGCCCTGCCAGGGCGAACCGCACCAAGTGTTCTGCCAACGCCTCTTCCGACTGTTCGAACAATCCCGATAGCGGTGTCGTGATGTCGCGGCTGATCACCTGCAACATCATCACCGGTGCGATGACGCTGAACAGACAGCGCAGCAATGCCGGGTCCTCCACGGGCTTACCCGTGAGCTCACCCAGCAGGCTCAATACCAGTCGCGACTTGGGCATCGCCTCTTCTGCGATCAACTCGCTCACATACGGCGACGGGGTCAGCAACTCGCGGCTCCACAACCGGGCTTGCCACCGTTTGCCGTTGATGACGTTGAGGGTCAGTGCCCTGATCAGGTCGACCAAGCGTTCACGGGCTGGGCGGTCGCTGCAGGCCAGTTGCTGCAACTGCTCCAAGCTGATCAGGTGTTGGTGCATCTCCTTGAGTACTGCGCGGTAGAGGCCCTCGCGACTGCCGAAGTGGTAGTTCACCGCGGCCAGGTTGCACTGCGCCAGGGCGCAAATGGCCTTGCTGGTCGCCTCGGCATAGCCACGTTCGGCAATCAGCTGGCCGGCGGCATCGAGGATGCGCTGCCGGGTGATGTCGCCATCCGGGCGGCGCCCACGCGGCTTACTGGAAGGGGCTGGTTCGCGGCTCATGCCAGGCACTCGTGGTGTTGTCTCAAATCAAATTCTAATTTGAATTCTGTGACTATGCTTGCTCCATGTCAGTGATCGATCACAGGTCGTCATCATGCAGAAAAAGCTCGTCATCGCCCTGTTGGCGGCAACGCTGGTGGGCTTTGGGGCGTGGTACTACGTGCACACCCGGGGCGACCAGGGGGGCGACCTGGTGCTCTATGGCAACGTCGATATCCGCCAGGTCTCGCTGGCATTCACCGGCAGCGAGCGCATCGGCGAAATGCGCGTGGAGGAAGGCGACACCGTCAAAGCCGGGCAGGTGCTGGCTACCCTCGATAGCCGTGCGTTGAAGCTGCAGATCGACCAGGCCAACGCCCAGGTCGCCGTCCAGCAGGCCAACGTCCTGCGCCTGCGCAATGGCAGCCGACCCGAGGACATCGACCGCGCCAGTGCCCAGGCAGCAGCCAGCAAGGCCCAGGTCGACCTCGCCGCCACCCAGTTGCGCCGCTTGCAAACCATCCGCGCCAACAGCAGCGGCGGACGGGCCGTGAGCCAACAGGACCTGGACAATGCCGCCGCGCAACTGAAGGTGCGCCAGGCCCAGTGGGAGGACAGCCAGAAGGCCCTGCGTCTGGCCAGGATTGGCCCCCGGGCCGAAGACATCGCCCAGGCCGAGGCCCAGCTGCAAAGCGCCCGCGCGCAACTGGCACTGCTGCAGCACAACCTCGA
Organism: Pseudomonas taiwanensis DSM 21245; assembly: GCF_000425785.1. Taxonomy (GTDB): domain Bacteria; phylum Pseudomonadota; class Gammaproteobacteria; order Pseudomonadales; family Pseudomonadaceae; genus Aquipseudomonas; species Aquipseudomonas taiwanensis. The sequence goes on from NZ_KE384452.1 coordinate 184,616, forward strand.
CGAAACCGAACTGCGTGCACCGCAGGATGCCACCGTCCGCTCGCGCATGCTCGAACCAGGCGACATGGCCTCGCCGCAACGGGCGGTGTATGCCCTGGCCATTACCACGCCAAAGTGGGTACGGGCCTATATCAATGAGTCGCAACTGGGCCACATCCGACCGGGCCTGCCCGCCAGGGTCACGACCGACAGCCACCCGGACGCTCCCGTGCAGGGGCAGGTCGGGTTCATTTCCGACGTTGCCGAATTCACGCCCAAGGCCGTGCAAACCGCCGAGCTACGCACCGCGCTGGTGTACGAGGTGCGCATCATCGTCGACGATAAGGACAACCGCCTGCGCCTGGGAATGCCGGCAACCGTTCGATTTGCCCAGGCGGACCTGGTGAACGACGGGAAGGCCCGGTAATGGAGTTGGTCATCGAGGCCAAGGCTGTTGCCAGGCGGTTCCTGGTCAAGGCATCGGGGCAGGCCGTCCAGGCATTGCACGGCTTGGACCTGACACTGCGCAAAGGCACCCTCACCGCCCTGGTCGGGCCCGATGGCGCCGGTAAAACCACATTCCTGCGCCTGGTCGCGGGGCTGTTGCAAGCCGATAGCGGGGAGTTGAACGTGCTCGGCGTCGACGTCAAGGCGCACCCGCAGAAGGTCCAGGACCTGATCAGCTATATGCCGCAGCGCTTTGGCTTGTATGAAGACCTGAGCGTACAGGAGAACCTCGACCTCTACGCCGACCTCCATGGCGTAGGCGCCAACCTGCGTCGGCAGCGCTTCGAGCGGCTACTGGCGATGACCGACCTGACGCACTTCACTCGCCGGCCAGCAGGCAAGCTGTCTGGTGGCATGAAGCAGAAGCTCGGCCTGGCCTGCACCCTGGTGCGGTCGCCGCAACTGCTGTTGCTGGATGAGCCGACCGTGGGGGTCGACCCGCTGTCACGTCGTGAACTGTGGGAGATCGTCCAGCAACTGGTGCGGGAAGAGAACCTCAGCGTACTGCTCAGCACCTCCTACCTGGACGAAGCCGAGCGCTGCTCGGAAGTGTACATGCTGCACCAGGGTGAACTGCTGGCCCAAGGCATGCCACAGGACATCCGCCGCCACGCCGATGGCCTTTGCTACCTCGCCACACCGCCCGCCGGGCAGCCGGCGCGCACCCTGCAGGCCCGTCTGCTGGGCAACACGCACACCATCATCGATGCGGTGCCGCAATCGGGTGAGGTGCGTTTCATGCGCCAGCCTGATGCCGACCAGCAGACACTCGACACGCTGCTGGGCGGCGCTCCGGTACGCCCGGTGGAGGCCAGGCTGGAAGATGGCTTCATGTTCCTGCTGCGTGCACGCAGCGATGCCGAGCACGTCGACATGGAAACACTCAAGACCAGTGCCCCGAGCGACCCACACAGCAGCGAACCGGCCATCGAAGTGAAGGACCTGGTGCGCACGTTCGGCGACTTCACCGCCGTGGCCAGCACCAGTTTCAGTGTGCGCCGGGGTGAGATCTTCGGCCTGCTGGGGCCCAATGGCGCTGGCAAGACCACCACCTTCCGCATGCTCTGCGGCCTGCTGCCCGCCTCGTCGGGCAGCCTGCAGGTGGCCGGCGTCAATCTGCGCCATGCACGGGCGAAGGCTCGCCGCCGGGTGGGCTATGTGTCGCAGAAATTCTCCCTGTACGGCAACCTCTCGGTCCGCGAGAACCTTGAGTTCTTCGGCGGCGCCTATGGGTTGCCCGGCAAGCAGTTGCAGCGGCGCATGGACGAAGTCGCCCAGCAATTCGACTTGTCCGGACACGAGAGCGACCCCAGCGGCCAACTGCCTGGCGGCTTCAAGCAACGCCTGGCCATGGCCGTGGGCCTGCTTCACGAGCCGGAAATCCTCTTTCTCGACGAGCCCACCAGCGGCGCCGACCCCCTCGCCCGCCGAGGTTTCTGGCAACGCATCACGGCACTGGCGGCTGCCGGCACCACGATCATCATCACCACCCACTTCATGGAAGAGGCGGAGTACTGCGACCGCATCGTCATCCAGGACGCTGGCAAGCTGATCGCCATGGGCACGCCGCAGGAAGTCCGCGAGCAGGCCGCAGGCAAGGGCAGCACGCTGAACATGGAACAGGCCTTCATCGCCATCGTCGAGCAGGAGCGCCAGCAACAGCAGGTGACGCCGGCATGAGCACCGCGACGCTCGGTGCCTTCTGCCGCCGACTGGTGTCACTGACCCGCAAGGAAGTGCGGCAGATGCTGCGTGACAAAAGCAATCTGTTGATCGGCATTGGCTTGCCCATCGTGCTGATTCTCATCTTCGGCTACGGACTGTCGCTGGACGTGCGTCACAGCGTGGTCGCGGTGGTGCAGGATGACCCTGCGCCGCAAGCCCACGACCTGCTGGCCAGCATCAGCCATTCGGCCTACCTGGAACCGCGGCCTGTGAAGTCCTTCGAGCAAGGCAGGCAATGGCTGGCTTCGCGTGAAGTCGATGCCCTGGTGTACCTGCCGGGCGATTTCAGCCGTCGCCTGCAGGCGGGCAACGCCCAGGTACTGGTGCTGGTACAAGGCTCAGACGCGACGCGTGCTTCGGGGGTCAGCAACTACCTGAACCAGGCCCTGGCCTTGTGGGGCCAGAAGCAGAGTTCGCGCAACGGCGGCTTGCAGGCTGGTGGAGTGCAGATCGAGCAACGCATGTGGTTCAATGCCGCCAACACCAGTACCTGGTACCTCGTGCCTGGGTTGATCGTATTGATCATGACGCTGGTGGGGGCTTTTCTCACCGCGCTGGTGATGGCCCGCGAATGGGAGCGCGGCACCCTGGAAGCGTTGTTCGTGACGCCCGTGCGGGCTGCGGAGATTCTCCTGGCCAAGGTCATTCCCTGCTTCGTCGTCGGCCTGATCGGCCTGGGGTTGTGCCTGCTGGCAGCGCGTTTTCTATTCGATGTGCCGATGTATGGTTCGCTGTGGGCGCTGGTGATCTGCTCGATGCTGTACCTGCTCGTGGCACTGGGGATCGGCCTGCTGATTTCGGCGGTCACCAAGAACCAGTTCCTGGCCAGCCAGATTTCCCTGCTCGTCAGCTTCCTGCCGGCGATGATGCTTTCAGGCTTCATCTTCGACCTGCGCAACGTACCCACCGCCGTGCAGGTAGTCGGAAACCTGCTGCCCGCCACCTACTTCATGCAAGTGGTGAAGTCGCTGTTCCTGGCCGGCGACTTCTGGCCATTGATCCTGCGCAACAGCTTGATTCTCACCGGTTACGCCGTGGCCTTGCTGGGGCTGGCGCGCCTGGCCACGCGCAAGAGGCTCGATTGACATGGCCACGTTCCTGGAACTGCTGCGTCGCCTGGTCAACCTGTGGCGCAAGGAACTACTGGTGATTTTCAAAGACCCGGCAAACCGCATCGTACTGATCGCACCGGTGCTCATGCAGAGCCTGCTGTTCGGCTATGCCGTGACCTTCGATCTCAACGACGTGCCCTACGCACTGCTCGACCATAGCCACAGCGAGTCGTCCCAGCGCCTGGCCAGCCGCCTGGACGGCAGCGGCATCTTCCACCGCGTGCAGACCCTCAACTCCAGCCGCGACATCGCCGAGGTGATCGATGCGCAAGAGGCATTGCTGGTGGTGCACATCCCACCTGATTTCGAGGCCCGCCTTACCCGAGGAGAAACCGCACCGCTGCAGGTGATACTCGACGGCCGTAACTCGACCACCGCAGGCTCCGCCGCAGCGGGCCTTGCCAGCATCGTGAACGACTTCAACCGAGAACGCGGTCTGGCGCAAGCACCGATCAACGTGGTTACCCGCGCCTGGTACAACCCCAACCTGGAAACCCGTTGGCCGCTCATTCCGGCGTTGATTGCTTCGCTGAGCATGCTGCAGACACTGGTGCTCACCGCCTTGTCGGTGGCGCGCGAACGTGAGCAGGGCACGTTCGACCAATTGCTGGTCACCCCCTACTCGCCGATGGAGATCATGATCGGCAAAGCCATACCGCCCATTCTCATCGGCCTGGTGCAAGCCTCGTTGGTGCTATTGATGGCGCTGTTCTGGTTCCGCATTCCCATGGCCGGCTCCCTGCTCGACCTGTACGGAGGCCTGCTGGTGTTCATGATCTCCAGCGTCGGCCTGGGCATGTCGATTTCGGCCATATCGCTGAACATGCAGCAGGCCATGCTCTATACCTTCGTGCTGATCATGCCGATCATGCTGCTGTCGGGCCTGGCCACGCCGGTGCGCAACATGCCCGACGCCATGCAACTGGCCACCTGGATCAATCCCCTGCGCTTTGCCATCGACCTGATTCAACGCATTTATCTCGAAGGCGTCAGCCTGTTCGACGTGGCACACGACCTGGTCCCCATGCTCGCCGTAGCCGCCGTCACTCTGCCGCTGTCTGCCTGGCTGTTCCGCAATCGACTCGCTTAACCGGAGGCTGCAATGTCGTCGCCGCTCAACGCCTTTTGCCTCACGCCGTTGCTACTGGCCCTGATGGCCTGCAGCGCGGTCGGGCCTGACTACCAAGCGCCGCAGCCGGTTACCCCAAGCGACTGGCACGCGGCCCATAGCGGTGACCCCACGCTCCTGAACACGCGCTCGGCCAACCAGGCCATTGCGACGCAATGGTGGACCCAGTTTGCCGACCCGACGCTGAACTACCTGCAGCGGCGCGCCATTGCCGCCAGTCCGGACCTGACCAACGCCGCCCTGCGCTTTGCACAAGCGCGCATGCAACGGCAGATGGTCGCGGCGCAGCGTGGCGTGAACGTCGACGGCAGGGCCGACATCCAGCGCCAGCGTCAGAGTGAGCGCGGTGCCAGCGCGAAGATGATCGACAGCTTCGCACCGGGCAACAGCGACGAGCTGACCAAGGCCCTGGCGCAACCATTCACCCTTTATGAAGCAGGCTTCGACGCATCCTGGGAGGTCGATTTCTGGGGCCGCGTACGCCGCTCCGTCGAGGCCGCGGACGCCCGTGTCGAGCAGCAGCGCGCTTTGCTTGAGCAGGCACGGCTGGTGGTGGCCAGCGAAGTGGCGCGCGGGTATTTCGAATTGCGTAGGGTGCAACAGTTGATCGGCGTCACCGAGCAAGACCTGCGAGCCACCGAGGAGTCGCTCGAACTGGTGAAAGCCCGCGCCGACGGCGGCCTGGTCGACGATTTCGACCTGGTCCGTCAACGCGCTCAACTCGAACAACTGAGTGCCACCCTGCCCTCACTGCAGGCGGCGCAGACCCAGGCCATCAACCAACTGGGCGTGCTGGTCGGCGCGCAACCGGGCGAACTGCAGGCTCAGTTGCTGCTACCTACAGCCACGCCTCCCACCCTACCCGACCTGAGCCCTGGGCTGCCCTCGGACGTGGCGCGCAAACGCCCGGATATCCGCGCCGCCGAAGCCCAGCTTCACGCGGCAACGGCCAACATAGGGGTGGCGGTCGCCGAGTTGTATCCAAGCATCCGCCTGGGTGCCAGCTTTGGGTATTCCTCGTTCGAAAGCGGCAAGTTTTCTGACTGGGGCAGCCGCCAGTGGGCGGTAGGGCCGAGCTTGAGCGTGCCGATTTTCGACAATGGTCGGCGCCGCGCTCAAGTCACTTTGCGCACGCTCGAACAACAGGAGGCAGCGGTCAACTACCAGCAGACGGTACTCAAGGCCTGGCAGGAGGTGGATGATGCGCTGAGCAGTTATGGCGCCGAACGCCAGCGCAACGACCAGCTCAAGGCACGCCTGGGCAGCGCCGGGCAAGCCTATGACATGGCCAAGGCACGCTATGCCGGTGGACTGACTGACTTTCTGGTAGCGCTCGACGCCCAACGCAACTATCTGCAGGCGCGCCGAGATGTGGTGGACAGTGACAACCAGTTACGCCTGGGCCTTGTAGCGTTGTACAAGGCGCTGGGGGGCGGTGCTCCAGTGGGTGCGCGCGAGGTGCAGCAATGATGGACAAGCGCCGCCTGCGCGGCGCATCGAGAGCAAGGCTCGCTCCTACGTCTGATCTGGGTCCGTAAGGTGTGCAGCCGCCGCGAACCGCTGTAGGAGCGAGCTTTGCTCGCGATGCGCCAGTACCCTGGGCTTATCCAGCCGGCGCCACCAACCGATACCCCACCCCCGCCTCGGTAATGATGAACCTCGGCGCCGTCGGGTCATCGCCCAGTTTCTGCCGCAGGTGCCCCACCACGATCCGCAGGTAGTGGGTATCGTCCACATGGGTCGGCCCCCAGATATCCTTGAGCAACTGCTGCTGGGTGATCACCCGCCCAGGATGCCCGGCCAGTTGCGCCAGCAGCGCATATTCCTTGCGGGTCAGCGCCACCTCGACACCGTCCAGGGTCACCTTGCGAAAGGCAAAGTCGACCGTCAACGGCCCAAAGCTCGCCAATGCCTCCCCGCCACTGGCCTGTGGCGCCTGACGCAGCAGGGCGCGGATGCGTGCCAGGAACTCCTGGATACCGAAGGGCTTGGTCACATAGTCGTTGGCACCACCATCGAGCGCATCCACTTTCTGAACTTCACTGGCGCGCACCGACAACACCATTACCGGCACCGAGCTCCACTCGCGCAGCTCACGCAGCACGTGCTGGCCGTCCATGTCTGGCAAACCAAGGTCGAGCACCACCAAGTCCGGCTTGGCCAGGGCGGCCTGGGTCAGGCCCTCGGCACCTGTGGCGGCCTCGATCACCTTGTACCCCTGGGATGCCAGGCTGATGCGCAGAAACTTGCGGATCTGCGGTTCGTCGTCGATGACCAGGAGGGTCGCGTGCTGGCTCATGGGGCTTCGCTTTCGGCTTCAGGTTGATCGGGCAGCGGCAAGCATAATGTGATGCAGGTGCCCTGGCCATCGATGCCTTCGCTGACCAGGATTTGCCCGCCGTGGGCGCCGACCATGCCTTGGCAGATGGCCAACCCAAGCCCCGTGCCCTGCCCGCCCCGATCCCCCCGGGCAGCGGTGTAGAACATGTCGAAGATCTTGTCCCGCTCCGCCACCGGAATGCCAGGCCCCTGGTCGCTTACCGCGAAGTACAGTTGCTGGTCGTGCACGGACACCTCCAGTTCCAGCCGTCCCTGCGCCGGCGAAAAGCGGGCGGCGTTCTCCAGCACATTGACCAGGGCCTGTTCGATCAATGCCGCATGCACGAACAACAAGGGCAACGCGGCCGGCACCTCGGTGTGCACGCGCAACGGCGCCAGCACGGCGCGCAGGCGGTTCAGCGCACTGCCGACGATGTCCGCCGGTGCCACCCAGTCGCGAGCAAGCTTCAGCCCACCATGGCCCAGGCGGGTCATGTCGAGCAGGTTCTGGATGTAACGGTCCAGGCGTTCGGCCTCGTTGCGCGTGCCTTCGAGCAACTCACGCCGATCAGCGGGCGCAATGGCCTCGCCCAATGCCAGCAGGCTGTCGATGCTGCCGCGCATGGCGGTCAGCGGTGTACGCAGGTCATGGGATACCGATGCCAGCAAGGCACTGCGCAACTGCTCGGTTTCGCCATGCAGGCGCGCCGCTTCCAGTTGCTCGGCCAGCCGCGCCCGGGCCAGGGCCTGGGCCAAAGGTTGCCCCAAGGCCATCAGCAGGCGACGGCGCTGGGCGCTGAGCGGCTCGCCGGAGTGCGGCCGCACGCCAAGCAGCGCCAGCGGCTGCTCATCAACCGCCAACGGCCACCACCACCAGCGCCCATGGGGCAAGGTATCGCTGCCATGGCCGGCAGCCTGGCCGTGTTGCCAGGCCCACTCGGCAGCGGCCCGTTCGTTGTCGGTGAGGGCTTGCGCCTCGCCACTGACCCGATGCAACAGGCCCTCTGCATTGCGCTCGAGCAGGCATACCTGCATGTCCTGCAAACCGTTCAAATGCTGGCCCGCTGCATTGAATACCGCCTGACGGTCGGTAGCCACGGTCAACCGTCGAGAAAGGTCGAGCAACTGGCTGGTCTGCGCCTGAGTCTCGCGCAGGGCCTGCAACTGCTGGCGTTGCCGCGCTGCGAGATTGCCGGTCAGGGCGGCCATCAGCAGGAAGAACACCAGCGTCAGCACGTCTTCCTCGCGCTGGATGGTGAAGGAGAAGTTCGGCGGTATGAACAGAAAGTCGTAGGTCAGGAACGACAACGCCGCACAGGCCAGGGCTGGCCCAAGGCTGCTGCGTACGGCCACCAGCAACACCGCGGCCAGGAACACCAAGGAAATATTGGGCAATGCCAACACGCCGGCCACCGCCCAGGACAGACTTGCCGCCAACGCAGTCGCCAGCACGGCCAGCAGATAATGGCGCCACACCCAAACGCGCTTGACCGACATGCTGGGTGTGGCGGGTTGGGCATCGCGGTCGAGCACGTTGACTTCCAACCCATGGCTTTCACGCAGCAACCGAGCCGCCACCCCGGCGCCGAACAAGCGCCGCCGCAGGCGATCACGCGACTGCCCGACCAGCACCAGACTGGCCCTGCGTTCGGCAGCATGCTGGATCAGCGTGCGCGCCACCTCCCCGGCCCGCAACACCACCACTTCGCCTCCCAGCCGCTCGGCAAGCTGCTGCGCAGCCTGCAGGCGATGACGGGCGGTTTCGTCGAGCAACCGGCCATTGTCCACATGCACCAGGCTCCAGGGCAGGTGTCGGCGCTGGGCCACCCGACAGGCATGGCGCACCAGACGCTCGGCCTGATCGTCACCGTCGACCCCGACCAGCAAACGCCCACGCAAGGCCGGTGCCTCCTGGCCACGCTGGCGGTAGCCGTGGGCCAGGTCGGCATCCACCTGCGCAGCCGCCGTCTGCATGGCCAGTTCGCGCAGGGCCGTGAGGTTGGTCTGGGAGAAGTAGGCATCGATGGCCGCCCGCGCCTGCTCGGGCACATACACCTTGCCCTCACGCAGACGGGCGAGCAGGTCGCGGGGCGGCAGGTCGATCAGCACCAGCTCGAAGGCCTCCTGCAGTACCCAGTCGGGCAAGGTCTCGCGCACCTGCACGCCGGTGATGTCACGCACTTTGTCATTCAGGCTTTCCAGGTGCTGGACGTTGACCGTGGTGTAGACGTCGATCCCGGCGGCCAACAGTTCCTGGACATCCTGCCAGCGCTTGGCGTGGCGGCTGCCAGGCGCATTGGTGTGGGCCAACTCATCGACCAGGGCCAAGGACGGGGATGCCTTGAGCAGTCCGTCGAGGTCCATTTCCTCCAACGTGACGCCACGGTACTCGCTGCGCAGCAAGGGTTGCTGGAGCATGCCGCCGAGCAAGGCTTCGGTCTCGGCCCGGCCATGGGTCTCGACCACCCCGGCCAGCACCTGCACGCCTTGGCGTTGCTGGGCGTGAGCGGCTTGCAGCATGGCGTAGGTCTTGCCCACCCCAGGCGCGGCACCGAGAAACACCTTGAGCCTGCCGCGCCCTTCACGCGGCAGATTGGCCAACAGCGCGTCTGCGCGGGCGGAATCACTCATGAGTCATCCTTCATCTGCTGTGCAGAAAACACGGGCCGCAAGATCGGCATGGCACGTGCAGGAACGGGTTCACCCGCGAATACGTCGGTGAGCTCACCGCACCCTTCGCGGGCAAACCCGCCCCCACAGGCCTTTGCTGGTAACCGGCCTTGAGTCAGTGACCAATACTGCCAAGCGCCCGGTTCAGGGCCAGCACATTGACCACAGGGGGGCCGATCAGTGGCTGCAGGGTGGCCTCTTCCACCAAGGCTTGCAAGCGCTCGACTGACATCTGCCGGGCTGCCGCCACGCGCGCGATCTGGTAGGCCACGGCCTCAGGCGGCAGGTGCGGGTCCAGGCCGCTGCCCGAGGTGGTCAGCAACGCCTGGGGTACGCCCCCCTGCCCAGGTTGGTAGAGCGCTGCCGCCTCCCCTTTCACCCGTTCGGCCAATGCCGGATTGCTGGGGGAAAGATTGCTCGCACTGCTGGCCACGGTGGCATAGGCACCGGCCGACGGACGCGAGTGAAACCAGCCATCACCCTGGAAGTCCTGGGCGATCAATGCCGAGCCACGCACCTGGCCATGGTCGTCACGCACCAGGCTGCCGTTGGCCTGCTCGGGAAACGCGACCTGGGCTATGCCGGTTACCGCCAAGGGGTACAACGCGCCGGTGACCAGGGTCATCAACAAGGCCAGGCTCAATGCCGGGCGCAGATAGGTGTTCATGTCGGCCTCCTCAGACCAGGTGCAATGCATTGAGCAACATGTCGATCAGCTTGATCCCGGCAAACGGCACGATGATCCCGCCCAGGCCGTAGATCAGCAGGTTGCGTCGCAGCAACTGGGCCGCGTTCGCTGCCTGCACACGCACACCGCGCAAGGCCAAGGGAATCAGCGCGATGATGATCAGCGCGTTGAAGACGATCGCCGACAGAATCGCGCTCTGCGGGCTGGCCAGGTGCATCAGGTTGAGCACGCCCAGCTGCGGGTAGATGGCGGCGAACAGCGCCGGCAGAATGGCGAAGTACTTGGCCACGTCGTTGGCGATGGAGAAGGTGGTGAGCGCCCCGCGCGTGACCAGCAACTCCTTGCCCACCTGGACCACGTCCAGCAGCTTGGTCGGGTCGCTGTCCAGATCGACCATGTTGGCCGCCTCACGCGCCGCCTGGGTACCATCGTTCATGGCCATGCCCACATCTGCCTGGGCCAGCGCCGGTGCATCATTGGCGCCGTCACCGCACATGGCGACCAGACGCCCGTCGTTCTGTTCCTGGCGAATGCGCGCCAGCTTCTTCTCGGGCGTGGCTTCAGCCAGCACATCGTCCACCCCGGCTTCGGCGGCGATGGCAGCAGCGGTCAGCGGGTTGTCGCCGGTGACCATCACCGTGCGGATACCCAGCTTGCGCAGCTCAGCGAAGCGCTCGCGAATGCCGGGCTTGACCACATCCTTGAGGTGGATCACGCCCAGCAAGCGCTTGTCGACACACACCAGCAGGGGCGTACCGCCGCTCTGAGCGATGCGTTCGACTTCACGGGCCAGTGCCGGCGGCATCTCCAGTCGCTGCATGCCGACGAAGGCCAGCACCGCATCGACCGCGCCCTTGCGGTAGTGACGCTGCTGAAAATCGACACCGGAAAGCCGCGTCTCGGCGCTGAAGGCAATGGGTACCAGCTGCTGGGCGCTTGGTTCAATGAACGCGTGCAATTGACGCAGGTACTCGACGATCGACTTGCCCTCGGCAGTATCATCGGCCAACGATGCCAGCAACGCGCCCTCCCCCAACTCCTTGGCCGTGACCCCCGGCGCACTGTGCAGCGCACTGCAACGACGATTGCCGAAGGTGATGGTGCCGGTCTTGTCGAGCATCAGGGTGTGCACATCACCGGCCGCCTCCACGGCGCGGCCCGAGCGAGCGATGACATTGAGCCGCACCAGGCGGTCCATGCCAGCGATGCCGATGGCCGATAGCAGTCCGCCGATAGTGGTGGGGATCAGTGTCACCAACAACGCTGCGAGGAAGATCAGCGGCAGGCTACCGCCTGCGAAGTGGGCGAACGGCTGCAAGGTCACGACCACGATCAGGAAGATCAGGGTCAGGCCGATCAACAGAATATCCAACGCGATCTCGTTGGGCGTCTTCTGCCGCTTGGCACCTTCAACCAGGGCAATCATGCGGTCCAGGGTCGACTCGCCAGGGTTGCTGGTGATGCGGATCAGCAGCCAGTCGGATACCAGGCGGGTGTTGCCGGTGACGGCCGATCGGTCGCCACCGGACTCTCTGATCACCGGGGCCGACTCGCCAGTAATGGCCGCCTCGTTGACCGCTGCAATGCCCTCGAGCACTTCGCCGTCGCCGGGGATCAATTCACCGGCCACCACCTTGACCACATCGTCCTTGCGCAACTGCGAGGCAGGCACGGTCTCGAAGCCGCCTTGGCGGGTGCGGCGCTGCGCGGTAAGGCCCTGGCTGCCGGCCTTGAGGCTGTCGGCGCGGGCCTTGCCGCGCCCTTCGGCCAGGGCTTCGGCAAAGTTGGCGAACAACACGGTGAACCACAGCCACAGGGCAATCTGCACCGCCACGCTGGTGCTCACGCCACTGCCCGGTGCAAAGCACAGCACAGTGGTGAGCACAGCCGTGAGGGCCACGACCAGCATCACCGGTGAACGCTTGAGTTGACGCGGGTCGAGTTTGACGAAGGCCTGCACCATGGCCGGGCGCCAGAGTGCGGCGAAACGGGTCTGGTCCTTGGCGCTGGAGTGGGCTTTCACTTCGGGAATGGGCATGTTCATGGTTCGCTCCTCAGAAGCCCAGGCTCAGGTGTTCGGCGATCGGCCCAAGGGCCAGGGTTGGCAGGAAGGTCAGGCCGCCCACCAGCAGGATGGTCACCACCAGCAAGGTGGCGAACAGTGGCCCGTGGGTCGGGAAGCTGTTCAGCCCTTGCGGCGCGGTTTTCTTCGCAGCCAAGCTGCCTGCCAGGGCCAGCACCGGCAGGATGTAGCCGAAGCGGCCGATCAGCATGGCCAAGCCGATCATCAGGTTGTGGAAAACGGTGTTGGCACCGAAACCGGCGAAGGCCGAGCCGTTGTTGGCGGTGCCGGAGGTGTAGGCATACAGCAGCTGGCTGAAGCCATGGGCGCCTGGGTTGCTCACCGCCCCCGCAGGGCCTGGCAGGCTGGCGGCGATGGCGCCGAGCACCAGCACGCCCACCGGCATCACCAACAAGGTCGCCACCAACAACTGCACCTCACGGGCTTGCAGCTTCTTGCCCAAGTATTCCGGCGTGCGCCCAATCATCAGGCCTGCCAGGAACACAGCGATCAGCACAAACAGCAACATGCCGTAGAGCCCGGCACCGACGCCGCCGAAGATCACCTCACCGACCATCATGTTGGCCATGGCCACCATACCCGTCAGCGGGTTGAGGCTGTCGTGCATGGCGTTGACCGAACCGTTGGACGCAGCGGTGGTGGTCACGCTCCAGAGCACCGAACCGGTGGTGCCGAAGCGGCTTTCCTTGCCCTCCATCGGCGCGCTCGACTGTACCTGAACGCTTTCCAATGCCGGATTGGGTTGGTATTCCGCCCACAAGGCGGTACTGCCACCGATCAGGAACAGGGCAAGCATGCAGGCGATGATGGCGCGGCTCTGGCGCAAGTCCTTCACGTAGTGGCCAAAGGTGAACACCAGGGCAGCCGGGATCAGAATGATCGACGCCACCTCGAACAGGTTGCTCCAGGCCGTGGGGTTCTCGAACGGGTGCGCCGAGTTCACGCCGAAGAAACCACCCCCGTTGGTACCCAGTTGCTTGATGGCGATCTGGCTGGCAGCCGGTCCCAGCGGGATGACCTGGTCAACGCCTTGCAGGGTCACAGCATGGGCATAATCGGCGAAGGTCTGGGGCACGCCCTGCCACACCAGCAGCAGCGCCAGCACCAGACACAACGGCAAGAGCCCGTAGAGGGTGCCCCGGGTCATGTCGACCCAGAAGTTGCCCAGCGTTGCCGCAGAGCGCCTGGCAATGCCACGGCAGAGTGCAACCAATACGGCCAGGCCGGTGGCAGCGCTGACGAAGTTCTGCACGGTCAGGCCAAGCATCTGGCTCAGGTAGCTGACCGAGGCTTCGCCGCTGTAGGCCTGCCAGTTGGTGTTGGTGACGAAGCTTACCGCTGTGTTGAATGCCAGCGACCACTCCTGGCCTGGCAAGTGCTGCGGATTGAGCGGCAGATAGCCCTGCAGCAACAGCACGCAGAACAGCAGCACGAACCCGGCCAGGTTGAAGGCCAACAAAGCCAGGGCGTACTGCTTCCAATTCTGCTCCTGCTCGGTGCGCACGCCCGCCAGCCGGTAACAGCCCTGCTCCAATGGGCCGAGTACTGGGCTGAGCCAGGTACGCTGGCCTTCCATCACCTTGTAGTAGAAACGCCCCAGCCAGGGTGCAGGCAGCAGCACGATGGCAAAGAAGGCCAACAGCAACGCGTAGTCGTAACTGTGCATGACCGCTCCCTAGCTGCGATCGGCGCGCAGCAGCGCCGTAAGCAGGTAAATCGCCAACGCCACTGCCAGCAGCAGTGACAACCCTTCGAGCACATTCATCGGTGGTTCTCCCCATCCATGCGGCGTTGGCCGCTTTGGGGAAATTGTCCGAGGGTGCGACGTAAAGGGGCGAGATCGAGGGACAGGTCAGCGCATAAAGAATGCGTAAAGATGCAGCCCGTTGCCGGGCCGCGGGTGATATCAGCGTTGCGGCGTCTGCTGCCCTGCGTTGCGGCTCCAGTCCAGCAACAGGCTGTAGCCCACCGCCAGCAGTGTCGGCCCGATGAACAGGCCGATGAAGCCAAACGCGATCAGGCCACCGAACACACCAAGCAGGACGATCACCAGTGGCAGGTTGCCGCCGCGGCTGATCAGGTAGGGCTTGAGCACGTTGTCAACGCCACTGATGACGAAGGTACCCCAGATACCCAGGAACACGGCCATGCCGTACTCACCTTTCCATACCAGCCAACCGGTGGCCGGTATCCAAGCCAGCGGCGGCCCCATGGGAATGAGGCTGAGCATGAAGGTCACCAGGCCGAGGATGATGGCGCCCGGCACACCGGCGATGAGAAAGCCAATCAATGCCAGCAGGCCTTGGGCCGCGGCGGTGCCGATCACGCCGTTGACCACACGTTGCACGGTGCCGGCCACCAGTTCCAGGTAATACTCGGCACGGTCGCCCATCAAACGCTGCAGCAGGCGCAGGACGAACGCCGCCAATCGCGGGCCGTCGCGGTAGAAGAAGAACACGAACACCAGGCTCAGGGTCAGTTCGAGCACACCACTGCCCAATTGCGCACTGCGTGCCAGTAGCCAGTTACCAACCTGACCCAGGTGGGGTCTGACCGAGGCCAGCAGCATCGCGCCCTGTTGGTCCAGCGACTCCCACCAGCTGACCAGGCGCCCGCCGACCAGCGGGACACCGGCCAGCCAGTCCGGGGCGTCAGGTAAACCATCGACCTGTACATCGCGAATGAACGCCGTGGCGTCGCGAATGTGGTCCGCCAGGTTGAACCCAAGCCAGACCAGCGGCAAGGCCACGACCAGAATCCAGACACCGGTCAGCAAACCTGCCGCGAGGGTCTCGCGATCCCCCAGCACGCGGGTCAGCAGGCGCATCAACGGCCAGCTGGCAAAGGCCAGGATGGCCCCCCACAGCAGTGCCGAAATGAACGGCGCCATTACCCACAGCCCCGCGCCCAACAGCGCCAGCAGAAGAATCTGGATCAACAGACGATCATTGTTGGCCATGGTGGCGCTCGATCAACGAATCAGTTCAAGGTGCAGGCCATCGGTAGGGGCGTCCCCGACTTCCAGTCGGCTGCTGCGCACGCCTGCCTTGATCAGCTCTTGGCGCCAGGCTTCGGCCTCGGCTCCACTGAGGCTGGCACGCAGGGTGCTGTCAAGGTTCAGGCTGCGTCCGAGCAGGGTCACCCAGGTGGCTTGCGGTGCGCCCAGGTCAGGGTAGTCCAGCTTTCCGGTGTCGCGCATTTCGCGCAGCACAGTCGCTGGCGTGGGTAGCAGTTCGCCCAGCGGGCTGCCCGCGACGAACTCTTCGACGTGCAAGTACGCGCGGCGGTTGCCACGGGTGACGCTGTACAACGCCACCAAGGTGTCGGCCTCTTCGGCCGAACGGCGCAACAGGATGAATGCCTGCTGCTCGTCGCCGCCATTGAGCCGGGCATTGCCGAACACATCGTTGGCCCACAGGCTGGCTTCGCCGCAGTCACGGCCCTGGCACCAGAACAAGGGGTAACCGCCGTCACGCTGCAATTGTTCGCGGGCGCTGGTGAACGCCTCACGAGCGGTGCGTTCGACGGGCAGTTCGTAAGTGACCGAGCTAACCTGGCCACGGCTCTCGACCTTGTCATCGACCCGCAGGCGACCGCTGATCTTGCGCAGCGGGCCCAGGGGGTAGACGCGTTCCTGTTCTACGGCGGGGCGTTGGTCGACCACCTTGCCATCTTGCGGCACCGGCAGGCTGCCCGCCCAGGAAGCGGCGCTGACCAGCGCGACGCAGGTGACGAAGGTGACGCGGATGAAAACGGATGCGCTCATCGGCCACCCTTGGGGCAGCGGGTGGCGGAGCGAAGGTCCAGGATGTCTGGCATTTGCATGGTTGTCTCCCTGTTCAACCCGCCAAGCCTCGGCACTTGTCCGGTACAAGTCAAGAAAAGCCAAAGAAGCGATTGAAACAGTCTGCGACAAGGATCGCACCCTGCTCATCGTTCAGGTGCAGATGATGCCCACCTGGCAGCACCACTCGCTCAAAGGGTAGCTGCTCCAGCAACTCGGTGTGGCGCACCAGCATGCCATCGGCGGCCACCACCAGACAGCCCGGGCAACCGACCCGGTGCACGTACGCCATGGCCTGGGCCGGGTTCAGGCGCGCCGGCGATGGTAAGGTCAGTCGGCTGTCGCTGCGCCAGCTGAACCCGCCCGGGACCGGCATCAGTCCGCGCTGGGCCAGCAACTGCGCAGCTTCGTGGCTTACCGCGACCATCCCCTTCATGCGAGCCTGCACGCCGTCTTCGACCGAGGCGTAAACCGACTTGCGCTTGCCATCCAGGCGCAACTGCGCCTGCAACGACATGCCCAACCGCTCAGCCGCATCCTGCTCGGCACCGGTAGGCGGGATCACGCCGTCGATCAACGCTAGGTGGCTGACCCTGTCCGGCAAGGCCCCAGCCAACTGCACCGAGATGATGGCGCCCAGCGAGTGACCAAGCAGGGCGAATCGTTGCCAGCCAAGCTGCTCGGCGACCCGCAACACGTCATGGGCGTAATCGGCCAGGGCATAGCCGGCCCCTGGCGGGCGGTGTTCGGAATAGCCATGGCCGGCCAAGTCGAGCGCGACGATACGCAAGCCCTGTAGACGGGGTGCCAGGCGCGCGAAACTGTTGGCGTTGTCCAGCCAGCCATGCAGTGCGATCACCGGCAACCCGTCCGCTGGCCCGAACAGGTGCGCGGCGAGTTCGATATGGCCCAGGCTCAGGCGCACTTCTTCGACGGGCAGGCTCATGCCTGGCTCCAGCGATCGAACAGGCCCTTGATCAGGCTGGCGGTATCAGTGGGGCGCTCCAGCGGGAACATATGGCCACCCGGTACGCTGTGGTACTCACCCGTGGGCATGCCACGCACGGCAAACGCGTGGTGACGACGAATCACCCGGCTACGGTCGCCACGCACCATCGCCAACGGCACCTGCAAATGCCGGGCAGGTGCCGGGCTGGCATGGGGGATGCTGCGATAGATACTGATCTCGGTGGCCGGGTCGAAGCGCAAGCGCAGACCCTCCTCTGCGGTTTGCAGACCATGTTCCAGATACGCCTCGAGGCACTCGGGGTCGAAATTGCGGAACAAGGTCTTGCTGGCGAAATATGTCCGCGCGCTGTCACGATCGGCGAAGGCCTCGCGCCGCCCTAAGGTGCGGCCCGCAGGCGTGATGCGATCGATGAAACCGAAACGCTTGGCGGTGCGGATCAACCACTGGTCGGCACGGGTCAACACCGGCGAGTCAAGCATTACCACGCCCCGGTACAACTCTGGGCGGCGCAGCGCGGCATGCAGGTGCAGCACACCGCCCAGGGAGTGACCGACGCCCCACACGGGCTGATCCTGCTGAGCCAGATGGTGCAACAGTTCATCGACCAGGTTCCGCCAATTGTCATCGACCGGAAACCTTGGGTCGTGGGCGTGTTGGGCC
This sequence comes from Pseudomonas taiwanensis DSM 21245, assembly GCF_000425785.1. Lineage (GTDB taxonomy): Bacteria > Pseudomonadota > Gammaproteobacteria > Pseudomonadales > Pseudomonadaceae > Aquipseudomonas > Aquipseudomonas taiwanensis. Next base: position 202,242 of record NZ_KE384452.1, read on the forward strand.
AGGTGCGTCACCTGGTAGTCCGGCGCGAGCGCGGCGAACAGCTTGCCGTAGGTGGCCGAGGGAAATCCGTTGGCGTGGGCGAAGAAGATCCGTTGCGACATGGCGCCAGGTCCGAACCGGGGATGGTTGCCCATTGTCGGCATCGTGGCGGCGCTCGGCAATGTCCGGAAAGGTCATCGCGCAGGGCAATCAGGACAGGTCGAAACCGAGCAATGAACGGCGCAGGCAGGCTTGCAGGTAGGCCAGCTGGCTTTCGAGCGCCTCGCGAGCCAGGCGCTGATCCTTGTGGTCGAGCTGTAGCCGGCGTAACGCCAGGCAGCTGGTCTGCACCAGGTGGGATACGCGCTGGCAAGCGTCCTGCAGCCTGCGCAGGTCTTCCTCTCCTTGTATCCGGGTGGCGAGGTCCGGGCAGCCACGGCCTTGGAGCCTGCCCATCAGGTGATACAGCTTGGCATCAGCGGCCTCACGCAGCAGGCTGTACTCGGCAAAATCCAGCGCCCCGCTGGCCTGCACTTTATCCAACGTTGGCTGCAAATCGGCACAGCGAACCAGATCCAACCTTCGACCACCCATCCCGCACTCCTGATTCTTCCCTGCCTGTACCGCCTCGATGCAACGCTAGCAACGCCCTGCCAGAGGCGGCAACTGACAAAAATGCCAGTTGCCCGGTTTCAGTCGGGTGAATTAATCGCGCGCACGGTCATCAGGCCTGCCAATGGCCAATCCCCTTCCAACTCTGCAAGGCTGGCGGTACTCATGGGGGCTGGTCGCTGGCCATGCCCGTGCTCGAGCCTTCCAACCAATGTGCCCACCAGCGGCTGGTGGCTGACCAGCAGCACATGCTCAAGGCCCAGTCGCTCGATTTCGCCGATGACCTGTTGCACGTCACTGTCGGGGGTCAACCACGGCACTGTGTGCACCGGCTCGGTGAAACCGAGGGTGTCATGCACCAGTGCCGCGGTCTGCTGGGCGCGCACATAGGGGCTGGCCAGGATGGCTTGCAGTGGCTGGCCCAGCAAGCGCGCCGCGCTGTGCAGCACTTGCTCGCGGCCATGGGGCGTCAGGCGCCGCTCGGCGTCGGTATTGGCCCGCGGTTCGGCCTCGCCGTGGCGCAGAACCCAGAGCTTCACAGCTTGGGCTCCTCGTCGCGCACCGGGTGCGCTGCCGGTGCCACGGCGTGAGGCGCCTCGCCTTCCGGCGCCCGCGGGGCCGGCCAGTCGGCGAATGGCCAGGGCTTCTGGTCGCTGTGGAAACTGCCGAAACGACCGATCTGCGCCAGGTACTGACTGAGGCTGTCGCCGAAGTTCATCAGGCTGGCGCTCGGGGCGCCATACACCAGTCGGTAGATGAGCTGCACCAGCACCAGGCCACCCAGCAGCAGCTCGGCCAGTTGCCAGACCACCAGGAACACCAGCATCCACAGCACCCGCAGGATGATCGACTCGCGCTGCGCGCGCTCGGGGGTATCGTTCATGTATTGCTCCTTGCTCTGTTCAGAACCCACGAAGGCTCAGTTGAAACCGCTTGTGGAAATGAAATCGACGTCGGTCTTGGGCTCGGCGCGCATCAGGTGTTCGATGACCTGGTTCAGCGTGCGGCCTTCGAACAGGATCGCGTGCAGGCCCGCCACCAGCGGCATGTACACCTGCACTTCCTGGGCCTTGGCCTTCAGTACCTTGAGGGTATTGACCCCCTCGGCCACTTCGCCCAGGCGGTTGACCGCCTGTTCCAGGCTCAGGCCCTGCCCCAGCGCATGACCCACCTGATAGTTGCGGCTCTTGGGTGAAGAGCAGGTGACGATCAGGTCGCCGACACCGGCCAGCCCCAGGAAGGTCATCGGATTGGCGCCTTGGCTGACGGCGAAACGAGTCATCTCGGCCAGGGCACGGGTAATCAGCATGCTCTTGGTGTTTTCACCCATGCCCAGGGCAACGGCCATGCCAGCCATGATGGCATAGACGTTCTTGAGGGCACCGCCCAGTTCGACACCGAAGCGGTCGGTGCTGGCGTACACCCGGAAGGTGCGCCCGTGTAACACCGCCTGCACGCGTTGGCACAGGTCTTCATCTTCGCTGGCGACCACAGTGGCGGTCAGCGCATGTTCGGCGATCTCGCGGGCCAGGTTCGGGCCCGACAGCACGCCAATACGTGCCTGGGGGGCGATTTCCTCAAGGATCTGGCTCATCAGCTTGAAGCTCTGCGCCTCGATGCCCTTGGTCAAGCTCACCAGTCCCTTGCCGCGCAGCAACTCGGCATGCGGGGCCAGCACGCTGCGCAGGGCGCTAGACGGCAGGGCCACGAAAATCAGCTCGCAAGCCTGCAGCGTCGCCAGCAGGTCGTTGACCGGCTCGACACCGTCGTGCAGGCGGATACCTTTGAGGTAACGCGGATTCTCGCGATTGATGCGCATGGCCTCGGCCTGCTCGGGGTCGCGCATCCATTGGCGCACTGGCACGTTGTTTTCAGCCAGCAGGTTCGCCACGGCGGTGCCAAAGCTTCCGCCTCCCAGAACTGCAACAGGTTGCTGTTCAGTCATATTCAATCCGTTAATGCCAAAATGTGAGTGGCGACCGGACCATTATACGGTGCGGATGCGACAGGGCCAGTGCATGGCTTGCGTGGCGGGTTGGGTTGGCGATCGCGTGGCGCATCGCGAGCAAGGCTCGCTCCTACGTTTTTCGGGCCATGCCAAAGCGGTCGCGCGCAAATCCCACAGGCATAACTGGCCCGAAAAAAGCGTAGGAGCGAGCCTTGCTCGCGATGCGCCGCGCGATCTCGACACCACCCGAAAACCACCGGCAAGCCTTTCCCTCACCCCCCCACCTCGCAAACTCGCGCCCCACCACTGGCAAAAGGTCCAAGGTCAGTTAACATGCCTGTTTCATCTTTGATACAAGGCCGTATCGTGTTCCCAGGCACGCCCCCTTACCCGCGTCTGTTATTGCTGACCGCCCTGCTCGGTGGCCCGGTCATGGCCGATGACCTGTTCATCGACAACACTGACTTGCCGCAGGTTCTGACCGCCACGCGCCTGAAACAATCCCCGGCGGCGGTGCCGGGCAGCATGACCGTGCTCGACAGCGAACTGATCCGTGCCAGCGGTGCCCGCGATATTCCCGAACTGCTGCGCCTGGTGCCAGGCATGATGATCGGCTACGGCGCCGGCAACCAGCCAACCGTCAACTACCACGGCAGCAACGTCAACGAAGCCCGGCGCATGCAAGTGCTGATCGACGGCCGCTCGGTGTATCGGGCCGGCCTTGCCACGGTGGACTGGAGCGATATCCCGGTGGCCCTGGAGGATATCGAGCGCATCGAGGTGTTCCGCGGCCCGAACACCGTCAGCTATGGCGCCAACGCCTTGATGGCGGTGGTCAACATCCTCACCCGCAACCCCGCCGACAGCCATGGCACACGGGTCAAGCTCACCCGTGGCCAGGATGGCATCAACGATTACTACGCCAGTCATGGATTCGGCTGGGACGGCGGTGATCTGCGCCTGTCGGTGTCGGGACAGCAGGACGACGGTTTCGACAGCGACCAGTTCGGCAACGACTACCGCGACAGCCGCCGCCTGAACCGCGTCAACCTCAGCGCCAGCCACAACCTCGCGCCCGACCAGACCCTGGAGTGGCAACTGGCGGCCAAGGAGGGCAGCAACCAGCGGCCGTACACCTACCAACCGGTGTTCGGCAAGTATGCCGCAGGCACCGACGCAGATGTCAACGCCAAGGATTACGCGGGCTCGGTACGCTGGAACATCGATATCAGCCCAGAGCACAGCTTCTACATCCAAGGGTCGGCTCAACACTTCGATCGCCAGCAAGTCTGGCTGGCGTGCGACGCGCTGATGGCGTTCAGTCCGGCGTTGACCCAGTTGTGGCAACTGAACCCAGACTTCGCCGAGAAGGTGGCACGCAACCTGTCGACCGGAAACCTGCCGACAACCACGGACCCGACGCTCAGCGCCCTGCTGACCCAGGCCCAGACGCAATGGAACAACGGCGGCAAAAGCACGGTCTGCGGCGATGTCGATCAAAGTACCCGCGAAACCCGCTACGACCTGGAGATCCAGGACACCCTGAGCCTGACCGACAACCTGCGCCTGCTCAGCGGTATGAACTACCGCTATGATCGCGCCGACTCGCAGACCTACTTCAACGGCAGCATCGACGACCAGACCTGGCGCGCATTCGGCCAGCTGGAATGGCGTGCGGACGAACACTGGATCATCCAGGGCGGTGCGATGTTCGAGGACTCGCGTCTTTCGGGCAGTTCGCTTACCCCGCGCATGGCGGTGAACTACCTGATCACCCCGCGCCACGGTTTGCGAGCGGTGTACTCCGAAGCGGTCCGCTCGCCCGACATGTTCGAGAACAACGTCAACTGGAGCTATACGGTCAAGAACCTGACGCCCAACGACTTCGGGCTGCAGAACGGCGAATATTTCGTCAAGACCCGAGGCCCTGGCAACCTCGATCAAGAACGCATGCGCTCGCGGGAACTGGGCTACAACGGTTACTTCAGCGACATCGACTTGAGCATGGATGTGAAGTTGTTCTATGACGAGATCACCGGAATGATCAGCGAGCCCCTGAGGAACAACCAGTACATCGCCAGCAACGCCAACAAAGCGCGGTTCAGTGGCAGCGAGGCGCAAGCCGACTGGCGCGTGACCCAACGCGACCGCCTGCGCCTGACCTACGCCTATGTCGACGCCTGGGCCAGCAACCCGTTGGACAGCGCCAACACCGCCCGCAACAGTGGCTCGGCCGGCTGGATGCGCGATTGGGGCGACGGCTGGTCCAGCGCTCTTTTCTACTACGGCGACGACGCACTCAACCAGTACCGCTACGAGCGTCTGGACCTGCGTGTGGCCAAGCGCTTGCGTATCCAGGGTAGCAACCTGGAGCTGGCCGCGCTGTGGCAGCAGCGCCTGGACGATGAACCGACCACGACGATCCAGAACCGCTACGACAGCCGTCACCGCCTGAGCGTCAGCGCGGAGCTGGAGTTCTGATGGCCCGCCTGCTGCGCCTGCTGCTGATCTTTCTCTGGCCCATGGGATCGCTGTCCGCTAGCGAAATCCTGTTGGTCGGTGGTGAAGATCAACCCGGCATTCGCAGCTTCGTGGCGGCCCTGGAGAGCCGTCGCAGCCACGACGTGGTGCGTTTCCAGACCACCTCGACCCTACCCCGCCCCGGCCAGCTGAATGCCGACCTGCGCCTGATCCTGCTCGATAGCGCTGCCCTGGACTGGCGGCTCGCCGAGCCCGCCGGCCCCCCGGCACTGGCGATGCGTATCAGCCGGGTGCAGGCGCAGCAGCGCCTGGGCAAATCCCGTCCGGCCTACCTGTGCCTGCTGTGGAGCGACCCGCCCCTGGCACGGCAGCTACGCCTGGCACGCTACCTGCTGCCGCAGGCGCAGCGCATCGGCGTGCTGTATGGCGAGCACAGCCACTTCCTGCTCGAAGAGTTGCGCCATGCCGCCCGCCCGTTGGGCCTGGAGATCGTTGCCCAGGACTGGCCCGATCAACGGGACAGCCGACCACTGCAGAACCTGCTGCTCAACAGCGACGTGCTGCTGGGCCTGGACGACCCCGACCTGTACAACTCGAAGACCGCCAAGAACCTGTTGCTCAGCAGCTACGGCCGACAGATGGCGCTGATCGGGCCGAACGCCGGTTTCGTGCGCGCTGGCGCCCTGGCCAGCAGCTACAGCGACCAGGATGATTGGCTGGCGGTTCTCGACCAGTTGCTCGACCAACCGCCCTCGCGCTGGCCGCGCAGTCTTTACCCGGCGCGTTTCGGCGTCAGTGGCAACCAGCAAGTCGCCCGTGCACTGGGCCTGGAACCCATCGATCCGAAGGCCGCTGCCCAGGCCCTGGCCGCAGGAGAACCCAACCCATGAGCAAACGCCTGAGCTGGGATATCCACACCCGCACCCAGATGATCAGCCTGGGTCCTGCACTGCTGCTGACCCTGCTGCTGATCAGTTTCTTCACCTTCGTGCGGATCCAGGACTTGCGCCAGGAGCTCAACCACACCGGGCAGTTGATCGCCAACCAACTGGCCCCGGCGTCCGAGTACGGGGTGATCTCCGGCAACAATGAGGTGCTCGAAGGCCTCATGAGGGCCACCCTGAGCATTCCACACGTGCGTTTTTTGGAGGTGCAGGACAGCCGCAACCATATTCTGGTGTACGTCGAGCAGTCCGATGAAAGCAGCAACCGCGCCCAGCGCGTGGAAGTGTTCCAGGCCCCCATACGGCTGCAGCAGATCCGCCTGGACAGCGACTTCCTGCAACAGGGCAAGGCCCCCACCCCCGCCATCGGCGACGATTACCTGGGACGGGTGATCGTCGGTATGTCCGATGATGCGTTCAGCCAACGCCAGCAGGAAATCGTTATCAAGGCTGGCATTCTTGCCTTGTTCGCCCTGTTGTTCACCTTCCTGCTCGCCCGCCGCCTGGCCACCAGCCTGGCCAAGCCGATCAGCGACATGGGCCATGCGGTGAAGGCGATCCAGCAGGGCGAGTACAATGCCCCGTTACCGGTGGTGGACGACAGCGAGCTCGGCCACCTGGCGCGCCATATCAACAACCTGGCCAGCGCCCTGGAGCAGGCCAGCGCCGAACAGAAGCAGGCCATTGCCCAGTTGATCCAGGCCCGTGAGGAGGCCGAGCAAGCCAACCGCGCCAAGTCCGACTTCCTGGCGATGATGAGCCATGAGTTACGCACGCCGATGAACGGTGTGCTGGGCATGCTGCAGTTGCTCGAAACCACCCAGCTGACGCCCGAGCAGGCCGACTATGCGGCGGTCGCCAGCGAATCCACGGGCCACTTGCTCAAGGTCATCAACGATATCCTCGACTTCTCGCGCATCGAACGCACCACGCTGGAACTTGAGCAGATCGACTTCAACCTCGGCGAATTGATCGCCCACAGCGTGCAGTCGTTCCAGCACAGCGCCCAGCAGCGTGGACTCGACCTGCAACTGCAGATGCCGGCCGGCATGGAGCAGCTGGAAGTCAGCGGTGATCCGACTCGAATCCGCCAGATCATGCTGAACTTGATCGGCAACGCGTTGAAGTTCACCGAACGCGGCCAGGTCCAGGTGCATGCGCGCTGGCAGCCCCTGGACCGGCAGCTGATCTGGTTGACCTGCAGTGTGCGCGATACTGGCATCGGCATCGACAGCGAGCGCCTGGAGACCATGTTCGTGGCCTTCCAGCAAGCGGACAGCTCGATTTCCCGGCGCTATGGCGGCACCGGCCTGGGCCTGTCGATCGCCCGCACCCTGGCCGAACGCATGGGTGGCAAGCTGCGCGGGGAAAGCCGCGAAGGGCTGGGCTCGACCTTCACCCTGGAAATTCCCCTGACCCTGGCCAGCATGGCGCCCCCGGCCCTGCCCGGCAGCGTCGCGCAGGGCAGCCTGGGTACCGAGGGCGGGCGAATCCTGCTGGTAGAGGACAATCCGATCAATCAAAGCGTCATCGAAGCCATGTTGCGCAGCCTTGGGCTGGAGGTGAGCGTGGCGCTGGATGGCCTCCAGGCCGTGGAGCAGGTCAGCCAGCAGCGCTTCGCCGCGGTACTGATGGACTGCCGGCTGCCGCGGCTGGACGGTTACGAAGCCACCCGGCGCATCCGCCAACTGCCCGATCGCGACAGCCTGCCGATCATCGCCTTGACGGCCAATGCGTTGCAGGGCGACCGCGAGCGCTGCATGGCCGCCGGCATGAACGATTACCTGAGCAAACCCTTCCGCCGCACCGAATTGCAACGGGTATTGCAGCGTTGGTTACCCGGCCGGACAGCCGCGACTGGCGATAAATGCTAAAGTGCGGCAGTCTTAAGGACTGGACAGGACCTTCGTCGGACCTGAAAATAGCCGTTTCAGTGCACACCTGTACTTCTTTTTGCCAGGTGCGCTGTGACTTTCACCACAACGCAATAGTCTACCTGTAGGCTGCCGCCCCGGACTCAACACACTCCGGGCCGGCCGGGAAGATTCATCCCCTGCCGCAGGGGGTTATTGAGGAGCTCGCATGACCAAACAACACGCCTTTACTCGGGAAGACCTGCTGCGCTGCAGTCGCGGTGAGCTGTTCGGCCCAGGTAATGCGCAACTGCCCGCGCCGAACATGCTGATGGTCGATCGCATCACCCACATCAGCGAAGAAGGCGGCAAGTATGGCAAAGGTGAATTGGTCGCCGAGCTGGATATCAATCCGGACCTGTGGTTCTTCGCCTGTCACTTCGAAGGCGACCCGGTAATGCCAGGCTGCCTGGGCCTCGACGCCATGTGGCAGCTGGTCGGTTTCTTCCTCGGCTGGCAGGGCCTGCCAGGCCGTGGTCGCGCCCTGGGTTCGGGCGAAGTGAAGTTCTTTGGCCAGGTATTGCCCGAAGCCAAGAAAGTCACCTACAACATTCACATCAAGCGCGTCCTGAAGGGCAAGCTGAACATGGCCATCGCCGATGGCTCGGTCAGCGTCGACGGTCGCGAGATCTACACCGCCGAAGGCCTGCGGGTCGGCGTGTTCACCTCCACTGACAATTTCTAAGGGTTATTCGCATGCGCCGCGTCGTTATCACTGGTCTGGGCATCGTTTCGTGCCTGGGCAATGACAAAGCTACTGTCACCGAAAACCTGCGCAACAGCCGTCCGGGCATTCGTTACAACCCGGAATACAAGGAAATGGGGCTGCGTAGCCAGGTTTCCGGTTCCATCGACCTCAACCTCGAAGAACTGATCGACCGCAAGGTCTACCGCTTCGTCGGCCACGCCGCTGCCTATGCCTACCTGGCGATGCAGGACGCGATCAAGGACTCCGGCCTGACCGAAGAGCAGATTTCCAACCCGCGTACCGGCCTGGTTGCTGGTTCCGGCGGCGCCTCGACCCTGAACCAGATGGAAGCGCTGGACACCCTGCGCGAGAAAGGCGTCAAGCGTGTCGGCCCTTACCGTGTCACCCGCACCATGGGCAGCACCGTATCGGCGTGCCTGGCCACTCCGTTCAAGATCAAGGGTATCAACTACTCGATCTCCTCGGCCTGCGCCACCTCGGCACACTGCATCGGCACCGCCATGGAGCAGATTCAGTGGGGCAAGCAAGACATCGTCTTCGCCGGTGGCGGTGAAGAAGAGCACTGGAGCCAGTCGTTCCTGTTCGATGCCATGGGCGCCCTGTCGACCAAGCGCAACGAAACCCCGGAACTGGCCTCGCGCGCCTACGACGCCGACCGTGACGGCTTCGTCATCGCTGGCGGCGGCGGCATGGTCGTGGTCGAAGAACTGGAACACGCACTGGCCCGCGGCGCGAAGATCTACGCCGAAATCGTCGGCTACGGTGCCACGTCCGACGGCTACGACATGGTCGCACCGAGCGGCGAAGGTGCCATCCGCTGCATGCAGCAGGCGCTGTCCACCGTCGACACCCCGATCGACTACCTGAACACCCACGGCACCTCGACGCCGGTCGGTGACGTTGCAGAAATCAAGGGCGTGCGTGAAGTGTTCGGTGACAAAGCGCCGAAGATCAGCTCGACCAAGAGCCTGTCGGGCCACTCGCTGGGCGCCGCTGGCGTGCACGAGGCGATCTACTGCCTGCTGATGATGGAAAACAACTTCATCGCCGGCTCCGCCAACATCGACGAGCTGGATCCGGAAGTCGCCGACATGCCGATCCTGCGCAAAACCGAAGAGAACGCCAAGATCGACACGGTCATGAGCAACAGCTTCGGCTTCGGCGGCACCAACGCCACCCTGGTGCTCAAGCGCTGGACTGGCAAGTAAGACGCTGATGCGGTAATTGAAAACGCCCCGACTGGTTCGGGGCGTTTTCATGTGTGGCGTGCAACCCTGTGGGATTGGGCGCACTCGGGATGAGGCCAACCCTTCCGAGGCACTACCGCCTGGGCAACACCGCCAGGAAGTTATCCCGCGCTACCTTGTTCGCCACCTCCTCAGGCAAGGCATCGAGAAATGGCCTGAAACCGTGCAACTGTTCTCCCAGGCCGCCAAATTTGCCCACCACATCCGAGCCCAGCATGAAGCGCTGTGGATGCTTGACGACCACATCGATCCACGCCTTGCGCGGCACGCCTCGCTCATCCAGCAGGTAGGGCGTAAGCACACTCCAGGAAAGATCCACATACAAATTCGGGTAATCCTCCAGCAGCCGCGTCAACACCGGCAACAGGAAGTCCATCTGCGTCTGATGCCGGTGAATTTCCATGCTGGTGCCGGCGTGGGCCCAAATGAAACGGGTATGTGGATGATTGCGCAATGGCTCTTCGATCTCCGCCAGATACAGCGGGTTGCGTTCGCGCTTCGAGGTGATGTTCGAGTGCAACAGCACCGGCAGGTCGCGCTCGGCCGCCAAGTGGTAGATACGCGTCATGGCCTCGTTGTTGGCGCGAGGCGTATCGCCACTGGTGAGCGCGGTCAGGTCGTCATGACGGGTGAACACTTCACCGATCCCCTGCCAAAGCCCTGGGTACAGCTCAAGCATGCGCTCGATGTGGCTGACGGCATTCTTGTCCACTGGGTTGAAGCCAGTGAGAAAGGGATGGAACCTGCGTCGCTGCTCGGCAGGCAGCTTTTCGAGAGCTGCCGCCACATACAGGTCGGTGGCGCTGTACCAATAGGCATCAGCATCGTCGCCTGCATAGTAGCGCGGCCGCTTGGGCTCGTCCTCATGCCACTTCTTGGCCACCGGAATGCCGGAAATCATCGAGTGCTCGATGCCTGCCCTGTCCATGGCCTCGATCAATGCAGGCATGCCCTCGGTCTCCTGGAAGAAATCGACGTAGTGCAGGTGGGCGTCGCTGTAAGCGTAATCACGTGCTTGCGCCGCATGGCCTATCCAGGCAGACAATAGTAAGCAACCCAGCACTCTGACCATCATCGCTGTATTCCTTGTCCCGTTACGAACACGGTAGACCGGCAAGCTTGCCCGGCGGTTCAGCAACGCCTGGCGAACCGCTATGCTTGGGGCATTTCCATCCAGCCTGGAGCCCAACATGAGCAGCCCCCTGGTCATCCGCCCGCGCGCCGAATCGGTCGAGGGCCAGCCGATACTGCGCCCCTTGCCATCGGCACAATGCCGAAGCGTCGGCCCCTTCGTCTTCTTCGACCACATGCTGGAGACCGAGTATGCACCCGGCAGCGGCATGGACATCCGCCAACACCCGCACATCGGCCTGTCTACCCTGACCTACCTGTTCGAGGGTGAAATCCTGCACAAGGACAGCCTCGGCTCCGAACAGCGCGTACAGCCCGGCGATGTGAGCTGGATGACCGCTGGCAGCGGCGTTGCGCATGTCGAACGCACCCCAGCCGAGGCCTTCACCGACGGCTCCCGACTGCATGGCCTGCAGGTTTGGCTCGCATCGCCCCGCGAGCTTGAGCAAGGTCCGGCGAGCTATAGCCATCATCCAGCGGCCAGCCTACCAGTGAGCGATAGCATGGGGGTTCGGATCTGCATGATTGCCGGCCAGGGCTTCTGCCTGGAGTCGCCGGTACCAGTGCTCTCCCCTACCCTCTATGCCCATGTGCACATGCAGCCGGCCACAACCTTGCAGGTACCGAACGAGCATGCGCAGCGGGCGCTTTACCTGCTGGAAGGCGAATTGCTGATGGAGGATACAGAAGTCGAGCCGCGCAGCCTGGTGGTGCTACCGGAAGGTGAAGAGGTCACCCTTTACGCCGAGGGTGATTGCCAGCTCGTTTTGATCGGCGGCGCTGCGCTGGATGGGCCGCGGCGGATGAACTGGAATTTCGTGGCAAGCGATCCGCAGTTGATCGAACAGGCAAGGGCCAAATGGGCTGCAGGTGATTGGCCCACGGTGCCGGGGGAGAGTTCGCGAATTGAACTGCCTCGCTGACAGAGGGCCGCCTGACGGCCGATCCCCCTGCTGGAGCGGGTATACCCGCGAGCACGGGCAAAGCCCGTGCCCTCTACCGCATCGAGTTCTTCGCGAGTAAGCCCGCTCCTACAGGCGATCAGCGCGGGAACACTTCGGTCAGCAGATTGTGCATCGCACGGAAAGCCCGCTCGGAGGTCCGCCGATCGTATTGCATCTTGCCCGGCACATTGGCATTGGGGTCAGTGAACGAATGCACCGCCGCGCCATAGCTGACCAATTGCCAGTCGACCTTCGCTGCGTTCATTTCGTCCTCGAAGGCCGGCAGTTGCTCCTTCGGCACCAGCGGGTCGGAAGCACCATGCAGCACCAGCACCGAACCCTTGATGCGCTTGGCATCTTCCGGATTCGGCGTATCGAGCGTGCCATGGAACGACACCGCCGCCTTCAGGTCAGCCCCTGAGCGGGCCAGCTCAAGGGCACAGCAACCGCCGAAGCAGAAGCCGAAGGTGGCCACCTGGCCAGGCTCCAGCAACGCCTTCGACTGGCCCAGCAGTTGGGCCAGCGCCTCCTGCATACGCTTGCGCAGCTCGGCCCGGTCATTCTTCAGGGGCATCATCGCCGCCCCAGCCTCATCGGCATTGGAAGGACGCACCGACTGCCCATACAGGTCGGCAATCAGCACCACGTAGCCCTTCTCGGCCACCTCCTTGGCGATCCGCTCGGCCCCCTCGCCAATACCCATCCAGTTCGGCGCCATGACCAGGCCAGGCTTGGGCAACGAGCCCGGTTCATACACCAGGCGGCTCTCGTACGCCTTGCCGGACAGGTGATAAACCAACGACTCGACGATTACCTTGCTCATCAAATTCCTCCTTGCACCATTAAAAAAGCCCGCCGAAGCGGGCTTTCCTTTGCATCAACTCAAGCAGACAGTTCGACCAACAGCTTGTTCAGGCGACGAACGTAAGCCGCCGGATCCTTCAAGCTGTCACCGGCTGCAAGCGCGGCCTGGTCGAACAGGATATGCGACAGCTCGGCGAAGCGGTCCTCGCTCTGTTCGTTGTCCAGCTTCTCGATTAGCGGGTGGGTCGGGTTGAACTCGAAGATCGGCTTGGACTCAGGCACCTTCTGCCCGCTTGCCTCAAGGATCTGGCGCATCTGCAGACCCAGGTCCTGCTCACCAATGGCCAGGATGGCCGGCGAGTCGGTCAGGCGGTGGGAAACACGCACCTCGGCCACACTGTCACCCAGCGCACCCTTCAGGCGCTCGACCAGACCTTCTTTTTCCTTGGCGACTTCTTCCTGGGCTTTCTTGTCTTCTTCCGAATCCAGCTTGCCAAGGTCCAGGTCGCCACGGGCGATGTCGATGAAGGCTTTGCCATCGAACTCGCTGAGGTAGCTCATCAGCCATTCATCGATGCGATCGGTCAACAGCAGCACTTCGATGCCTTTCTTGCGGAAGACTTCCAGGTGCGGGCTGTTCTTGACCTGCGCGTAGGACTCGCCGGTGAGGTAGTAGATCTTGTCCTGACCTTCCTTGGCGCGCGCCAGGTAGTCGGCCAGGGCAACGGTCTGTTCGCCGCTGTCGTCCTGGGTGGAGGCAAAGCGCAGCAAGCCGGCGATCTTCTCCTTGTTGGCGAAGTCCTCGGCCGGGCCTTCCTTGAGCACCTGGCCGAAGTTTTTCCAGAAGCTCTTGTACTGCTCGGGCTCGTTCTTGGCCAGCTTCTCCAGCATGTCCAGCGCACGCTTGGTCAGCGCCGACTTCATCGAGTCGATGATCGGGTCCTTCTGCAGGATTTCCCGCGAAACGTTAAGCGACAGGTCGTTGGAGTCGACCACGCCCTTGATGAAGCGCAGGTACAACGGCAGGAACGACTCAGCCTGGTCCATGATGAACACGCGCTGCACGTACAGTTTCAGGCCGCGTGGCGCTTCACGCTGGTACAGGTCGAACGGTGCGCGGGCCGGCACGTACAACAGCGAGTTGTACTCCAGCTTGCCTTCGACCTTGTTGTGGCTCCAGGCCAGCGGATTCTCGAAATCGTGGCCGATGTGCTTGTAGAACTCCTGGTATTCCTCGTCCTTGATCTCGGTACGCGGACGGGTCCACAGGGCGCTGGCGCGGTTGACGGTTTCCCACTCGACAGCTGGCTTCTCCTCGCCTTCGGCGCCAGCCTGCTCCTTAGGCAGTTCGATCGGCAAGGCAATGTGGTCGGAGTACTTCTTGACCAGGTTGCGCAGGCGCCAGCCATCGGCGAACTCTTCCTCACCTTTTTTCAGGTGCAGGACAATGCGCGTGCCGCGCTCGGCCTTGTCCACGGTAGCGACTTCGAACGAGCCTTCGCCCTTGGAGGACCAATGCACGCCCTCGGAAGCCGGTTGGCCAGCGCGACGGCTGAACACATCGACCTTGTCGGCGACGATGAATGCGGAGTAGAAGCCCACGCCGAACTGACCGATCAGGTGCGAGTCCTTCTTCTGGTCACCACTAAGGTTCTTCATGAAGTCGGCGGTGCCCGACTTGGCAATGGTCCCCAGATGCGCGATGACATCTTCGCGGCTCATGCCGATACCGTTGTCTTCCAGGGTAATGGTGTGGGCGTCCTTGTCGAAGCTCAGGCGAATCTTCAGATCGGCGTCACCTTCGAGCAAATCAGGCGTGGCCAGCGCTTCGAAACGCAGCTTGTCGGCGGCATCGGAGGCGTTGGAGATCAGTTCACGGAGGAAGATCTCCTTGTTCGAGTACAGCGAGTGAATCATGAGGTGCAGCAGCTGCTTTACCTCGGTCTGGAAGCCCAGGGTTTCCTTTTGTGTTTCCACAGTCATGGTCTTCAAAACTCCGATCTGATGGCAGTTGGCGCCTGGCAGCCGAATCGGCCTGCATTAACGGCGGATGTCATGCAGATGGGGGCTGCCCGGATGATTTCAAGGGCTTTTCCGGTTCGATCTTGAAATGCGCACGAGCCGTGGCAATCGGCGACTGGCGATCGCCCTGCCAGGCGGTGATGGCGACATTGGTCACGCGACGGCCCTGGCGCCACAACTGACACTGCGCATAGGTATCGCGAAAATGCCCGGCACGCAGGTAGTCGATGGAGAAATCGATGATCTTGGGAATGCTCGCGCTCTCGCTGTAGATCAGCAGGTAAAGTGCCGCGGACAGCTCCATGAAACCTGCGATCACCCCACCATGAATGGCTGGCAGCAAGGGGTTCCCGATGTTGTCCGGATTGGCTGGCAGGCGAAACAGCAGGTCCTCGCCGTCGCGCTGGCATTCGATGCCGATCAGGCCAGCGTAGGGGATCAGGGCCAGCAATGGCCGGTAGTCACCCACGGCATGGGCCTCGTTCAACCGCTGGCGGACATCCCGTGGAATCATGCGTCTTTCTCCCTGAGGCTGTTACCGAAATGAAGCCCGCCTTTTATGTCCTGCCCAAGGCGCATGAAGGTACCCACCACCTGGCAGATAGGTCGGTCGGGATCATCCTGGTAGGCAGTGCCCCGGGTGAAGATCACGTCACGGGTCACGCGGTAGCACTGGGCATGACCATGGATGTCCTTGCCCGCCGCGGCTGGGTGCATGTAGTCGATTCGCAGGTCCAGGGTCGGACAGACTTCGAAGCGCGGAAGGACGCACAGCGTGGCCATGCCGCACGTGGTATCCATCAGGGTGGTTAGCGCGCCACCGTGTACGGCGCCGGTCTGCGGATTGCCGACGATGGCCTTCGACCAGGGTAATACCAAGGTGATGCCGTCGCTGTCGGCATGCGCAACCCGCATCTGTAAAACCTGGCAATGTTTCAACGCCGAAAGAAATCGCTCGGCCATGGCCATCAAGGTTGTATCGCTCATAGGCGCAGTCCATGATCAATGCCGCAGCGGCATAAAATCGGTAAAAAGTCTATATGGAACAAACTTTTATATATCTGTAACCTTTGCGGAACTTATTCCGCACCGTTGAACTCGAAGGAACAAGTCACTTATTCCACCAAGGAGAAACACCCCCATGCGTAAACCTTTTGCTTTTGCTCTGATGCTGGCTGCTGCCATGGGCCTGGCTGCTTGCGATAAAGCGAGCGAAGACAAAGCCCAGGACGCACAGCAACACGCCGAGCAAGCCCAGGAAAAAATGGGCGAAGCTCAGGATAAGATGAACGAGGCTGCCAAGGAAAACGCCGAAGCCGCCAAAGATCAGGCCGAAGCTGAGCAGAAAGCTGCTGAAGAAGCCGCTCCTGCCACCCCGGCTCCAGAAGCTGCGCCTGCTACCCCGGCCGAACCTGCCAAGCAGTAATCGGTCCCAACAAAAAAACCCGACACTGTCGGGTTTTTTTGTATGTATCTTTTATGGATTAAACGTTTCAGGCACCGGTAGTGGAACTTTCTTTACCCACTTCTACCGGGGCGCTTTCCGTCGGCGTGAATACCATCACTTCCAATACATCGGAATGAAACTCTCGACGGTACAGAATCAACACAACCCCCACACTCATGACCATGAATAACCACGGGCTGATGAACCAGCTGAGCATGGCCATGCCGAAGTAGTAAGAGCGCAGACCAAAGTTGAACTGGTTGGCCGCCAGCGACAGCACGCGTGCGGCACGCGAAGCAAACGCCTTTCGCTCCAACTCGTTGACCAGGCGCTCACCGATCATCGGTGCCGAGCCGACGAGTACGGCGGCAAAGTTGTACTGGCGCATGCACCAACTGAACGTGAAGAATGCATAGACGAACACCATCGCCAGGCATAACAGTTTGATTTCCGACATGCCTTGCGATGTCTGCTGGACCAACGGCAGGTCGGCCAGCAACGACAGCGCCCGATCCGACGCCCCGAGCACCGTAAGGATGCCGGCCAGGATGATCAGCGTACTGGAGGCGAAGAACGAGGCATTGCGCTCAAGATTGCCGATCACACTGGCGTCCGCGATACGGTTGTCACGCAGCAGCATGCGGCGCATCCAGTCCTCGCGATACAAATGCAGGACACTGGCCAGGCACGCCGTATCACGGCCCTTCCAGATGGCGTAACGGGTATAGCCTCCCCAACACAGGGCAAACCAGCCGATGGCCAGCAGGTTGTAGATGTTGCTTTGAATGAAGTTCATGCAGAGTTCCCGAACGCCAGGTGCACAAAGAATAGAGACGGCATTTCGACGCCTGCAAGCCCGGAAAGGCACACCGTCGGGTCAAAATGTTTTTCTGCCGATGCCACTCGATGCAAACAAAAGCCCCGCATCCTCTCGGACACGGGGCTTCAGGTCTGGGCCTCTGGCAACACCCTATGGCTTGTGGCCGGTGCCGCGATCAGGCATCAACACATCAGGCCAGCGCCTCGCGCGGCTTGCCCAGCATACGGTCGCAGACCACGGCGCCTGCCAGGGTCAGGACCGAAGGCACCAGCCAGGCCATGCCCTCGTCGCTGAACGGCAGGTGAGCCATGAAGTCCGGCAGTACGTGGGCGATGCTGCTGCCTTTGATTGCATCGACGATACCGAACACCAGCGATACCAGCATGACCGGCGCCAGGATGCGAGTCGGCGAATTCCACAGATCCTTCACGAAGCTCAGGCCTACCACCACGATGCACGGTGGGTAGATCGCGGTCAGCACCGGGATCGAGAACATGATCAGCTTGGTCAGGCCAAGGTTGGAGATCAGCAGCGAGAAGCCCGCCAGGATCACCACCAATGCACGGTACGACAACGGCAGAATCTGGCTGAAGTACTCGGCACACGCACAGGTCAGGCCGACCGCGGTCACCAGGCACGCCAAGGCGATCAACACGGCCAGGAAACCGCTGCCCAGCGAGCCGAAGGTGTGCTGCACATAGGCGTGCAGTACCGCCGCACCGTTGGTGGCGCCCGCCGCGATCTCATGACTGCCCGCACCCAGGCGGAACAGGCTGACGTAGACCAACGCCAGGCCGACACCGGCGATAAGGCCCGCAATGATGGCATAGCGAGTGATCAACTTAGGCGACTCGACACCACGCGAGCGAATGGCGTTGACGATCACGATACCGAACACCAACGCACCGAGGGTATCCATGGTCAGGTAGCCATCGGAGAAGCCTTTGGAGAACGCGGCAGCGGCATAGGCGGGCTGCGCCTCACCGATGGTGCCGGCCGGCAGCGCGAACGCGGCGATGCCCAGCACCGCCAGGGCAATGATCTTCAGCGGGGCGAGGAAGCGGCCGACCGTGTCGAGCAACTTGCCAGGGTACATGGACACGGCCAGTACCACCACGAAGTACACCAGGCTGTAGATGAACAGCGCCATGGGGCTTTCACCGGTCAGCGGCGCCACGCCTACTTCGAACGACACGGTCGCGGTGCGCGGGGTGGCGAACAGCGGGCCGACCGACAGGTAGCACACGGCTGCCAGCAAGCCACCGAAGAACTTGCCGATCGGGCTGCTCAGCGCGTCCATGCCACCACCGACCTTGGCCAGGGCAACCACGGTGATCACCGGCAGGCCAACCGCTGTAACCAGGAAGCCCAGGGCCGCCATCCATACATGCGGACCCGACTGCAGGCCGACGATGGGCGGGAAGATGATATTGCCGGCGCCTACGAAAAGCGCAAACGTCATAAAGCCAAGCGCCAGGATATCCTGGCCTTTTAACACTTTCATTTTAAGGAAGTACCACACTGCTGAAATCGGGATTCGAGAGGGGATTTCCCAATGGGTGAGGGAAATGCTGCCCGGCTTGGTAGGCCAGACCCGTTTAGCGTGTCGTTCCCTTTTGGGGTACGGGCACAGAGTGAGCGCGTAGATTAACCGTTTTACCGGGCAAACGCACTGATACAGTGCTGCTTGTCCGATGTGCGTATGTGTTTGTCGTCTGGATATCTGTCTCAGGCGATAATTTATTGCTGAATCGGGCAAATGTCTGGTGGAAAAACCTGATCGAGGCGATCGAATTTTCCGCACCGAGAAAAGACCTCCCCCTCATAACGACAAAGGCCACCCGAAGGTGGCCTCTGTGCGCGTGGGGGGTAAAGCGTATTACTTCTTCATTTCCCAGCCAGTCAGCTCGGCCAGGGCCTTGCCGATGTCAGCCAGGGAACGCACGGTTTTCACACCTGCGTCCTGCAGGGCGGCGAACTTCTCGTCCGCAGTGCCCTTGCCGCCGGAAATGATGGCGCCAGCGTGACCCATGCGCTTGCCCGCAGGAGCGGTAACACCAGCGATGTAGGAAACGACAGGCTTGGTGACGTTGGCCTTGATATAGGTAGCAGCCTCTTCTTCAGCCGAACCGCCGATCTCACCGATCATGACGATCGCTTCGGTCTGCGGGTCTTCCTGGAACAGCTTCAGGATGTCGATGAAGTTCGAGCCTGGGATCGGGTCGCCGCCGATACCGACGCAGGTCGACTGGCCGAAGCCGGCGTCGGTGGTCTGCTTGACCGCTTCATAGGTCAGGGTGCCGGAACGGGAAACGATACCAACCTTGCCTGGCAGGTGGATGTGGCCTGGCATGATGCCGATCTTGCACTCGCCCGGGGTGATGACACCTGGGCAGTTAGGGCCGATCAGACGTACGCCCAGCTCGTCGCACTTGACCTTGGCGTCCAGCATGTCGAGGGTAGGGATACCCTCGGTGATGCAGACGATCAGCTTGATGCCGGCGAAGGCAGCTTCCAGGATCGAGTCTTTGCAGAACGGAGCCGGAACGTAGATCACCGAGGCTTCGGCGCCAGTGGCTTCGACAGCGTCCTTGACGGTGTTGAACACCGGCAGGCCCAGGTGGGTAGTGCCACCCTTGCCCGGAGTAACGCCGCCAACCATCTTGGTGCCGTAGGCGATGGCTTGTTCGGAGTGGAAAGTACCCTGCGAGCCAGTGAAGCCCTGGCAGATGACTTTGGTGTCTTTATTGATCAGGACGCTCATTACTTGCCCTCCGCAGCTTTGACAACTTGTTGAGCAGCGTCGGTCAGGCTGGTGGCCGCAATGATGTTCAAACCGCTTTCTGCCAGTACTTTAGCGCCCAGTTCGGCGTTGTTGCCTTCGAGGCGAACGACGACCGGAACCTTAACGCCTACTTCTTTCACTGCACCGATGATGCCTTCGGCAATCATGTCGCAGCGAACGATGCCGCCGAAGATGTTGACCAGAACGGCCGCGACATTGCTGTCCGACAGAATGATCTTGAACGCTTCGGTCACGCGCTCTTTGGTGGCGCCGCCGCCAACGTCCAGGAAGTTGGCTGGCTTGCCACCGTGCAGGTTGACGATGTCCATGGTACCCATGGCCAGACCGGCACCGTTGACCATGCAGCCTATGTTGCCTTCCAGGGCTACGTAGTTCAGTTCGAACTTGGCAGCGTGGGCTTCACGGGCGTCGTCTTGCGACGGGTCGTGGAAGGTCTTCAGCTTAGGCTGACGGTACATGGCGTTGGCATCGATGTTGATCTTGGCATCGAGGCAGTGCAGGTCGCCGTCGGCCTTGATGACCAGCGGGTTCACTTCCAGCAGGGCGAGGTCGTGATCCTTGAACAGCTTGGCCAGACCGACGAAGATCTTGGCGAACTGTTGAACTTGCTTGCCTTCCAGACCCAGCTGGAACGCCAGCTCACGACCCTGGAACGGCTGAGCGCCGACCAGTGGATCGATGGTAGCCTTGAGGATCTTCTCAGGAGTTTCGTGAGCGACTTTCTCGATGTCCACGCCACCTTCGGTGGAGGCCATGAACACGATACGACGGCTCGAGCGATCGACGACAGCGCCCAGGTACAGCTCTTTGGCGATGTCAGTGCAGGATTCGACCAGGATCTTGGAAACTGGTTGACCGTTGGCGTCAGTCTGGTAGGTCACCAGATTCTTGCCCAACCACTGCGCAGCGAACGCCTTGGCGTCTTCCTTGCTGCGAACCAGCTTTACGCCGCCCGCTTTACCGCGACCGCCAGCGTGGACCTGGGCTTTGACGACCCACTCCGAACCGCCGATCTTGTCGCAGGCTTCTGCAGCTTCTTCAGGGGTGTCGACAGCGAAACCCTTGGAAACTGGCAGGCCGTATTCAGCGAACAGCTGCTTACCCTGATACTCGTGAAGATTCATGCTTTTTACCGTCTTCGTTAGGTACTGCGCTTCGGCGCTGCGCCATTGCTGGCGCCGCACCACCTGTGACCGTTAACCCCGGGTTATCCCATGTAGTTCGGTCCGGCGGACGTTCCGCGGTGAGTCATGCACGCAAGACTCACGACGGGCAGCCCGCCGTGGTTTCTTATAATTAACGCTTCTTACGGTTGGCCACGTGAATGGCGCCGCCATTCACTGCCAGCGCTGCTTCATGCAGCGCTTCGGACAGGGTCGGATGGCTGAAGACCATCATGCCCAGATCCTCGGCACTGGTGCCGAATTCCATCGCGATTGCGCCCTGCTGTACCAGTTCGGCAGCCGATGGGCCAATCACGTGCACGCCCAGGACGCGGTCGGTCTTGGCATCGGCGATGACCTTGACGAAACCACCGGTGTCGTTGGCTGCCATTGCACGGCCGCTGGCCGCGAACGGGAAGGTGCCTACGTTAACCTCAACACCCTCGGCCTTCAAGGCTTGTTCGGTCTTGCCGACCCAAGCGATTTCCGGGTGGGTGTAGATGACCGATGGAATCAGGTCGTAATTCATCTGGGCTTTGTGGCCCTTGATGCGCTCGACGACCATGATGCCCTCTTCCGAGGCCTTGTGTGCCAGCATCATGCCGCGCACCACGTCACCGATGGCATAGACGCCAGGAACGCTGGTGGCGCAGTAGTCGTCGACGAAGATGTAGCCACGCTCGTCGATGTTCACACCGCAGTCAGCCGACAGCAGGTCGGTGGTCACAGGACGACGGCCGACCGCGACGATCAGCTTGTCGAAGGTGATCTTCTGCTCGCCGTTGGCGTCGGTGTAGGTCACTTCGACTTCGTTGCCGTTGACTTTCGAGCCGGTGACGCGAGCGCCCAGCTTGATGTCCAGGCCTTGCTTGGTCAGGGTCTTCTGGGCTTCTTTCGAGACGGCGGTGTCGGCAGCCATCAGGAAGGTGTCCAGGGCTTCCAGGACGGTGACTTCAGCGCCCAGACGAGCCCAGACCGAACCCAGTTCCAGACCGATGACACCGGCGCCGATCACGCCCAGGCGCTTAGGCACAGCTTGGAATTCCAGGGCGCCGGTGGAATCGACGATGACGTTCTGGTCGACCGGAGCCGGCGGAATGTCGATCGGACGCGAGCCAGAGGCCAGGATCACGTTTTCGGCTTCGATGACTTCGGTGGTGCCGTCAGCCTTGGTGACTTCGACTTTCTTGCCAGCCAGCAGCTTGCCGTGGCCCTGGATCGAAGTGACGCCATTGGCCTTGAACAGCGTGGCAACGCCACCGGTCAGGTTCTTGACGATGCCAGCCTTGCGGCCAACCATCGCGGCGACGTCCATCTTCACTTCACCCGTGGAGATACCGTGGACGTTGAAGCTCTCTTTGGCTTCCTTGTATTTCCAGGAGCTGTCCAGCAGCGCCTTGGAAGGAATGCAACCTACGTTCAGGCAGGTGCCGCCCAGGGCCAGCTTGCCCTCGGCGTCGGTGTACTTCTCGATACAGGCAGTCTTCAGACCAAGTTGTGCGGCCTTGATGGCAGCCACATAGCCGCCAGGACCTGCACCAATTACCACTACGTCAAATTTCTGGGTCATAAAAGATTCCTTATCAGCTACAAGCTACAAGCCGCGAACCGCGCGGCCCTGCTTCTCTCGAAGCCGGGGCCGAACGGTAAGCAGCCAGAGGGTTAGATGTCCAGCAGCAGGCGAGACGGATCTTCCAGCAGGTTCTTGATGGTCACCAGGAAGGTGACCGCTTCCTTGCCGTCGATCAGGCGGTGATCGTAGGACAGTGCCAGGTACATCATCGGGCGAATGACCACTTGGCCGTTGATGGCCATCGGACGCTGGATGATGTTGTGCATGCCGAGAATCGCGGCCTGCGGCGGGTTGACGATCGGGGTCGACATCATCGAGCCGAAAGTACCACCGTTGGTGATGGTGAAGGTGCCGCCGGTCATCTCTTCGATGGCCAGCTTGCCGTCACGGGCTTTCTTGCCGAAGGTGGCGATGCCGTTCTCGATTTCAGCCAGGCTCATCGACTCGGCGTTACGCAGGACCGGAACCACCAGACCACGGTCGCTGGAGACGGCAACGCCGACGTCAGCATAGCCGTGGTAGACGATGTCGTTGCCGTCGATCGAGGCGTTGACGGCCGGGAAGCGCTTCAGGGCCTCGGTGGCAGCCTTGACGAAGAAGGACATGAAGCCCAGGCGCACGCCGTTGTGGGTCTTCTCGAACAGGTCCTTGTACTTCGAACGCAGGGCCATGACTTCGGTCATGTCGACTTCGTTGAAGGTGGTCAGCATGGCCATGCTCGACTGGGCTTCGACCAGACGCTCGGCGATCTTGGCACGCAGGCGGGTCATCGGTACACGCTTCTCGGTGCGGTCGCCAGCAGCGACGACGACCGGAGCAGCGGCAGCGGCAGCCGGCTTGGCAGCCGGAGCAGCGGCAGGAGCCGACTTCTTGTTGGCAACTGCGGCAACTACGTCTTCCTTGGTGATGCGACCGCCTTTGCCGGTGCCGGCAACGGTAGCCAGGTCAATGCCGTTCTCTTCAGCCAGCTTGCGTGCGGCAGGTGCGGCGACCGGGTCGTCTTCACCCGCATCGGCTGCAGCGGCGGCAGGGGCAGCGGCGGCGGCCGGAGCAGCAGCCGGAGCGGCGGCGGCAGCGCCACCTTCAACGATCGAACCCAGCACTTCGTCGGACAGGACGGTGTCGCCCTCGCCCTTGACGATGGCACCCAGCACGCCGTCGGCGGTGGCCAGGACTTCCAGGACCACCTTGTCGGTTTCGATGTCGACGATCAGCTCGTCACGCTTGACGGCGTCGCCCGGCTGCTTGTGCCAGGTAGCAACGGTGCCGTCGGCGACCGATTCCGGGAAGGTTGGGGCTTTGATCTCGATAGCCATTATCAGTGTTTCCTTAAATTCGGTTTCGTGTGCGCGATGGCGTTAGACAGTGAAGGCGTCTTGCAGCAGTTTTTCCTGCTGTTCGGCGTGCTTCGATGCGTAACCACAAGCGGGTGCGGCGGAAGCGTCGCGACCTGCGTATTCCAGAACCAGTGCCTTGTTGTGGCGGCCCAGGATACGGCGCATGTGGTGCTGGCTGCTGTACCAGGCGCCCTGGTTCATCGGTTCTTCCTGGCACCAGACCGCATGCTTGAGGTTGGTGTACGGCGCCAGGATTTCCACCAGGTCATCCTCAGGGAACGGATACAGCTGCTCGATACGCACGATGGCGATGTCTTCGCGGCCTTCGGCACGGCGTTTTTCCAGCAGGTCGTAGTAAACCTTGCCACCGCACAGAATCAGGCGCTCGACCTTGGCCGGATCGAGGTTGTCGATTTCCGGGATCACGGTCTGGAACGAGCCTTCGGCCAGGTCTTCCAAGGTCGACACGGCCAGCTTGTGGCGCAGCAGCGACTTCGGTGTCAGCACGATCAGCGGCTTGCGCAGCGGACGAATGACCTGACGACGCAGCAGGTGGTAGATCTGGGCTGGAGTGGTCGGTACGCAAACCTGGATGTTGTGCTCGGCGCACAGCTGCAGGTAACGCTCCAGACGCGCGGAGGAGTGCTCCGGGCCCTGCCCTTCATAGCCGTGTGGCAGCAGCATGGTCAGACCGCACAGACGGCCCCACTTGTGCTCGCCACTGGTGATGAACTGGTCGATCACCACTTGCGCACCGTTGGCGAAGTCACCGAACTGGGCTTCCCAGATCACCAACGCGTTCGGCGTGGTGGTCGAGTAGCCGTATTCGAAGGCCAGAACGGCTTCTTCCGAAAGGAAGGAGTCGTACAGCTCGAACTTCGGCTGGCCTGGGAACAGGTTCTTCAGCGGTACGTAGGTGCTGGCGTCCTTCTGGTTGTGCAGCACTGCATGGCGGTGCGAGAAGGTGCCACGGCCGATGTCCTGGCCGGTCATACGGATTGGGTGACCTTCGAACTGCAGGGTGGCGTATGCCATGGTCTCTGCGTAACCCCAGTTGATCGGCAAGCCACCGGCCTGCATCTTCTGGCGATCTTCGTAGATCTTCGCTACCTGACGCTGAACCACGAAGCCTTCCGGCAGCTCCAGCAACTTGGCCGACAGCTCCTGCAGGGTCTTGAGGTCGAAGCGGGTGTCGTGACGCGCGGTCCAGGCGTGGCCCAGGTACGGACGCCAGTCGACGAACAGCTCGCGGTTCGGCTCCTTGACCAGGCTCTTGACCACGTGCAGACCGTTGTCCAGGGCGTTGCGGTACTCGTCGACCTTGGCCTGAGCGCGCTCGGCGTCGATGCGACCAGCCTGGATCAGGGCATCCGCATACAGCTCACGGGTGGTGCGCTGCTTGCTGATCTGCTGATACATCAGCGGCTGGGTACCGTTCGGCTCGTCGGCCTCGTTGTGGCCGCGACGACGGTAGCAGACCAGGTCGATGACCACGTCACGCTTGAACTGCATGCGGTAGTCGATGGCCAGCTGGGTCACGAACAGCACGGCTTCCGGATCGTCACCGTTCACGTGCAGGATCGGCGCCTGGATCATCTTGGCGACGTCGGTGGCGTACTCGGTGGAACGCGAGTCCAGCGGGTTGCTGATGGTGAAACCGACCTGGTTGTTGATCACGATGTGCACGGTACCGCCGGTCTTGAAACCGCGGGTCTGCGACATCTGGAAGGTTTCCATGACCACGCCCTGACCGGCGAACGCAGCGTCGCCGTGGATCGAGATCGGCAGAACCTTGTCGCCCACGGTGTCGTTACGACGGTCCTGACGGGCGCGCACCGAACCTTCCACCACTGGCGAGACGATTTCCAGGTGGGACGGGTTGAACGCCATGGCCAGGTGAACTTCGCCACCGGGGGTCATCACGTTGGAGGAGAAGCCCTGGTGATACTTCACGTCACCGGAGCCCAGCTCGTTCATCTTCTTGCCTTCGAACTCGTCGAACAACTCGCGCGGGTTCTTGCCGAAGGTGTTCACCAGGACGTTCAGACGGCCACGGTGGGCCATGCCGATCACAACTTCCTTGGTGCCGTAGGAGCCGGAACGCTGGATCATTTCGTCCAGCATCGGGATCAGGCTTTCACCACCTTCGAGGCCGAAACGCTTGGTGCCCGGGTACTTGGTGCCCAGGTACTTCTCAAGGCCTTCACCGGCGGTCACGCGCTCGAGCAGGTGAGCCTGCACGTCGGCGGAGAATTCCGGACGACCGCGGACGCTTTCCAGGCGCTGCTGGAACCAGCTGCGCTGCTCGGAATCGACGATGTGGGTGAACTCGGCGCCAATGGTGCGACAATATGTCTTCTGGAGCGCCTCGAAAATTTCACGTAGGCTCGCTTCCTCTTTGCCGATGAACAGGTCGCCGGCACGGAAGGTCGTATCAAGATCGGCATTGGTCAAGCCGTAGTGATTGATCGACAGGTCTACGGGCGCAGGGCGCTGCCACAACCCCAAGGGGTCGAGCTTGGCAGCCTGATGGCCGCGCATACGATAGGCCTGGATCAGTCGCAGAACTTCAACCTGCTTCTTCTCGTGTTCACTGCTCACGCTCCCGGCGGACACCGGTTGGGCGCGGCGCTGGTTCTTTGCCAGCAGTACGAAATGGTCGCGGATTGTCGAGTGCGATACATCAGTAGCGGTGCTGCCGTCGGCGGGCAACTTCTGGAAGTAAGTGCGCCACTCTTCTGGCACAGCGTTAGGGTCGTGCAGGTAGAGCTCATAAAGCTCTTCCACATATGCAGCGTTACCACCTGAAAGGTGGGCGCTTTCCCACATGCGCTGCATCACGCTTTCTTGCATGCTTGGTCACCCTCGGTTAGGGGACTGATCGGCGAGAGCCACAGCAAACCTGGAAAAGTCCGAACACAGCGACTGAACCACGCCACCTGGATCCTGCTGATTTTCCGGGTACCAGCCCGGAAGCCCCTGCTGGTCTCATATCTTCATAGGTAATGAGCGCGGGCTTTTTGAGCCCTTGCTCGGGTTTTACCTCAGTGCGGGCTCACCACCCGCACCTCGGCTTACTGCAGGTACAACGTTTGGATCAGGTGCCGCTTTGCAGCAGCATGTTACGTACGTGACCGATCGCCTTGGTTGGGTTCAGACCCTTCGGGCAAACGTTTACGCAGTTCATGATCCCGCGGCAGCGGAATACGCTGAACGGGTCATCCAGGGACGCCAGGCGCTCCTGAGTCTTGGTGTCACGGCTGTCAGCCAGGAAGCGATAGGCCTGCAGCAAAGCGGCGGGACCCAGGAACTTGTCCGGGTTCCACCAGAACGAAGGACAGGAGGTCGAGCAGCACGCGCACAGGATGCACTCGTACAGACCGTCCAGCTTGTCACGCTCTTCCGGCGACTGCAGACGCTCGATGGCCGGAGCCGGAGTATCGTTCTGCAGGAACGGTTTCACCTTCTCGTACTGCTTGTAGAAGATGCTCATATCGACGACCAGGTCACGGATAACCGGCAGGCCTGGCAGCGGACGCAGAACCAGCTTGTTACCTTTTACGACAGAGGACAGCGGCGTGATGCACGCCAGGCCGTTCTTGCCGTTGATGTTCATGCCGTCGGAACCGCAAACGCCTTCACGGCAGGAGCGACGATAGGAGAAACCTTCGTCCTGCTCCTTGATCAGTGCCAGTACGTCCAGGACCATCAGATCCTTGCCACCGGTGTCGACCTGGAAGGTCTGCATCTTCGGTGCCGAATCGGTGTCCGGGTTGTAACGATAAACTTCAACTTGCAACATGGCGGCCACCCTTAGTAAGTCCGGACTTTTGGTTCGAAGGCCGGTACGGTCTTCGGCGCGAAGTTGACTGCACGCTTGGCAACGCGCTTCTCACCCGGGTAGTACAGGGTGTGGCACAGCCAGTTCTCGTCGTCACGGTCTTCGAAGTCTTCACGGGCGTGAGCGCCGCGGGACTCTTTACGGGCTTCGGCCGCGATGGCGGTAGCTTCAGCAACTTCCAGCAGGTTCTGCAGCTCCAGCGCTTCGATACGCGCGGTGTTGAAGGCCTGGGACTTGTCATTGATCTTGACGTTGGCGATGCGGTCACGCAGACCGGCCAGCTGCTCGATACCCTTCTGCATGTATTCGCCAGTACGGAACACACCGAAGTAGTTCTGCATGCAGCTCTGCAGCTCGCGCTTGAGGCTGGCGACGTCTTCACCGGTGGTGCGCTCGTTCAGCTTGCTCAGGCGGTTCAGTGCAACATCGACGTCGGTGTCGCTGGCATCGCGGTACTCGACGCCTTCGGTCAGCGCCTTCTCCAGGTGCAGACCGGCAGCGCGGCCGAATACCACCAGGTCGAGCAGCGAGTTGCCGCCCAGTCGGTTGGCACCGTGAACCGATACGCACGCCACTTCACCTACGGCGAACAGACCTGGGATGATCTGGTCGTTGCCTTCGGCATCCATGGTGATGGCCTGGCCGTGGATGTTGGTGGCGATGCCGCCCATCATGTAGTGGCAGGTCGGGATGACCGGTACCGGCGCGACCACAGGGTCGACGTGGGCGAAGGTCTTGGACAGTTCGCAGATACCTGGCAGGCGGCTGTGCAGCACCTCCTCGCCCAGGTGGTCCAGCTTCAGCAGTACGTGGTCCTTGTTCGGGCCCACGCCATTGCCGGCGATGATTTCCTTGACCATGGAACGGGCGACCACGTCGCGGCCAGCCAGGTCTTTGGCGTTTGGCGCATAACGCTCCATGAAGCGTTCGCCGTGGGCGTTGATCAGGTAACCACCCTCACCGCGGCAACCCTCGGTGACCAGTACACCGGCACCGGCGATGCCGGTCGGGTGGAACTGCCACATTTCGATGTCCTGCACCGGCACGCCAGCACGCAGAGCCATGCCCACGCCGTCACCGGTGTTGATCAGGGCATTGGTGGTGGAGGCATAGATACGGCCCGCACCGCCAGTGGCCAGTACGGTGGCCTTGGACTTGATGTACAGGGTTTCGCCGGTTTCGATGCAGATCGCGATCACACCCACGAACGCGCCGTCTTGGTTCTTCACCAGGTCAACGGCGTAGTATTCGTTGAGGAAGGTGGTACCGGCTTTCAGGTTGCCCTGGTACAGGGTGTGCAGCAGCGCGTGACCGGTACGGTCGGAAGCGGCGCAGGTACGGGCAGCCTGGCCGCCCTTGCCGAAGTCCTTGGACTGGCCACCGAACGGACGCTGGTAGATACGGCCGGTTTCGGTACGCGAGAACGGCAGACCCATGTGGTCCAGCTCGAAGACCGCAGCCGGGCCTTCCTGACACATGTATTCGATAGCATCCTGGTCACCGATGTAGTCGGAGCCCTTGACGGTATCGTACATGTGCCAGCGCCAGTCGTCGTTCGGGTCGGCCGAAGCGATCGCGCAGGTGATGCCACCCTGGGCGGAAACGGTGTGCGAACGGGTCGGGAACACCTTGGTGACCACGGCAGTCTTGTGACCGCCTTGCGCCAGCTGCAGCGCTGCGCGCATGCCGGCACCGCCGCCACCGATGATGATGGCGTCGAAGGAAATAGTAGGAATGCTAGCCATGGATCAGATACCCCAGAGAATCTGCACACCCCAGACGAAGTAAGCGAACATCGCAACGCCGCATACCGCCTGGAACAGGAAACGAATCGCAGTCGCCGACTTGCCGAACGACATCGGCGTCAGGTAGTCGGTGGCGATGGTCCACATGCCGACCCAGGCGTGAGCGCCCAGGGCAACGAGGGCCAGCAGACTGAAGATCCGCATCGCGTTGTTGGAGAACAGACCGTGCCACTGGGCATAGTCCATGCCTGGGTGAACAACGATGTACCCGATCAGGAACAGGAAGTAAGCCGCGAGAACGACCGCCGAGACGCGCTGCGCCATCCAGTCATAGAGGCCCGAACGCGACAGGTTCGTGACATTGGTTACCATACCCAAACTCCCACCAGAACGATCACCACCACGGAGATGACAATCACGATTTTCGAGCCCAGCTTGCCGCCTTCCAGCGTCTCACCGATGCCCATGTCCATGATCAGGTGGCGTACGCCTGCCACCAGGTGATACAGCAGGGCGGACAGCAGGGCCCAGGTCACCAGTTTGGCCAGCGGGCTGGTCAGACACGCCTTCACCTCGCCGAAGCCTTCCTCCGAACCCAGCGACTTGCCCAATGCATAAAGCATGATGGCAAGGCCCAGGAACAGGATGACGCCGGAGATACGGTGCAGAATGGACGTGTACGCGGTGATTGGGAGCTTGATGGTCCTTAGGTCTAGGTTTACAGGTCGTTGGCTTTTCACGGCTTTTTTCACACTGAAGAGCCCCTAGCGAATCAGGGCAAAGTTGTTGGTAAGTGTACTGGTCAGGTACCCACCACCCAGGGAACGGCGACCCCCAGCAAATCAGGCTTGCAAGCCCTTGGCGGTCGGGTGCCGAGTATAGACAGTTAGGCTGCT
The DNA here is from genome assembly GCF_000425785.1 of Pseudomonas taiwanensis DSM 21245. Taxonomy (GTDB): domain Bacteria; phylum Pseudomonadota; class Gammaproteobacteria; order Pseudomonadales; family Pseudomonadaceae; genus Aquipseudomonas; species Aquipseudomonas taiwanensis. The sequence goes on from NZ_KE384452.1 coordinate 232,604, forward strand.
TATGACAACGTGACGGGGTAGCCCAAATAGCGCATTGCCTTTAGCGAGCAAAAGGCGTAAATGGGCGAGAATTTCGAGAAAAATCAGGCCTCAGAGCCGCTTTCAACCAGCCTTTAGGCAAATTGACATTCGAATTTATCCCTCTATAGTGGTGCGGGCCCTGCGTGGGGGGTCTGTCTGATGATTTCAAGCATTAATAGGAGGCCACATGGCTGACAAAAAAGCGCAGTTGGTCATCGAGGGCGCTGCCCCCGTCGAGCTGCCCATTTTAACCGGCACCGTTGGTCCTGATGTAATCGACGTCCGCGGGTTGGGGGCCACTGGTCACTTCACCTTCGACCCTGGTTTCATGGCGACTGCCTCGTGCGAGTCGAAGATCACCTACATCGATGGCGACAAGGGCGTGCTGCTGCACCGCGGCTACCCGATCGAACAGCTCGCCGAGAAATCCGACTACCTGGAAACCTGCTACCTGCTGCTCAACGGCGAATTGCCCAACGCCGAGCAGAAGGCCCAGTTCGTCAGCACCGTCAAGAACCACACCATGGTTCACGAGCAGCTGAAGTCCTTCTTCAACGGCTTCCGTCGCGACGCTCACCCGATGGCAGTGATGTGCGGCGTGGTTGGCGCCCTGTCGGCGTTCTATCACGACTCGCTGGACATCAATAACCCGCAACACCGCGAAATTTCCGCGGTGCGCCTGGTCGCCAAGATGCCGACCCTGGCCGCGATGGTTTACAAGTACTCCATGGGCCAGCCCATGATGTACCCACGCAACGACCTGTCGTACGCAGAAAACTTCCTGCACATGATGTTCAACACCCCGTGCGAGATCAAACCGATCAGCCCGGTGCTGGCCAAGGCAATGGACCGGATCTTCATCCTCCACGCCGACCATGAGCAGAACGCTTCCACTTCCACCGTCCGTCTGGCCGGCTCTTCCGGCGCCAACCCGTTCGCCTGTATCGCCGCCGGCATTGCCGCGCTGTGGGGCCCGGCGCACGGCGGTGCCAACGAAGCCGTACTGACCATGCTCGATGAAATTGGCGATGTTTCGAACATCGACAAGTACATCGCCAAGGCCAAGGACAAGAACGATCCGTTCAAGCTGATGGGCTTCGGTCACCGCGTCTACAAGAACCGCGACCCGCGCGCCACCGTGATGAAGCAGACCTGCGACGAAGTGCTGAGCGAACTCGGCATCAAGAACGACCCGCAGCTGGAACTGGCCATGCGCCTGGAAGAGATCGCCCTGACCGATCCGTACTTCATCGAGCGCTCGCTGTACCCGAACGTCGACTTCTACTCGGGTATCATCCTGAAGGCGATCGGCATTCCGACCAGCATGTTCACCGTGATCTTCGCCCTGGCACGTACCGTTGGCTGGATCTCGCACTGGAAGGAAATGCTCTCCAGCCCGTACAAGATCGGCCGTCCGCGCCAGCTGTACACCGGCCACGAGAAGCGCGACATCGTCGACCTGAAAGACCGCAAGTAAGCCCCCTGGCCGAACGCAAAAAGGCTGCCCTCGGGCAGCCTTTTTCATTGCAGATCCTGCGACCACCTCACAGAGGCGGCACCAAAGCCTCAGTGCTTCTCAGCCCGCTCGCGCAAGTTCTTCAGCGTATTGAACGGCGCCTCCACCACGAACTTGTTGGCCACCATTGCAGGCACACTACCACCCGGCTCAGTGTGCACCTGGTAGGTCACTTCTGTGCTGTCTCCCTTGGGCACCAGCTTCCAGAAGCCCTCGACCTTCGCCACCCGCACGAAGCCCTTCTCCTCGGGCACGTAGGTCGGCTCTCCCACCAGTTTGCGCACCACACTGCCATCAGCCTCCTTGGCGGTGGTCACATGCAGCACCGAATCGCGCGGCGTCACCGGCCAGGGAGTATTGAACTGGGTGTAGGTCCAGATCTCGCCACCTTCCTGCTTGAGCAGCTTCTGCAACTTGCACTCATGCACCCAGGCACAGGCGCCTACCACATCTTCCTGCAGCGCCTGCACCTTGGCCAACGGCGCCTTGATCAGGGTCACGCCACGATAGGCCTTGTACTTGGAGCCTGCCACTTCGCTCAGGGACACCTTGATCCCCTCCTCGTCCTTGGCCACCTGCCAGTCTTCAGCCCAGGCAACCGGCGCCAACAGAACACTCACGCCACACAGCAGTGCAATACGCTTCAATGATCTCATCATGCTTATCCTTGTTGTCGAAGATCCCGCTTGTCACGCCGCCGTCATCTGCTCCAGCCAGCCCAGAATCCTGATCGCTTCGTCACGACTCTGCCCACATACCTCGGGTTCTGCCCGGAAGCCACCGCAAACTGCCGGACGCTCGGGCTTGCCGAACAGGTCGCAGAGATTTTCCGTGGTCAGGTGCAGGCAGCGCTCGCCTGCCGGCTTGCCTTCAGGCATGCGCGGCATCGGCGAACTGATGGATGGCGCGATGCAGCAGGCACCGCAACCCTCACGGCAATTCATGGCTATTCACCGACATCAGGACTCCCTGGAACAAAACGGGACGAACGTCCCTGGATAGTAACCGCTCAAACAGACGTTTGAAATTGCTGGCCGGATGAAATCTGCGATGACCCGGCAGTCAGTTACACGAAGCTACTGACGAAACTCGAAGTCGATCGCCGCCCCTTCTACATCGCGGCGGCTGTCGTTGCGCAACTGAAGCTGCATTTCGTTGTTGATCAGCCGACCATTGAGCTGGAAAGGGCTGTCATCGTCCTGGGGCTTCTCGCTGAACATTGCTGGCAGCAAAGGTTTGCGCCTGACCGGCGCCTTGCCGACATCCGGCTCGAGGTTCTTGACCATGTCGGCAGGCAAACTCAAGTCCAGCTTGGTCTCCGGCAGCGGCTGGCGAACCGCTTTGCTGATCGGTTTGTGAGCCGATCTGGCCTTGGACTTGGCCTGCGCTTCGCGCTTGACGGCAGGCTTGGCCGACTTGTTCGCCACCGGCTTGTGACTGACCTTGCCCTTCACCGCCGGCGCCTGACTTGCCGGCTGTGCAGCCTCGACCCCACCGACAGGCAGAAAAAGCGGCAGAACGCACAACGACAGGGCAAAGCAGCGCAACAGTTTCATGGATTCGACAGGCAGGCCGGAAAGGTGCGTATGCTCTCTGTTCCGCGGGCGCCTGACAAGCCTACAAAAGCGCGCTCGTCGTCTCCCTGCACAATTGCTGGGCCAACAACCCGAGCGTGATCACCGCCCGCTCGGCCTCCTTGTTCCAAGGAATGCCGCAATTGAGCCGGATACAGTGGTTGAACTGCTCGGTATTACTGAAGATAAGGCCTGGCGCGATACTGATGCCCTGCTCCAGCGCTCGCACATGCAACTCCTGGGTATTGACCCGCCCCGGCAAGCTCACCCACAGAATGAAGCCGCCTGTCGGACGGGTCATCTGGGTGCCTTCGGGGAAGTGCTGCTGCACCGCCAGTTGGTAGGCACTGAGGTTCTTGCGATACTCCTGGCGGATATAGCGCAGGTGCCTGTCGTACCCGCCGTTTTCGAGGTAGGCCGCCACACCCATCTGGGTCACGCTGCAGGCCGAGTGCGTGGTGAAGGTTTGCAGGCGCTGGATCTCGTCCTGATAACGCCCCGCCACCATCCAGCCAACCCGCACACCCGGCGACAGCGTCTTGGAGAAACTCGAACAGTAGATGACCCGATCAAGCCTATCGAATGCCTTGAGCGCCTTGGTTCGCCCCTGCTCGAACATGAGTTCGCCATAGATGTCATCTTCGACGATCTGGATGTCGAAATCGGATGCCAGGCGCAGGAGCTGTTTCTGCCGCTCCTCGGGCACCGTTCCGCCCAGGGGATTGCTCAAGCGTGCGGTCAGCACCAAGGCCTTGATCGACCATTGGTTGGCCGCCAGTTGCAGCGCCTCGAGGCTGATGCCAGTCGAGGGGTCGCTGGGAATTTCGATGACCTTCAACCCCAGCAGGTCCGCCAGCTGCAACAGACCATAGTAGGTCGGCGACTCGGCCGCGATCAGGTCGCCAGGCCGCGTCAGTACCCGCAGCGACATCTGCAGCGCATCCACGCAACCATGGGTGACGATGATCTCGCGCGGGTCGACCAGCACACCGGCATCACGCATGCGAATGGCGATCTGCCGACGCAGCGGCTCGAACCCTGGGCTGAACATGTAGCTGAACGCCCGGGGACTGTGGAAGCGGGTGACCTTGGCGATCTGCTGATGCAGGGCCCGAACCGGCAGGTAGTCGACATGGGGCACCGCTGCCCCGAAGGGGAACACGCCATCACGACGCGCCTCGGTCAGCACCTGCTGGATGATACTGGCACGGGTAACCAGCCCCGGACGCTCGACCCGTGCAATGTCTGGGGTCTGCGCCGTCAGTGCGGGGGTCTGGTGGACATAGTAGCCCGACTGCGGCCGGGCACGAATCAGGCCCTGGTCTTCGAGATTGGCATAAGCCTGCAGCACCGTGGCGTGACTGACGTTGAGCTGAGCGCTCATCTTGCGCACGGACGGCACGCGCTCACCCGGTTGATAGACACCGCGACGGATGTCATCGGCCAGTTGCTGGGCGATACGCTGATACAGCAGCAGGTTGGTCATGGCGATATCTCGACGCTCGGACGGGCTCGTTGTTCTTATGCTGCAATCTGGCAGCAGAGCATACCGTAACAGTTGCCAAGTGTACTGGGACAGATTGCAGAATAGCCAACATTACTGCGGCGTGACAGTGCCCCTGATCGCCGGCAAGCCGCCCCCACATGAGGGTCGACGTGCCAGCGATCAGATCAAAGGGTCAACGGGCGGGTGCCAACTTGCCTTTGTCATCGGAGAACACGATCTCGACGCGGCGGTTCTGCGCCCTACCCCGCTCCGACGCGTTAGCCTCGATCGGATACTGGTCGCCGTAGCCCAGCACTTCGAGGCGCTTCTCGTCGATGCCCAGATCGACCAGCATGTCGGCCACCGCCTGGGCACGATCGCGTGACAGCTTGAGATTGTCTTCAGGCGCTCCGGTGCTGTCGGTGTAACCTTCGATGCGCACCACGCGCCGCGGGTTCAGCTGCAGGAACTGGACCAGCTTGAGCACCGTGCGGCTGGCGGAGTTCTTCAGGTCGGCACGGCCGGTATCGAACAGCACGTCACCCAACGTCATCACCAGGCCACGGTCGGCCTGCTCGGACGCCATTGCGGCAATCTGCGCCTCGACCCACTTGCCCTGCTGCTGAACGCTGGCGAGTTTGGCTTCACGCAGGGCCAACTGAAGGCGCTGACGCTCCAGGTCGAGCTTGGCGATGCGCTCCTGGTTCAGTGCAAGCTTGGTGTGCTCGCGGGCGATTTCGCTATAGCGCTGGCTCAGGTAAGCGTAGTGACGCACATCGGCACCGGTGCCGATGTAGCTGGACAGCCGTTCGGCGCGGGCCAACGATTCACCGGCTCGGATCACGTCACGCGGTGCACTGCGCAGCACGTCGGAGTCATCCTTGACCTTCTGGAATGCCGAACTGGCTTCATCCAGCGCAACCTCGCTGCGATGGCTGGCACAACCTTGCAAGCCAGCAGACAACGCCAGCACCATCAGGACGGACACGGGCTTGAGGCGCATCATGGCTGCACCTCCAACTGCTTGCGCAGGCGCTTGACGCGCGACTGCAAGCGTTCGAGTTGCTCATCGCTTTTCTGGTTCAGCACCCGCGCCTCGGCCAAACGCGCATCCAGCTCGGATTGTTCGGCGCGCATGCGTGCATCGCGATAATCCTCGGTCAGCATGTTGGTCTTGGCGCGAGCCAACTTGTCTTCGGCCATCTTGAACTCTGGCACCTGCTCGGTAGCGCCAACGGCCTTGGCCTGCTCCAGCGCTTGCTCGGACAGACGCATCTGCTCATTGGGCGCCGGATCGTTGGCGCAGCCGGCCAAGCCAAGCATGGCCAGGGCAAGGATCAGTGGTTGGGTTCTCACGCAATCTTCCTACTGTTTGGGGGCATCCAGCGGCGCCTGCATCTGTACCTTCCAGCGCTCGACATTACGCTGTAGCACGGCCTCGGACGCACCGGAGATCGGCAATTCTGTCAGTTTTTTCGCTAATTGCCCACGCAGCCACGCGTCATTGCAGGCCGAGTTGTGAGACACGGCCAGATACAGCCCCGGGCGGTCCACCGGCAGCCCGCGTGCGATCAGGTCATTGCTCATGCCCAGGCTCTGGGCCATGGCCATTCCCGCGTAGCGACCCGCCAGCACATAGTCCACCTGCCCCAGCACCAACTTCTGGAATGCCTGGGTCAGGTTCTGCGCGGGCAGCAGCTTCAGTTGCGCCTTGGCGAAGGCTTCGAAGGCCGGCGTAAGCCGCGCCCGCTCCGACAGACCACCCTGGTACTGGGCAAGGTCGGCCGGGCCGTCAAACACCAGGCTGGCATCATGGCGGGTCCAGACCAGGTACTCATTGAGCTGCAAAGGGGGGTGGATGTAGTCGAGCGCTGTCAGCTGGCCGACCTGCATCGGCGTGTCGAGCAACAGGTCCATCCGGCCACTGCGCACCTCCTCCAGAGCCTGGTCGCGCTTGCCGGCATACAGCACCTCGAGTTTCACGCCGAGTTCGCTGGCCACCTGGCGCAACAGGTCGACGTTGGCACCGATCAGGTGTTCAGGGTCCTTTGGGTCCTGCCAGGAATACGGCGGCGCATCAGGGCTGCCGGTCGCCACCAGGCGCTCGCACTTGCCTGCCGCCATCGCCATCGGCGACAGCATCGCAACCATGCATGCCAGTATCGCGCGCGCTCCGCGAAGCCTCATCCTCTCTCCTTGCCTTGTTCTTGAGGGCCCACTTGCCCGCACCACCGGCACGCGCCTCCTGCAGGCGCCGGCCGGCGATAAGCCCGCAACGGGCATGAAAAAGCCCGACCCCCTCAACGAGGGCCGGGCTTCTTTATAAGTGAAGCAGCCGGATCAGACCAGCTTTTCCAGCTCTGGTACCGCTTCGAACAGGTCAGCGACCAGGCCGTAGTCGGCCACCTGGAAGATCGGCGCTTCTTCGTCCTTGTTGATCGCAACGATCACCTTGGAGTCTTTCATACCGGCCAGGTGCTGGATGGCACCGGAGATACCGACGGCGATGTACAGCTGCGGCGCGACGATCTTGCCGGTCTGGCCGACCTGCATATCGTTCGGCACGAAGCCTGCGTCGACCGCGGCGCGCGAAGCACCGACAGCGGCGCCAAGCTTGTCGGCCAGGGCGTACAGGTGCTTGAAGTTGTCACCGTTGCCCATGCCACGGCCGCCGGATACGACGATCTTGGCAGCGGTCAGCTCTGGACGATCGGACTTGGCCAGCTCTTCGCCGACGAAGGCCGAGATACCGGCATTGTGAGCAGCCCCCACCGCCTCAACGGCAGCCGAGCCGCCTTCGGCGGCGACGGCGTCGAAGCCGGTGGTACGCACGGTGATGACTTTTACAGCAGCGCTCGATTGCACGGTGGCAATGGCGTTACCGGCGTAGATCGGACGCTTGAAGGTGTCGGCGGACTCGACCGAGATGATCTCGGAGATCTGGTCGACGTCCAGCAGCGCGGCAACGCGCGGCAGGATGTTCTTGCCGTTGGTGGTGGCAGGGGCCAGCACATGGCTATAGCCTTTGGCCAGCTCGACGATCAGCGGCGCGACGTTCTCCGGCAGGACGTGGGCGTAGGCTGCGTTGTCAGCAACCAGCACCTTGGCCACGCCAGCGATCTTGGCGGCGGACTCGGCAACGCCACCGACATTCTGGCCAGCGACCAGTACGTGGATATCGCCACCGATCTTGGCGGCTGCGGCGACAGTGTTCAGGGTGGCCGGGGCTACGGCACCGTTTTCGTATTCAGCGACAACCAGGATAGTCATTTAGATTACCTTCGCTTCGTTCTTCAGCTTCTCGACCAGTTCGGCCACCGATTTGACCTTGATACCCGCGCTGCGGGCAGCAGGCGCTTCGACCTTCAGGGTCTTGTTGGTGGAGGCGATGGAGACGCCCAGCGCGTCTGGAGTAACGGTCTCCAGCGGCTTCTTCTTAGCCTTCATGATGTTCGGCAGCGACGCGTAACGTGGCTCGTTCAGGCGCAGGTCGGTGGTGACGATCGCCGGCAGGTTCAACGCGACGGTCTGCAGGCCGCCGTCGATTTCGCGGGTGACGTTCAGCTTGTCGCAAGCCACTTCCACCTTGGAGGCGAAGGTGCCCTGCGCGAAACCGGTCAGCGCGGCCAGCATCTGGCCGGTCTGATTGTTGTCACTGTCGATGGCCTGTTTGCCGAGAATGACCAGCTGTGGCTGCTCTTTGTCGACAACGGCTTTCAGTGCCTTGGCCACGGCCAAGGAGTTCAGTTCGTCAGCTGCTTCGACCAGAATGGCACGGTCGGCACCCAGGGCCAGGGCGGTACGCAGTTGCTCCTGAGCAGTGCTCGGGCCGACGGAGACGACGACGATCTCGCTCGCAACGCCCTTTTCTTTCAGGCGCACGGCTTCTTCCACGGCGATTTCGCAGAAGGGGTTCATGGACATCTTGACGTTTGCAAGGTCGACGCCGGAGTTGTCCGCTTTGACGCGAACCTTGACGTTGTAGTCGACCACTCGTTTGACAGCTACAAGAACCTTCATGGATTCCTCGTTACTCTCCGGTGAATAGAATGTCGCCTGGGGCTTGCCCGGCGATTGCGCGTGGGTACAAGGGCACCTCTAAAAACGTTCCGGCTCGAGCGAACTTCACAGTGACCAATCAGTCCTGTTCAGACTGTTTCGGCAAAACCCGCGGGTCATTTTCTGTCGTGGCGTGTAGACTCCACTACAAAACGGGTTTCGGCCCGAAAACCTTGCTCTACGCCTGGCCTTTAGGGGTGCACCTGCGCCCGACGGTCAGCCTACGGCGAGCGTAAAACCGCTCGTATCTTGACCGTAACACCCAATCCGGTCAATACGGCAAATCGGCCACCCTCAAGCCGCGTTCCTGTGATTTTACTGGCCTGCGGCAAATTCAAACAAACGTTTGTATTGGACCCGCCAAGTGGTGTAGATATAATGCGCGGCCAAGACAAAACGGTGTAGTTCGTCATTCACGCGGCTACAGGGCTACAGACACCTGAACAGCCTCCCGTGACCACCCCCGCACCCAATAAGACAAAGCAACAGCACGAGCCTTGATGAGTAGGAGAGTACCAGTGGAACGCGAATACATGGAATTCGACGTGGTCATCGTCGGCGCCGGCCCGGCGGGCCTGTCCGCCGCCTGCCGCCTGAAGCAGAAGGCCGCCGAAGCCGGTAGCGAGATCAGCGTCTGCGTGGTCGAGAAAGGCTCCGAAGTCGGCGCCCACATCCTCTCCGGCGCGGTCTTCGAACCCCGCGCCCTGAACGAGCTGTTCCCCGACTGGAAAGCACTCGGCGCGCCACTGAACACCGAAGTGAAGCGTGACGATATCTATGTGCTCAAAGATGCCGGCAGCTCGACCAAGGTCCCTGACCTGTTCGTGCCTAAAACCATGCACAACCAGGGCAACTACATCATCTCCCTGGGCAACCTGTGCCGCTGGCTGGCCCAGCAGGCAGAGAACCTGGGCGTGGAAATCTACCCAGGCTTCGCCGCACAGGAAGCGCTGTTCGACGAAAACGGTGTGGTACGCGGCATCATCACTGGCGACCTGGGCGTCGACCGCGAAGGCAACCCCAAGGACGGCCTGTACACCCCAGGCATGGAACTGCGCGCCAAGTACACCCTGTTCGCCGAAGGTTGCCGCGGCCATATCGGCAAGCAGCTGATCAAGCGCTTCGACCTGGACAGCGAGTCCGACGTGCAGCATTACGGCATCGGCTTGAAGGAAATCTGGGAAATCGACCCCGCCAAGCACGAGCAGGGCCTGGTGGTGCACACCGCCGGCTGGCCGCTGGACGTGATGAGCAAGGACAACACCGGCGGCTCGTTCCTCTATCACCTGGAAAACAACCAGGTGGTGGTCGGCCTGATCGTCGACCTGTCCTACGCCAACCCGTACCTCTCGCCGTTCGATGAGTTCCAGCGCCTGAAGCATCACCCGGTGATGAGCCAATATCTCGAAGGCGGCAAACGCATCAGCTACGGCGCCCGCGCCATCTGCAAAGGCGGCTTCAACTCGCTGCCCAAGATGGTGTTCAACGGTGGCGCGCTGATCGGCTGCGACCTGGGCACCCTGAACTTCGCCAAGATCAAGGGCAGCCACACCGCCATGAAGTCGGGCATGCTCGCTGCCGAGGCAGTTGCCGACGCACTGATCGCCGGCAGTGAAGGCGGTGACCAGCTCAACGGTTATGTCAGCGCCTTCAAAGCCAGCTGGCTCTACGAAGAGCTGTTCGCCAGCCGCAACTTCGGCCCGGCCATGCACAAGTTCGGGCCGATCCTGGGCGCGGCGTTCAACTATGTCGATCAGAACTGGTTCGGCGGCAAGCTGCCGTTCACCCTGCACGACACCAAGCCGGACTACGCCTGCCTCAAGCTCGCCGCCGATTCGCAGAAGATCGACTATCCGAAACCCGACGGCAAGCTCAGCTTCGACAAGCTCAGCTCGGTATTCCTCTCCAGCACCAACCATGAAGAGGAGCAACCTTGCCACCTGAAGCTGACCGATCCGAACGTACCGATCGCCAACAACCTGCCACTGTACGACGAACCGGCGCAGCGCTACTGCCCGGCCGGCGTATACGAAGTGGTCACCCAGGAAGACGGCAACAAGCGCTTCCAGATCAACGCGCAGAACTGCGTGCACTGCAAGACCTGCGACATCAAGGACCCGGCCCAGAACATCACTTGGGTCACGCCTGAAGGCGCTGGCGGGCCGAACTACCCGAACATGTAAGCCCTGCCCCCGAGGCAGGAAAAAGCCCCCTGGCCGCGTGGCCCGGGGGCTTTTTCGTTGTGCCCGGAGGCAATCATTCCGCCTGCTTGCCGCTGTGGAACGCGACCGTCGTCCGCGTGGTATCCAGCCCCAATTGGGCAAGTCGCTCGCGCACATGGGCGAGGCATGCACCGCCATCCGACACATAGTGCCCCGACGCATCGTTGATCATTCCCAGGATATCGTGGACCGCCACGCCCGCCCCCATGCGGACGATCGTCATTTCACCCGCGCATACCACGGGGGCGCCCATACCCAGCTGGCTGTGAGTGATGTAATGAGCCCGAGGCGCCGCCTTGTCCCAGCGCTTTACGATAATGCTCCCCTGTGGCGTGTACACCCAGGTGTAGGAGTCGTTTGCCGTGTTGGGCTCAAGATAAACAGGACGCTGGCCGACCAGCTCGAACCCCAGCACCCTACCGTCCTGCTCACCGATCAACTGGCAAACTCCTTCGATGTTCGAGACGTCGTAGCTGCGCCAGTACAGCCAGTCGCTCAGCAGGGGTCGCCAAGTGACCGGGTACGTACGCCCGGTAAAATCCAGCGGTGTCTCCTTGCCCTTCAAGCGCCAGTCCAACCAGTTCACGACGCCCTTCCAACTCGCCCCTCTCGCCGGCAGCAGCCAAGGGCTTTCGGCAACCAGTAGCCGGTTGGACAGTTCATCGTTGACCACCAGATCCAGAGATTGCATGCGCCACGCAGGCCCGTACCCTTCGCCGCTCACTTGGTACAGCTCGACACTGTGGAGCTCATCGGCAACCAGCTGACGCCCCGCGAACATGCTCGACAGATCGACATCGACCTGAAGCAATGAGCCACGATCGAAGTTGCGTGCCAGCAATTGCCGGTGCGCGCTGCCGTTGACGGAAAAATACACAGCATCACTGGTCCCGGACCTCAAGTCATTGGAGACCTGCACATGAATGGCCAGCGTGCTGATACGCAACGCGCTGCCCCTGTTACGCCTCGTCTGCCCCGGCATTTGCACCTGCCATAGCCCCTCTGGTGACTCTGCCACGTGTGCCTGAAGCCATACATCGCCATTGCCGGGGTCGGCGCACAAAGCGCGTTTCTCTTCGCCATAGAACAACACGCCTCGGGCGGACAAGTGCCAGCGGTCTCCGTCCTGCGCGGCAGGTTTGCAGCGCACGCCCAGGCCCAGTACCTGTTGGGTGGCAACATGGGTCAGCTCGCCATCCTGATACATCCACTGCATCGCCAGCGGATCGGGCAAGGCGGCAACGCGAACCCCTGACTCGTCCGCCATCAGAAAATCGCGCCCATTGCGCAGACAGAAAGGAATGCCAACCGGCATTCCTTCCAGTGAGGTCTCACGGCCTACTCTGCCATCGAGTCCGTCGAGCAGAAGATGCGAGATCTCGACCTTGCGCGCTTTCTCATCGACCAGCACCCAGGCAACACCGCTTGGCGCCGCTTGAATGTCCATGACATGCCGAAAATGAGGCAACGGATGCGCGCCGGTCAGTTGCTCCCCGTCACCGTAGACAACCAGCCAGGCAGCGTCGTGATGCTCGTTGTCGTCGAACACGCAGCCAAGGCTGTTGTTGCCCCAGGTGATTACGGGCGTAACGGCTTGCTCGAAGTCGCCATCAGGCCCCGGGGCATCATGGTGCGTTCCTGAAAAGAGCATGGTCGCCGGAATGGGCGGCAGCTGACGGCGCGTCAGCCAATTCACATGAAATCCGTACATGGCGCCTGTTTCCTGAAATGTGGATGCGGGAGCAATCTACATTCATGTACAGTCGCCTTCTGTGCGCCTTGTAGCCTTGATTTGCGTGAACCGTTGGCACCGGCTGTAGGCTGTTGCAGGCCGACTCAGGGTGTCCTTATCTCTTCGAACAATTCTGGGCGACGATCGAGCAGTTTGAATAGCTCGATGAGTGCAACCGGTGGCCGCATCTTGCCATTTTCCCAACGGGAAAATGCGTGCACCCGCCACCCTAGACCGCGTGTGCAGTCATCGCTGAACACATCAGGAATGACCGTGGATTCTGCCTCGATGCCCCTGCTCCTCTAGGCTCATTTGTCAGCGCACATGACCGGCATAGGCTCGACGGCGAACGCCAAGGGCTCGCGACGCCCGAAATACAACGCGGTGAGCAATCCGACGGTGCCCATGATCAGACAAAAGCCGACACACACCCACGGGCTCCACGGCATCAGCGCGATCAATGCCAGCGGCGTGGTACTGGCCCACAGGGCATAGGCGACGTTATAGGTGAAGGAAATACCCGACACGCGGATCTGCGCCGGGAATAATCCGACCATGATCGACGGCACCACCCCCACCACGCCACAGCAAAGCCCTGCCAGCGCATAGGCGGCCCACACCGCGCCCCACTGCCCCACCAGGCTTGCGTACAGCACGCCGACACCCAATGGCAGCAACAGGCTGTAGACCATCAGCGCACGCCAGCCACCCAACCGGTCGACCAACAGCCCCGCCATCACGCAGCCTATATTGAGAAAGACGATGCCCACGCTGCTCAAGGCGAAGGTATGCCCGGCACTCATGCCGAAACGCTGCTGCATCACGGTCGGGGTGATCACCACCAGCACCACCACCGCCGAGGTCAGCACGCAGGTCAGCAATGCCGCCGGGATCAGCGCACGGCTATGCTCTGCCAGCACCCGTCGCAGCGGGAAGGCCACTGGCTGCTCCTGGCGCTCGCGCAGGGCCAGAAACACCGGGGTTTCACTCAGCCAGCGACGCAGCCACACGCCGATCACACCGAACACGCCACCCAGCAGGAACGGATAACGCCAGGCGTAATCGAGGATTTCCTGCGCGGTGAAGACCTGCGCCAGCAAGGTTGCGGTCAAGGCACCCAGCAGGTAGCCAAAGGTCAGCCCGGCCTGCAGGAAGCCCAGTGCATATCCCCGTCGCCCTGGCGGGGCGTGCTCGGCGACGAAAGTCCAGGCACTGGGCACCTCGCCTCCCACCGCGGCCCCCTGCAGGATGCGCAGCGCCAGCAGAATAAGTGGGGCGGCGTAGCCGATGTCGGCGTAGGTCGGCATCACACCGATCAACAGGCACGGCAGGGCCATCATCAGGATGCTCAGGCTGAACACCCGCTTGCGGCCCAGATGGTCGGCAAAATGCGCCATGAGAATCCCACCCAGCGGGCGGGCCAGGTAACCGGTCACGAAGATCCCGAAGCTTTGCAGCAAGCGCAGCCATTGCGGCATTTCCGGTGGGAAGAACAGCTGGCTCAGGGTCAGCGCGAAGAACACGAAGATGATGAAATCGTAGATCTCCAGGGCGCCGCCCAGTGCCGCCAGACCCAGGGTCCGGTGGTCGCTGCGGCTGAACCGGGGCGCAGGAGCGGTGTGGTTGGCAGTCATGGCAGGGGTCCGCAAATCGGCAAAGGGCAAGAGGATAGCAAATGCTTACCCTTGGGTACCCCTTCAGGTTCAATGGGTCCGGCTGAATACGGTCGACGGGAAATGCTGGCGAGCGCGCGGAAACGCCAGATGGCTGGCGACGCTCGAAGGCAGGCCAAGCTTGCCGACCAACACTGGCGCATCGATGATCGCCATGAAAGAACCCAGCGCTTCGTCGTCCGGCACCTGGGGCAGGCTGATGCTGACCGCCTGGCGCTCGGCCGGCGGCACGTCTGGAACCGTCACAGACTGTGAGTGATAGAGCAAGGCGTGCTGAATCTGTGCGTTGACCCGGCAAAAGCGCTCAAGGTCGACCCCGCAGTGACTACCCAACTCGATATTGCCGACCAACAGGTTGAAAGGTTGCAGCGCGCACTGCACCAGGCGCTGCAGCTCTTCGAAGCTTTGCACCGGCGCGATCCGGAAATAGCCCAGGCCATTGAGCAGTCGCTCAAGGTGCAAGCGCTGGCTGGGGTGCTCGTCGGCGATAAGGATGCGCATCGTTTTGTTGGGCATCATCGGACCTGGGCAGTTAGCTAGTTAAGGGAAACTCCCTGACCAAACTGCGCCGACGAGGCAACTGCCGAAACCATGAATTCGGCAGGGTCTTCATTGATAGTTGTCGGGAACTTTCCAGAAATCAAGTTGCCGCGTACAGAATTTTCATTCGTGTTTCACCGGCTTTTCACTATTCCCATTGCCGCATGCGCAAGCGGCAATGCTTCATGGCGTTGACGATATGTTTTTCCACCATGCTTCGGGAAACGCCCAGCCGCTCGGCGATCTGCTGGTGTGAAAGGCCCTCGAGCTTGCGCAACAGGAAGCTGTCGCGGCAAGGCTTGCTCAATTCGTCCAGGGCCCTTTGCATCAGTGCCAGGCGCTGATCGAGCTGCATTTCCTGGGACGGTGCCTGAATGTGCCAGCGCTCGTCGCTGTCCAGCACGTCCAAGGGTTCGGCCTGGCGCACACGCTGACGCCGATGACGGTCTACCACTAGGTTGAGCGCGGTCCGGTACAGGAAGGCGCGCGGATGCTCGATCTGCTGCGCGTCGGTGCGCTCCAGTACCCGCAGGTAGGCATCGTGGGCAACGTCCTCCGCCGCCTGGCGACTGCCAAGGCGTGCGGAAAGGAAACTCACCAGTTCACGATAGTAATGTTCCACAGCGGCACCTGGCGTCGCCCTGCCCTGCCACAGGTGTGCGGGGACGCGGGAATATGTGATATCAGCGTGCAATCTTACAAATTATAATTATTCTCAGCAACACACAGCGGTACCCCCAACCTGGGTAAATCCCGCATGCTGATCTTCGTCTAACTGGGACCTCCCTGCGCGCCTCGACTGGCTGCGTGTGGCCATCACCCCTGGCTGGAAGTCCGCATGAGACGCTTACCCAACACTCGCCGCCGCATCCTCCTCGGTGGCCTGGGCCTGCTTGGCCTGGGCAGCCTGCTGGCCTGGAAGACCTTGCCATTCGACAACCAGCCGGCCAGCACGGTAACCGTCACCCGCGCCGATATCGAAAGCAGCGTCACCGCCCTGGGCACCCTGCAACCTCGTCGCTACGTCGATGTCGGCGCCCAGGCCTCGGGGCAGATCCGTCGCCTGCATGTCGAAGCGGGCGACCAGGTTCACCAGGGCCAGTTGCTGGTCGAGATCGACCCGTCAACCCAGCAGGCCAGGCTCGACGCCGGCCGCTACTCGATCGAGAACCTCAAGGCCCAGTTGGCCGAGCAGCGCGCCCAGTACCGCTTGGCCCAGCAACAGCTCAAACGCCAGCGCGACCTGGCCGCTGCTGGTGCCACCCGCGAGGAAGACGTGCAGGCTGCCGATGCCCAGCTCAAGGTCACCCAGGCCCGCATCGACATGTACCAGGCGCAGATCCTTCAGGCCCAGGCCAGCCTGCGCAGCGACCAGGCCGAACTTGGCTACACGCGCATCTACGCGCCCATGGACGGCACCGTGGTTGCCGTGGACGCCCGCGAGGGCCAGACCCTGAATGCCCAGCAACAGACGCCCCTGATCCTGCGCATCGCCAAGCTGTCGCCGATGACCGTCTGGGCCCAGGTCTCCGAGGCCGATATCGGCAAGGTCAAGCCCGGCATGAGCGCTTACTTCACCACCTTGGCCGGTGGCAAGCGCCGCTGGACCAGCACCGTGCGCCAGATACTGCCGATTCCGCCCAAGCCGCTGGAGCAGTCCAGCCAGGGCGGCGGCAGCCCGACCAGCGCCACCTCCGGCACGACCGGCAGCCAAGTCGTGCAGTACACCGTGCTGCTGGACGTGGACAACCCTGACGGGGCACTGATGGCCGAGATGACCACCCAGGTGTTCTTCGTCGCCGGCCAGGCCAGCCAGGTACTGACCGCACCGCTGGCGGCGCTGGACGACAGCGATGGTGACGGCCTGCGCATGGCCCAGGTACTCACCCGCGACGGCAAGGTCGAGCAGCGCCAAGTGCGCACCGGCCTGAGCGACCGGCTGCGGGTACAGATCCTCGACGGTGTCCGCGAAGGCGAACGCCTGCTCATCGGCGCCCCTGCCGCCAGCGGAGGTTGAATGTTCGCCCCCCTGATCGAGCTTCGCGACATCCGCAAAGTCTACGGCGGCCTCGACACACCCAAGGTCGAAGTCCTGCGCGGTATCAGCCTGCGCGTGCACCCTGGCGAATTTGTCGCCATCGTCGGCGCGTCAGGGTCTGGCAAATCGACCCTGATGAACATCCTCGGCTGCCTCGACCGCCCCAGTTCCGGCTGCTATCGCTTCGCCGGCAAGGACGTGGCCGAGCTGGACACCGACGAGCTGGCCTGGCTGCGACGCGAGGCCTTCGGTTTCGTGTTCCAGGGCTACCACCTGATTCCTTCGGGCTCGGCCCAGGAAAACGTCGAAATGCCAGCCATCTATGCCGGCTTACCGGCCAGCGAGCGCCACGCCCGCGCCGCCGCCCTGCTCGAACGCCTGGGCCTGGCCAGCCGCACGGGCAACCGCCCGCACCAGTTGTCCGGCGGTCAGCAACAGCGCGTTTCCATCGCCCGCGCGCTGATGAACGGCGGCCACATCATCCTCGCCGACGAACCCACTGGAGCCCTCGACAGCCACAGCGGCGCCGAAGTCATGGCCCTGCTCGACGAACTGGCCAGCCAGGGGCATGTGATCATCCTTATCACCCACGACCGCGAGGTGGCGGCACGCGCACACCGGGTGATCGAGATTCGCGACGGCTTGGTGATCAGCGATTCGGCCGACGACCAGCCACCGGTCAATCCGCACCGAGGCCTGCAGGCCGAAGACCTGCGCGAACGCCTGGATCGCGGCGCCACTGAGCGTGGCGCCTGGAAGGGCGAGCTGGTCGAAGCCTTGCAGGCAGCCTGGCGGGTCATGTGGATCAATCGCTTTCGCACTGCCCTGACCCTGCTCGGCATCGTCATCGGCGTCGCCTCGGTGGTGGTCATGCTGGCTGTGGGCGAAGGCAGCAAACGCCAGGTCATGGCACAGATGGCCGCCTTCGGCTCGAACATCCTCTACCTCAACGGTCGCCACGCCACCCTGCGTGAGCCCGCCGGCGTGGTGACCCTGGACGATGTTGCGGCGATTGCCGAACTGCCCCAGGTGACGCGGATCATGCCGGTGATCGGGGACGACGTGATGGTGCGCCACGGCAACAACAACCAGAAATTCTACGTCGGCGGCAACAATATCGAGTTCCCCTACATCCTCAATTGGCCGGTGGTCCAGGGCAGCTTCTTCAGCGACAGCGACGAACGCACTGGCGCCGCCGTCGCGGTGATCGGCCAGAAGGTACGCGACACGCTGCTCGAACCTGGCAGCGACCCGATCGGCCAGTACCTGCTGCTCGGCAACGTACCGTTCCAGATCGTCGGCGTGCTGGCCGGAAAAGGCGCCAGCTCCGGCGACCAGAACAGCGACGAACGCATCGTCGTGCCCTACTCGGCAGCGTCCATTCGCCTGTTCGGTACCCAGGACCCGGAATACGTGATCATCGCCGCCCGAGATTCGGCACGAGTGGCCGAGACCGAAGCAGCCATCGATCACCTGATGCGCCAGCGTCACCAAGGCAAGCAAGACTTCGAGCTGACCAACGACGCCGCACTGATCCAGGCCGAAGCCCGCACCCAGAACAGCCTGTCGCTGATGCTGGGGGCGATCGCCGCGATCTCCCTGCTGGTCGGCGGCATCGGGGTGATGAACATCATGCTGATGACCGTGCGCGAACGCACCCGCGAGATCGGTATTCGCATGGCCACCGGCGCCCGCCAGCGCGACATCCTGCGCCAGTTCCTCAGTGAGGCGGTGATGCTGTCGATGGTCGGCGGCCTGACCGGCATCGCACTGGCCTTGGGCATCGGCGCAGGCCTGATGCTTGCCGGGGTCGCCGTGGCCTTCGCCCTACCCGCCATCCTCGGCGCCTTCGCCTGCGCCGTAGTCACCGGCATCGTGTTCGGCTTCATGCCGGCCCGCAAGGCGGCGCGTCTCGATCCGGTCAAAGCCCTTACCAGCGAATAACCCATGACATTGCCAAGCCGCATCAGCCTGCTGACCCTGAGCCTTTGCCTCGCCGCCTGCAGCACACCGCCACCGCCCGAAAGCGGCATCGCACCACCGGATAACTGGCAAGGAGAGACCGGTGCTGCCGGGCTCACCCTGCCACAGACGAAGTGGTGGAAAGCCTTCGCCAGCCCCGAACTGGACCGTCTGGTTGAACGTGCGCGGCGCAACAGCTACGACCTGGCGGCTGCCACCGCACGTGTACGCCAGGCCCAGGCCCGCGCCGTGATCGCCGGCGCGCCACTGCTGCCGGCGTTGAACTTCGGGTTTGAAGGCAGCCGACAGCACCTGCTGCGGGGCGACGGCAGCGACCAGCTCGATGTCAGCAGCAGCGAACGCACCAGCACCTCGTTTGGCACCACGCTCAGCGCGACCTACGAGATCGACTTCTGGGGCGGCCTGCGCGCCGCACGCGACAGCGGCCTGCATGGCCTGGACGCCAGCCGCTTCGACCGCCAGACTGTGGAACTGACCCTGGTCAGTGCCGTTGCCGATAGCTACCTGCAAGGGCTGGCACTGGATGAGCAACTGCGCATCGCCCGCCTGAACCTGCGCAATGCGCGGGATGTGCTGGGCCTGGTCGAGGTGCGGCAGCGCTCTGGCTCGGCCACGCGCCTTGAGTTGGCGCAACAACGTAGCCTGGTGGCCGCCCAGGAGCGCCAACTGCCGCTGCTTGAGCAACGCCAGCAGGACAACCGCGTCACGCTGGCCACCCTGCTCGGCGACCCCGTGCAACATTTGCCCGGCAGCGACGAGCGCATCGACACGGTGCAGTGGCCGGCAATTGGCAGCGGTATGCCCAGCGACCTGCTGACCCGCCGGCCAGACATCGCAGCCGCCGAAGCGCGCCTGGCGGCCGCCAGCGCCAATGTGCAGGTCGCACGGGCCGCCCTGCTACCAAAGCTGACCCTCGGCGCCGAGTTCGGTTCGGGGGCCCGCACCCTGCCCCAGGTCTTCGACAGCCCGTACTACACGCTGACCTCCGGCCTGGTCGCGCCGATCTTCAACAACGGCCGACTGCGGGCCTCGCGTGAATTGGCCGAGGCAGAGCAAGAGGAGTTGCTCGAGGCCTATCGCAGCAGCATCCTGGCCGGCTTCGCCGACGTCGAGAAAGCGCTCAACGCCATCCATGGCGTCGACCGGCAACGGCAATGGCAGGATGAGCAAGTGCAACAGGCCCGCCTGGCCTTCGACCTCGCCCAGCAACGTTACGGTGCCGGAGCCGAAACGCTGCTGACGGTGTTGGAAACCCAGCGCACGCTGTACGAGGCACAGGATCAGCAGGCGCAGTTGCGCTTGGCGCGATTGCAAGCGAGCGTGGCCCTGTACAAGGCACTGGGTGGCGGCTGGCACGTGAAAACAGCCCAGTGAGTACACACGGGGCTGCTGTGCAGCCCTTTCGCGACGCCTGGCCGCTCCCACGAATAGTTCGATGCCACGAAGGTTGGAGATCAATCCAACCCATGGCGCACTCAGGCCAGCAATCCCTTCAATGAAAGATGCCGCGCATACCACGGCCGTTTCGGCACCTGGCGCATGAACCCGGCCAACTTGCCTTCGTCCTCGCCAAAGATGATGCGCAATGCCAGCTTCATGGTCTCGACATCCATCTCCACCGACCTGCCCGGCCTTACCCCAGGCACTGTACTGCAGCCATGGGTATCCGGCCCCAGCCAGGGGTCAGCCACCTCCACCCAGCGCCCCGGCGCAAACCACGGCACGCCGTTGACCTGCATCCGGCTGACTTCGCCCGGGTGAAAACGCTCATGGGCGGCGAACCAGTCCTCCACGCGATCGTCGATCCAACCATGAAACCGCCAGAACACCGGGTGCACATGGGACGAGAACGGGTCGCCCAAAAAGTCGTTTTCCGCTGCATACCAACGCGGCGCAAAGTCATCCAGCTCGCGGGCCAGCGGCACCGGCGCGCCGTTGGAGGGGTCGCGCGGCACCGACGCCCAGCGCATGTGCAGCCAGTCGTGCAGGCCCAGCTCCATCTCCGAGCCCAATTGCCCCAAGGTCATCCGCGACAAGTAACGCGGGTCGCGATACCGAGACTCCCATACCGCGAAGTTGCCATGGAACGTCTCGGCACGCTTGATGCCGTTGACCCACTCGCTGAACGCATCGTCCCCCGGCGCCAGCCAGGTCGGCGGCACCGAGCAGCCGTCGAGGTTATCGAAGTAACGGGCAAAACCCAGGCGGTCGCGTTCAAGCTCCGGCTGCGGCAACGGAAAGCTCGACCACGACGGCAGCGGCTGCAGCGCACGGGCCGCAGCGAGCATGTGCCGGTGCATGAAGAAAAAGTCCTCGCCCGAGCCGTTGCGGTCCTTGAGTTTGCCGCGCGCATCACGCTCGCGCTCACGAGGGCCAGGTTGCCACCCCAGGCCGCGCAGGGCATTGCGCTTTTCCTCCGAGAGGTTGTGCCACTTGTCACGCGAGGCATGCCACAACTGGTGGAACAGTCGGTGCTCGGGGGAAATCAGCCAGTCCAGCAAGGCCGGCTCAAGGCCAATGGTCTGGCGCGCTTCGGGGAAGCGCTGGCCAATGGCGACGAAGCGGTTGTCCTGCAACGGCAGCGCCAGGGACCGGTCAAGCGCGGCAATCTGCCCACTCAGGGTCTCGCTGCCGGCATTGCCGAACTCGCCCCACACCTGATCCAGGGTGATCGCCATTTCATAACCTCGATGGCTCGCATCCGTTGGCATCAGGCGCCAGTAAAGGCGATTGGAATCGGACTCGGCCAGGTCACCGATCAACTGGTAACGCGGCGCCTTTTCGCTGCGCAGCCGTTGTGCCGTGTCAAGGCAACCGCGCACGCCACGTCCTCGCGCGGCAACGTCGATGAACAGTTCAAGCTGCTGAGCCGGCAGACCCGCAAGCCCGGCATCGGCCCCTTCGAAGCGGATAGCCCAGATACCGCGCAGGCGGTTGCCCAGGCGTTGGCCGGCGGTGTCGGCAAGCTCCACGCTGGCCTCCCCCGGGGTGACCGGAAACTCATCCCTGGTCAGCTCGCGGTGCGCATAGTGGACCGCCGGCAGGGCCGCGCCCGCCAGGGCCACACCGGTCATGAAACCTCGTCGAGAAATCGTCATTACCCTACCTGTGTCCGCCATGAAGCAGGCGCTGTCCCAGCAAGGACGTATGCTCCCCGGCGAAATTTAGCCAGGTCGTCGCTGCCCCTCGCTAAATTTCCTCCCGCCACGCTCGTCCCTCCCAGACAGCCCAAGCCCCGGCATTCGCGGACCTGAAACGAGATGGCAATGACACAACCTCGCTGGAAGAAAACCTTGTACATCGGTGTGCCCCTGGCCCTGCTGCTCGGTGCCGGTGGCTACCTGGCCTGGAACCAATGGCTGAACCCCGCCCCGCACTACCCGCGCGAGGTGATCAAGCAGGCCGACGAGCTGCAGGATCGGCTGATCTCCTTCGACAGCCACATCACCCTGCCGCTGGACTTCGGTACCCATGGCCAGGAGGCGGACAAGGATGGCGACGGCCAGTTCGACCTGGCCAAGGCCGCCAAAGGACGATTGTCCGGCGCCGCCTTGACCCTCTTCGGCTGGCCGGAAATCTGGAACGGCCCCGATGCACCGCACCGGCCGACCGCAGGGTTTGTCGAGGAGGCCCGTAATCAGCAGGAGGTGCGCTACAAGATCATCTCCGGCCTGGTGCGCGACTTCCCCAACCAGGTCGGTATCGCCTATACCCCCGACGATTTCCGCCGCCTGCACGGCGAAGGCAAGTTCGCCATCTTCATCAGCATGCTCAACGCCTACCCGTTGGGCAACGACTTGAACCTGCTGGACAAGTGGGCCGCACGGGGTATGCGCATGTTCGGCTTCAGCTACATCGGCAACAACGACTGGGCCGACTCCTCGCGCCCGCTGCCGTTCTTCAACGACTCACCCGACGCCCTGGGTGGTCTCTCACCCATCGGCAAGCAGGCCGTGCAACGGCTCAATGACCTGGGGGTGATCATCGATGTCTCGCAGATGTCCACCCAGGCCTTGGAACAAGTCAGCGCCCTGAGCCGCGCGCCCATCGTCGCCTCGCACTCTGCGCCACGGGCGATGGTCGATATCCCACGCAACCTCAGCGACCGCGAGATGCAACTGATCAAGAACAGCGGCGGCGTGGTGCAGATCGTCGGCTTCTCCGGCTACCTGCGCCCGCTCACGCAAAAGACCCAGGACAAGCTCAACGCCCTGCGCGCCAAGTTCGACCTGCCACCGCTGCCCAACCTGGCCATGGCCCTGATGCCCGGCGACCCGATCATCGCCGCCTGGCCCGAGCAGCGTTTCGGCAGCTACGCCAGCCAGCTGTACGCCATTCTCGACGAAGAACCCAAGGCCAGCCTCAAGGACCTGGGCGATGCCATCGACTACGCCGTGCGCAAGATCGGTATCGACCACGTCGGCATCGCCTCGGACTTCAACGAAGGGGGTGGCGTGCGAGGTTGGGAGGATGTGAGCCAGGTGCGCAACGTCACCGCCGAACTGATCCAGCGTGGCTATAGCGAAGCCGATATCGCCAAGCTGTGGGGCGGCAATTTCCTGCGTGTCTGGGCCCAGGTTGAAAAGGCCGCCAGCCCTTCTCTTTCCTCTACCCGGTAAGCGCAACCATGAGCGACCGCCGTACTTTTCTCAAACAGGCCAGCCTGCTCGCCGTTGCCCTGCCCTTTGGCGGCGGCCTCGGCCAAGCCCTGGCCAATCCAGCAAAACCATCGACCCAGGGTAACCAATGGACGCAGTTGCGTCAGCTGTTCAACCAGGACCCGGACTACCTGCATCTTTCGAACTTCCTGATCACCTCGCACCCTAAACCGGTGCAGGACGCCATCGATCGCTACCGCGCCAGCGTCGATCGCAACCCAGGCCTGGTCATGGACTGGGACCGCCAGGAACCCTGGCAGCACGAGGCCCGGGTTCGCGCGTGGGCGGGCAAGTACCTGCAGGCACGCCCCGGCCAGATCGCCCTGACCGGCAGCACCACCGAAGGCCTGGCGATTATCTACGGTGGCCTGCACGTGCGCCCGGACCAGGAGATCCTGACCACCGTCCACGAGCATTCCGCCGCCGAGGCGGTGCTTGACTTTCGCACCCAGCGTCAAGGTACCCAAGTGCGCCGAATCCGCCTGTTCAAGGACCCGGCCAAGGTCAGCACCGACGAGATCGTCGGCAACATCGACCGCGCCATTCGCTCCAACACACGGGTGCTGGGCATGACCTGGGTACAGTCGGGTAGCGGCGTGAAGCTACCCCTGGCGGAAATCGGCGCGGTGGTCGACCGGCACAACCGCGACCGCGCCGAGGTCGATCGCATCCTCTATGTGGTCGACGGCGTGCATGGTTTTGGCGTGGAAGACCTGAGCTTCCCGCAGATGAACTGCGACTACTTCATCGCCGGCACCCACAAGTGGATGTTCGGCCCGCGTGGTACCGGCATCGTCTGTGCGCGCAGCGAACAACTCAAGGACATCACGCCGCTGATCCCGACCTTTTCCCAGGACACCGATTTCGCCACCAGCCTCACCCCTGGGGGTTACCACGCCTTCGAGCACCGCTGGGCATTGGACGAGGCGTTCAAGCTGCACTTGCAACTGGGCAAGGCCGAGGTCCAGGGCCGTATTCACCAGCTCAACAGCTACCTCAAGCAGCGCCTTGGCGAACACCGCCAGGTCGAACTGGTCACCCCGATGGCTGCGCAACATAGCGCAGGCTTCACCTTTTTCCGAGTCAAGGACCGCGACAGCGACAAGGTCGCCGCCGCCTTGCTGCGGCAGAAGGCGATCGTCGATGCGGTGTACCGCGACGTCGGCCCGGTCATCCGCACCGCACCCGGCCTGCTCAACGACGAAGCGCAGATCGACCGTTTCATGACACTGCTCAGCGCCCAGCTGTGACGCCCGAATTCCCTTCGCACGAGACGACTCATGAACCCTGAACCCCACGTACGCCACCGCCGCACCCTACCGGTCCTCGCGCCGCTGGCACTGCTCGCCCTGCTCACCGCCAGCGCCTGGGCTCAGGCGGGCACGCCCAAGCCCGGTACTGTCTTCAAGGACTGCGAGAAAGACTGCCCGGAGATGGTGGTCCTGCCCACCGGCTCGTTCATGATGGGCACCCCCGATGACGAAGTCGGACGCCAGGCCGATGAAGGCCCGCTGCACAAGGTCACCTTCACCAAGCCCTTCGCTATCAGCCGCTTCCCCATTACCTTCGCCGAGTGGGACGCCTTCATCCAGGCCACCGGCTACATGATGCCCAGCGGTGACGAACGCCCTGGCCGCCTGTGTCAGGCCGGCACCGCCACCCAGGGTGGCCGCCCCACCTATGGCGGCAACTACCCGGTGACCAGCCGCCACCCTGCCGTGTGCATGAACCTCAAGGAAGCCCAGGACTACGTCGCCTGGCTGTCGAACAAGACCGGTAAGCCCTACCGCCTGCCCAGCGAGTCGGTCCGCGAGTACGCCGCCCGTGCTGGCAGCACCGGCCCGTTCCCCTTCCCCTTCGACGAAGGCAAGGAGTACAGCATCGCCAAGCACGCCAATACCTACGGGCCGGCCGACGGCTACAGCTACACCGCGCCGGTCGGTAGCTTCCCGGCCAACGCCTTTGGCGTGTACGACATGCACGGCAACATCTATGAGTGGACCGCCGACTGCAAGCACGACAACTATGTTGGCGCGCCGAGCGATGGCAGCCCATGGCAAGAGAAAGACTGCAGGTTCCAGAGCATTCGCGGCAACGACTATGGCGAGGCCCCGGTGTTCTCTCGCTCCGGTAATCGCAACGACCTCTACCCCAACGAACGCGGCGATTGGATCGGCTTTCGTGTAGTACGCGATCTCTGAACGACAAAGGGGCGCAAGGCGCCCCCCCAGAGGCGCGCTAAATTCCCCTGCCCACCAGTCGTCCTACAGGGAGCCCACAGCCATTTTCCAAAGCGGAACCCTGCCCCATGACTCAGCCTCCCCGCGGCGCCCTCAGCGAACTGTTCGCCCTGCTCAGACCCTTCTGGCCCATCGTTGCCCTCTCCATCGTCCTGGGGATGGTCGGTGGCCTTAGCGTCACCGCGCTGCTCGCCAGCATCAACAACGCCCTGCATAGCGGCGGCAACATCACCAGCACCGCCATCGCAGCCTTCGCCGGCCTGTGCCTGCTGGCCCTGACCTGTTCGATCAGCGCCGACATCGGCACCAACTACGTCGGCCAGAACATCATCGCCAAGCTGCGCAAGACGCTGGGCGAGAAAACCCTCGCCGCCCCCATCGAGCAGATCGAGCGCTACCGCAGCCATCGCCTGATCCCTGTGCTGACCCACGATGTCGACACCATCAGCGACTTCGCCTTCGCCTTCGCCCCGCTGGCCATCTCGATGACCGTGACGCTCGGTTGCCTGGGCTACCTGGCCATGCTGTCCTGGCCAATGTTCCTGTTGATGGTGGTGGCCATCGCCATCGGCAGCGCCGCCCAGTTCGTCGCCCAGGCCAGCGGCGGTCGTGGCTTCGCCACCGCCCGTGAAGCCGAGGACACCCTGCAGAAGAACTACAGCGCCATCGCCGAAGGCGCCAAGGAACTGCGCATCCACCGTCCTCGCCGCAACCGCATGTTCAGCCAGGGCGTGCAGGCCACCGCCGACTTCATCTGCAAGACCCAGATCAAAGCCATCAACACCTTCGTGGTAGCCAAGACCTTCGGCTCGATGCTGTTCTTCGTGGTCATCGGCATGGCTTTGGTGCTGCAGTCGCTGTGGCCCAGCGACGATAAGACTGTGATGAGCGGCTTCGTGCTGGTGCTGCTGTACATGAAAGGCCCGCTGGAACACCTGATCGGCACCTTGCCCATCGTCAGCCGCGCCAAGGTCGCCTTCGCCCGCGTCGCCCAGCTGTCCGAGCAGTTCTCCTCGCCCGAGCCGCACCTGCTGCTCGACGCCAAGGCCAGCAAGCCCGAGCCGGTGCACAGCCTGGAACTGTTCAACGTAGGCTACGCCTTCCCGCCGGTCGAAGGCAGCGAGCCGTTCCGCCTGGGTCCGGTCAACCTGCGCATCGAGCAAGGCGACATCGTTTTCATCGTCGGCGAGAACGGCTGCGGCAAGACGACCCTGATCAAACTGCTACTGGGCCTATACGCCCCGCACCAGGGCGAGATCCGCCTCAACGGCAAGGCCATAGACCCGAGCAACCGCGACGAATACCGCCAGCTGTTCACCACCATCTTCGCCGACTACTACCTGTTCGACGACGTGGTCGAAGGCGACCTGCACATCCCCGACGACGCCAACCGCTACCTGCAACGCCTGGAGATCGGCCACAAGGTCAGCGTGCGCGACGGCAGCTTCACCACCACCGACCTGTCGACCGGCCAGCGCAAGCGCCTGGCCCTGATCAATGCCTGGCTAGAAGAGCGCCCGGTACTGGTGTTCGACGAGTGGGCGGCAGACCAGGACCCGACCTTCCGCCGCATTTTTTACACCGAGTTGCTGCCCGACCTGAAACGGCTGGGCAAGACCATCATCGTCATCTCTCACGACGACCGCTACTTCGATGTAGCGGACCAGTTGGTGAGGATGCACAGCGGCAAAGTGAGCTCATCCCCCGTACCGGCCTGAGACGACAAGAAAAAACAGCGACAGGTTCTTTCCGGAATTTGTCGCTGAATGCGTCTTCTTATCAACAACCAAAAAATCTGCCGTTCACTTACATGAGCATTTGAAATGTCGCCCGTCCACAAACCCTTCAGCCTCGCCAGCCTCGTCATGCGCTGCACCCTGCGCTTCAAGCCTCTGCCTCGCTTCGGCCTGCTCCTTGCACTGCCCATTGCCGCCCAGGTCCAGGCCCAGGAAGCCAGCTTCGACATCCCGGCCCAGTCACTGGCCAGCGCCTTGCAAACATTCGGTCGCCAGGCCGACATGCAGATCCTGTTCAACCCCGATGACGTCAGCGGACTCACCAGCCAGGCGGTGAAACAACGCGCAGAACCGGCCCGCGCCCTGGCCCTGTTGCTGGGCGGCACCGGCATGACCTTCACCCTGCAAGGCAACCCGCAGGTGATCCTGCTGCGCAAGGGCAACAGCGCTGACCTGGAACTGGCACCGACCAACATCAGTGGCGCGTCCCTGGGCGAGACCACCGAGGGCACCCACGCCTACGCTACCGGCCGCTCCAGCACCGCCACCAAGCTGCCGATGTCCCTGCGTGAAACGCCGCAGTCCGTGACCGTCGTCACCCGCCAGCGCATGGACGACCAGAACATGCTGAACCTCGACGACGTGATGAAGAACGCCACTGGCATCACCATCGTCAAGAACGGCGGCGAGCGTTCGATCTACCAGGCTCGCGGGCAGTCGGTGGACAACCTGCAGATCGATGGCGTACCGACCAACATCGGCAACGCCTACTCGATGGATGCCCAATCCAAGCCAAACACCGACATCTACGACCGCGTGGAGATCGTGCGCGGCGCCACTGGCCTGATGGAAGGCGCGGGCAACCCCTCGGCCTCCATCAACCTGATCCGCAAGCGCCCGACTGCCGAGCGTCAGGCCCTGATCGAAACCTCGGTCGGTTCCTGGGACAACTACAAGACCATGGTCGATGTGTCCTCGCCACTGAACGAAGCCGGTACCCTGCGTGGCCGCTCGGTGATCTCGTACAACAATGCCAACAGCTACTTGGACACCGCCCAGAAGGAAAACCAGCTGTTCTACGGCATCCTGGAGGCTGACCTGGACGAGTCGACCGTGGCCACCTTCGGCTTCACCTACCAGAAAGAACGCAACTCCGGTTACGACTGGTCGGGCCTGCCGACCAAGGAGAACGGCGAGTTCTACCCAATCTCCCGCTCCACCTCGCTGACCGGCGACTGGAACCACCTGGACAAGCGCAACACCACCCTGTTCGCCGATGTCCAGCACACCTTCGACAACGGCTGGAAAGGCGTGATCGCCGTCAACCAGATGTGGGCCAAGTCGGACTTCCTGGGCAACTACACCTTCCCTGGCGGTGGCACCGACCTGTATACCCTCAACCCTCGCCTGTTTCGTTACGACGACACCCAGACCAGCATCGACGGCTACTTCACCGGTCCGTTCCAGCTGCTTGGTCGCCAGCATGACCTGATCGTCGGCGGTAACTGGAACAAGGACGACTTCGACTACCATGGTGGACGCGATGCCACCTACCGCTACATCGTCGACATGAACAACCTCGGTGCGTTCGACCCGCCAAAGCCGGAAAACCTCAACGTCAACCAGTGGAAGTACAACCGTACCCAGGAACAGAAAGGTATTTATGTCGCCAGCCGCTTCAGCCTGACCGACACCACGAAGTTCATTCTCGGCAGCCGCCTGAGCTGGTACAGCTTCGACACCTTGACCGACACCAATGGCATCCGCGAAGACAGTGACCATGGCCACTTCTCCAAAAGTGGCGAAGTCACGCCATACGCAGGCCTGATTCAGGAGCTGAACGAAAACTGGTCGGCTTACGCCAGCTATACCGAAATCTTCAAGCCGCAAGACAATCAGGCTGCCGACGGCAGCATGCTCAAGCCGATGACTGGCAGCAACTACGAGATCGGCCTGAAGGGCGAATTCTTCGACAAGCGCCTGCAGACTTCCATCGCAATCTTCCAGGCTGACCAGACCGGCCGTGCCGAACTGGTCGCTGAAACCATTTGCCCCGACGGCTGCTACCGCGCCTCCGACAAGGTCCGCAACAAGGGTATCGAGCTTGAGCTCAACGGCGAGATCCTGCCGGACTGGAACCTGTCCGCGGGCTACACCTACACCCAGTCCAAGTACATCGGCGGCGAGCAGAAGGGCGAAGACTTCAACACCGCCTCGCCACGTCACCTGTTCAAGCTGGCCACCGACTACCGCCTGCCAGGCGCGCTCAACCACCTGCGTGTGGGCGGCAGCTTCTATGCGCAGAGCAAGATGACCCAGACCGAGGTCGGCGAGACCTACAAGATCCAGCAGGACGCCTACCACCTGACCAACTTGCACGCGATCTACGAGATCAACAAGAACCTCGAAGTCCAGTACAACCTGGATAACGTATTCGACAAGAAGTACTACCAGACCCTCGGTAACCCGAACTACTGGAACTTCTACGGCGAACCGCGCAACTTCAACCTGGCACTGCGCGCCAAGTTCTGATCAACGCTTGAACCCTTCGGGGCCGCCCTGCGGCCCATCGCAGGCTTGGCCAGCGATGGGCTGCAAAGCAGCCCTCTTGAACCTTAACCGACATGCATCAACCGCCGCTGCAACGCCTCGGCGATCACCTCCAGCGCCTCCTGCGCTTCGTCCACCAATGCATCCATGCGCATGAAGTCATGGGTCATGCCTTCGTACACCCGCTCCTGCACCTCGACTCCCGCTGCGCGCAGGTGCGCGGCATAGGCGCGGCCTTCATCGAACAGCGGGTCGCATTCGGCGAGCAACAGCAACGCCGGCACGCGCAGCCGCTCAGGTGCTTCCAGTAGCGGCGAGAAGCGTGGGTCGAAGCGGTCGTCGGCGCTGCGCTGGTACTGCTGGTAGAACCACTCCAACGTGTCGGCCTCCAGCAAGTGGCCAGTGGCGTAGCGTTGAACCGAAGCGTGCCAGCGGCTGGCATCGGTGACCGGGTAGATCATCACCTGCAGGCATGGCGCCACCGGCGCGTGATTGGCCACCACCGCCGCCAGGCTGCCTCCGACACTGTCACCGGCGATGGCCAGGCGCTCCCCGTCGATGCCGATACTGGCGCCCTGGTCCAGCAACCAGTGCCAGGCATCCAATGCGTCGTGCACCGCGGTTGGAAAACGCCACTGCGGCGCCAGCCGGTAGGCCACCGACAGCACCACGCACCCGGACAGCGCTGCCAGGATGCGGCACAGGGCATCGTGGGAGTCCAGGCTGCCGACCACGTAGCCACCACCATGGAAATACAACACTCCAGGCTGCAGGCGCTCACGGTCGATGCCGTGGGCACTGTACAACCGCGCGTGCAGCGGTGTGCCGTCGCGGGCGGGAATCTGCAACGCCTCGATGTGCTCAAGGTCGTCGCCGCCCGTACTCATCAACAATGACGATTGGTCGAACGCTTCGCGGGCTTGTTCAGGGCTGGCAGCGTGCATCGCCAACGTCTTGCCTTCGGCGCGGCCGGCTTCGACCAGCTGCAGGTAGGCAGCGATATCAGGGTTCAGGGACATGGGAATGCTCCAGGCCGGTCGGCGCAAGGCACGACCGGCGGTTGAGAGGAAAAAGGAAAGGGTCAGCAGAGCGTAACGGGCAAGGTCAGGGTATCCAGGGCATCTTCGAGCGCCGTGAGCAAGGCTGCCTCACGGGGGATCTCGAAATGCCCGCACGGCAGCACGTCACCGGCCAACGGCTGACCGATCTGCTGCGCCAGGGCCTGACGCTCGGCATCGCGACCCGGCACCCACCAGCTGACGGGTTCTACCCCCACTTCGCGGCAGCGCGGCAACTGCACCGACAACTGCTTGAGCTTGCGGGCCACCACGAACACATTGGCCAGCTCGTCACTGCCCAACGCCGCATAGGCCGACCGGGCCGCCTCACTGCCGTCGCGCTGGACGACCATCTGCGCCATCAGCCGGCGAATGGTCTCCGGGCTTTCTGGCCCGTCCGCGGCCGGTACCGTGACACCTGGCAGCATCACCCCGGCGAAGGACTGCAAGTCCTCCAGCCAGTCGTCGTGCTCGCCGTGGCGGGCAGACGGCACGAAGCTGTCGAGCAAGCCGACGAAGGCCACCTGCTGGCCCTGCGCTTGAAGCTCGGCCGCCATCAACAACGCCAGGGTCCCACCCAGCGACCAACCGGCCAAGTGATAAGGCCCCTGGGGCTGGGCCTGACGCAGGTAAGTGACGTAGTCCCGCGCCATGCTCTCCAGCGAGTCGTCCTGCCACTGCGCATCGAGCAGCATGCGGTTGCTGATGGCGACCAGCGTGCGTTTGCCATTCAGGCGCCGGGCCAGCGGCTCGTAGTCGAACACAGTGCCGAATCCTGCGTGCACGCAGAACAACGGCGGCACCTGCTCGACAGCACTGTTGAGGGTCAGCAGCGGCGACGCCGAGGCACTGTCGCCTGCCCCCGTCAGCTGGCCGATGGTCGGCTTCTGCACCAGGTCGCGCAGCTTCAGGTTCAACCCCAGCGCTTTCAGGCGCCGCGCCTTGGCGATCACCTGCAAACTCAGGATCGAATCACCGCCCAGGTCATAGAAGTTGTCCGTCAGGCCGACTCGCTCGACTTTCAGCACGGCTTGCCAGATCTCGGCCAGGGCCGTTTGCAGTTCAGTCCGTGGCGCGACGAAGTCATCACCCTGGCGCACGGATTCAGGTGCTGGCAGCGCCTTGCGGTCGACCTTGCCGTTGGGGGTCAGTGGCAAGCGCTCGAGCACCACCCATTGGGCAGGCACCATGTAGTCCGGCAGGCTGCGCTGCAGTTGCGCCCGCACTGTCTCGCCCAGGCCCGTTGCCTGACCGCTGCCCGCCACCACGTAGGCGACCAGTTGCTTGCCGCTTCCCCCCTCGCGGGCCACCACCACGGCATCGGCCACGGTCGGCACCTGGCGCAGGCACGCCTCGATCTCGCCCAGCTCGATGCGGAAACCGCGAATCTTCACCTGGTTGTCGATACGGCCCAGGTAGTCGTAGACGCCGTCGGCGCGCTGGCGCACCAGGTCGCCGGTGCGATACAGACGGTCGCCGGGGCCACCGAACGGGTCGGCGACGAAACGCTCGGCGCTTTGTCCGGCACGGTCCAGGTAACCACGGGCCAGGCCCTCGCCGCCCAGGTAAAGTTCACCGGCAGCGCCGACCGGCAATGGGTTAAGGTCCTGGTCGAGCACATACCCGACCCGCGCCCCGACGCAGCGCCCGATCGGCGCATAGGCCGCGTCGCACGCCTGGCCTTCGGCCGCCTTCCACAGCAGTGGCGTCACCACCGTTTCGGTCGGGCCATAGCCGTTGATGATGTAGCGCGGCTGCAAAGCGCGGCGCGCCTGGTCGTAACTGGACTGCGGCACGGCGTCGCCACCGAAGCAGTAGACCCGCACCGCCGGCGGGTGACCGGCCTGCTCAGCATGATCTGCCAGCTGTTGCAGGTAGGCCGGTGGGAACGCAGCCACGGTGACCCCGTGGCGTTGCATCGCCTGGTAGGTCTGCTCCGGCGTCCACAGCGCGTCGTCGCGCAACAACAGGCTGCCGCCATGGGTCAGGGTAGTCAGCCATCGCTCATGGGCACCGTCGAAGGCAAACGACATGAAGTGCAGCTCGCAGTCCTGCGGGCTCATCTCGTACAGCTCGCCGATGGCCCGGCAATGCATGGCCAGCGGGCCATGGCTGACCGCCACGCCTTTGGGCTTGCCGGTAGAGCCGGAGGTATAGATCACATAGGCCAGGCTATGGGCGTGCAGTTCGACCTGCGGCGCCGTGTGCGGCTGTGCGTCCAGTGCCAGGGTATCGAGGCTCAGCACCTGCAGCGTCGCGGGCACCGGCAAACGCGGCAGCAAAGACGACTCGCTCAGCAGCAAGGCGATGCCCGAGTCGTGGATCAGGTACTCCAGGCGCTCACGCGGATAGCTGGCATCCAGCGGCACATACGCCGCGCCAGCCTTGAGCACCGCCAGCAAGGCGATCACCTGCCCGGCGTTGCGCGGCATCGCCACGCCTACGCGGATCTCGGAGCCAACGCCACGGGCAATCAGCGCATGGGCCAGGGCATTGGCACGGCGGTCGAGCTCGGTGAAGTTCAGTACCTGCTCGCCAACTCGCAACGCCGGCTGCTGTCCCTGGCTCAGGGCCAACTGGGCGATACGCTGGTGCACAGGCACGAAGGCCGGCTCGTCCGACGGCGCTGGCATGCGGGTCGCAGCGAGCTGGTCCGTGCCTTCGGGCAGGCCGATCTCGCCAAGCAAGCGATCGGCGTCGCTGGCCAGCCGTGTCAGCAAGCCCTGCATGTTGGCCCGGATCGACGCCACTGCCGCCTCGCTGAAGTGCTCGCGCATGTACATGTATTCGATCACCAGGCCTTCTTCGAGGGTGACCATCAGGTCCATCGGGAAGTTGGTGACACCCGCGCTTTGCAGGTCGCCGAAACGCAGCGATTCGCCGCTCCCTTCGCGCAGGGTGCGATCCACCGGCTGGTTCTCGAACACGATGATGCTGTCGAACAACGACTGGCCCCCACGGCCCGACCAGCGCTGGATGTCGCTCAGCGGTGTGTATTCGAACTCGCGCATCTCCAGGTTGTAGTCCTGCAACGCGCGCAGCCACTGGCCGACCGACTGGCCTGGCGCAATTTCCTGGATCACCGGCAAGGTGTTGATGAACAGGCCAAGGATACGCTCGCTGTGTGCCAGGCTCGCCGGACGACCGGCCATGGTGGCACCGAAGGCCACGGTGCGCTGCCCGCTGTAGCGGCTGAGCAGCAACAGCCAGGCGCCCTGCACCAGGGTGTTGAGGGTGACCTGCTGGGCCTTGGCGAACGCCTTGAGCCGCTCGGTGGCGGGGGCATCCAGGCGGGTGTACAGCGCATGATGGCCCTGCCCTGCTGGTTGCACCGGGAAGCCGTTGACCAGGTAGGTCGGCTCGTCCAGTCGCGCCAACTGATGGCGCCAGAAGCCTTCGGCAGCGTCGGCGTCCTGGGCGCGCAGCCAGGCGATGTAGTTGCCATAGGCGACCACCGGCTCGAGCGACTTCCCAGCGTAGTGGGCCAGCACCTCGCCCATCAGCTGCGAAGTGCTCCAGCCGTCGATGAGGATGTGGTGATAGGTCCAGATCAACTGATGGCTGTCCTCGCCAGTGCGCACCAGTACCAGGCGCTGCAACGGCGGTGACTCGAGGGCGAAGCCACGCTTGCGCTCGGCCTCGGCCAGCGCCTGGACCCGCGTCTCGATGTCGTATTCGCTGCGCCAGTCGTAGCGGGTCAACGGTACCGGCAGCTCGGCCATGACGAACTGTAGCGGCGCTTCCAGGTCCTGCCACAGGAAGCCCGTGCGCAGCACCGCGTGACGCTGGCTGACGGCGGCCCAGGCGGCGGCGAATCGCTCGGCATCCAGACCCTGCACAGGGATGCTCAATTGATTGACGTACAGGTCAGCTTCTGGGGTGTTCAGGCCTAGGAACAGCATGCCCTTCTGCATCGGCGACAGGCTGTAGAGTGCCTCGACTCGCCCATGCTCGATCGGCAACGCCGCCACCTGCGCCTCGCTCAGGTCATGCAGCACCAACGCCGGGGCTTGCGTGTCCGCCAGCGGGTCACGGCAGTCGCAGCACAGCGCCAGTTTCTCGATGGTCTGCTGCTGGAACAGGTCCTTGGCGCTGAAGGCAAGACCCGCCTGACGCGCGCGGCTGACCAACTGGATGGAGATGATCGAGTCGCCGCCCAGGGCAAAGAAATTGTCGGTGACACCGACGTGCTCCAGCCCCAATACGTCCTGCCAGATCTGCACCAGGCTGGCTTCCAGAGCGTTGCGCGGCGCCACCTGGGCAGCAGCGCCTGCGCTGGAATCCGGGCGCGGCAAAGCCTTGCGGTCGAGCTTGCCATTGGGGCTGAGCGGCATGCGCGCCAGCACCAAGGTCTGGGTCGGCACCATGTAGTCCGGCAGGTCACGCGCCAACGCCTGGCTAAGCGTCTCGTGCAACTCCAGCTGTGCCTGCACATCGTTCAGCAGGTTAGCGTCGCTGGGCACCAGGTAGGTGACCAGACGCTTGCTGCCATTGAGGTCGACGGCGAGTACCACGGCCTCGCGAACCTGCGGTTGCTCCAGCAGTCGCGATTCGATCTCGCCCAGTTCGATGCGCAAACCGCGCATTTTCACCTGGTGATCGCTGCGGCCCAGATACTCGATGACCCCATCAGCGCGCTGACGGCACAGGTCGCCCGTGCGATAAAGGCGTGCACCGGACACGAACGGGCTGGCCACGAAACGCTCGGCGGTCAGGGACGGGCGGCGGTGGTAGCCACGGGCAAGCCCAGTACCGGCCAGGTACAGCTCGCCAGTCACACCAACCGGCACCGGTGCCAGTTCACCGTCGAGCACATAGGTGGCCAGGTTGGCGATGGGCTGGCCGATGGGCACGGTGTCGGCACCTTCGTCGCGGCAGGTCCAGTGAGTGACGTCGATGGCCGCCTCGGTCGGACCATAGAGGTT
This sequence comes from Pseudomonas taiwanensis DSM 21245, assembly GCF_000425785.1. Lineage (GTDB taxonomy): Bacteria > Pseudomonadota > Gammaproteobacteria > Pseudomonadales > Pseudomonadaceae > Aquipseudomonas > Aquipseudomonas taiwanensis. The sequence goes on from NZ_KE384452.1 coordinate 268,615, forward strand.
GTACAACCCCACCTGAGGCAGGCGCTCGAATACCCGCTGCTGGGCATCGACCTGCAACGCTTCGCCACTGCACATGATCTGTCGCAGGCTGGCGCAGCCGGACAACTCAGGATGCTGCATGAAGGCCTGGAGCATGGAGGGGACGAAGTGCAAGGTGGTGACCTGCTGCGCCTCGATCAGTGCTACCAGGCGCGCGGGATCACGATGATCGCCAGGCGCCGCCATTACCAGGCGCGCGCCGGTCATCAGCGGCCAGAAGAATTCCCACACCGACACGTCGAAGCTGAACGGGGTCTTTTGCAACACGCAGTCCTGGGCCGTCAGTGGGTAGGCTTGCTGCATCCAGTACAGCCGGTTGCCCAGGCCACGGTGGGGGTTACCGGCGCCTTTTGGCTTGCCGGTGGAGCCGGAGGTGTAGATCACATAGGCAAGGTTCTCAGGGCTTAGCACGACTTGGGGGTCGCCGAGCTCGACGCCTTCGTGCAGCTCGGCACACCCTTCCAGCGTCAGCACGCGCAACGCATCGCCAACCGGCAGGGTGGCGAGCAGATGAGCCTGGGTCAGCAGCAGCTCAATGCCGCTGTCCTCGATCATGTAGGCCAGGCGGTGCTGCGGGTACTCGGGGTCGAGCGGCACGTAGGCGCCGCCGGCCTTGAGGATGGCCAGCAGGGCGATGACCATTTCCAGGCTGCGTTCGGCAGCCACGCCGACCAGCACGTCAGGGCCAACGCCGCTGGCGGTAAGGTCCAAGGCCAGCCGGTTGGCACATTGGTTGAGTGCGTGGTAGCTCAGGCTGTGCGCTCCACTGACCACGGCGATCGCCTCGGGCTGCACCTGGGCTTGACGCTCGAACAGCCGGTGCACGGCGAATTCCTCGGGGTAACGCACCTCAGTGGCGTTCCACTGACGGATGACACGCTCGTGCTCATCGGCGTCCAGCACCTGGAATTCGCCCACGGCCCGCCCGGGGTTGCCAGTCATCTGCGAGAGCAGGCGCGCCATTTGACCAAGCAAGCGCTCGACGCTGGCTTCACCGACACAGGCGCGGTCGTAGTTGATGTTGAGCGACAGGGTGTGGCCCAGGTTCACTGCCAGGGTCAGTGGGTAGTTGGTCTGTTCATGAACGTCCACCTCGCCGAATACCAGGCTTTGCGGCGCCCCTTCCTGCAAGGCTTGCGCCACCGGGTAGTTCTCGAACACCAACAGGTTGTCGAACAGCGACTGTCCTTCCAGGCCGGCCCAGCGCTGCACGTCGAACAGCGCGGTGTGCTCATGCTCACGCAGGGCCAGGTTGTCGTCCTGCAGCGCCTGCAGCCAGGCGCTCAGGGGCATGTCCGGGCGAATCGGGGCAATCACCGGCAGGGTGTTGATGAACAGGCCGATCTGGTGTTCGACGCCCTTGAGCTCTGCCGGGCGGCCCGCCACGGTGGCCCCGAAGACCACGGTGTCGAGGCCAGTGTAGCGCTGCAACAGCAGCAACCAGGCAGCTTGCACCAGGGTGTTGAGGGTCACCCGCTGCTGGCGGGCAAAGTCGGCCAGTTGCTGGGTGCTCGCCAAGTCCAGCAGGCGGGCGCAGTGACCCTGGCCACTCAGCCCAGGCAACTTGCCCCCGGCCATGGCCGGCACCAGCCGGGTTGGCTCGCCTAGGTGGCGCAGTCGCCCCTCCCAGAACGCCTTGCCACGCTCCGCGTCACGCTGCTGCAGCCAGGCGATGTAATCGCGGAAACGCCCCGGCTGATGCTGCGCGGGCTGGCCGGAATAGTCCTGCAGCACCTCGCCCAGCAATTGCGAGTTGCTCCAGCCGTCCATCAGCACGTGGTGGTTGGTGTAGATCACCTGGTAGCTGTCCTCGCCGGTGCGTACCAGCACCAGGCGCAGCAAAGGTGCCTGGGCGACGTCAAAACCGCGTTCACGCTCGCTGGCCAGCAATGCGGCCAGGCGCGCTGGCTGGTCGGCCTCCTGGCGCCAGTCGTGCTCGGCGAATGGCAGTTGCAGGTGCTTGCGCACCACCTGTACCGGCTGCTCGAACAGCCCACCCCAGACAAAGCCCGTGCGCAGAATGTCGTGACGATCGAGCATCGCCTGCCAGGCCTGGACGAAACGCTGCGGATCGAGCCCGCGCACTTCCAGGCACAGTTGATTGATGTAGTGCCCGTCGCCTTGTTCATAAAGGCTGTGGAACAGCATGCCCTGTTGCATCGGCGACAGCGGGTAGATGTCCTCGATCTGCCCGGCCTCCAGGCCCAGGCTGTCCAGCTGCGCCTGGCTCAGGCGGGCCAACGGGAAGTCCGATGGCGTCACGCCCTGGCTACCGGCCTGGCAGCAGTGCTCGACCACCCGCCGCAAGGCCGCGCCATAGGCATCGGCCAGCGCCTGCATGTCCTGCCGTTCGAAGCGCTCACCGCTGAAACACCAGTTAAGGCTCAACTCACCGTCATAGACACGACCATTGACGGTCAGCCAATTGCCCAGCGGCGCCGATGGACTTTGCTCTTCGCCCGCCGACTCAGGCGCTGGAGTGAACAGTGCGCCCTGCTCGGCATCGAAACTGCCGTCGAACTGGCCGAGGTAGTTGAACGTCACCCGCGGCACCGGCAGCGCCTCGATGGCCTGACGCACCTCAGCGTCGGCAAGGTAACGCAGGACGCCAAAGCCCAGCCCCTTGTCGGGCGCGGCGCGCAGTTGCTCCTTGATGCGTTTGATCGAGCTGCCCATGTCGGCGGCCGGGGTCAAGTGCACCGGGAACACACTGGTGAACCAGCCCACGGTGCGGGTCAGGTCGATATCGTCGGCCAGTCCCTCACGACCATGGCCCTCGAGCTGGATCAACGCCGAGGCGTCCCCGCTCCAGTCGCACAGCACCTGAGCCAGGGCGGTCAGCAGCAAGTCGTTGACCTGGGTCCGGTAGGCCGCCGGGGCACGTTGCAGCAGTTGGCGGGTGAGCGGCTTGTCGAGCACGGTATGCACGCTCACCGCGTGGCGTTTTTCCTGACTGGCCGCCGGGTTGCGGCACGGCAGGCCTTCAGGGGCGCCCTGCAGGCGCTGTTGCCAGCCTTCGAGCTCCTGCAGCAACCGTGGGCTGCGGGCATGCGCTTGAAGCTGGGCGGCCCAGGCCTGGTATGCACTGGTCTTGGCCGGCAGGCGCACCGCCTGGCCTTGGACGAGCTGCTGATAGGCGCTTTGCAAATCCTCGAACAGGATACGCCAGGACACCCCATCGACCACCAGGTGATGCACGGCCAACAGCAGTCGCTGACTGCCATCGGGCAACGTCGCCAGCACTGCTCGCACCAGCTCGCTGCTGGCCAGGTCGAGGCTGGCCTGGGCCTGGTTGGCCACGGCGTCGAGCGCTTCCAGCGACTCCGGGCTGACCTGCCACAGCAGTTGCGGGCGCGGGCCCGTCTCGCCATGGCTGGCACTCCACACCCCGTCCCGCTCGACAAAACGCAGGCGCAGGGCATCATGGTGGTCGAGCAGCGCGTCCAACGCCCGGCCCAACGCTACAGCGTCAAGCGGCTGGCGAGGTTGCAGCAGCACGGCCTGGTTCCAGTGGTGACGTTCGGCCATCGGCTCGGCGAAGAACGCCTGCTGTACCGGCAGTAGCGTGAGCGGGCCGGTCACTGGCCCTTGGTCGACCCGGGCACTGCCGTCATCGACCAGAGCCACCGTCGCCAGGCCTTCCACGGTCTGGTGCAGGAACAGGTCCTTGGGCGTGAAGCGAATGCCGATTTGCCGCGCCCGGCTCACCACCTGGATGGAGATGATCGAGTCGCCGCCCAGCTCGAAGAAGTTGTCGCTCAAGCCGACCCGTTCAAGCTTGAGCACCGACTGCCAGATCTCGGCGATGCGCCGCTCAAGCTCGGAGCGCGGCGCCACATAGCTGTGTTGCAACATGCTGGCGTCCGGCTTGGGCAAGGCCTTGCGGTCGAGCTTGCCGTTGGGCGTGACCGGGAAGTGATCAAGGAACAGTATGTGGGCCGGCACCATGTAGTCGGGCAGCAGCGCCTTGAGCTGGCTGCGCAGGCGCTCGGCCAATCCTTCGCGAGCGGTGCCAGGCTGGACGATCGCATAGCCGACCAACTGCTTGCCGGTATTGCCGTCCTGGGCCGCGACCACGGCGTCGGCAACTTCGGCCAAGCCTTGCAGACGCGCCTCGACTTCACCCAACTCGATGCGGAAACCACGGATCTTGACCTGGTTGTCGATCCGGCCGAGGTAGTCGAACACGCCATCCTGGCGCTGGCAGACCAGGTCGCCAGTACGATACAGGCGCCCGCCCTGCCCATCGAACGGGTCGGGTACGAAGCGCTCGGCGGTCAGCGAAGGCCGGTCCAGGTAACCACGGGCCAGCCCTTCCCCGCCCAGGTACAGTTCGCCCTTGGCACCGGGCGGCAGCAGGTTCAGTTCAAGGTTGAGAATGCAGGTGCGCCGGTGGCCAATGCGCGTACCGATCGGCGCATACGCCGCCGCACACACATCGTCGGCGGCAGCCTTCCAGATCAGCGGCGTGACCACGGTTTCGGTGGGGCCGTAACCATTGATGATGTACCGCGGGCGCAGCACCCGCTTGACCAGTTCGAAACTCGCCTGCGGTACTGCATCGCCACCAAAGCAGTAGACCCGCACCGCCGGCGGGTTGCCTTCGCGCTCGGCATGTTCGGCCAACTGCTGCAGGTACACCGGAGGGAACGCTGCCACGGTCACGCCATGTTGGTGCATCTGCCGGTAGGTCTGTTCAGGGGTCCACAGGCTGTCGTCACGCACCAGCAGGCGCGCGCCGTGGGTCAGGGCGGTCAGCCAGCGCTCCTGGGCACCGTCGAAGGCGAACGACATGAACAGCAGCTCGCAATCGTCGGCACCCATCTCGTAGCGCTCACCGATGGCGCGACAGTGCATGGCCAGTGGGCCGTGGCTGACCGCCACGCCTTTGGGCTGGCCGGTGGAACCGGAGGTGTAGATCACATAGGCGAGGTTGCGCGGGTCGACGTCGACCTCGGGTGCCAGGGATGGCATGGCGCTCAGGTCGAGGCAGTCGAGCAGCAGCACGGCGGCCTGCTCGGGCACCGGCAGTCGCGCTTGCAGGCGGCTATCGGTGAGCAGCAGGCCAATGCCGGCGTCGCCCATCAGATAGGCCAGGCGCTCGCGGGGGTACTGGGTATCCAGTGGCACGTAGGCGGCACCGGCCTTGAACACCGCCAGCAGCGCCACGATCATCTGTTCACTGCGCGGCAAGGCTACCGCCACCCGGGTTTCAGGACCGACGCCCCGGGCGATCAGCGCATGTGCCAGGCGGTTGGCCTGTTGATCGAGCTGGGCGAACGAAAGGGTCCGCCCGCCAAACACCACGGCAGGCGCATCCGGGCTCAGCCGCGCGTGTTCGGCGATGCGCTGGTGCACCAGCGGCGCCTGGACGTCGCTGGGTGGCTGGCCATCCAGCAGGAGGGTGCGCTGTTCGTCGTCGCTGAGCAGCGGCAAGGCTCCCAAGTTTTGACCAGGGTTGGCAGCGATGCCATGCAGCAGGTTGAGCCAATGATCCACCAGGCGCTGGGCGGTCGCCGGGCTGAACAGGTCGGTGGCGTAGATCAGCTTGGCCGACAGCCCCTCGGGACCTTCCACGGTGTCCAGCGTAAGGTCCAGGTGGGCACTGCGAATCTCCCACTCCAGGCCCTCCACGCTCAGGCCCGGTAGCCGGCCCAGTGACTGGCCGGCGCCGTTGCCTGCGCTCTGGTGGTTGTACATCACCTGGAACAGCGGGTTGTAGCTGAGGCTGCGCTCAGGCTGCAGGGCTTCGACCAACTGCTCGAATGGCAACTCCTGGTGCTGCTGGGCCTGCAGGGTGGTGGCGCGTACCTGTGCGAGCAGGTCGAGGAAGCTCATCTCGCCCTGCAGTTCGGCCTTGATGACCTGGGTGTTGACGAAAAAGCCGATCAGGTGCTCGGTTTCCACCCGGTTACGGTTGGCCAACGGCACGCCGATACGGATGTCCTGCTGGCCGCTGTAGCGGTACAACAGGGTATGGAACGAAGCCAGCAGCACCATGAACAGGCTGGCGCCCTGCGCCTGCGCCAGGGCCTTGAGCTGGTCGCTGAGTACACGGCTGAAGGGTACCTGCAAGCGTGCGCCCTGCAGGCTCTGCACTGCCGGGCGCGGGTAGTCGGTCGGCAGCTCCAACACCGGTTGGGTCGTACCAAGCTGGTCGCGCCAGTAGCTCAACTGGCGCTCCTGCTCACCGGCTTCCATCCAGTGACGCTGCCAGATGGCGTAGTCGGCATACTGGATCGGCAGCGCCGGCAAGTCGATGCTGCCACCACTGCTGAGCGCGGCGTACACCCGGACCAGCTCGTCTACCATGATCTGCATCGACCAACCATCGGAGACGATGTGGTGCTGGGTCAGTACCAGCACATGATCGTCAGCGGCCAGGCGCAGCAGCTTGACTCGCAGCAAGGGGCCGGTGCCGAGGTCGAACGGCCGCAGGGTTTCCGCTTGCACCGCGGCGCGAATCTGTTGGTCGCGCTGCGCGGGGTCGGCCGAGCACGCCAGCGGCTCGGCGACGATGTTCGGCGCGCTCGGCTCGGCGATCACCTGTATCGCCTGGCCATCGTGTTCGTGGAACGTGCTGCGCAGCGGCTCGTGACGGGCGATCAGGTGGGCGAAGGCACCTTCGAGCGCTGCAAGGTCCAGGGTGCCATGCAGGCGTAGCGCGCGCGCAATGGCGTAGGCGCTGCTGTGCGGTTCCAGCTGCCAGATGAACCACTGGCGCTGCTGGGCGAACGACAGCGGTACATGCTCGAAGTGGCCACGGGTGCGGGGGATGGGCAGGTTGGCCGGGGAAATGCCCTCCTGAGCCATTTTCTGCAAGTAGATCCGGCGTTTTTCCAGCGGTAGCAGGATGAAGCGCTCGGCGATCTTCAGTGCAGCTGCGTTATTGTCCATCATGCTTCATCCACCTCATCCAGCAAACTTTCCAGTCGATTCAAACGGTCCGCATCCAGTACGCCAGCGGGCGGCTCCAGGTGATCGACGAATTCATTGAGTACCGGGAACTGGAACATCAACTGCGGTGCGGCGCTGATGCCCAGCTCCAGTTGCAGGCGCGACAGCACGCCCATGACCAAAAGCGAATGGCCGCCCAGTTCGAAGAAGTTGTCGCCCAGCCCTACCCGCTCGACCTTGAGCACGTCTTGCCAGATCTGCGCGACCTGTTCCTGCAGCGGGGTCTGTGGCGCCAGGTACGCCTCGTGGGCGGCGTCCAGATCCGGGGCTGGCAGGGCCTGGCGGTCGAGCTTGCCGTTGGCGGTCAGCGGCAAGGCCGCAAGGTTGACCACATGGGCCGGGATCATGTGTTCGGGCAGGTACCGACGCAGGTAAGCCTGCACGTGCTCGCGCAGCCCGCCGGCCTCTGCCGACGCCACCACGTAGGCCACCAGTTGCTGGCCCTGCTGGGTGTCGCGGGCGACCACGGCGGCATCGAGCAACTGCGCCATCCCGCGCAGGCAGGCGGCGACTTCAGCGGGTTCGACCCGGTAACCGCGGATCTTCAGCTGATCGTCGGTACGGCCAAGGGTATGGATAGCGCCGTGGTAGACACGCACTCGGTCGCCGGTGCGGTAAAGCCGCTCGCCCTGGCGAGCCTGCGGGTCGGGGACGAAGCGTTCGGCGGTCAGCCCGGGTCGCCCCAGGTAACCGCGGGCCAGGCTTGGCCCGCCTACGTACAACTCGCCATGCACCCCTTCGGCCACTGCATTGAGCTCAGCATCCAGCAGTTGCAGGCGCACGTTGAACAGCGGGCGCCCCAACGGCACGGGCTGCTGGTGCGCAGCGGCCGGCAGTTCCATGGCAAGCACACCGATGGTGGTTTCGCTAGGGCCGTAGTGGTTGACCACCCGGCACGCTGGCGCCAGTTGCCGAACCTGGGCAATCAACTCGACACTGCTGGCTTCGCCTCCCAGCACCAGGCAGCGACGCGGCAGCACCGTGCCCGGCTCTGCCACCTTGAGCAACGATTGCAGGTGCGAAGGCACCAGCTTGATCAAGTCGATCGCTTCGCGACTCATGTAGTGCGCCATGCCCTGCGGGTCCATGGCCAGTTGCTCGTCGAGCAGGTGCAGGCTGCGGCCGCTGCACAGGGCCGCGAACAAGGTGGTGTAGCCCAGGTCGGCGGCCAGGGTGGAGGCCAGCGCCATGTGCTCCACCTCTTCCAGTGGCAGCACCGCCAGCGCCGAAACCAGGTAGTCGGCCAGCGCCCCCTGACTGACCAGCACACCTTTGGGGCGACCGGTGGAGCCTGAAGTGAAGATCACGTAGGCAGCCATGTCGGCATCACGCGGCACGGCTCTCGGTGAACTGCCCTGGGGCAACTGGGCTATCTGTTCGAAGGCAAGGCTGCGCAGGGCGGGCAAGGTGGCGTGTTCAGCCAACCATGCGGCAGGGCCCAGCAACAGACACGCCTGGCTGTCCTCAAGCATTTGCCCGGTACGCGCAGGTTGTGCCCGCATGTCCAGCGGCAGGAATGCGGCACCGGCCTTGAATGCCGCCAGCAGGCCGACCACGAAGTGCGCCGAGCGCTCGGCGGCAATCGCCACCACGGTTTCCGGGCCGACACCGTTGGCTTGCAGGTACACGGCCAGGTCGCCGGCGCGCTGGTCGAGTTCGCCGTAGCTCAGGCGCTGCGCGCCCCACACCAGCGCGACCCTGGACGGATTGGCCCGTGCCTGCGCTTCGAACCGCTGCACGACCTGAAGCGCCTGGCTGTCTGCGCGCACCTCGCCCTGGCACAGGGTGGCCAGCGAGCGACGCGACGCCTCGCTGCCCAGCTGCACCGCGCCGACCGGCTGGGCAGCGTCGGCCACCATCGCCTGCAACAGGCGGTGCCAATCGTCCAACAGGCGCTCGGCGGTGTCACTGTCGAACTGGTCGGCAGCATATACCAGGGTGGCGATCACGCCTTCAGGGGTTTCGACAGTTTCAAGGTTGAGGTCGAACTTGGCCTCCTGAACGTCGGCGGCCAAGGGTTCGATGTTCAAGCCATCGACCACCGGGACCTGCGCCTGGGTGGCCTGGGCGCGATGGTTGAACAGCACCTGGAACAACGGGGTATGGCTCAGGCTGCGCTCAGGCTGCAGGGCTTCGACCAGTTGCTCGAACGGCAGGTCCTGGTGGTCCTGGGCCTGCAAGGTGGTCTGGCGTACCTGCTCGATCAGTTGCCCGAGAGGCAGGCGGCCTTCGACATGGGCACGCATGACCAAGGTGTTGATGAACACGCCGAGCAGGCCTTCGGTTTCCTGGCGGTTACGGTTGGCCACCGGCACACCGACGCGGATATCGTCCTGGCCGCTGTAGCGGTGCAGCAGCGCCTGGAACCCGGCGAGCAAGACCATGAACACCGTCGCCTGATGGCGCTGGGCAAGCTGGCGCAGGCCTTCGCACAACGGTGCCTCCAGTCGCAGTTCACGCTGGCCGCCACGCAGGCTCGGCTGCGCCGGGCGAGCACGGTCGCCCGGCAGTTGCAGCACGGGTTGGCGCTCACCCAGTTGTGAACGCCAGTACTGCAACTGCCGCTCGCGCTCGCCACCCTCCATGCGGTGGCGCTGCCATAGGGCGTAGTCGACGTACTGGATCGGCAAGGCGGCAAAGCCTGGATCACGGCCTTGGACCTCGGCGGCGTAGCTGCGCACCAATTCATCGACCATCACCTGCATCGACCAGCCATCGGACACGATGTGGTGCTGGGTCAGCACCAGCAGGTGGTCCTGCGCGCCCAGCGGCAACAGCGCCACGCGCAGCAACGGCCCACTGACCAGGTCGAACGGCTGGCGCACCTGCTCGTCGATGAAGCGGCTGATTTGCACACTATCATCGACCTGGGCGCGGGCATGGACCTGAAGCTGCACGGGCAGCGTGGCATGCACCACCTGATGCACGCCGTCGGCGTCATGGGCGAAGGTGGTCCGCAGCGGCTCGTGGCGGGCGACCAGCGTGTCGAAACTGGCACGCAAGGCCGGGATGTTCAATGTACCGCGCAGACGCAGGGCACGCGGTAAGTGGTAGGCGGCACTGTAAGGCTGCATCTGCCAGAGGAACCACAGACGCTCCTGGGCATACGACAACGGCAACGCGCCTTCGCGCGGTGCACGGGTGATTGCGGGGCCGCCCCTGGTCTGCAAGGCGTCGAGCATGGCGGCCTGGGCTTGCAAGGTGCTGGTTTCGAAGACCTGGCGCAGGCTTGCCTCGCGGCCCAGTTCGTCACGGATGCGCGACACCAGCTGCGTGACCAGCAGCGAGTGCCCGCCAAGATCGAAAAAGTTGTCGTGCAGGCCGACCCGCTCGAGCTTGAGCAAGGTTTGCCAGATCACAGCCAACTGCTGCTCCAGCGCGGTACGCGGCGCCACATAGTCCTGTTGCGATTGGCTGGCGTCCGGTTCAGGCAGCGCCTTGCGGTCCAGTTTACCGTTTGGGGTCAGCGGCATGGCCGCCACGAACATCACTTGCGCCGGCACCATGTACGCCGGCAACTGCGCCTTGAGCTGGCCTTTGAGCTGCTCGCGAACGGTGTTTTGGGTGATGCTGTCGGCGTCGACCAATGCGGTATCGTGCACCACGACATAACCCACCAACTGATCGCCGCCGATACCAGGCTGGGCGAGCACCGCTGCCTCGCGCACCGCCTCGCAGGCCAGCAAGGCCGATTCGATCTCGCCCAGTTCGATGCGAAAACCGCGAATTTTCACTTGGTGGTCGGCACGACCGATGTACTCGTACTCACCGGCAGCACTCACCCGCGCCATGTCCCCAGTACGGTACAACCGCTCGCCCTGGTTGGAGAACGGGTTGGGCAGGAAGCGCTCGGCCGTGAGCGAGGCGCGATGCAGATAACCACGGGCCAGGCCCTGGCCACCGATCATCAACTCACCCGCCACACCCGCGGGTACCGGGCTGAAGTCGGCACCGACCACGTACAGCTGGGTGTTACCGATCGGCTGACCGAGCAGCGGCCGTGGGTGCTCGGCGTCCAGCCGGTAGCGGGCCGACCAGATGGTGGTCTCGGTCGGTCCATAGAGGTTCCATACCGGGCCGATGGCTTCGAGCATGCGCGCAGCCAACGCTGGCGACAGGGCTTCCCCCCCACACAGGCACTTGCAGCCCTGAAGCGCCTGAGTGTCGCCATGGTCGAGCAACATGCGCCAGGTCGAGGGCGTGGCCTGCAGGGCCGTCACCGACCAGCGCCGGGCAAGCGCCAATGCAGCGGCCGGGTCTTGGGCGATGTCCTGGCCGGCCAGCACCACCTGGGCGCCACGGGTCAACGGCAGGTACAGCTCCAGGCCAAAGATATCGAACGAGAAGGTCGTCAGTGACAGCATCCGGTCACCCGCCTCCAGGCCAGGTTGCTGCGCCATGCTGGCGACGAAGTTGGCCAAGGCCTGGTGACTGACCACCACGCCCTTGGGGTTGCCGGTAGAGCCGGAGGTATAGATCACGTAGGCCGCCGATTCGGCAGGCGGGAGCAGTGGCGGGTCATCCTGTGCCAGCGTTGCCTCGGGCAGTCGGTCCAGGCACAGCAACTGCGGGCCACGGCCCTCGAAGCGGGGGGCCAGGGCCTGGTGGGTCAGTAATAGGCCCATGCCGCTGGCGTCGATCATGTAGTCCAGGCGCGCCTGCGGGTAGGTCGGGTCCAGTGGAATGTAAGCCCCCCCTGCCTTGAGAATCGCCAGCAGGCCCACCACCAGGTCCAAACCGCGCTCAACCGACAGGCCTACCCTCACCTCGGGCCCCACACCCAGCGCGATCAGGCGGTGGGCCAACTGGTTGGCGCGCCGGTTGAGTGCTGCATAGCTCAGCAGGTTATCGTCGAACGCCAGCGCCGGTGCATCCGGGGTACGCACCGCCTGCGCCGCGAACAGTTGGTGTACCGTCAGTGGCGGCACGGCCAGGGCGGTAGCGTTGTTGCCATCGATCAACCGTTGCAGGTCGTGGGCATCGAACAGCGGCAAGGCATCGACCCGCGCCGAGGCGTCGGCCAGCAGTCCGTGCAGCAGGTTCTGCCAATGGCGGCCCAGGCGCTCTACCGTGGTGCGGGTGAACAGGTCGCTGGCAAACACCAGCGAGGCACCTAGGCCCTCAGGCGTTTCGACGGTTTCCAGGGTCAGGTCGAACTGGGCGGTCTGCTGGCGGGCCTCGAAGTTGCTCACCTCAAGGCCAGGCAAGCGGGTGACCGATGCCGGGTCGAGGTCCTCGCCGCGGTGGTTGTGCATGACCTGGAACAGCGGGCTGTGGCTCATGCTGCGTTGCGGCTGCAGCAGTTCGACCAGTTGTTCGAACGGCAGGTCCTGGTATTGCTGGGCCTGCTGGGTCGCTTGGCGCACCTGGGCCAGCAGCTCGGTGAACGGCCGGCTGCCATCGACCTGCGCACGCAGCACCTGGGTATTGACGAAAAAGCCGATCAGGCGCTCGACCTCGGGCCGGTTGCGCCCGGCCACCGGCACCCCGACCCGCACGTCCTGCTGGCCACTATAGCGGTACAGCAGGGCCTGGAAGGCAGCCAGCAGCAAGGTATAAAGGGTGACGCCTTCGCGCCGGGCCAGCGCCTTGAGGCCCTGGGTCAGCGCCATGGACAGCCGGAAATCCACGCGGTCGCCACGATAGCTTAGGGCCTGGGGCCGTGGGAAGTCGGTGGGCAGCTCCAGCACCGGCTGCTGACCGCCGAGTTGTCGCTGCCAATAGGCCTGCTGGCGGTCGCGTTCGCCGGCATCCATCCAGCTACGCTGCCACAGGGCGTAGTCGGCGTACTGCACCGGCAGAGGCGCTAGTACCGCCGGAGTACCCGTCACCCGGGCGCGGTACAGCGTGATCAGCTCGTCGATCATGATGCGCATCGACCAGCCATCGGAAACGATATGGTGTTGGACCAGCGACAACACATGCTGCTGGTCATCCACGCGCAGCAATTTCACCCGCAGCAGTGGCCCCTGGCGCAGGTCGAAGGGCTGCTGGCCGTGAGCCTCGACCAGTTCGGCCACACCTGCCGGGTCAACCACCGTCTGCTGCTCGACCAGGATGCGGGCGTGGGCATCGACCAACTGCACGGCCTGCCCGTCGACCTCGGTGAACCGGGTGCGCAGCGATTCGTGACGAGCGACCAGTTCGTCGAAGGCAGCCTGCAAGGCATCACCATCCAGCGCACCTTGCAGACGCAGCACCGACGACATGGTGTAGGCGCTGCCCTGCGGGTCCAACTGCCAGAGAAACCACAGACGTTCCTGCGCATAGGACAAAAGCAGTGGCTGGGAGGCATCACGCTTGAAGATCGGCGCTATGCCGAACAGATTGATCCCTTTCTTCCCAAGCATCACGGCGAGGGCTTTCCTCTCGGTCAAGGACAGCCCTTCCACCGACTCGATCAACTTTTGCACGCGCAACCCCCAAACTAGGAAATCAGACTTTCAAGCTCTTGTGCTGATAGACGTTTGAGGGCCTCCAAGGATTTAGCCAACTCGTCTTCGACGGGCTGGACGTCTGTTTGCAACTGCTTCACCTGCTCGGCGAACTGCTCGAGGCTGTCACTCTGGAACAGGACCTTGAGTGGCACGTCGAGCCCCAGCTGCTGGCGGATCTGCATCAACATCTGGGTCGCCAGCAGCGAATGGCCGCCGAGGTCGAAGAAGTTGTCGTACAGGCCGACCCGTTCGAGCTTGAGCAGGGTCTGCCAGACCTGCGCCAACTGTTCCTGCAAGGGGGTCTGCGGCGCCACATAGGCCTGTTGGCGCGGGCTGCTGTCGGGTGTCGGCAAGGCCTTGCGGTCGAGCTTGCCGTTGGGGCTCAGCGGCAGGCTGGTCAGCAGCACCAGGTACGTGGGCACCATGTAGTCAGGCAGCAGACTGCGCAGACGCGCCTTGAGCTGCTCGCCCAACTGCGGCGAATCTGGCTGGTGCGCCACCACATAGGCGGCCAGCTGCGTGTCAGCACCGCTGCCGACCGCCAGCACCGCCGCTTCGCGGACTTCGTCCTGCTCCAGCAGGCGTGCTTCGATCTCGCCCAGCTCGATCCGCAAACCGCGAATCTTCACCTGGTGGTCGATGCGCCCCCTGTACTCGATCACCCCGTCGGCGCGCTGGCGGGCCAGGTCGCCGGTGCGGTACAGGCGCTGGCCGGTGCCGAACGGGCTGGCGACGAAGCGCTCGGCGGTCAGCCC
>NZ_AUEC01000010.1 GCF_000425785.1 Pseudomonas taiwanensis DSM 21245
ATTTGTTAAAGAGCGTTTGGCTAAGAGCGTTTCGCCTCAACCGAGGCGCGCATTCTACGCTTTCCTCATTTGCTGTCAAGCGTTTATTTTGAAGTTTTTTGCGAGAAACTCGTTTAGCTTCAAACACTTGACTCGCTGCGATCTCTCGTAGCGGGAGGCGAATAATACAGCGTTTTAAAACGCTGTCAACCACCTCTTTCAGCCCTTCCGATTGCTTTCTAAACACTCAACCTGTTGATTAACAAGGAGTTTTTCGTTTCGACTGCGTCGGAAGTGGGGCGCATTATAAGGGGATTCGAGAGGCCGTCAACCTTTTAATTCCAAGAAACTTCAATACCGCTTAAAAAGCCAAGCGGGGAGGCCTGACGGCCTCCCCGCTTAGCGCTCACCTTCCATCACCTCAAAGCACACCCGCATCACGCAATCGCTGGACCTCACCCGCATCCAATCCCAACAGCTGATGCAATACGGCCTCGGTGTGCTCACCCAACAGAGGCGGCGCATGGCGGTATTCCACTGGTGTCTGCGATAACCGAATGGGACTAGCCACCTGGGGCACCTTGCCTGCCAACGGGTGATCAAGACTCACTGACAACCCTCGAGCGACCACCTGCGGATCCTGGAACATCTGCGCCAGATCGTTGATCGGCCCACACGGCACGCCTGCTGCCTCCAGCTGACTGACCCACTCGGCCGTGGTCTTGAACACAGTAGCCTGACGGATCAATGGGATCAGCTCGGCCCGGTTGGCGACGCGCTGCTTATTCGTTGCGAAACGCGGATCGTCAGCCCACTGTGGCTGCCCAGCCACTTCCGCAAACTTGCGGAACTGCCCATCGTTGCCCACGGTAAGGATGAAATCGCCATCCGCGGTCGGGAAATCCTGATAAGGCACGATATTTGGGTGAGCGTTGCCCAACCGCTTTGGCGGGATGCCTGTCGTCAGGTAGTTCATCGCCTGGTTGGCCAGGCAGGCCACCTGCACATCCAGCAGCGCCATATCGATGTACTGCCCGGTACCGGACTGGTCGCGGTGGGCGAGGGCGGCGAGTATCGCCACAGTGGAGTACAACCCGGTCAATATGTCGGTCAGGGCCACACCCACCTTTACCGGACCCGCCCCCTCCTCACCCTCGGGTCGCCCGGTCAGGCTCATCAGCCCACCCAGCCCCTGGATCATGAAGTCATAGCCAGCACGCTTGGCATAAGGCCCTGTTTGGCCAAACCCGGTAATCGAACAATAGATGAGCGTCGGGTTCACCGCCTTGAGGCTTTGATAATCCAACCCATAAGCCGCTAGCCCGCCGACCTTGAAGTTCTCGATGACGATGTCCGACTTGGCCGCAAGCTCACGCACCAGGCGCTGCCCCTGGGGCTGCGTGAAGTCGATGGTCACCGATCTTTTGTTGCGGTTGGCCGAGAGGTAATAAGCCGCCTCGCTGGTGTTTTCACCTTGGACGTCCTTCAGGAAAGGAGGCCCCCAAGCCCTTGTATCGTCGCCGCTGCCTGGCCGCTCCACCTTGATCACATCAGCACCAAGGTCGGCCAGGATCTGGCCGGCCCAGGGCCCGGCCAACACACGCGAAAGGTCTAGCACCCGCAGATGTGAAAGCGCGCCCATGGGCTGGCTCCTCGATCAGTAGAAGGCCTGAATGCCGGTCTGCGCACGCCCGAGGATTAGCGCATGCACGTCATGCGTGCCCTCGTAGGTGTTGACGACCTCCAGATTCACCAGATGACGCGCAACCCCGAATTCGTCAGAGATGCCATTGCCACCCAACATGTCGCGCGCCATGCGCGCAATGTCCAGGGCCTTGCCACAGGAGTTGCGTTTCATGATCGAGGTAATCTCGACGGCGGCCGTGCCTTCGTCCTTCATACGACCCAGGCGCAAGCAACCCTGCAGCGCCAGCGTGATTTCTGTCTGCATGTCGGCCAGCTTCTTCTGGATCAACTGGTTGGCAGCCAGTGGGCGCCCGAACTGCTGACGATCCAGAGTGTACTGGCGCGCAGTGTGCCAACAGGCTTCAGCAGCCCCAAGGGCGCCCCAGGAGATGCCGTAGCGTGCCGAGTTCAAGCACGTGAACGGGCCTTTCAGGCCACGGACATCCGGGAAGATGTTTTCCTCAGGCACGAAGACGTTGTCCATCACGATCTCGCCGGTAATCGACGCACGCAGGCCAACCTTGCCATGAATCGCCGGGGCACTGAGGCCCTGCCAACCTTTCTCCAGGACGAAACCACGAATATCGCCCGCATCATCCTTGGCCCACACCACGAACACATCGGCGATCGGGCTGTTAGTGATCCACATCTTGCTACCCGTAAGGCGATAGCCGCCTTCAACCTTCTTGGCACGGGTAATCATCGAACCTGGGTCGGAACCATGGTTAGGCTCGGTCAACCCGAAGCAACCGACCCACTCACCGCTGGCCAGCTTGGGCAGGTACTTCTGCTTTTGTGCCTCGGTGCCGAACTCGTTGATCGGCACCATCACCAAGGACGACTGAACACTCATCATCGAACGATAGCCCGAGTCGATGCGTTCCACCTCGCGGGCGATCAGGCCATAGCACACATAATTGAGACCGCTGCCACCGTACTGCTCCGGGATGGTCGCACCCAGCAGGCCGACCTCGCCCATCTCGCGGAAAATCGCTGGGTCTGTCCGCTCATGCCGGAAGGCTTCCAACACACGGGGCGCCAACTTGTCCTGGGCGAACTGATAAGCGCTGTCACGCACCATGCGCTCTTCTTCAGTGAGCTGCTGATCGAGCAGCAGTGGGTCGATCCAGTTGAAGCTTGCTTTACCAGCCATGAGCGAGATCCTCGAAATAGGGGAGGTAGTTCTTGTGCCCTTGATCCTAGGCCTGATCTGCGCCCTCTACAAACGAGGATTGCGCACCATTAAGTGATAATTTGTCACTCCGTAGCCAGCAGACTCCTTATACCGCCTGCCGAACGAGTGAGGTTGACGTACATGCGCCGCAAGATACCCAGTACCGCCGCCCTGGTTTGCTTCGAGGCAGCAGCCCGCCACGAAAGCTTCACCAAGGCCGCACATGAACTTGCCCTGACACAAGGCGCCGTTTGTCGGCAAATAGGCGGCCTGGAGGCATTCCTGAACGTCGAGCTGTTCCGCCGCTCTCGACGCGGCGTAAAGCTAACCGAGGCAGGTTTGTCCTACAGTCGGCAAGTCGCCGCGCAGCTAGACGCGGTGGAACGCGATACCTTGTCGGTCATGCGCCAGCAGGGCGCGAACGTAATCGAATTGGCGGTGGTGCCAACTTTCGGCACACAGTGGTTGCTGCCCCGACTCAAGGACTTCCAGCAGCGCACCCCCGATGTCACCGTCAACCTGACCAACCGCACTCGGCCCTTCCTGTTCGCCGATACAGCCTTTGACGCCGCCATCTATTTTGGTGATGCCGATTGGCCTGGTACCCAGGCTCACCGCCTAATGGGCGAAAATCCAGTCCCTGTGTGCAGCCCAAACCTGCTGGGCGGGGAGGGCAGACTGGACGCGCGGCGCATCGCCGAGCTCCCTTTGCTGCAGCAGACCACCCGCCCCTATGCCTGGAGGCAGTGGTTCGGCAGCCTGGGCATTAATGTCGAAGGCGACATGACAGGCCCACGCTATGAACTATTCTCCATGCTTGCCCAAGCAGCCATGCATGAGATGGGGGTTGCGCTCATCCCTCCATTTTTGATTCAGCACGAGCTGGATGAGGGTAGGCTGGTGCAGGCCAATGGGCACGCACTGACGAGCGACAAGGCCTATTACCTCATGATCCCTGAACGCAAGGTCGAATCCGCTTCCCTGCGCGCATTCCGCGACTGGCTACTGCAACAGGCGCAACTGTTCACGGCAGCGCAGACGGGCAGAACGCCTTCCCGACCTTTGTAGTCAATTATTTTTAACACCTACAGATATAATTATTTGTCGCAAAACAGCAAACTGTTCAGGTGAACCGAAAAAGCTGCTGAAGCTGCCAAGGACGCGGCCTCCAGCAGTATTTGCGACATTTGCAGGCCTGTCAGCGAAATCTCTGCAAAAAATTTCAAAATTTCCCCTAATCTGCCAATTGCCCGTATTTGACGGGCTGCATCCCGCCCCTTGCGACATACGGTCACAGGGTGACTTGTAGTTTTAAGTTCGTATCGCTTCAGAACCGGTTGAAGGGCTCCGGGTTCGTCTGCAAAATGCTTCGCCCGCCCGTAAACAGGCGGCTCGGCGCTTATCGGCCACACCAGCGCACCACCCGTAGTGCGCTGGATTCACAAAGACAAAAGGTCACCGCAGGAGACAAAGTCGTGCACATTGGTGTTCCTCTCGAGACGCAGACCGGTGAGACAAGGGTCGCTGCGACCCCAGAAACCATCAAGAAACTGATTGGCCAAGGCCATCAGGTCACCGTCCAACGGGGGGCAGGGCTTAACGCCAGCATTCCGGACAGTGCCTATGAGGCCGTGGGAGCTTCCCTGGGAAGCGCTGCCGATGCCTACGGCGCCCAATTGGTCCTCAAGGTCGTTGCCCCCAACGACGAGGAGCTTGCGCAGATCAACAGTGGCAGCCTCCTGGTGGGCATGCTCAACCCCTTCAACAACGAGCTGATCGCCAAGATGGCCGAGCGCGGTATCACCGCCTTCGCCCTGGAAGCCGCACCTCGCACGTCACGGGCTCAAAGCCTCGACGTGCTGTCGTCGCAAGCCAACATCGCCGGTTACAAGGCCGTGCTGCTGGCAGCTCACCACTACCCGCGCTTCATGCCGATGCTCATGACTGCCGCCGGCACCGTGAAGGCCGCCCGTGTCCTGATTCTTGGCGCAGGCGTAGCTGGCCTTCAGGCCATCGCGACGGCCAAACGCCTGGGGGCAGTGATCGAGGCTTCGGACGTTCGCCCCGCGGTGAAGGAGCAGATCGAGTCGCTCGGCGCCAAGTTCATCGACGTGCCCTACGAAACCGATGAAGAGCGTGAGTGCGCCGAAGGGGTAGGCGGTTATGCGCGTCCGATGCCGGCCAGTTGGATGCAGCGCCAGGCTCAGGCCGTACACGAACGCGCCAAACAGGCCGACATCGTCATCACCACCGCACTGATCCCCGGCCGCAAGGCACCGACCCTGCTCAGCGCCGAAACCGTGGCGCAGATGAAGCCGGGCTCGGTGGTCATCGACCTGGCAGCCGCCCAAGGCGGCAACTGCCCGCTGACCGTTGCCGATCAAGTAGTGATGGAGAACGGTGTGACCATCGTTGGCCCCACCAACTTGCCCGCTCAAGTCGGTGCCGATGCCTCGGCGTTGTACGCACGCAACCTGCTGGACTTCATGAAGCTGCTGTTCGACAAGGACGGCGCGCTGGTCATCAACCTCGAAGACGACATCGTCGCGGCCTGCCTCATGTGCCGTGATGGCCAGGTCGTCCGCAAGAACGGCTAAGGAGCACGACAATGGAAGACATGCTGATTTCCCACGGCATCTACAACCTGATCATCTTCGTGCTGGCCATTTATGTGGGCTACCACGTGGTCTGGAACGTCACCCCGGCGCTGCACACACCGCTCATGGCGGTTACCAATGCCATCTCCGCCATTGTCATCGTCGGCGCCATGCTGGCCGCCGCACTGACCGTTACCCCGGCCGGCAAGCTGATGGGCACCCTGGCCGTGGCGTTGGCCGCGGTGAATGTGTTCGGTGGTTTTTTGGTCACCCGACGCATGCTTGAGATGTTCAAGAAGAAAACCAAGAACGAAGGGCAGAAGTAAGCATGAGCATGAATCTGGTAACGCTTCTCTACCTCGTCGCGTCGGTGTGCTTCATCCAGGCACTGAAGGGGCTTTCGCACCCGACCACATCGCGCCGCGGCAACGTGTTCGGCATGATCGGCATGGGCATCGCGATGCTCACCACCGTCGGCCTCATCTACAAGCTTGGTTCCGAACTGGCGACCGCAGGTATCGGCTATGTGATCCTGGGCCTGCTGATCGGTGGTACCGCCGGCTCGATCATGGCCAAGCGCGTTGAAATGACCAAAATGCCTGAACTGGTCGCCTTCATGCACAGCATGATCGGCCTGGCTGCCGTGTTCATCGCCATCGCCGCCGTGCTTGAACCTCAGTCGCTGGGTATCGTGGCCAGCATCAGCGACCCGATTCCAACCGGTAACCGGCTGGAGCTGTTCCTGGGTGCGGCTATCGGTGCGATCACCTTCTCCGGTTCGGTGATCGCCTTCGGCAAGCTGTCCGGCAAGTACAAGTTCCGTCTCTTCCAAGGAGCACCGGTACAGTTCGCGGGTCAGCACAAGCTGAACCTGATCCTGGGCCTGACCACGATCGTGCTGGGCCTGTTGTTCACCTTCACTGGCCATTACAGCGCCTTCACCCTGATGCTGGTCCTGGCCTTCATCATGGGTGTGCTGATCATTATCCCGATCGGTGGCGCCGACATGCCTGTGGTGGTGTCGATGCTCAACAGCTACTCGGGGTGGGCGGCGGCGGGCATCGGTTTCTCGCTGAACAACTCGATGCTGATCATCGCTGGCTCGCTGGTCGGTTCCAGCGGTGCGATTCTTTCGTACATCATGTGCAAGGCGATGAACCGATCGTTCTTCAACGTCATCCTCGGCGGCTTTGGCGGTGATGCCGATGCCGGCGCAGCGGCGGGTTCGAAAGAACAACGCCCGGTGAAGTCCGGCTCGGCCGACGATGCCACGTTCCTGCTGAGCAACGCCGACAGCGTGATCATCGTTCCGGGCTACGGCCTGGCCGTTGCGCGCGCCCAGCACGCGTTGAAGGAGTTGACCGAAAAACTGACCCACAACGGCGTGACCGTGAAGTATGCGATCCACCCGGTAGCGGGGCGCATGCCTGGACACATGAACGTGCTGCTGGCCGAGGCCGAAGTGCCGTACGACCAGGTGTTCGAGATGGAGGACATCAACGCCGAGTTCGGCCAGGCCGACGTGGTGTTGGTATTGGGTGCCAACGACGTGGTCAACCCGGCAGCGAAAAACGATCCTAAGTCGCCGATTGCCGGCATGCCAATCCTGGAAGCGTTCAAGGCCAAGACCATCATCGTCAACAAGCGCTCCATGGCCAGCGGCTATGCGGGCCTGGACAACGAACTGTTCTACTTGGACAAGACCATGATGGTGTTCGGTGACGCGAAGAAAGTCATCGAGGACATGGTCAAGGCAGTGGAGTGACGACACCCGCTTCAAACCCTGCGCTATAAAGGAAGCCCCGGTCAGAATCGACCGGGGCTTCCTCATTCATTGCTCCAGATCAACGGCTCTATTTCCTGGGTTCTCATACGACCATGGTCGTGGGACGGCGACGGGCGAAATCTCTAGACTGCGCTGCAGTAGCCTCAGTAGCCCGAGATAACAATCCATGTACCGTGATCGTATCCGCTTGTCCTCCCTGCACAGCAAGGTAATGAGTGCGGCTGATGCCGCTGGTCTGATCGAGGACGGCATGACCGTCGGCATGAGCGGTTTCACCCGCGCCGGCGAAGCCAAGGCCGTACCCCATGCACTGGCCGAGCGCGCCAAGCAGTCGCCGCTGCAAATCAGCCTGATGACTGGCGCCAGCCTGGGCAACGACCTGGACAAGCAACTGACCGAAGCCGGAGTCTTGGCTCGTCGCATGCCCTTCCAGGTTGACAGCACCCTGCGCAAGGCCATCAACGATGGCAAGGTGATGTTCATCGACCAGCACCTTTCGGAAACGGTCGAACAGCTGCGCAACAAGCAGCTGAAACTGCCTGACATCGCTGTCATCGAAGCGGTGGCGATCACCGAAGAGGGCCACATCGTGCCGACCACTTCGGTGGGCAACTCGGCGAGCTTCGCGATCTTCGCCAAGCAAGTGATCGTCGAGATCAACCTGTCGCACAATGCCAATCTCGAAGGCCTGCACGACATCTATATCCCGACCTACCGTCCGACCCGCACGCCCATTCCGTTGGTCAAGGTCGACGACCGTATCGGCAGCACCGCCATCCCGATCGACCCAGCCAAGATCGTCGGTATCGTCATCAGCGACCTGCCGGACTCGCCGTCGACTGTTCTGCCGCCGGACGACGAAACCCAGGCCATCGCCGACCACCTGATCGACTTCCTCAAGGGCGAAGTCGAGGCCGGTCGCATGACCAACAAGCTCGGCCCGCTGCAAGCCGGTATCGGCAGCATCGCCAACGCGGTGATGTGCGGCCTGATCGAGTCGCCGTTCGAAGACCTGACGATGTACTCCGAAGTACTGCAGGACTCGACCTTCGACCTGATCGACGCCGGCAAGCTGAGTTTCGCCTCGGGCAGCTCGATCACCCTGTCGACCCGTCGCAATGCCGACGTCTTCGGCAACCTCGAGCGTTACAAGGACAAGCTGGTCCTGCGCCCGCAGGAAATCTCCAACCACCCGGAAGTCGTGCGTCGCCTGGGCATCATCGGCATCAACACCGCCCTGGAGTTCGACATCTACGGCAACGTGAACTCCACCCACGTGTGCGGCACCAAGATGATGAACGGCATTGGCGGTTCCGGCGATTTCGCCCGTAACGCGCACCTTGCCGTATTCGTGACCAAGTCGATCGCCAAAGGCGGTGCCATTTCCAGCGTCGTTCCTATGGTCAGCCACGTCGACCACACCGAGCACGATGTCGACATTCTGGTCACCGAGCAAGGCCTGGCAGACTTGCGCGGCCTGGCGCCACGTGAGCGGGCCCGTGCGATCATCGACAACTGTGTCCACCCGGACTACCGCGCCGCGCTGAACGATTACTTCGAGCGCGCCTGCCAACGTGGCGGCCACACCCCGCACATCCTGCGTGAGGCGCTGAGCTGGCACGAAAACCTGGAAGAAACCGGTCGCATGCTGGCCAGCTGATCCAGCCGCTTCACTGTTACACCCCTATCGCCGGCAAGCCGGCTCCTACTGGATGTACACCATCCCTGTAGGGGCCGGCTTGCCGGCGATAGCGCCAGTAGAGTCAAACCACTCGCCCGGACAGACCACTTCAGTCTCACGAAAAAACTGTACTACTGTACCGTTAATCGCGACCTTCCCGACGCATAAAACCCATCTCATTATTCAAATTCGCACCATATCAGTGCGGACCAGTACAGTTGCGCCAGTTTCGAGTGCAACAGTAGGGTTAAACAGTTAACTGGACCATCGCATTACCATTGAACTGTATCTACTGTTATGGACGACAGGAGAGGATCATTGGCATCAGTTAAATCACTACCTAATGCCGCCATAAGCGGAAGGATGTCACATCATGGAACGTACCCTCAGTTCCGGTCTGGTTTTTGAAAACAACGCCCAGCAATCTAACGCTTCGCTGCCGCTGCGCGCGCTCTCCACCCTGCTGCTCTGGCAGCGTCGCATGGCCAGCCGCCGTCAACTGGCTCGCCTGGACGCCCGCCTGCTGGCCGACGCCGGTATCAGCGAGTCGCAGCGTTACGAAGAGCTGAGCAAGCCGTTCTGGCGCTAAGCACCGGTTCGCCGGCTACGGCCGGCACCGCGATTTCCCTAACCCGTTGCAGGAAACTGCAGCGGGTTTTTTATTTAGGCCCCGAGCTAGAGCACCCCTAACTCGAAACAGGTACAGTTTCTGTAATTCAGAAAACAACCATAACAGTTAAGCTGCGCAGTGCTCATTAACATCCAGAAACATCGGCGCGTGATACGCTTGCTTCAGCACTCTGGTAGAACATCTTGTTGTAACGTACCGCCAATAGCCGTGTAAGCGTCCGATAAGCAGTACCACTGCCCCTAGTCCAGGAGTCCACGATCATGTCCCGCAACCACCTGATTGGTGCCGCACTGCTGCTGAGCCTCGTCGGCACTGCCAACGCCACCAGCTTCGTCGTTACCACCGATGCTGTCGTTGGCGCAGTCGCCGCCTCGACCGACGCCACGTCCGATGTCTCGTCCTCGTTCAAAGATGACAAGATCGTTCAGGCCGCCCGTGACGATGCCGCCAGCTTCGTCGGTAGCCAGGGCGCCATCCGCGGCGCCAAGCTGGAAAGCGCCTTCGTGCACATTCGCTCGCAGATGCCCGCCCTGCAGGCCAGTGACGCTCAACTTGCCCAGGCCATCCTCGCGCTTTGACTCGTAACGGCTAAAACGGATGCGCTGGCTCTGGCCGGCCCATCCGGGGTAGCCTTCGCTGTCCACGTTCCAAGCCTTTAGAATACCCATGCGTTATCTGTTGCCCTTGCTGTTCGCCGTTGTCGGGATGGCGCAAGCCCATGCCATGGACACCACCACACAGAGCCTGGTCATCACTGGCTATGTCACCAGTCAGGTCACCACCGCCCCGTTCGACCGCAAGCTGGTCCGGCAAGCCCGGGACGATGCTGCGGCCTTCGTGGCCAGCGACGGCATGATTCGCGGTGCCCGCCTTGAAGCCGCCCTCGGCGCTTTGCGGCACAGTGGTGCCCGGCACTCTGTCGGCGACCTTGAACTGGCAGAAGCAATTCTCGTCCAATAACTACACCTGACTCCTTGTATGTTCCGGAGATGTTCCATGCGTAAATCGCTGATCGCCGCCACCCTCGGCATGCTCGTGCTGGCCGACCTGGCTCAGGCGCAAACCCTGGTGGCCACCAGCAACATCATCGTGCGTGCCTTTGGCCGTTCGATCGACTTCACCTCTGACACCACCACCTCGATCCGCGACTCGAAAGTGGTACGTGAAGCGCACGACGATGCTGCCAGCTTTGTCGCCAGCAACGGTGATATCCGTGGCGCCCAGCTCGAGGCTGCCTTCAACACCCTGCGCGAACGCGTTCCCGAAGCGCGTGGCGCCAGTGACCAGGTACTGGCAGAAGCCATCCTCGCGCTGTGAAATCCTTGCGTGCCTGGCTGCTCGGCGGTGTGCTGACACTGCTCGGCACGCCCGCCCTGGCCGACCTGCAGCTCGAGCTGCAGGCTTCCGGCCTCACTTCCCCAGAACAGCAAGCCACCCAAGCCCTGCTTGACGAAGCACTGGGCAAGTTGCCGCCGCGCTTCAAACAGCAGTTGGACCGCCGCATCCTGGTCAGCTGGAGCAATGCGATGCCCGCTGACGCTTATGGACAGGCATCTCTGGTTTCCACGCTGGCGCTCAACAGCCGGCTACTGCCGGGACTGGTCGATGGCAGCGCCGCGCGCGAACGCACCAACCGCCCGCACGGCACGGTTCGCCAGGAACTTCTGGCCACCGTTCTGCACGAACTGACCCATATCTACGACCGAGCCCGCCTCTGGTCCAGTGCCGATCGTTCTTTGATTGCCCAATGCAAGCGCCAGCAGGGCACCCTGGGCAAAGTCGGCTTGCCAGAACCATGCCGTGGCCAGGCCGAACGCCGCTTCACCCTGAGTGACGACCCACGTCTGCTGGACCTTGCCGGCTGGCCGCAGTACGTGGGGCGCCGTGGAGAACGCGAACAGCACAACGGCCAGGGCGTTCGCAGCCCTGACACGTATGAACTGAGCAGCCCGAAGGAATTCATCGCGGTCAATATGGAGTACTTCCTGCTTGACCCAAGCTACGGTTGCCGCCGCCCAGCGCTCAACCAGTATCTGCGAGACCACTTTGGCTGGGCGCCGCCGCAGGACACCTGTGCCAAGGGCCTGCCGTTCCTCAACGCAGGCAGCGACTTCGCCCGCCAACCGCTGGGCGAAATCGACCCGCAACGGGTCTACGAAGTCGACTACCTGCTGGCCGAAGCCAATCAGAACTGGGTCAGCCGCTGGGGCCACAGCATGTTGCGCCTGGTGATCTGCGCCCCAGGGCGCCCACGCGGCCCAGACTGTCGGCTGGACCTTGACCAGCATCTGGTACTGTCGTATCGCGCGTTCGTCAACGACGTACAACTGTCCAGCTGGGACGGCCTGGTCGGGGCGTATCCATCACGGCTGTTCGTCCTACCGCTGGGTCAGGTGATCGACGAATACACCAAGACCGAACTGCGCAGCCTGGCCTCCGTTCCCCTCAAGCTCAGCCGCCCAGAGATCGAAAACCTGGTCCGCCAAGCGGCAGAGATGCACTGGAGCTATGACGGCAACTACTACTTCCTGTCCAACAATTGCGCAGTGGAATCGCTCAAGCTGCTGCGCAGCGGCACGGCCAATCCACGCTTGAACGACCTGGACAACATCATGCCCAACGGCCTGCTGGAAGTGCTCAAAGGGCGAGGGCTGGCCGATACCAGCGTGCTCGACGACCCGCGCGAGGCGCTGCGCCTGGGTTATCGCTTCGACTCCTACCGCGATCGCTACCAGGCCATGTTCGAGGTGTTGAAGAAGCAGTTGCCGATCAAGCAGGACAAGGTCGAGGACTGGCTAGCCCTGGATGCCGATCAGCGTCGCGGCTGGTTCCAGCAGGCCGATCTGCGAACCAGTGCGGCTTTGCTACTGCTCGAACAAGCCAGTCTGCGTCGCCAACTTCTGCTGGCTCAGGATGAGGTCAAGCAACGCTATCTCAATGCCAGTGCGCTCAAGGATGGCAGCATCGACAAGGCCAACAAGGCCCTGCAGCAGATGCTGGCCAACAGTGGCTTCCTCAGCCGGCCAGCAGAATTGCTCGACGCCAGGGGCTACGGCCTGCCGCAGCCGGAAGAGCGCCAGCACCTGGAAAAGGTCAGCAGTGAGCGGCAGGCCCAACTACTGCGCCTGAGCACCGACCTGGACAAAGAGGTGAGGGCGTTGCTGAAGACGTCGCGGGCCAGGGAAATTGCCGCTGTCGAGGCCAATGTGAAGCAGGTTGGCGAGCACCTGCGGGCGCTGCACAAGGCCGCGGGTGGGTTGCAGTTACCGTAGTGCCTGCAGCGGCCTCATCGCCGGCTAGTCGGCTCCTACAGGTATCTCTCTTCGACCTCCCCAGGCAAATCCTCATCCAGGTGCAGCCACGGCAAGCGGCTTGCAATCCAGATATGCCGGTTGGCCCGGACGCGCTCCGGGTAGTCTAGCGTGCCCACTGTCACATCGATGCTTTGCGGACTGTGCGTGGTCTCCAACGCCACGTGCGCGCCGCAGTGGCCACAGAAGTACCGGCTACAACTGGTCGGCGCGACATAACGGTTGGGCGTGCCGGCCAGCCAGGTGAAACCGTCGCGGGGCAGGGTGAGCCAAGTCACCAGCAACCCGCCTGTGACCCTCCGGCAGATCGAGCAATGGCAATGGGCGATATCCGTCAGATCGCCCTCCAGCCGGTAGCGCAGGGCGCCGCAATGGCAACCTCCTTCGAGTGATTCCGTCATGACCTACCTCCTGTCGCCTTCATCGAGGCGAAAGCTGGCTGAAAGCTTGCGCCAATAGGATAGCCCCACCACCGGCAGCAGACCGGTCAGCCAGGGCATTCGGAAACGTCCATGCCCGGCCCAATCAACAACAACAATGGTGATTCTGATGTTTTCCTGTGCCCGCCCGTTCGTAGTCCCACTTCGCTTACTCCCCGCGCAGCGCATCACGCGCTGATCAGCCCGAATCGACTGTCCTTTCGCCGCGCCACGCCTGGAGTACCGCCATGCTGACCTTCCTCGGCTTTGCCATGGTCATCACCTTCATGTACCTGATCATGACCAAGCGCCTGTCGGCCTTGATCGCACTGATCCTGGTACCGATCCTGTTCGCCGTGTTCGGGGGCTTTTCCGCCAAGATCGGCCCCATGATGCTCGAGGGCATCAGCAAGCTTGCGCCGACTGGCGTGATGCTGATGTTCGCCATCCTCTACTTCGCCCTGATGATCGATTCCGGCCTGTTCGACCCGGCCGTGCGCAAGATCCTCAAACTGGTCAAGGGCGACCCGCTGAAAGTTTCTGTCGGCACTGCCGCCCTGGCCCTGGTGGTCTCGCTCGACGGGGACGGCGCCACGACCTACATGATCTGCTGCGCCGCGATGCTACCGCTGTACAGCCGCCTGGGCATGAGCCCGCGGATCATGGCCGGCCTGATCATCCTGGCCGGTGGGGTCATGAACATGACCCCATGGGGCGGCCCGACCGCTCGCGCCGCCAGCGCCCTGCATGTGGACCCATCCGACATCTTCGTGCCGATGATTCCGGCCATGGTCTTCGGCGTGCTGGCGATTCTTGCCATCGCCTATCTGTACGGCAAGCGCGAGCGTGCCCGCCTGGGCGAACTGCACCTGCCGACCGACGATATCGACCACAGCGAAATCAGCGTCTCGCAGTTCCCCGAAGCTCGTCGTCCGAAGCTGATCTGGTTCAACGGTGCCCTGACCGCCGCACTGATGGTGGCCCTGATCGCAGGCGTGTTGCCGCTGCCCGTGCTGTTCATGATCGCCTTCAGCATCGCCATGATCGTCAACTACCCGTGCCTGCAGCAGCAAAAAGACCGTATCGCCGCCCATGCTGGCAGCGTGTTGGCAGTCACCGGGCTGATCTTCGCCGCCGGCATCTTCACTGGCATTCTCTCGGGTACCGGCATGGTCGAGGCGATGTCCAAGAGCCTGCTCGCTGTCATTCCAGAGGCATTGGGGCCGTACCTGGCAGTGATCACCGCGATCGTGAGCATGCCGTTCACCTTCTTCATGTCCAACGACGCCTTCTACTACGGCGTACTGCCGGTGCTCTCGGAAGCCGCCAGCCATTACGGCATCAGCCCGGTGGAAATGGCCCGTGCGTCGATCGTCGGACAGCCGGTACACCTGCTGAGCCCCTTGGTACCCTCTACCTACCTGCTGGTGGCCCTGGCCGGTATCGAGTTCGGTGACCATCAGCGCTTCACCCTCAAGTGGGCAGTGCTGGTCTGCCTGTGCATAATGCTCGCCGCGCTGTTGATGGGCATTTTCCCGCTGTTCAGCAGTCTGTAAACGCATCACCCAACCGCGCTGCGTGCTTCACTGTGCGCAGCGCCTTTATCGTTTGAAGGAATACACATGGAATGGCTGACCAGCCCGGAAATCTGGGTTGCCTTTTTCACCCTCACCGCGCTTGAGATCGTTCTAGGTATCGACAACATCATCATGATTTCGATCCTGGTCAGCCGCATGCCCAAGCACATGCAGCCGCGCACCCGGATCTTCGGCCTGGCCCTGGCCATGGTCACGCGCATCATGCTGCTGCTGTCCATCACCTGGGTCATGCGCCTGACGGCCGACCTGTTCGTGATCTTCGGCCAGGGTATTTCCGGCCGCGACCTGATCCTGTTCTTCGGTGGCCTGTTCCTGCTGTGGAAAAGCTCCCAGGAGATCTACCACGGCCTGGAAGGTGAGGACGAAAACCAAGAAGAACCCAAAGGCGCAGGCGGCAAGTTCTTCTACACCATCATCCAGATCGCCATCATCGACATCGTGTTCTCCCTGGACTCGGTCATCACTGCCGTTGGGATGGTGTCGCATGTGCCGGTCATGATCGCCGCCATCATCGTGGCTGTACTGGTGATGATGCTGTGCGCAGGTGCCATCAGCAATTTCATCGACAAACACCCGTCGCTGAAGATGCTCGCGCTGTCATTCCTGATCGTGGTGGGCACGGTGCTGATCGCCGAGTCGTTCGACGTGCATGTGCCCAAGGGCTACGTCTACTTCGCCATGGCCTTCTCCCTGGCGGTGGAAGCCATCAACATCCGCATGCGTACCGCCATGGCGCGCAAGCAGGGCAAAGAGCATGAGCCGGTGAAACTGCGCAAGGACATTCCAGGTCAATAAGACTGGAGCGTGCGACATTAAAAGCCCTTCGGGGCTTTTTTTGTTCGTGTGACCTGCACTGTCGCCGGACGATCATCAAATGTTTCAAATATGTTCCAGCCATGCCAAGCTGGCGCCACGTCCGCAAAACAACTAAAGCTTGAGTGAGCACTGAAAAGAAGCCCACCCCCGGGCCAGGCTCACCGCTTCACCCATTGGCCCTGACACTGGGGCATAGAAGGAAGGGGGGCTACACATGCTGACCCTGCTCAACCTGCTCTCCGCCGTGGCATTGCTGGTATGGGGCACACACATCGTCCGTACTGGGATCCTGCGCGTGTTCGGCTCCAACCTGCGCCGCGTACTGAGCCAGAACATGAACCGCCGCCCGATGGCCTTCATCGCCGGGATTCTGGTTACAGCCATGGTGCAAAGCAGCAACGCCACCGCCATGCTGGTGACGTCGTTCGTCAGCCAAGGCTTGATGGCGATGACCCCCGCGCTGGCGATCATGCTGGGGGCCGACGTCGGCACTGCGTTGATGGCCAGGGTCCTGACCTTCGACCTGTCGTGGCTGTCGCCGCTGCTGGTGTTCATCGGCGTCATCTTCTTCCTGTCACGCAAACAGACGCGTCTGGGCCAGTTGGGCCGGGTAGCGATCGGCCTGGGTCTGATCATCCTGGCCCTCGAACTGATCGTACAGGCCGCGGCGCCCATTACCCACGCGCAGGGCGTAAAAGTGCTGTTCGCCTCGCTCACTGGCGACATTCTGCTCGACGCCCTGGTTGGCGCGCTGTTCGCCATGATCACCTATTCCAGCCTGGCCGCCGTGCTGCTTACCGCCACTCTGGCGGGCGCCGAATTGATCAGCCTGCCCGTGGCCATCGGCCTGGTGGTGGGCGCGAACATCGGCAGTGGCCTGTTGGCCTTCATCAGCACCAGCATGCAGAACGCCTCCGGCCGCCGAGTGGCATTGGGCAGCCTGCTGTACAAGCTGATCGGCCTGCTGCTGATCATTCCCGTGCTGCATCCACTGGTGAACTGGATGGATAGCCTGAGTTTCAGCCCGCAAGAGCTGGTCATCGGCTTCCACCTGCTCTACAACACGCTGCGCTGCCTGATCATGCTGCCCACCGTCAAACCCATGGGTCGGCTGTGCAATAGCCTGCTGCCCGAGCGTGAAAACGGAAACGGCCAGATTCGCCCCCGTCACCTCGACCCTGCCGCCTTGAGCACGCCCAGCCTGGCCCTGGCCAACGCCGCCCGGGAAACCCTGCGCCTGGGCGACATCGTCGACAACATGCTCGAAGCGATGCTTGGCGCCTTGCGCGGCACCCAGACCGCCTTGCCTCAGCAGGTCCGGGCCTTGGGCGAGGATGGCGAGGCCCTGTACAGCGCGATCAAGCTGTACCTGGCACAAATGACTCGCGAAGACTTGAGCGACCAAGACAATCGCCGCTGGGCCGAGATCATCGAACTGGCCATCAACCTGAAGCTGGCCTGCGACCTGATCGAGCGCATGCTGCGCAAAGTCCAGCAGCAGAAAACCAGCCAGCGCCGGGAGTTTTCCCAAGTCGGCCTAGAGGAACTGACCGGTTTGCAGGAGCAGTTGCTGGCCAACCTGCGACTTGGCCTGTCGGTATTTCTCAGCGCCGACCCTCAGAGCGCCCACTTGCTGCTCCGGGAAAAACGTCGCTTCCGAGCTCAGGAGCGGCGCCTGGCTCATGCCCATGTCAGCCGACTGCAACGCAAGGTGGTACAAAGTATCGAAACCAGTTCGCTACACTTGGAGCTGATCGCTGACATGAAGCGGTTGAACTCTTTGTTCTGCAGCAGTGCCTACGTTGTACTGGGCGGTTCCGATACTGGCGGGCTGATGCTCGACACTGTACCGGACGAAGCCCGCTTGCCCTGATCTCGCTGACCGGAGACCCAAGCTCGCCCATGCGTTGCCTGATGTTCCTTTGCCTGCTGATCTGCAGCCTGCCCACGCTGGCCCTCGACCGGTCGAGCGTTGAGGGCTATCTGCTACCCAATGGCCTGCAAGTGATCCTGAAGTCCGGCTATGAACGCGACCATGTCGCCATCCGCCTGGTAGTGGGCGTTGGCCTGGACGATTTCGACTGTGACCAGAAGGAGTTGCCGCACCTGCTCGAACACCTGCTGTTCAGCGGTATCGACGAGACCGGGGAGGGGGGGCTCGAAGAACGGCTGCAGGCACTGGGCGGGGAATGGAATGCCTACACCAGCAGCGCCGACACCACGTTCGTGATCGAAGCGCCGGCACGCAACCAGCGCAAAGTCCTCGACCTGCTGTTGGCGGTCATCCGCGATACTCGCATCGACGCCGAGGCGCTGGCCACGGCCAAGCGCATCATCGAACGTGAAGATGGTGGCCATTATGGTCACCTGCAGCGTTGGCTCGACCGCCAGGACATCGGTCACCCCGCCAGCGACCAGCTGGCTGTCGAGCTGGGCCTCAAATGTCCGGAGCGCTCCAAGCTGGACGACATGACCCTGGAGCAGGTCCAAGCCCTGCGCGAGCGCTGGTACGCGGCCAACAACATGACGCTGATCATGGTCGGTGGCCTTGATCGGTTGCTGCCGGCCTACCTCGAACGCACCTATGGCGAACTGCCAGCCACCGAACCCGAAGAACGACGCAACCTCGACAGCATCAGCCAACCTGCCCAGCAACGTCGCGAACTCATCAAAGGGTGGCTCGGCGACAGCGTCAAACTGCACTGGCTGTTCATCGAGCCGGTCCTGGACAACGACCACCAGAGCACCCTAGACCTGCTCTCACGCTACCTGGAGTGGGCCGTCTACGACCAGCTGCGCCTGCGTCATGGCCTGTCGTACGGTCCAACTGTTCAGCGTGAGAGCTTCGGTGACAGCGGCATGCTCAGCCTCAACGCCGACCTTGAGCGCGACGACATCGACAAGGCGACCAAGGTGATGCAACAGCTGTTGGATCACCTGCGCAAGGACGGCCTGGACCCTGATACCTTCGCGCGCATCAAGGATGCCGCCGTCGCCAAGGAAAGCTGGAGCACCCAGGGTAACAGTGCCCTTGCTGACTATTACTGGGGGGCGCTCAACGACTATAGCAACGGACGCTTCCCCGACCCGGCACGCAAGCTACGCCAAGTGACACTGGAGCAAGCCAACGATGCGTTGCAGACATTGCTCAAGGACCAAGGCTATTTGCGTATCGAGAAGCCGTTGCTGGGGTATGACGAACTGTATGGGCTGGTTGCCTTGTTGCTGGGACTGATTCTGGCGCTGGGGTTGCTGCGTTGGCGCGGTCATGGCGCGAAGCGACCAAGCGGTGCTACACGGCAGTAGTAAATCGGCGGTATCCTTTCGCCATCAGCGGCCGGTTCGCGGGTCTACCCGCGAAAGGCCGACACTGCCTCCCCATATGCCTTGTTGTAAACCCATGCCCCCAATACCCCACTTCGTCCAGCGCGTCATCGAACTGCTCAAACGCTACCCCGGCATCATCGCTCTCGGCGGTTTTCTTTCCGGTATCGGCAGTTTCATCCTGGTCGATCGCCAAGCCGGCCTGGCTAGCTGGGTAGCCGTTCTCATGCTGGTCAGTTGGGTCTGGCTGATGCTCGAAAACACCCTCACCGGCCTGTTCGCCCGCACCTTCAACCGCGAGATCCCACAGCCGCTGCTGCGTTACGCGACGCAGATGATCCACCAGGAAAGCCTGTTCTTCGTCCTGCCGTTCTTCTTCATCACCACCACCTGGAACAGCGGACAACTGGTCTTCACCGGCTTGCTGGGCGCTGCCGGACTGATTTCGATCATCGACCCGCTGTACTACAAGTGGCTGGCCCCGCGCCGCTGGCTGTTCCTCGCCCTGCATACCCTGACGTTGTTCGCAGCGCTGCTCACCGCGCTCCCGATCATCCTTCACCTGACCACAGCCCAAAGCTTCAAGCTGGCGCTGATCGCGGCAATGGCGCTGTCGTTCCCGAGCCTGGCCAGCAGTTTCCCGATCAACAACTGGCGGCGAGGCGTGGCGCTGGTACTGGTGACCCTGGCGGTCGGCGGCGGCGGATGGCTGCTGCGTTCCTGGGTACCACCGGCGACGTTGTGGATGACCGAAGTGGCAGTGAGCACTGAGGTGCTGAACCGCCAGCCGGGCGACTCGCTCGATGAAATTGCCGCCAGTCGCATCCGCAGCAGTGGCTTGTACGCCTACACCGCCATCAACGCACCTCGGGGCCTGAACGAGCGGATCTACCATGTGTGGCAGAAGGATGGCAAAGAGGTCGACCGCATCGCCCTCGACATCCATGGCGGGCGCAAGGAAGGCTACCGGGCCTGGACCCACAAGCAGAATTTCCCGCCCAACCCGGTGGGCAAGTGGCAAGTGCGAGTGCTGACCGAGGATGGCCAGGTCATCGGCGTGCTGCGCTTCAAGGTGGTGGACGACGCCGCGCCATGAGCTCAGGTCTTTTGTAGACGTAGACAGCACATTCTCAACAAACCACTCCATGCCTGCTGCGCTATGATCAGGCTCTACGCCTAGCGGACCGTCAGTTGCATGGAGCCTATGACCACCCCAAGCGCCACCCTGGACACTAGCGTTCAACCGGCTTGCCTGCGCATTGTCGGTGACTGGACGCTGGCCCATTACGCCAGCCTCAAGCGTGCGAGCGAGCACCTGCGTACGCAATACGGCGCCGACACCATTGCCGACCTCAGTCAACTGGGGCGACTGGATACCGCCGGCGCCTCGTTGCTGGCCGAGCTGCTGGGCTCAGATCGGCTGTCGCGCTGTACCGACGACCTACCCGAGGCCAGCCGCGCCTTGCTCAAGAATGTCTATTGCTCGGTGCAGGACTACTGCATTCCGGTCAAGGAACCAGAACGCCCGGTACTGTTGCAGCTACTGGAACGTATCGGACGGGCGGTGGACAAACTCTGGCAGGACACCCGGCAGATACTGGGCTTCGTCGGCCTGATCCTGGAAACCCTCCTGCTGCGCGTCTTCCAGCCTCACCGCTGGAGGGTCACGCCAGTGGTCGCGCACATCGAGCAAACCGGCCTGGATGCAGCGCCCATCGTGGCGCTGCTGACTTTTCTGGTGGGGGCGGTGGTGGCGTTTCTCGGCGCTACGGTGCTGGCGGACTTCGGTGCAACCGTATTCACCGTGGACCTGGTGGCATTTTCCTTCCTGCGCGAATTCGGGGTGCTGTTGACCGCCATCCTCATGGCCGGACGGACAGCCAGCGCCTTCACCGCACAAATTGGCTCGATGAAGGCCAATGAAGAAATCGACGCCATCCGCACCCTTGGGCTGAACCCGATCGAACTGCTGGTGGTGCCGCGGGTACTGGCCCTGTTGATAGCCCTGCCGTTGCTGACCTTCCTCGCAATGATCTGCGGCATCGTCGGCGGCGCCGTGGTCTGCGCCCTGACACTGGATATCTCGCCTGCGATGTTCCTGTCGCTGCTGCAAAGCGACATCGGCGTCCAGCATTTTCTCGTCGGGCTGGCCAAAGCGCCGTTCTTTGCCTTCCTGATCGCCTCCATCGGCTGCCTGGAGGGCTTCAAGGTCAGCGGCAGCGCCGAGTCGGTCGGTGCACATACCACCTCCAGCGTGGTCCAGTCGATTTTCGTGGTCATCGTGCTGGATGCGGTGGCGGCGTTGTTCTGCATGGAGATGGGTTGGTGAATGGCCGGGATGCAGTGATTGAAGCGCGGGGCATCTGCAACCGCTTCGGCAGCCAGAGCGTGCACGAAAACCTCGACCTCGACCTTAACCGGGGCGAGATCCTGGCCGTGGTCGGCGGTTCTGGCAGCGGCAAGTCGGTACTGCTGCGTAGCATCATCGGCCTGCGCAGGCCCAACGAAGGGCAGGTCAAGGTGTTCGGCCAGGACCTGGCCAGCCTCAATGAGAGCCAGCGCTCACAGGTAGAGCGACGCTTTGGCGTGCTGTTCCAGAAGGGCGCCTTGTTCTCTTCACTTACGGTGACCGAAAACGTTGCCTTGCCCCTGATCGAGCACGCGGGGCTGTCCCGCGCCGATGCCGAGCACCTGGCCGGGGTCAAGCTGGCCCTTGCAGGGCTGCCGATTTCCGCTGCCGACAAGTACCCGTCGTCACTGTCCGGCGGCATGATCAAGCGCGCCGCACTGGCCCGCGCCCTTGCGCTGGATCCGGACATCCTGTTCCTCGACGAGCCTACCGCCGGCCTCGACCCCATCGGTGCCGCAGCCTTCGACCAATTGATCCTTACCCTGCGCGACGCCCTGGGCCTGTCGGTGTTTCTCATCACCCACGACCTGGACACCCTCTACACCATCACCGACCGTGTGGCCGTGCTGTCGCAGAAGAAGGTACTGGTGGCAGGACCATTGGCCGAGGTCGAGCAGACCGACGATCCTTGGATTCACGAATACTTTCACGGCCCGCGCGGGCGGGCGGCCGAACACGCCGCCACCAACGCGGCGCAGGAGCGCTGAACAATGGAAACCCGAGCTCATCACGTCCTGATCGGCCTGGTCACCGTCCTGGTGGTGGCCGGCGCCATGCTTTTTGGTCTGTGGCTGACAAAGTCCAGCGTCGACGACGCGTTCAAGGACTATGAAGTCGTCTTCAGCGAAGCGGTCTCTGGCTTGTCCCGGGGCAGCCCGGTGCAATACAACGGGATCAAGGTCGGCGACGTCACCAACCTGCGCCTCGATCCGAAGGACCCACGCCGTGTACTGGCCCGTGTGCGCCTCAGTGGCGATACGCCCGTCAAGGAAGACACCCAGGCCAAACTGACCCTGGCTGGGGTGACCGGCAACTCGTTCATCCAGCTCAGCGGCGGCACGCCGAAGAGCCCGGAACTCAAGGGCAAGGACGGCAAGCTACCCGTCATCATCGCCTCGCCTTCGCCCATTTCGCGTCTGCTCAATGACAGCAGCGACCTGGTGACGAACATCAACATGCTGTTGCACAACGCCAACCAGATGTTCTCGGAAAGCAATATCGACCGACTGAGCAACACCTTGTCCAACCTGGAACAAACCACCGGTGCCTTCGCCAGCCAGAAAGGCGGCATTGCCCAGGCGATCGAGCAATTGGCCGAAGTCGGCAAGCAGGCCAGCGCCACCTTGGCAGAGACCCAGGCGCTGATGCACAACGCCAACGGCCTACTGGGCAAAGAGGGCAGGCAGGCCTTCGGGAGCGCCGAGCAAGCCATGCAGTCGCTCGCCGAAAGCACAGCGACCATCAACGAGCTGCTCAAGGACAACCGCGAAGCCCTCGATGGAGGCGCCCAGGGCCTCGATCAGCTAGCCCCCGCCATACGCGAGCTACGTGAAACCCTGAATGCGCTCAAGGGCATTTCCCGGCGCCTGGAGGCAGACCCGAGTGGTTACCTGCTGGGCCGCGACAACAACAAGGAGTTCCAGCCATGAAACCGTTGCTGCGCGTGATGGCCCTGGCGGCCACGATGGGCTTGGCCACGGCCTGCTCAATCCTGCCGAAAACCGAGCCTGTGGATATCTACCGCCTGCCAGTGAGCCAAGCCAGCCGAAACGTGGTGGCGGTGGACTGGTCACTGCGCCTGAACAAGCCACTGGCCAGTGAAGTGCTCGCCGGGCCGCGTATCGCCGTGATCCCCCAAGGTAATGTGATCAGCAGCTACAAGGGCGCCCGCTGGAGCGACCCGACGCCCCTGCTGGTGCGTAACCGGCTGCTCGATGGGTTCCAGCGTGACGGCCGGGTACAGCGCCTGAGCGCCGACGATAGCAACCTGCAGGCCGACTACGAACTGGCAGGTGAGCTGCAGGCTTTCCAGAGCGAGTATCGTCCGGGCGGTACGGTAGAGGTGGTGATCCGCTATGACGCACGACTGGTTCAGGGCCGTAGCCAGCGCATCCTCGCCAGCAAGCGCTTCGAGATCCACCAGCCGCTGGCCGGCACCGAGGTCTCAGCAGTGGTGGCAGGTTTTGGCGCGGCCAGCGACCAACTGGCCTCGCAGGTGGTGGACTGGACAGTGGCCCGCAGTGCCCAGGCTCAGGCGAAGAACCAGTAGCAGACGAAGATCGCCGCAATCACGCCGGACAGTTCGGCCAGCAGCGCGCAGCCAACCGCATGGCGCACGCGCTGGATGCCAACCGCACCGAAGTAGACCGCCAGCACGTAGAAAGTCGTTTCGGTGCTGCCCTGAATGGTCGCTGCCACCAGCGCCGGGAAGCTGTCCACCCCTTGCGTCTGCATGGTCTCGATCAGCATGGCGCGCGCGGCACTGCCCGAGAACGGTTTGACCAGCGCCGTTGGCAACCCCTCTACGAAACGGGTATCGAGCCCCATCCAGTTCACCGCGTGGCGTATGCCATCCAGCGCAATCTCCAGCGCCCCCGAGGCACGCAGCACGCCGACGGCCACCAGCATCGCTACCAGGTATGGCAGCAGGCTCTTGGCAACGTCGAAGCCTTCCTTGGCTCCCTCGACGAAGGCTTCATAGACCTTCACCCGCTTCAGCGCGCCAACCAGCAGAAACAGGATGATCACGCCGAACAACGTGAGGTTGCCCAAGATCGATGACAGGCTTGCCAGGGCGGCGGCGGACAATGTGCCGAGAAACGCCATGAAGGCGCCCAGCAACAACGCGCCAGGAACCAGATACGCCAGCACCACCGGGTCCCATAGCCGCAGGCGTTGCATCACTGCGACCGACAGCAGGCCCACCAGGGTAGAGGCACTGGTGGCCAGAAGAATTGGCAGGAACACCATGGTCGGGTCGGGCGCGCCTTGCTGGGCGCGGTACATGAAGATGGTAACCGGCAGCAGCGTCAGGGACGAGGCATTGAGCACCAGGAACAGGATCTGTGCGTTGGTCGCGGTGGTGCTGCTGGGGTTGAGCTCCTGCAGGGCACGCATGGCCTTGAGGCCGATTGGCGTAGCAGCGTTGTCCAGGCCCAGGCCATTGGCAGCGAAGTTCATGGTGATCAGGCCAAGCGCAGGGTGCCCCGGCGGCACCTCCGGCATCAGCCGTGCGAACAACGGGCCGAGGACTTTTGCCAGCCATTCAACGATTCCGGCCTTTTCAGCGATCTTGAGAAAGCCCAGCCAAAGGGTCAGGGTGCCGAACAGCAAGACCATGACCTCGACGGACAATTTGGCCATGGCGAAGATGCTCTCGACCATCGCGGCGAAAATACCGGCATTGCCAGCCAACAGCCACTGGGCCAGCGCGGACACCGCCGCCACCAGGAAAAAGCCGAGCCAAAGGCCGTTGAGCATCCGTGTATTCCCCCTGAAAAATGCCCGAATGATAGCGGAGATTATCCGCGAGGGCTGCGTCCCTGATGCAGCCCGTAACGCCCTCAGACAACAAAAAGCCCCGACAAGTCGGGGCTCTTCGTTCAGTACGTGAGGCTTAGTGCTTGGCGGTTTCGCCGACGACTACGGCTTCTTTCTTGCCTGCAGCCTGCACCAGCGATGTGTAATACGCCTCGCCTTTCTGAGCGTCGTACATACCCTGCCAGCGGGCAATGACCACGGCGGCCAGTGCGTTACCCACCACGTTCAGCGCGGTACGGGCCATGTCCATGATGCGGTCGACACCGGCGATGAACGCCAGGCCTTCCAGCGGAATACCCACGCTGCCCAGGGTGGCCAGCAAGACCACGAAGGACACGCCCGGCACACCAGCGATACCTTTGGAGGTGACCATCAGGGTCAGTACCAGCATCAGCTGCTGGCCGATCGACAGGTCGATACCGTACAGCTGGGCGATGAAGATCGCTGCGATGCTCTGGTACAGGGTCGAACCGTCGAGGTTGAACGAGTAGCCAGTCGGTACCACGAACGAACAGATCGACTTCGGCGCACCGTACTTCTCCATCTTCTCGATCACGCGCGGCAGGACGGTCTCGGAGCTGGAGGTCGAGTAGGCGAGGATCAGCTCGTCTTTCATGATGCGCATGATCTTGATGATCGAGAAGCCAAATACGCGCGCTACCAGGCCCAGCACCATGAAGGCGAAGAAAGCGATGGCGAAGTACACCAGCAGCACGAGCTTGGCCAGGGGCAGCAGCGAGGCGAAACCGAAGTTGGCGACGGTAGCGGCGATCAGGGCGAACACGCCGATCGGGGCGTAGTTCATGATCATGTGGGTGACCTTGAACATGGTCTCCGACACGCCCTGGAAGGTACGCACCAACGGCTCGCGCAGGTCGGCATTGAGGCTCGACAGACCCATGCCGAACATGACCGAGAAGAAGATGATCGGCAGCATCTCGCCACGCATCAGCGCTGCGAAGATATTGGACGGGATCAGATTGAGCAGGGTCTCGATGAACGCGTGCTCATGCTGCACTTCGGCCGCAGTGGCCTGGTACTTGGAGATATCGACGGTACCCAGGGTGCTCATGTCGATGCCAGCGCCCGGGTGGAACAGGTTCGCCAACACCAAGCCGACGACGATGGCGATGGTGGTCACCACTTCGAAGTAGATGATGGTCTTCAGGCCGATGCTGCCCAGTTTCTTCGCGTCGCCTACCCCGGCGATGCCCACGATCAGCGACGAAATCACAATCGGGACGACGATCATCTTGATCAGGCGAATGAAGATGTCGCCGGCGGGCTGGAGTACGTTGCTGATCCACCATGCCTTTTCTGCACTGAAATGGTTCAGTAGCGCGCCGACTGCAACGCCCAGAAGCAGACCGATCACAATCTGCCAGGCGAGGCTCAGTTTTGCCTTCTTCATGTCATTACCCTTTGTTGTAGTGGTCATGGGAGCCGGCTGGAGAGGCGCGTAACAGAGCCGTTCTTAACGTCTTCGTTAGCGTTTTGATTCCAACCGGAGACCGCATGTAAAGACACCGCTGCCGAGCATTCGGGTGCTCGACCAGCGAAAAAAGGCCGCAACTATTGCGATGGGGAAGGGGGAAATCTAATGCCGGAAACAGATACCCTATGCCGAATATGCATAACGTTTCTGTCCTTAAACCACTGTTCTCAAGCCTTTGATTTGTAACGTTCGGAATCCCGAACAAGACCAAACCGCCATTCATAGGCAGATTTGACCGTACCCAAGCCGGGCTGAAAATGGCTTGTTCGACAATCCGAATGGCCGAAATGACACCTCTTGCGCCCTCTCGGCAGACGAAAAAAAATGGATATACGGTCGAGACAAAATGTGTCTCGTAGGAAAAATCCAGAAAGGGAATGGGACAAATCCCTATGGCGTCTCGGAAGCCCGACCGGTCCGAAGTGTCTTTCAGCTTTTAAGACACGACCGGTCCGGGACTTCCGAATCTGCCTTTCCTGACCCGGCCCATTGCTGGAGGCACTCCCTGTACCCCTAGGCCACTCCGATCCTGCAACAATCAGAACAGCCCGACCCCTTGGTCATGTGCAGCCCCTCCTCGGGGCAGCGCATCATAGAAGCGTGAAATATAGAAAGGTTCAGCTTCTATTTCGTGACAGCGCGCGCATCGGTGTCAGTACCACTTCGGATCGCGCTTGAGTTGCTCTTGCAGCATTGCCTTCATGCCGTCATCCGGGTCGCCCAACCAGCGGTACTGTGCATGGCGGGTCGGCGACTTGTCGCTCGGCAGGCCTTCGGGCACCTCCACGAGCATCCCGTAGGCATCGTCCTTATCCCAGCTGAAGGCCACGATGAGGCGTTTGTAGGTGCACTTGTCCGCCGATTCGCACAAAGGACCGACCAGGTAGCGATCACCGTCCTCGGTGACCGCCGACATCTGCTCCTGGGCACTGCCGCTCAGGTTGATGACCCAGTCTGGCAGCCGCTCCTCGTCCTCGATGGTGTGCTGCCACGTCTCGCGATATTGGGGGTCCGAGCCCAGCAGTTGGTCGACCCGGACCTGGCCGTCATTGGCCGCTATCGCCCCTACGCTACCGCCCAACAGCAGGGCGGTAACCAGGGCGTTGCGAAGCATCCTGCTCATCTTCAACCTCGACCACGTCCAAAGAAGAAGGAGGCTACGAACAGCACCAGGAAGACAATGAACAGGATCTTCGCGATACCAGTGGCAGCGCCGGCAATGCCACCGAAGCCCAGCACAGCAGCGACAATGGCGATGATGAGGAAAGTGATAGCCCAGCTCAGCATGGTGGTTCTCCTTTCTTTTTTGAAATCAGCCCGTCAGCGTGCCTCAGAACACCCAACGGTCCTGCGGCACGACGTTTTCGAGAGTGGCAGGGGAAGTCTTGGCCGAAGGCAAAGGATCGGCTGCCTTCACCAGCGTGTTGGCACGGGTCGACTGGATCTGCATGATCAACGCCGTTTGAGCCGCCACTTGCTCGGACAGCCGTGCGGTCTGCCAGCTGTAGTGAAAGAGACCGGCAGCCAGCGTCAACAGCAGCGCCAGTGCAAGAAACAACGCCTGGCGAATGGGTAATGCTGCAGCTTGGAAACGGTCCACGGATGGGCGGTTCATGCCGGCTTCTCCTGCTGTAATTCTTGTTCAAACCTGAACAGGTAATTGCAGCCTG
The DNA here is from genome assembly GCF_000425785.1 of Pseudomonas taiwanensis DSM 21245. Classification (GTDB taxonomy): domain Bacteria; phylum Pseudomonadota; class Gammaproteobacteria; order Pseudomonadales; family Pseudomonadaceae; genus Aquipseudomonas; species Aquipseudomonas taiwanensis. The sequence continues at coordinate 28,118 of NZ_AUEC01000010.1, forward strand.
CATGCCAGACTTTTATTTTAATAAAAAGCTTTATAAATCATTTACTTATGAAACAAGCCGCAAGGCGCAGGGGACGTATCCTGCACGATGCCCCCTCTGGCATCGTGCGTATTGCACGATTCAACCCTCTACTTTGGTGGCTACTTTCAGCAGGTCGGCGTCGACGCCACGCACTCCAGAGATCTGTCGAGCGGTTTCCACCGCGATGCTCTTCTGCTCGCGACTGACCACTTCGCCAGAAAGCCTGACGAGCCCCTGCTCGCAGTCCACCTTTATATTCAAGCCATCGAGATTGCGACTGAACCTGAAACTGGCCTGGATCTTGTCCACCACCCAGCGGTCACTGGGTTGCGGCCCGGTTTGCGCTCCCACAGGCGTTTCCCTGGCCTTGGCCATGGCTGCGCTGTCCAGGCTGACCAGGTTGTTGACCAGATACACACCCTCGGTGGTCCGCGCCAGAACACCCGCCAACTCCTTGGCCTGCGCGCTATCGACCTTGCCTCGCAAAGTCACCACGCCCTCACTGCTTTGCACGTCTATAGGTGCCTGCTCGGTGGTGTGGCTCCAAAGCAGCCGCGCCTTTATCTTCGCCGCCAGCGTCGCATCCTCCAGACGCTGCGCGTAGGCACGCAGTTCAAGCGGCCGTTCCACCAAGTCGGCGTTGATCCGCAGCTGATTGTCGACCTCTTCGATCCCCCGAGTGGCAAGGGCAACCTTTTCTGCAAGCTGTCGCTCGACCTCGTTCTCGACTTCGCCGGCCAGTCGGGCCTGCTGGCCGTCGACCTCTACCTGGATACGAAACGGGTTCAGCATGCTGTTCAACGCCAACGCCGTTTGCAGGGCACCCTCCAGGCGAGCGTCATTCACAGGGTCAGCGAAAGCTGGGGGGAATGCTGGTAGCAGCGTGACCGCGAACACGGCCAGGCGGTAGGAAAAGGGCATGACTGCACCTCCTTCTGTAGGCAAAAGCTAAAAATCTTCGCAACCAATGTGCCATTCGACACCTCTAAGCCAATCATCGAGATATCGCGGCTTCACCGCGAAGATGGGCCATTGGCTAGCATGCAAAGGACAGAATCCGTCAATATTGACCATGCAACTTGCCCGATTTTTCCCACACTAATTGAAGACACATCCTAAGGAGCGCAGGAAATGGAGTCAGCCCAGGACACCCAAGGCCGCATTCTGCTGGTGGATGATGAGTCCGCTATCCTGCGTACATTCCGCTATTGCCTCGAGGACGAAGGCTACAGCGTGTCCACCGCAAGCAGCGCCGCCCAGGCCGAAGCCTTGCTTCAGCGCCAGGTGTTCGACCTGTGCTTCCTGGATTTGCGCCTGGGCGATGACAACGGCCTGGACGTACTGGCCCAGATGCGCATCCAAGCGCCGTGGATGCGGGTGGTGATCGTCACCGCTCATTCCGCAGTCGACACGGCGGTGGACGCCATTCAGGCCGGGGCTGCCGACTATCTGGTCAAGCCCTGCAGCCCCGACCAGTTGCGCCTGGCCACGGCCAAACAACTGGAAGTGCGCCAGCTGTCGGCGCGGCTGGAAGCCCTCGAAGGCGAAGTACGCAAACCAAAGGACGGGCTGGATTCGCACAGCCCGGCGATGATGGCTGTCCTGGAGACTGCCCGCCAAGTCGCCACCACCGATGCCAATATCCTGATTCTGGGAGAATCGGGCACCGGCAAGGGCGAACTGGCCCGGGCGATTCATGGTTGGAGCAAGCGGGCACGCAAGGCATGCGTCACCATCAACTGCCCATCACTGAACGCCGAGCTGATGGAAAGCGAACTGTTCGGCCATACCCGTGGTGCCTTCACCGGCGCCAGCGAGAGCACATTGGGGCGCGTCAGCCAGGCCGATGGCGGTACGCTGTTCCTCGACGAGATCGGCGATTTCCCGCTGACCCTGCAACCCAAGCTGCTGCGTTTCATCCAGGATAAGGAATACGAGCGGGTAGGCGATCCGGTCACCCGGCGAGCCGACGTACGGATTCTCGCGGCCACCAACCTGAACCTGGAAGAAATGGTGCGCGAAAGCCGTTTCCGCGAAGACCTGCTGTACCGTCTCAACGTCATCACGTTGCACCTGCCACCTCTGCGGGAGCGCAGCGAGGATATCCTGACCCTGGCCGAGCGCTTCCTGGCCCGCTTCGTCAAGGAATACTCCCGCCCCGCCAGAGGCTTCAGTGAGCAAGCTCGCACTGCGTTGCTCAATTACCGATGGCCGGGCAACATCCGCGAACTGCGTAACGTGGTGGAGCGGGCCAGCATCATCTGCCCGCAGGAGTGGGTGGAAATGAGCCACCTGGGAATGGGTGAACAACCTGCAGGCAACACCCCTCGGATCGGCGCGCCCCTCAGTCTGGATGAGCTGGAGCGCGCCCATATCGGCGCGGTGCTGGCCACCAGCGATACGCTGGACCAAGCCGCCAAGACCTTGGGTATCGATGCCTCCACCCTGTACCGCAAGCGTAAGCAGTACAACTTATGAAATGGTCGATGAAGCTGCGCACGCGGCTTTTTCTAAGCATTTCAACGCTCGTTACAGCATCTCTGCTTGGCCTGACCCTGGGTCTGGTCAGCGTGATGCAAATGGCGACGGTACAGCAGCAGTTGGTGAAAGAAGCGACCCACGCCCTGGAAATCGGCCTCAAGTTGCGGCAGAACCTAGGCGAACAACTGACCTTGATCCTCGATGAAGATACCGTCCCCGAGCATCTGCAATCGCTGCAGGACAACTTCCAGGCCCTGCTCGATCAGGGTCTAGCTCAGGGTGGTGAACAGAGCAGCTTCAGCAAGGCCAGTAGCCATTTTCAAAGCTTTCTGCGGGCCTATCGGGAAAGCGCCAATCCGGCTCGAAGCATGGGTGCGGATCAACCGCTTGGCGCGGCGTTTGGTCAAGTGCGCACCGACCTGATCGACTCCCACAGGCAAACGCTAGAGCTCATCATCCGCAGCGAAGAGCAGACGCGCAGCCGCGCCCTGCTGGTCAGTGGCCTGCTTGGCCTGATCGGCCTTGTAGTACTGGCGCTAGGGTTCGTCACCGCACACAAGATCGCCCGCCGCCTGGGCCAACCGATCGAGGCCCTGGCCCAGGCCGCCGACCAACTGGGCAAAGGCAACTTCAACGTCACCCTGCCGGTCACCCAGGCAGCCGAGCTGAACCAGTTGACTCGCCGTTTCGGGTTGATGGCCGAAGCGCTGCGCAAGCACCAGGAAACCAATGTCGATGAATTGATGGCCGGCCAGCAGCGCCTGCAGGCTGTGCTCGACAGCATCGACGATGGCTTGCTGATCATCGACCGCCAAGGCCATCTGGAGCATCTGAACCCGGTAGCACAGCGTCAGCTGGGCTGGAGCGACAGCCGTGTGGGCAGCAGCCTGGCCGACGCCCTGCAGCGCCCGGAGCTGGAACATCAACTGCGACAGGTATTGCGCGGCGGCAACCTCGATCGCCCCCCTGACGACCTGCAGATCGAAGTCGACGAAGAGTCTCGGCTGCTGACCTATAGCCTGACACCGGTCAGCCATCCACAGGGGCCAATTCTGGGCGCGGTGATGGTGCTGCACGATGTGACCGAGCAGCGCGCCTTCGAGCGTGTACGCAGCGAGTTCGTACTGCGTGCCTCCCATGAGCTGCGCACGCCGATCACCGGCATGCACATGGCATTCGGCCTGCTTCGCGAACGCCTGACATTCCCCCCGGATGCACGCGAGTACGACCTGATCGAAACCATCGGCGAAGAGATGCAGCGTCTGACCCAGTTGATCAATGACCTGCTGAACTTTTCACGCTATCAAAGTGGGCTGCAAAAACTCGAACTGGCGCCTTGCCCCATCGACGACCTGCTTGAACGCGCCAAGGCACGCTTCACCGAGCAGGCTGCGCATAAGCAAATCGAATTGGTCAACGTCCTGGAACCGCCATTGCCACGCATACAGGCCGACGTCGCCCAACTCGACCGGGTAATGGACAACCTGCTGCACAACGCCATTCGCCATACTCCAAACGGTGGAAAGATCCGCCTGCATGCACGGCGGCACGCAGAGCGAGTGATCATCAGTGTCGAAGACAATGGCGAAGGTATCGCCTATGGGCAGCAAGGCCGAATTTTCGAACCGTTCGTGCAGGTGGGCCGCAAGAAGGGCGGCGCAGGGCTGGGCCTTGCATTGTGCAAGGAGATCGTGCAACTGCATGGGGGGCGCATGGGCGTGTTTTCCCGCCCCGGACAAGGCACCCAATTCTATATGGCGCTGCCTGTCTGAACCCTCGCCCAACGCAAGTCAGTTTTCACCCCGCCGAGCTGCAACCTGTCTTCCGCGGGTCACCAGCTCGGCGAACTGCCGTGCGTTAAGTGGATGGGCGAACAACCAGCCCTGGCCGTAGTTCACCCCTTCGCTGTTGAGCAGCTCGGCCTGGTCTTCGCATTCGATGCCTTCGGCAATCACTCGCAGGTGCAGGTCATGGGCCATGCGAATGATGTGCGGTGCAACTCCGCTACTGGCGGCATCGTGCCCCAGTGCATCGATGAAGGCCTTGTCGATCTTCAGGCAATCCACGGGCAAGGTCTGCAGGTAGGCCAGACTGCAATATCCCGTGCCGAAATCATCGATCAGCACCTGGTGCCCCACGGCCCGCAACGCCTGCAGATTGTCACGGGCCACTACCACGTCGATCAGCCCCCGCTCGGTAACCTCGAAGGCGATCTGGCTGGCCGACACCCGGTGCAACGCCAATAACCGTGCAGCGACTCGCCCGATGCGCGGCACCATCACATCACAGGCAGCGAGGTTGACCGAGATGTACAGGTTGGGGTGCGAACGCAGCAACTGCCCAAGTTGTTCGAGCACACGCTGCAGGACGAAGTCGGTGATCTGGCATATCTGCCCGGTGTTCTCGGCCAGGGGAATGAACAAATCCGGGCTGGTCAGCGTCCCGTCTGGGCGGCGCCAGCGCACCAACGCCTCGGCCCCCACGCATCGTCGGCTGTCGAGTTCGAATATGGGCTGGTAAAGCACTTGCAGTTCGCCACGGCGTAGAGCGTTCTGCAATTCGGAACTCATCGAGCGCCGCTGCTGCACCAGCTGCAGCACCAGCCAACCGATGCAGCAGGCCGCCAACAGGCTGCCAGGAATCAGCAACCAGAGCATGCCGTTCATTTTCAATGGCAGGCTCGCCCGTGGAGCGATCAGCACCAACTGGTAATCCGGCGATTTCGTCGGCATGCGATAGATAAGACGGTCGCTCAGTTCGAGTAGCGTGTTCTCGCTGGAAGGCCAGGCAGCAGCGGGCGGCCAGACTTGCGGCGGGCCCAGCACCGGGATGGCTCGGGCACCATTGTCGAGCACGACCAGCAAGCTGCCGCCGGGGGGCAAGTCGACCACATCGGTCAGGTGCCCACGGGATGTCGAAACCACGAACCTGCCGCGCCCCAACATCAGCGCCGCCAGGTTTTCATCAGGCTCGGTGGTGGTGTTCAACCAATAGCTGTAGGTGGGGCCTCGAATGTCTGGCGCCCGCAAGGATTCGATGAGCCTTTCACCCCCCCGATTCGAACAGGCGATGTTGCCGTCGATGTATGCGGCCTCATAAATAAAGCGCGACCCGAGGCCGACTGCCTGCAAGGCCTGCAACATCGCCGCGTCACAGCCGCGCAAGGGCTGCGCCTGCAACGCATCGACGCCCTCGCGCAGCTGGCCGAATACCTGCTCTAGCCGCTCGAGAAATCGGTCGCCCTGCGCATTCATTTGCGCACTTTCGTTCTGCTTCATCTGTTGCAGGGCGATACCGAAGCTGGCAGTCAGCAGCACTGCGCCACTGGCCAACGCTGCCAAGGTGGCCAGCATCCAGGGACGGTAAAAAAATTGGCGCAGTGCAGTGAGCAAGGCTGACATCGCTAGCATCCAGTTGATTAACAAGGTATAGCAACTGGTTTGACACTCAGCCTGCCCGTTGAGCGGTGATTAAGGCGCGTGGGGGCGCCTGACTAACGCATGCGGTTGAGCACCTGCAGAATTGCGGCTGTCTGTGCGTCCGGCATGCCATCGAAACGCGCTGGACGGAAGCGCATCTGGAATGCAGCGATCACATGGCGGGTGGCAACGTCCAGCTCTGCGGTTTGCTCGATTGCGTAACCAAAACGGGCTAATTCTTGCTGATACCAGCCGATCGTGGGGGGATTAGCACTGAAATATGCTTGCTGGCGTGCTACCGCCGCGGCGTCTGGCCAAATCCCGAGGCCCGCTTCGGCCAGGCGCTTCCAGGGGAACAACGGCCCGGGGTCCAGTTTGCGTAATGGTGCGATATCACTGTGGCCAATAATGTGGCGCGGCTCGATGTGATTGCGTTTGACGATATCGTTGAGCAGGGCGATCAGCGCCTGGATCTGCGCCTCGCTGTAAGGGTGCCAGACCCGACCATTGGGGGTGTCGGTGAAACCAGGATTGACGATCTCGATGCCGATGGAGCTCGAATTGAGCCAGGTTCGACCTTGCCACTGGCTGTCACCGGCATGCCAGGCCCGACGGCTCTCGTCGACCAACTGGTAGACCGTCGCCGGGCCGTCACCTATCAGGTAATGACTGCTGACCTCACCATGGGTCAGCAGCGCCAGGGAACGTTCAAGGGACGCATTGGTGTAATGCAGGACCACGAACTGGATTCGGTCGTCCTGGTTGGCGGAAACATGGCTGCGGTCGATGCGCAGGCCTGTGGAACAACCCGCTAGGATCAACAGCATGCAAGCGGTGAATAAGGTTTTCATCGGTGGGAGCACGTCTGGAGGAGTCTACATCGTCGCTACAGTATAACGTGCTCCTTCCCGGCCATTAGGCTAAAGAGTGATTCAGCGTGTGCACAGCACCAGGAATTCCATCGAGTTGTCGCCACTGGGGCCTTTCACATCCACCAGTTGGGTCAGCACCGTTGCCTGCTCGGCCAATGGCTTGCCGATCACTTTGGCGTAGCCATGTACCAGCCTGTTTTCGCTGCTGGCATCGATCGGCGAGACCGAGCAGAAGCCGGGGTCCTGATGCACGATGCGCTTGTTGAAGAACAGCGTGTATTGAGTGAAGTAGTTGTCCTGAGGTTTGTGCTCGACCCTTTCGATCCACTTTGGCCATTGGCGCAACACACTGCCGTCACCGCCAATGTGTGCGGTCCACCAGGTTTCATTGGCCAGGGCAGAGGCCTGGTAGGCCAACCCCATCATTAGTACAACCCACGCTTTGAATGCTTTCATCGCTCGGCTCCTCATCAGAGATCGTTCCGTAACGACATGCACGACAGTGCACATGTCGGTTACGCAGTCTCGACCTCGTAGGCGCGATGAATGCGGTACTTGTTTATGCCATTTCGACCCGGTTACGCCCCAGGTCCTTCGCCCGGTACAAGGCGTCGTCGGCACGCTTGAGCACTTGGTCGGCACGCTCGCCGGAGCGGAAAGCGCTCACGCCAATGGAAGCGGTGATCACCACGCGCTCGCCCTTGAAGTGAAATGGGCACGCCTCGATGGCCGCGCGTAGCACTTCGGCGAATTGTTGACCGGCAGCCGGGGAGGTCTGCGGCAACAACAGGACGAACTCCTCACCGCCAAAGCGGGCGATGAAATCCTGGCCTCGCAGCCGCTTGCGCAGTTGGTCGGCAACGATCTTCAGCACCTTGTCGCCGGCCAGGTGGCCGTAGCCGTCGTTGATGCGCTTGAAATGGTCCAGGTCAAGGATAGCCATCAGCAGATGCCCGCCACCCTCCTGCCAGTCCTGGACCTCGCGCTCGACCCGCTCGGCCCAGGCTGCGCGGTTCGGCAGGCCGGTGAGCGGGTCGATAAGCGCCTTCTGCCGTTGCTCCTCCAGATGCTCACGGTAGCCAAGGGCTTCCTGCTCCATACTGGCCACACGTTCGGCCAGGCCCTGCAGGCGCCCTGCCAGTTCCTGTTCGCGGCGGTCGCGCTCACGCTGATGATCGTCAATGGTGACAGACAACCCCTCAAGACGGTTTTCCAGGATGTGCTTGAGGCTTTCCAGGTCCGCCGCGCCCTGTACGCTACTTTGCAGGCCATCGACCTGTTCGCGCAGTTGGCTGTCCAGCTCACGGGCAGCGGTACTGTTGTCGGCGTGTCCGGCACTGGCTTCCTGCAAGTGGCTCTGGAAATTCTCCAGGCGCTCGTTGAGCTGTTGCAGGTAAGCCTCGAATTCGTGCTGACCGCTGTCGGTAATGGCCAGCATGAGCACTGCCAGGTCGTCGAGAACCGGGATCAGCTCATACCAGTTCAAGCCGCGCGCCACCCGCTCGCGCATTGCCAGGGCTTGTGCCTTGTGGCGCTCGGGCAGGCTCAGGTCGTCGAGCAGGCCAATCAGGGTCTGCTCGATATGCGCAGCGACCTGGCTGTAAGGTGGTTCGACAGCGTCGGGCAAGGCATAGGGGCCGTCCTCGCCAGCAGCATCCTCGACCTGCAACGAAGCGTCGACCAGTGAAGGCAGCTCGCCTTCCTGGAGCTGCTCAGACACGGGCAACGGCGCAGCGGGTGGGGCCGCCGGTGGCTCATGGCGTTGGTTCTCGACCAGTGCAGGCTCGGACAGCACGGTCGGTTCCGACTCTGCAACGGCTTCCGGCATTTGGGGCTGCTCGGCACTCACGGGCTCGGCAGGCGCTTGCAGCTGCGCCGCAAGCGGCTGCAGCTCATCCACATCGGGCGCTGGTGCCTCGACTACATCGGAAGCTGGCGGCGCGGGCGCGACGTCGAGCGAAGGAGGTACCGCGGGAACATCGGCCGCTGCCTGGTCTGCATGGACCAGTGCCTGCTCACCCTGCTGTTCGATTTCGCGATTACCGAACAGGCGCTGCAGAAACCCCGGCCTGGCTTCTTCCTCGGGTTTGCTCAGCGTGGACAGGGCGAGCCCTTGCAGACCGCTGAGCTCGCCGAGTAAAGGAGGCAGGTCGCGGGACTGGCTTACGCCGCCATCGAGTTTCTTGGCCAGCTTTTTCAATGATCTGGATACATCACCCGGCAATGGCAGCGTTTGCAACTGGCTTACCAATGACGTGAGCGCATCGCGGACCTGGTTCATCCGTGTTTCACGTCGCTGCTCGGAATCCAGAACGGCTTTTTCCAGGCGCGGAATCAGGCCGGCCAGGCCGGCGTCCATGTTGTCGCTGCGGATCACCTCGCGCATTTCCTTCATGCACTGGTCGACCGCCTTGTCGCTGCCTTCGGCTGCCAGGGTGCTGCGCACCAGGCCCCGGCGCAACAGGTCAAGTCGAGCATTCCAGCGACGCTCGAGCTTTTCCTGCTGTTCGATGCTTTTTAGATATTTTTCTTTCCAGCGCTCGGCGTCGATGGTCATGCCTGGATCCGCAAAAAGTGATGCATCTATGAGCTGTGATTACACGCTTTCGGCGAACGCTTCGAACACTTGAGCGCTCGAAACGCTTCTGCTGATCTACCTCAGGACCGGCAGCGTATCCACAGTCAATGCTTCAGGCAATCGGATCTCGACAGCGACGGGAAGGTGGTCGGAAATTGGCTGCGCCAGCACCTCGACCCGTTCGAGGGTCAAGCTCGGGCTGAGCAGGATATGGTCCAGGCAGCGCTGAGGGCGCCAGCTGGGGAAGGTGGCCTCGGCCTGCGGGGCGATCAGGCCCAGATCGCGCAGAGGCGAGTGGTCGAGCAGGTCGGTGGCATGGGTGTTCATGTCGCCCATCAACACCTGGTGACGATAGCCGCCGATCAGCTCGCGAATGTAGGCCAACTGCCTGGCACGGGTCTTCGCCCCCAGTGCCAGGTGCATCATCACCACGATCAGCGCGTCGTCGCCCTCGCCGAATCGCACCAGAATTGCCCCACGCCCAGCCGGGCCAGGCAACGGATGGTCTTCCAGCAGATGCGGTTTGAGGCGGCTGAGCACCCCGTTGCTGTGCTGGGCGAACCGCCCGAGGTTGCGATTGAGCTGCTGGTACCAGTAGGGGAAGGCGCCCAACTGAGCCAAGTGCTCGACCTGGTTGACGAAGCCTGAACGCAGGCTGCCGCCATCGGCCTCCTGCAGGGCCACCAGGTCAAAATCGTTGAGCAGCTCGCCGATCTTTTGCAGGTTGCCCGCCCGCCCGTTGTGCGGCAGCAAATGCTGCCAGCTACGGGTCAGGTAATGACGGTAACGCTCGGTGCTGATGCCGACCTGAATGTTGAAGCTCAGCAACCGCAGGCGGCCATCCTCGGGCAGGCCAGGGGCCTGCAGGTGATGTTCGTTGACCTGCGGCTGATGCAGGCCAATGCCACGCGTGTTTCTGAAGCGGGGCATAGGGTTCGCCGCTTACTTAGCGGCGCGCTCCTTGGCGATCAGTTGGTCGGCGACGTTCAGGACGCCTTCCGGACCGCCTGCGGTACCCAGGTCGAAGCGGTACTTGCCGTTGACCACCATGCTCGGTACACCCGTGATTTCGTACTTTTTCGCCAGCTCCTTGGCCTGGTTGACCTGGCCTTTGATGGCGAAGGAGTTGTAGGTCGCCAGGAACTTGTCTTTGTCGACGCCCTGGGTAGCGAGGAAGTCAGCCATGTCGGCAGGGTCGGTCAGACGCTTGCGCTGGTTCTGGATGGCATCGAACACGGCGGCGTGCACCTTGTGCTCCACACCCATGGCTTCGAGAGTCAGGAACATCTGGCCATGGGCATCCCATGGGCCGCCGAACATTGCCGGAACGCGTTTGAAATTGACGTCCTTGGGCAGCTTGTCTACCCATGGGTTGATGGTCGGCTCGAAGTGGTAGCAGTGTGGGCAGCCGTACCAGAACAGCTCGATCACTTCGATCTTGCCAGGCACGGATACCGGAACAGGGTTGCTCAGCTCGATGTATTCCTTGCCGGCCACGGGCTCCGCAGCCTGGACGGCAGTCATACCGAATACGCTGGCAGCGACCAGCGCAGCGCTGAGAATCAGTTTACGCATGCTTTACTCCTGAGCAGTCATTGGTCGCCTCGACGCGACCTGAATTCAGACAGGTCGGGAAGGGCCCGAGTTCTGTAGTGTAACGGCTGCGGACTGAAAAAAGGGCGGTCCGGCCGCCCTTTCATCTTTGCCGTACAGCATTAACCGAATGTTAATGCAGGCCCTGGATGTAGCTGGACAACGCCTCGATATCCTTGTTGCTCAGCTTGCCGGCAATCGAGCGCATGGGCATGGCATCGCCATCATTGGTGCGATTGCCTTCGCGGAAGTCCGTGAGCTGCTTGGTCACGTACTGCGCATGCTGGCCCCCCAGGTGCGGGAAGCCGGCGAGGGCGATGCCAGCGCCATTGGGCGAGTGGCAGCCGGTACAGGCCGGCATGCCTTTCTCAAGGTCACCGCCGTTGAACAGGGCACGGCCCCGCTCGACCAGTTTTGGATCGGCCGCCCCCACGCTGCCTTTCTGACTGGAGAAATAGGCGGCGATATCGGCCAGGTCCTGGTCGTTGAAGTTGGCGAGCATGCCTGTCATTTCCAGCACGGTACGCTTGCCGGACTTGATGTCATGCAGTTGTTTTTCGAGGTAGCGCTGGCCTTGGCCGGCCAGTTTCGGGAAGTTCGGCGCCAGACTGTTACCGTCGGGGTTGTGGCAGGCACCACAGACGGCCGTCTTGGCCTGGCCGGCGGCGGCATCGCCTTTGATGGGGTCAGCAGCAGTGGCCGCACCTGCGACACCCATGGTCAACAGCAGACTCACGACTAGTTTGTTCATCAGCTAATCCAACACGGCTAAGGGTGAAATGTTATGTATCGGGACTGCCACTCATCCAAAGGATGACCAAACGGTAGTCCTCGGCACTGCAGTCCATGCACAATCCACGCGGCGGCATAGCCTTGAAACCCTGGGTAACATGCGCCACCAGTGTGTTCACACCTTGCGCCAGCCTTGGCTCCCAGGCTGCCCGGTCACCCCGCTTGGGTGCCTGTGGCAACTGCCCGGCGTGACAGGCCGCACACGTGCGGTTGTACAACGCCTCGGGATCCTGTGTAGCCTGTGCGCTGAAAAACGGTAGGAACATACCGACAGCAAGCAGCCATTTCGCCATGCGGAACGACCTGACAGGGTTGGGGGCCGCGCTGCGTTCTGATGCGCGAGCTATTGTTCGACACCCCATGCTCGATCTCCTTCGCTGGGAGAATGAGCACACAAAAACTGGGGCATTATATACTTCCGCCATCCAAACGGAAACGACACCGCTTGCCGGCTTCGGCCTTGGCAACACCCACATCGGATATCCCATGCAAGTCAAGAACCCCATCCTCGGCCTCTGCCAGAAAGCCAAATTCGCCCTCAGCGCAGCCAAGGTCGAACAATGTCCGGACGACCAGGGTTACGAGGTGGCTTTCGCCGGTCGCTCCAACGCCGGCAAGTCCAGCGCCCTCAATACCCTGACTCATGCCAGCCTGGCGCGCACCTCGAAGACCCCAGGGCGCACCCAGCTGTTGAATTTCTTCAGTCTGGACGATGAACGGCGTTTGGTCGACCTGCCGGGTTACGGATATGCAAAAGTCCCGATCCCGCTCAAGCAGCACTGGCAGCGCCACCTGGAGGCCTACCTGGGCAGCCGCGAGTGCCTGCGTGGCGTCATCCTGATGATGGACGTGCGTCACCCCATGACCGACTTCGACAAGATGATGCTCGACTGGGCAAAGGCCAGCGGCATGCCGATGCACATTCTGCTGACCAAGGCCGACAAACTGACCCACGGTGCCGGCAAGAACACCTTGCTCAAGGTGCAGTCGGAAATTCGCAAGGGTTGGGGCGACGGTGTGACCATCCAGCTGTTCTCGGCGCCCAAGCGCCTGGGAGTCGAGGATGCCTACCGCGTGCTGGCGGATTGGATGGAGCTCGAAGACAAGCCAACTGCCTGAAGTGAGCACAACCACCCTGCAGGAGCGGGCCCACCCGCTCCTGCGGGTGTGTACCGGCTGGTCAAATTCCGGGCAAAAAAAACCCCGGACTTCATATGGGGAGGGGGAAGTCTGGGGTTCAAGTCCGGACCGCTAGGGCGGGGTCCGGGTATCTGCCAACACTTAACACAACATAGGAGCATCGAAAGGCTTCACCAGCCATTCAGTTACTCTGAGCCCCGTTTCACCGATTTAGTTCCGAAGCCCTCAAAACTATTTGCGATAGTTTCATGAAACTTCAGAACCAGAGGCCCGAGGCCTGCTTCGGATCCGCGGCACACATCCCCGATCCTACACATCTTTTCCAGCGTAATCAGTGAGCTTCGTCCCAATTCGAGCCCACGCCTACCTCTACCAGCAGCGGAACATCCAGCTGCGCGGCATTGCTCATTTGCGTGCGAATTTCATCTTTCACCTGCTCGACCAGACCCTCTTTCACTTCGAGTACCAGTTCGTCGTGAACCTGCAGGATCACACGGGCATCCAGATTGCTCTGGGTGAGCCAGTTGTCCACATTCACCATCGCCCGCTTGATGATATCGGCTGCGGTGCCCTGCATCGGCGCGTTGATCGCCGTGCGTTCGGCGCCTTTGCGCAAGGCTGGGTTCTTGGCGTTGATGTCCGGCAGGTACAGGCGGCGTCCGAACAGGGTCTCGACGAAGCCTTGCTCGGCCGCCTGGGCACGCGTGCGCTCCATGTAGGCCAGCACACCGGGGTAGCGGGCGAAATAACGGTCAATGTAGTCCTGTGACTGCTTGCGATCGACACCGATCTGCTTGGCCAGTCCAAAGGCGCTCATACCGTAGATCAAGCCGAAGTTGATGGCCTTGGCGCTGCGGCGCTGGTCCGTGGTGACCGCCTCGAGTGCCACACCGAAGACTTCGGCGGCAGTCGCACGGTGGACATCGAGGTTGTTGCGGAAGGCATGCAGCAGGCCTTCGTCCTTGGCCAGGTGAGCCATGATGCGCAGCTCGATCTGCGAGTAGTCCGCCGCCAGCAGCTTGTAACCGGGGCTGGCAATGAAGGCCTGACGAATGCGTCGGCCTTCGGCCGTGCGGATCGGGATGTTCTGCAGGTTCGGGTCGCTGGACGACAGGCGCCCGGTCGCGGCCACGGCTTGCTGGTACGAGGTGTGGATGCGCCCAGTACGCGGGTTGATCTGCCCTGGAAGCTTGTCGGTGTAGGTGCTCTTGAGTTTACTCAGGGTGCGGTACTGCATCAGTACTTCGGGCAGCGGGTAACCCTGCTCGGCCAGTTCATCGAGCACCGCTTCAGCGGTGGAAGGCTGCCCTTTGGCAGTCTTGCTCAGCACGGGCATGCCCAGCTTGTCGTACAGGATGGCACCCAGCTGCTTGGGCGAACCCAGGTTGAACTCCTCGCCAGCCAACTCGAAGGCGCGGCGCTCCAGCTCGGCCATTTTCACACCCAGCTCGCCACTTTGGATCTTCAGCAGTTCGGCATCGACCAATGCCCCCTGGCGCTCGATCTTGGCCAGCACCGGCACCAGCGGCATCTCGATGTCCATCAGAACCGGCTGCACGCTCGGGGTCTTGGCCAGGCGCGCCTGCAGCGCCTGGTGCAGACGCAAGGTGATATCGGCGTCCTCGGCAGCATAGGGGCCGGCCTTTTCCAGGGGAATCTGGTTGAAGGTCAGCTGCTTGGCACCCTTGCCCGCAATCTGCTCGAAGGTAATGGTGGTGTGATCGAGGTATTTCTGCGCCAGGCTGTCCATGTCGTGACGGGTGGCAGTGGAATCCAGCACGTAGGATTCGAGCATGGTGTCATAGGCGACGCCACGCATCTGAATGGCCAGCTCGCAATTGGCGAGAATATTGATGTCGTACTTGGCGTTCTGACCGACCTTGGCCTTGCCTGGGTCCTCCAGCAACGGCTTGAGCGCCTTCAACACTTGCTCGCGGTCCAGCTGCGTCGGGGCCCCTTCGTAGTCGTGGGCCAGCGGCACATAGGCCGCCTCATGGGGCTCGACTGCGAACGACAGGCCCACCAACTGTGCCTGCTGTGCATCCAGGCTGGTGGTTTCGGTGTCGAAGGCAAACAGCTGGGCCTGGCGCAGCTTCTCAAGCCAGGCATCGAAGCGAGCCTGGTCGAGGATGGTTTCGTATTTAGGTTCAACCTTGGCCGCCGGTGCCTCGACCGGTTCAAGGGCTTCACCGGCCTGGCTGGCGTCACGCTGGACCTCGGCGATCCAGCTCTTGAACTCCATTTCGGTGTACAGCGCCAGCAGCGCCTCGCGGTCGGGTTCGCCGCAGACCAGGTCATCGACGTCGATTTCCAGCGCCACGTCGACCTTGATGGTGGCCAACTCATACGACAGAAACGCGGCATCGCGATGCTCTTCGAGCTTGGCTGGCAGGGTCTTGGCACCACGGATCGGCAGGGCCGCCACCTTGTCGAGGTTAGCGTACAGGTCGCTCAGACCACCGCCGATCCCTGTCAGCAGGCCGACCGCCGTCTTTTCGCCCACGCCCGGCACGCCGGGGATGTTGTCGACCTTGTCGCCCATCAGGGCAAGGAAGTCGATGATATGCTCGGGCCCGACACCGAACTTTTCGCGCACGCCCGCCACGTCCAGCACGCTCCCGGTCATGGTGTTCACCAGTGTGACGTGCCCGTCGACCAACTGCGCCATGTCCTTGTCACCGGTCGAGATGATCACCGGCCGGCCAGCGGTGGCACTGCTGCGAGCCAGGGTGCCGATCACGTCGTCGGCTTCGACGCCTTCGACGCACAACAGGGGGTAGCCCAGGGCTTTCACACTGGCGTGCAGCGGTTCGACCTGTACCCGCAAATCGTCGGGCATGCTTGGCCGGTTGGCCTTGTACTCGGCGAACATCGCATCGCGGAACGTACCGCCCTTGGCGTCGAACACCACGGCGAACAGGCTGTCTGGATATTGCTTGCGCAGGCTCTTGAGCATGTTCAGCACACCCTTGACCGCGCCGGTTGGCATGCCCTTGGACGTGGTCAGCGGCGGCAGCGCGTGAAAGGCGCGGTAGAGATAGGAGGAACCGTCCACCAGGACGAGGGGCACTTGGCTCATGAGGAGAATCAACCTTTTCGGCGGGTCCGGCGCTAGAATAGCCAGATCAATGACGACAAAGGGACAAGGTTATCATGCGTACACCCATTCGCCTGTTACTGCTCGGCCTGTTGGCAACCACGCCGGTCGTCACCCTGGCGGCGGACGACGCCCCATCGGCAGATCCCGATGTGACCATTCGCACGGAAGGCGACAAAACCATCCAGGAATATCGGCAAAACGGCTTCCTGTATGCGATCAAGGTCACGCCGAAGAACGGCAAGCCTTACTTTCTGGTACGCGCCGACGGCTCCGAAGGCAATTTCATTCGTTCCGACCAGCCGGACATGCTGATTCCGTCCTGGAAGATCTTCGAGTGGTAATCTGACGCGCACCGTTCACATCAACCTGGCACTTCCCGGCGGAAGTGCCCGCATGGGCAACTCTTCATCATGTCAGTCTTCACCCCCGTGACCCGGCCTGAGCTGGAAACCTTTCTGGCGCCCTACGAGCTGGGCCGTTTGCTCGATTTCCAGGGCATTGCCGCCGGTACCGAGAACAGCAACTTCTTCGTCAGCCTCGAACAGGGGGAGTTCGTCCTGACATTGGTCGAACGGGGCCCGGTCGAGGACATGCCGTTCTTCATCGAGCTGCTCGATGTTCTGCACGAAGCCGACATGCCGGTGCCCTATGCACTGCGTGACCGCGACGGCAACGCCCTGCGCGAACTGTGCGGCAAGCCGGCCCTGCTGCAACCACGGTTGTCGGGCAAGCACATCAAGGCGCCCAACAACCAGCATTGCGCTCAGGTGGGCGAACTGCTCGCGCACATTCACCTCGCCACCCGCGAGCGCATCATCGAGCGCCGTACCGACCGCGGCCTGGACTGGATGCTGCAATCGGGTGCCGAGCTGTTGCCGCGTCTCACCGCCGGGCAGGCTGCGCTGCTACAGCCGGCACTGGACGAGATCACCGCGCACAAGGCGCAGATCCTGGCCTTGCCCCGGGCCAACCTGCATGCCGACCTGTTCCGCGACAACGTGATGTTCGAAGGCACCCACCTGACCGGTGTGATCGACTTCTACAACGCCTGCTCGGGCCCGATGCTGTATGACATCGCCATCACCGTGAACGACTGGTGCCTGGATGAGCACGGCGCCATCGATGTGCCCCGCGCCCAGGCGCTGCTGGCGGCCTATGCGGCGCTGCGACCGTTCACGGCGGCGGAAGCTGAGCTGTGGCCAGAGATGTTGCGAGTCGGCTGCGTGCGGTTCTGGCTGTCGCGACTGATCGCGGCCGAGTCGTTCGCCGGCATGGACGTGATGATCCATGACCCGAGCGAGTTCGAGGTGCGTCTGGCGCAGCGTCAGCAGGTGGCGTTGCACCTGCCGTTCGCGCTCTAGGCCGCGCCTGCCTCTTGGTGGGTAAACCCGCTCCTGCACTAAAGCGATAACCTGGGAGTTTTCGCTAGCGCCGTGGGAGCGGGTTTACCCGCGAAGCGGTCGGAACAGGCTTACAACTGTTCCAGACACCCCGCCAGATCAGCACCCAATTTCTCCAGCAGCCGCTCATAGCCCCCGGCATCCACCAGGTCGGTGCCACCCAGGGCATCCAGCTCGGCCAGGCGCACCGGCAACCCTGCCGTCAGGGTCTCGGCCAACCGCGGCCGCAGCGGTGGCTCACTGAAGACACAGGTCTTGCCCACTTCCTGCAGGCGCTTGCGCATGGCGGCCACATGTTGCGCGCCAGGCTGTACCTCGGCAGCGACAGTGAACACTCCGGCGTGTTTCAGACCGTAAGAGGCCTCGAAGTAGTCGAAGGCTTCGTGGAACACGAAGTACGGCTTGTTGGCGATACCCGATACCCGCGCCTTGATACGCGCATCCAAGGCATCCAGACGTTCGACGAAAGCTTTCAGGTTGCCCTGGTAGCGCGCCGCGTTGGAAGGATCGACCGACGCCAGGTCGGCGGCCATCTTCGTCGCGATCACCCGGGCGTTGACCGACGACAGCCACAAATGCGCATCCAGGCTACCCGGCCGGTGATCGTGATCATGGTCGTCGTGGTCTTCTTCCTCATGGGAATGGCTATCCTCGCCGAAGTGACGAAGGCTCATGCCCGGCAGCGACTGAACCGCGACCGTGGGCTTGCTGCGGCTGCCCAGCACCCGTGGCAGGAAGCTCTCCATGTCCGGCCCGATCCAGTACAACAGGTCAGCATCGCCCACACGCCGCATGTCGGAGGGGCGTAGGGCATAGTGGTGCGGCGAGGCGCCCGGCGGCAGCAGCACATCGGGCGTACCTACGCCGTCCTGCACGGCGGCGGCAATCTGCTGCAGCGGCTTGATACTGGTGAGCACCCGCACGTCGGCGTGCGCCGAACAGGCGAGGAAAGCGACAAAAAGCACAAGGAATCGGGACACGATGAATACTCGACTCGTCAGAAACAGGTAACATAATAACGTCTCCATCCAGAACCGTCGCTGCCCATGTCCATTACGCCGCTGGCTCACCGTCCCCACGATCACTCCCATTGCGTACACAGCGCACTGGCTGAGGCCGACGCCCTGTGCACGCGCCAGGGCCTGCGCCTGACCGCTCTGCGCCGTCGCGTACTGGAGCTGGTCTGGCAGAGCCACAAGCCGTTGGGCGCCTATGACATCCTTGCCGTGCTCAGCGAGCAGGATGGGCGCCGCGCCGCGCCCCCTACCGTGTACCGGGCACTGGACTTCCTGCTCGAAAACGGCCTGGTCCATCGCATCGCATCGCTCAACGCCTTCATCGGTTGCAGTCACCCTGAACATGCGCACCAAGGCCAGTTCCTGATCTGCCGGGTATGTCATGTAGCCATCGAGCTGGAGCAGGACAGCATCAGCGACGCCATCATCGCCAGTGCCAAGGACGTAGGTTTCAGCGTCGAAACCCAGACCGTCGAGATCGTCGGCCTGTGCGGCAACTGCCGGAGCGCGGCATGAGCGATGCACTGATCCGCCTTGAGCAGGTCGGCGTCACTTTCGGTGGCGAGGCAGTGCTCGACAGCATCGACCTGTCGGTCTCCCCTGGGCAGATCGTCACGCTGATCGGCCCCAACGGCGCCGGCAAGACCACGCTGGTACGCGCCGTGCTCGGCCTGCTCAAGCCGCACCGCGGTACGGTATGGCGCAAACCGCGCCTGCGCATCGGCTACATGCCGCAGAAAATCCAGGTGGACGCCACGCTGCCACTTTCGGTACTGCGCTTCCTGCGACTGGTACCGGGTGTCGACCGTGCGGCTGCTTTGTCGGCCTTGCAGGAAGTGGGCGCCGAACAGGTCATCGACAGCCCGATCCAGACCATCTCCGGGGGTGAGATGCAACGCGTGCTGCTGGCCCGCGCACTGCTGCGCGAACCTGAGCTGCTGGTACTGGATGAGCCGGTGCAGGGCGTCGACGTGGTCGGGCAGACCGAGCTGTACAACCTGATCACTCGCCTGCGCGACCGCCATGGCTGCGGCGTGCTGATGGTGTCGCACGACCTGCACCTGGTGATGAGCGCCACCGACCAGGTGGTTTGCCTGAACCGCCATGTGTGCTGCTCCGGCCACCCCGAGCAGGTCAGCAACGACCCGGCGTTCGTCGAGCTGTTCGGCCAGAACGCGCCAAGCCTGGCCATCTACCATCACCACCACGATCACAGCCATGACCTGCATGGCTCGGTGATCGCCCCTGGCACCCATGTTCACGGAGAGCACTGCAAGCATGGCTGATTTTCTTCTGTATGCCCTGCTTGCGGGCCTTTCCCTGGCGCTGGTGGCCGGCCCACTGGGTTCCTTCGTGGTCTGGCGGCGCATGGCCTACTTCGGCGATACGCTGTCCCACGCGGCCCTGCTCGGCGTGGCACTGGGCTTCGCCCTGGATGTCAGCCCTGCGCTGGCAGTGACCGTGGGCTGCCTGCTGCTGGCGATCCTGCTGGTGACGCTGCAACAGCGCCAGCCGCTGGCCTCCGATACCCTGCTCGGCATCCTGGCCCCCAGCACCCTGTCGCTGGGCCTGGTGGCGCTCAGCTTCATGCACGATGTGCGCATCGACCTCATGGCCTATCTGTTCGGTGATTTGCTGGCCATCAGCACCACCGACCTGGCCTGGATCCTCGGTGGCAGCGCGCTGGTCCTGCTGCTGCTCGCAGCCTTGTGGCGCCCCCTGCTGGCGGTCACCGTGCACGAAGAGCTGGCCATGGTCGAAGGCTTGCCAGTGGCGAGCCTGCGCATGGCGCTGATGCTGCTGATTGCAGTGGTCATCGCCGTCGCCATGAAGATCGTCGGGGTGCTGTTGATCACATCGCTGCTGATCATTCCCGCCGCCGCGGCACAACGTCACGCCCGCTCCCCCGAGCAAATGGCCTTGGGTGCCAGCCTGCTGGGCGTCACCGCCGTGTGTGGCGGCCTGGCCCTGTCATGGTTCAAGGACACACCGGCCGGCCCGTCGATCGTGGTGTGCGCCGCAGTGCTATTCTTGCTGAGCCTGGCCTTGCCCAAGCGCTGAAAACCGGGGGGTGCGCAGGCATACCCTGCAACCTTTTCAAGGGTAAAGGGTCTGTAAGACCTGTTTTCGAGCGTATGCCCCTGGGTGTAGACTTGCTCGCTTTTTGCGCAAATAGAGAGTCGCAGGAATGAAGCCGTTCGCCTCCCGTTATCTGCTTGTTGCCGCGTTTTCGCTGTTCCTGGCTGCCTGTTCCAGCGCGCCGGTCGAACAGGCGGGTGCACCTGCCCAAGCCGATGCCTGGCAGCAATTGCAGCAAAGTATCACCAGCGATGAGCTGGCCACCGCCGAAGATCAGTTGGCGGCGCTGCAAACCCAGTCGCCCGACGACGCACGCCTGGAGCAATACCAGCGCCAGCTTGCCGAAGCCTACCTGCAGCGTAGCCAGATCGTCCTGCAGAAGGGCGACGTCAATGCTGCAGCCACCGCGCTGGCCCGTGCCCGGGCGCTGATGCCCCAGGCGCCAGCGGTGACCGGTGGCGATGCCGTTACCCAGGCACGCAAGGCCGAGCTGGAAAAAGCCGAGGCAGCGCTGAAGGCTGCCGAGGCCAAGCCCCAGGCGCGGGTGATCGACCCGGCTGCACCAAGCACCGTCGTTGCGCTGAAAACCACCGATATCCGGGCGATGCGACGCCAGCTCGACGAAATTGCCAAGGACGTGGTGAATTACCAGTGCGAGGTGGTGTTCCAGGTACCTCGGACCGAAGACGCGCCTTGGCTGAAGACACTGCTTGAGAAGCGCGTGCACAAGATCGACAGCGATTTCGAGCTCAAGCAGAAGCATGAAATCCGACGCTCGATGCGGGCACAGGTCGTTCTGGTCCCGCATCAGCAGTGACGATCAGGGCTGCTTTTGCAGCCCTCAGGCCGGCACACCCTCCGCGACGGCCTCTCGCTCCCATACCCGATGCCCTTCTACGGCTTTGACGAAGGCATTCATTACCGCCTTGTCATCTCCCAGCAGCAGCCCCCTGTCTTGCTTCAGGCCCAGGCTGCTTGCCAGATCCTTGGTCAGCACCATCGCCTTCAGATGCTTGTAACCCTCCAGCAGGAAATGCTTCGCCAAGCCGCTAGACGCCAGCGCCTTGACCGATTCGCTGCCGCCCGGAACGACTATCCCATCGAACATGATCGACGGCATACCCTCCATCGACGCGTCTACCGGTAACTGCTTGCCATCTGCCGTCTTCACCGGCGCGGAGCTCGGCCCCAGCAGCAGTGGACGGGCGCTCTCGGCCTCCAGCGCCTTGACCAGCGCGTCAACGCTAGCCGCATCCACCCCATCGGCCACCAGCAGCGCAATCTTGCGCCCCTTGATACCGACGTCACCAGGATGGTTCATCTGGCTCAGCGCCTCGGATTGCGCGAGTTTGCTTCCCTTGACCTTCACCGTGCCCTGCTTGGGCGCCGGCAACCCGAGGTTCGCTGCTACTGCAGCCGCCAGCTTCAGGTCGATGTTAGCCAGAATCTCGTTCACCTCTCGCTGGCGGATGGTCTCTCGCTCCACCTTGCCCAACTCGAAGCTGTAGGCCTTGATGATGTGTTGCTGCTCAGTCGGGCTCATGCTCTGGAAAAACAGCCGCGCCTGGGAGAAATGGTCGCCGAACGATTCGCTGCGCTGGCGGATCTTGTGCGCGTCGATGCGCTCCTGATAGCTCTCGAAACCGCCGTCCTGCGCCGCAGGAGGCGTCTCCTTGGGCCAACCGCCGTCGATAGAGTTCGGCTCGTATGAGGCACGCCCCCTGTTGATGGTCATGCGGTGCATGCCATCGCGCTGGCCGTTGTGGTTCTGCGACATCGGGCAGTTGATCGGGATCTCATGGAAGTTCGGGCCACCCAGCCTGCTGATCTGAGTATCGGTGTAGGAAAACAGCCGGCCCTGCAGCAGCGGATCATTGCTGAAGTCGATACCCGGCACGATGTGCCCCGGACAGAAAGCCACTTGCTCGGTTTCGGCAAAGAAATTGTCCGGGTTGCGGTTGAGCACCATCTTGCCCAGCTTGGTGACTGGCACCAGTTCCTCGGGAATGATCTTGGTCGGATCGAGCAAGTCGAAGTCGAACTTGTGCTCATCGGCCTCAGGTACGATCTGCACACCCAACTCCCACTCAGGGTAGTCACCGGTTTCGATCGCTTCCCACAAGTCGCGGCGATGGTAGTCGGTGTCTTTGCCCGCCAGCTTCTGTGCCTCATCCCATAGCAATGAATGCACGCCCTGGCGCGGCTTCCAGTGGAACTTGACGAAACTGGCCACGCCCTCGGCGTTGATCATGCGGAAAGTATGCACGCCAAAGCCTTCCATCATCCGCAGGCTGCGCGGAATGGCGCGATCGGACATGGTCCAGATGACCATGTGCGCCGATTCCGGCACCAGCGAAACGAAGTCCCAGAAGGTGTCATGGGCCGAGCCGCCCGTCGGTATCTCGTTGTGCGGTTCAGGCTTCACGGCATGCACGAAGTCAGGAAACTTGATCGCATCCTGAATGAAAAACACCGGCATATTGTTGCCAACAAGGTCGAAGTTGCCTTCATCGGTGTAGAACTTGACGGCGAAGCCGCGCACATCGCGCACCGTGTCTCCCGAGCCGCGTGGCCCTTGTACCGTGGAAAACCGTACGAACACCGGCGTGATCTTCTCCGGGTCCTGGAGGAAGCCAGCCTTGGTCAACTGGGCATGACAGCCGTAGCTCTGGAAGTAGCCATGGGCACCGGTACCCCGGGCGTGGACGATACGCTCAGGGATGCGTTCATGGTCGAAGTGGGTGATCTTCTCGCGCAGGATGAAGTCTTCGAGCAGCGATGGTCCGCGAGGGCCCGCCTTCAGGCTGTTCTGGTTATCGGCGATCTTCACGCCCTGGTTGGTGCGCAGCGCCTGCCCGGTGGCATCGCTGCGGCAGGACTCCAGCCGCTGCAGCTTGGCGTTGGTGTTGGCCCGGTCAGGGGTATCGGTGCCGGCGACTTCACTGTGCTTGGGCGCGTCGTTCTTCTTGGTGGGCATGAGTCGGCTCTCCTCGTCAGTCTTCAGGCATGCCCTGTACGGGCTCGTTCAAGTAGTGACTAGGAAGCTTTGCCGAGCGTTCAATCAGGATTACCGGTTGTCGCGTTATGCCCGCTGGATTGGTGCATGACGAAATAAATGCTAAGAACAGCTATGGGAAAAGGCTAAAATGCGCGACCCCCGGCCAACCGCCGACACAAATTCCATGCGCCCCACAAGGTTCGCTACGTGATCGAGTTCCAAAATGTGCATAAGACCTACCGCGTCGCCGGTAGGGAAATCCCAGCTCTCAACCCGACCAGCCTGACCATCGAAAACGGCCAGGTATTCGGCCTGATTGGCCACTCCGGTGCGGGCAAGAGCACCATGCTGCGCCTGATCAATCGCCTCGAGGAGCCCTCGGGCGGCAAGATCATCGTCGACGGCGAAGATGTCACCGCCTTCAATGCCAACCAGCTACGCGGTTTTCGTCAGCAGGTCGGGATGATTTTCCAGCACTTCAACTTGCTGGCATCCAAGACCGTGGCCGACAACGTGGCGCTGCCACTGACCCTGGCCGGCGAACTGTCGCGCAGCGAGATCGACAAGCGCGTCAGCGAACTGCTGGCCCGCGTTGGCCTGCAGGACCATGCCAGGAAGTACCCGGCACAGCTGTCTGGCGGTCAGAAGCAGCGCGTCGGCATCGCCCGTGCCTTGTCCACCAACCCAAAAATCCTCCTATGCGACGAGGCCACAAGCGCCCTCGACCCACAGACCACGGCCTCGGTGCTGCAGCTGCTGGCCGAGATCAACCGCGAGCTGAACCTGACCATCGTGCTGATCACCCACGAAATGGACGTGATCCGCCGGGTGTGCGACCGCGTTGCGGTCATGGATGCCGGCCATATCGTCGAGCAGGGCTCGGTGGCCGAAGTATTTCTGCATCCGCAACACCCGACCACCAAGCGCTTCGTGCAGGAAGACGAACACGTCGATGAAAGCGAGCAGCGTGACGACTTCGCCCACGTGCCAGGCCGCATCGTGCGCCTGACATTCCAGGGCGATGCGACCTACGCACCGCTGTTGGGCACCGTGGCCCGTGAGACCGGGGTCGACTACAGCATCCTCGCTGGACGTATCGACCGCATCAAGGATGTCCCCTATGGACAGCTGACCCTGGCCGTCACCGGCGGCGACATG
This sequence comes from Pseudomonas taiwanensis DSM 21245, assembly GCF_000425785.1. Lineage (GTDB taxonomy): Bacteria > Pseudomonadota > Gammaproteobacteria > Pseudomonadales > Pseudomonadaceae > Aquipseudomonas > Aquipseudomonas taiwanensis. The sequence continues at coordinate 52,765 of NZ_AUEC01000010.1, forward strand.
GAGGCGGCGTTCGACCGCTTCAAGGCAGCTGACGTACATATGGAGGTACTGCGTTGATGGACGCGCTCAATTTCTTCGCCAACGTCGACTGGGCCGAAATCTGGCTGGCCACCGTCGATACCATGATCATGCTGTTCGGCTCGCTGTTCTTCACCGTGCTGCTGGGCCTGCCGCTGGGCGTACTGCTGTTCCTCTGCGGACCACGGCAGATGTTCGAGCAGAAGGGCGTCTATGCGCTGTTGTCGTTCGTCGTCAACGTGCTGCGTTCGCTGCCGTTCATCATTCTGCTAATCGTGATGATCCCGGTCACCGTGATGATCACTGGTACCTCGCTGGGTGTCGCGGGCGCCATCCCGCCGCTGGTGGTAGGCTGCACGCCGTTCTTCGCACGCCTGGTCGAAACGGCCCTGCGCGAAGTGGACCGTGGCATCATCGAAGCCACCCAGTCGATGGGCGCCACCACCCGCCAGATCATCACCAACGCGTTGCTGCCAGAGGCCCGTCCGGGCATCTTCGCAGCCATCACCGTCACTGCCATCACCCTGGTGTCCTACACCGCCATGGCGGGTGTGGTGGGTGCCGGCGGCCTGGGCGACCTGGCGATCCGCTTCGGCTACCAGCGTTTCCAGACCGACGTGATGATCGTTACCGTCGTGCTGCTGCTGATTCTGGTTCAAGTCCTGCAAAGCGTGGGCGACAAACTGGTCGTGCATTTTTCCCGTAAGTAACCCCAATGGGGTCGGCCAGGCCGACCCGTTCGGGGGCCGTCGCGGCCCTCACAAGGAGTGATCAATGAAGAAGCTGCTTGCTGTCGCTGCCGCCATCGCGGCCTTCTCGGCCCACGCCGACACCCTGACCGTTGCCGCCACCCCGGTGCCGCACGCCGAGATCCTCAAGTTCGTCCAGCCACAGCTGGCGAAGGAAGGCGTAGAGCTGAAGGTCAAGGAATTCACCGACTACATCCAGCCGAACGTGCAGGTCGCCGAGAAGCGCCTGGACGCCAACTTCTTCCAGCACCAGCCGTACCTGGATGAATTCAACAAGTCCAAGGGCACTCAGCTGGTCAGCGTTACCGGCGTGCACCTGGAGCCCTTGGGCGCCTACTCGACCAAGATCAAGAAGCTCGACGAGCTGTCCTCCGGTGCCACCGTGGTCATCCCCAACGACGCCACCAACGGCGGTCGTGCCCTGTTGCTGCTGGACAAGGCCGGTGTGATCAAGCTCAAGGACAACAAGAACATCCTGTCCACCGTCAAAGACATCACCGGTAACGACAAGGGCCTGAAGTTCCGTGAGCTCGAAGCAGCCACCATCCCCCGCGTACTGACCCAGGTCGACCTGGCGCTGATCAACACCAACTATGCGCTGGAAGCCAAGCTGAACCCGGAGAAGGATGCACTGGTCATCGAAGGCAGCGACTCGCCTTACGTGAACATTCTGGTGGCTCGTCCGGACAACAAGGACTCGGACGACATGAAGAAACTGGCTGCTGCGCTGCACTCGCCAGAGGTGAAGAAATTCATCGAAGAGAAGTACAAGGGTGCGGTGATTCCGGCGTTCTAAGCCGCAGATCTACACCCGCCTCTTCGCGGGCAAACCCGCTCCCACAGGTGAACCGCTGTGCTCCAGATCAGCGGAAAAGCTCTGGGAACGGGTTCACCCGCGGGGCTTTCAGGGCCTGGTTCAATCCCGCTTGACCAACCCCGGCAACTGCGCCACCAGCTTCTGGTTATTGAACGGCGCTCGAATGAACCCACGCTGACGCCCGTCCGGCCCGACGATTGCCAGGTTGCCACTGTGATCCACGGTATACCCAGGCTTGCTGGTATCGGCCGGAATGAAGGGAATGCTCAAGGCGTTGGCCAGTTTCTGGGTATCCTCGATCGACCCCGCGACCCCCACGAAGTCCTTGTCGAAATAGCCCAGGTACTGCTTGAGCTGGTTCGGCGTATCGCGGTTCGGGTCAACGCTCACCAGCATCACTTGCAGCCGGTCCACGGCCTCCTTGGGCAGTTCGCTCTTCACCTGGCGCAACTGGGCCAGGGTAGTAGGGCAGATGTCCGGGCAGTAGGTGTAGCCGAAGAACAGCAGCGACCACTTGCCCTTGAGGTCATCCAGCTTTACCGGCTGGCCGTCCTGATTGGTCATGGTCACGTCCGCCACCGTACGGCTCTGGGGCAGCAGGATAATGCCGGCGTCGATCAGCTCGGCAGGGTTGGGTTGGCTGCGGCCATTGAGCACCTTGTTGACGGTAAGGCCCAGGATCAGCGCGACCAGGGCGACGAGGATGAATACGGTTTTCTGGGTTCGAGTCATAGGTTCAGCAACAAGTAGTGGTCAACGAGCAACGCGATGAACAGTGCGAACAGGTAGCCGATAGAGTACTTGAACGTGCCGATCGCCGCGTGCGGCCGGCTGCCACGGTACAACACCCACGCCCAATGCAGAAAGCGCAGGCCGAGCAAAAGGGCACAAACCAGGTAGAGCAGGCCGCTCATGTGGATGGCGTAGGGCAACAGGGTAACCGCCAGCAGAATCAGGGTGTAGAGCAGGATATGCAGCTTGGTGTATCCCTCGCCGTGGGTTACCGGCAGCATCGGAATATCGGCCTTGGCGTATTCCTCCTTGCGGTGAATGGCCAACGCCCAGAAATGCGGGGGCGTCCAGGCAAAGATGATCAGCACCAGCAGCAGTGGCTCGGCGCTGATGTGGCCGCTGACCGCCACCCAGCCGAGCAACGGCGGTGCCGCGCCAGCCAACCCGCCGATGACGATGTTCTGTGGCGTGGCGCGCTTGAGAAAGCCGGTGTAGAGCACTGCATAACCCAACAATGAAGCCAGGGTCAGCCAGGCCGTGAGGGCGTTGGTGAAGACCAGCAGCGAAGCCATGCCCATCAGGGCCAACGCCAGCGCGAACAACAGCGCCGGCAGAGGCGCTACCCGGCCTTCGGCCAGTGGCCGCTTCTGGGTGCGTGCCATGAGTGCATCGATACGCCTGTCGACCACATGGTTGATGACCGCCGCACCACCGGCGCACAGGGCTATGCCCAAATTGCCGAACACCAGCACGCTCCAGGCCACACCCGCACGGGTGGCGAGAAACATGCCCACCAGCGAGGTGATCAGCATCAACACGACCACCTTGGGTTTGGTCAATTCCAGATAGTCGCGCCAACCGGCACGCGAGCGGTGTGCACTCAGAAGCGTCGCCACGAATCATTCCTCATAGGTTGCGAGAGGCCTACGCCTGGCACAGGCGTAAGACGCCAGCCATGACCGACGCGAACCTTGTCGACCACCCGAATGCGGTAGTTCACAAGCACCATGCTCAGCAACAACAGCGCGCCGCCTGCGTTATGTGCCACGGCGACGGCCAGGGGCAAATGGAACAGCACGTTGCTGATGCCCAACCCGACCTGCATCACCAATGCCAGGAGCACCAGGCGCGCCAACCGGCTCAGGCCACAGCGGTGAAGCTTCCAACTGAGCATCAGCAGGACACAGGTGACGATCATCGCGCCCAGTCGATGGCTGATATGAATGGCCGTGCGCGCATCGCTGTCCAGCTGCCCGCCGAGGTAGTTCGGACCGACATGTTGGGTCAGGTGGAAGCCATTGCTGAAGTCGGCTGACGGCCACCATTGCCCATGGCAGGTGGGCAAGTCGATACAGGCAACCGCGGCATAGTTGGCACTGACCCAACCACCCAAGGCGATCTGCCCAATCACCACCAGCAATGCCAAGGCAGCCACCCTGCGCAGGCTCAACGGCAGTTTTGGCAGTGGCGCAAATGCCCGGGATAGACGCAGCGACAACAGGAACAGCAGGCTCAACGTGGTAAAGCCCCCCAGCAGGTGCGCAGTGACCACCTGCGGCCACAACTTGAGAGTGACCGTCCACATCCCGAATGCCGCCTGGGCCAGGACCACCCCAAGCAGCAATACCGGCAAGCGGTAGGGCTGGCCATCACGCGCGTGACGGCGCACCGCCTGTAGGGCCAGGTAAGCGATCACCAGCGCCAAGGTACCGGCAAAGTAGCGATGGACCATTTCGGCCCAGCCTTTGGCCTCTTCCACTGGGTGTTCGGGAAAGTGCAATTCGGCATGGGCCAGCTGCGCTTCAGTCTTGGGCACGCTGATGAAGCCATAGCAGCCTGGCCAGTCCGGGCAACCGAGGCCTGCATGGGTGAGGCGGGTATAGGCACCGAGCAGGACGACCAGCAGTGCCAGCAGGGTGGCGAACACAGCGAGGCGGAATCCAGGTCTGGCCATGACAGGCTCCTAGCCGATGTTGGACAGCTTGAGCAGGTGACGCAGGTCGTCCAGCACATGCTTGCCGTTGACCTTGGCGTCATAGCGCAGCACCAGGTTGCCGTGAGGGTCGACGATCCACAGTTGCGGACCGGCTTCCTCCACTTTCTGCAGGTAGCGTTGAATATCCAGCGGGTAGCGCTGCAACTGGGGATATTCGCGACCCAGCAGGGCCTGATAGTCGGGGCTCAATGGCTGGGCGATGGCCAAGGCATGACTGGCACGGCTGGCGTCGCGACCAAGGCCGATCTGGATCTGCCGGGCCAGGTACACCAGTTTCTGACAATCGTCGGCGCAGGCCTGGGGCGTGCTGACCAGCAGCTGCCACCGTTCGTCCTGCGCAGTGATGCCGATGTCTGCAAGGCTCTCGCCATTGCCGATCATCACGCCGTGATAGCTGCGCCCCTCCGGCACCCAGAACTGCAGCTTGTACATGAAGGTGGCGAGCAGCATCGGCCCGAGCACCACCAGCAGGATCAGAATCAGCTGCAAACGCCCACGGGCTTTGGGTTTGCGGCCTTCAGGCACGTCCAGTGGACTGGTGGCGGCGGCCATGGTCGTTCTCCTTCTTGTTGTGCCAGCCAAAGTAGAGGTAAAGCAGCACCAGGGCGGTGGCCAGGGCGAACCACTGCACGGCATAGCCCTGGTGCTTTTCCGGGCCCATGGCGACCACCGGCCAGTCTGCACGGTAGCTGGCGGGGCCGGGCTGCAGGCGCAATTCATGGGCGAAACCTTCGCGGTCCAGCTGTTGCCACAGGTGGGCGGGGTCGACAGCGGTCAGCAGGTGAGGCCATTGACCGCCCTCCGGGTCGGGGTGAAGCTGGAAAGCACTGCCCGGCGCCACATAGACCGAAGCATCCAGCACCATGGATTGCGCAGGCGTCTCGAAGTGCACGGGTACACGGCGGTCGGGCCAGGGCAGCCAGCCGCGGTTGACCAACAGCCACAGCCCGCTGGCCTGGTCATGGAAGGGCTGGAGCAGCTCGATGCCTGCCTGGCCGTCGCGCATGCGGTTATCCAACAGCACACTGTGTTCGCCATCGAAGCGTCCAAAGAGGTGCACGCGTCGGTAAGCTGCATCCTCAGCCAGCTGCAACTGAGCCGCGCCCACCGGGGCCTCCACCTGGCGCTGGGCATAGGTGTCCAGCAGGGCGCGTTTTTCCTGTGCGCGGCCGAGCTGCCAGCCGCCGAGCGAAATCAGCACCGGCAGCAGTGCAAGCACTACCAGGGTGGGCATCCAGCCTGGTCGAAACGGCCTCACAACGGCCTCATACGGTCGAGCGCTATACTTATCCACATCACCGCATCCCCCCGGAGTATCGTCATGCTCAAGGCCGCGATTGTCCTGATGCTGTTGGCCACGATTGCCAGCCTGTTCAGTGGCCTGGTGTTTCTGGTCAAGGACGATGAAAACTCGACCCGGCTGCTCAAGGCACTGACCGTTCGTGTCGCCCTGGCCGCCGTCACCGTGGGGCTGGTGGCCTGGGGCTTCATCAGTGGCCAGCTGGTTTCCAACGCCCCCTTCTGAAACACGTTGCATCTGCGGCTAAAGCCGGCTTGCCCGCAACCGCCCCTACAGCACGTAGACAAAGATGAACAGCCCGACCCACACCACATCGACGAAGTGCCAGTACCAACTGGCCGCCTCGAAACCGAAGTGTTTGTCCGGGTTGAAATGCCCGCGCAGGATACGCACGAGCATGACGATCAGAATGATCGTGCCAAGGGTAACGTGGGCACCGTGAAAGCCCGTGAGCATGAAGAAAGTCGCGCCGTAGATGCCAGAACCCAAGGTCAGCCCAAGCTTGGTGTAGGCCTCGTGATATTCGTACGCTTGCAGCGCGATGAAGCTGATGCCCAGGATGATGGTCAGCGCCATCCACAACTTCAGTGCCCCACGATGATCACGCCGCAAGGCGTGGTGGGCGATGGTGATGGTTACACTGGAACTGACCAGCAAGATGGTATTGATCAGCGGCAGGTGCCACGGGTCGATCACCTCCTTGGGCGGCGGAAAGAGTTTCGGGTCCGGGGTGTTGAGCAACGGCCAGGCGAACTCGAAGCTTGGCCACAGCATGTGGGCGATCCCCTTGTGTCCTTCGCCCCCCAGCCATGGGCCAGCCAGCACGCGCACGTAGAACAGCGCACCGAAGAAGGCCAGGAAGAACATCACTTCAGAGAAGATGAACCAACTCATGCCCCAGCGGAACGAGCGGTCCATCTGCGCGCTGTAGAGACCGGCATGGCTTTCCTTGACCACCGCGCCGAACCAGCCAAACAGCATGTAGGCCAGAAACAACGCACCGATGAAAAAGATCAGTGGCCCATGGGAATCGGGATGCCCGGCCTTGAGGTCATTGAACCAGGTGCCCAGGCCGAACATGGTGATGAACATGCCGATCGTCGCGATGATCGGCCACTTGCTCTGCGCCGGGACGTAATAGTGCTCGTGACTTGCCATTGCTGTTCTCCTTCCCTTAACGGGCGCCCTGGACGTCCTGGGTCGCGAGATGCGCGACCGGCGGGTGGCGAGCGGTGATGTCGAACAAGGTGTAGGCCAGTGTCAGGTGCTTCACGCTGGCCGGCAGGTCGCGATCGACGATGAAACGCACCGGCATCTCGATGCGTTCGCCGGGTTGCAGCACCTGCTGGGTGAAGCAGAAACATTCGGTCTTGTGGAAATACGCCGCCGCCTCGGCCGGGGTGATGCTGGGAACGGCCTGGGCGCTCATGGGCCGCTCCGTCGGGTTCCGCGCGATGAAAATCATCTGGTTCACCGCCCCTGGGTTGACGTCGATCTGGTCGGCCGTGGAATAGAAGTCCCAGACCATGTCACCGGCATTGGTCGACATGAACTGCACCCGCACGCTGCGCGACGGGTCGCTGAGCTGGGTGCCTTCGTACTGCCCGCCGGTCTTGCCATTGATGCCAAAGGCTTTGCACATCACGTCGTAGAGGGGCACCAGGGCAAAGCCGAACGCGAACATCACAACGGTCAGCATCAGCAGGCGCAGCACCAGGCGTTTGAGTGACAGGCCGTTCATGGGCACTTTCCTATTTCACTTCCGGTGGCGTCTGGAAGGTGTGGTAGGGCGCTGGCGAGGGGATCGACCATTCCAGGCCCTCGGCGCCATCCCAAGGCTTGGCCGGCGCAGGTGCGCCACCGCGGATGCACTTGATGACGATGAACAGGAAGAAGATCTGCGTCGCACCGAACATGAAGGCACCGATCGATGACACCATGTTGAAGTCGGCAAATTGCAGGTTGTAGTCGGGAATCCGCCGTGGCATGCCGGCCAAGCCAACGAAATGCATGGGGAAGAAAGCCAGGTTCATGCCGATGAACGACAACCAGAAGTGCAGCTTGCCCAGGGTTTCGTCGTACATGTGGCCAGTCCACTTGGGCAACCAGTAGTAGGCAGAGGCAAAGATGCCGAAGATCGCCCCGGGTACCAGGACGTAGTGGAAATGCGCCACCACGAAGTACGTGTCGTGGTACTGGAAGTCAGCCGGTGCGATGGCCAGCATCAATCCTGAGAACCCGCCGATGGTGAACAGGATGACGAAGGCAATGGCGAACAGCATCGGCGTTTCGAAGGTCAACGAGCCCTCCCACATGGTGCTGACCCAGTTAAACACCTTGACCCCGGTGGGTACGGCGATGAGCATGGTGGCGTACATGAAGAACAGCTCGCCAACCACCGGGATGCCAACCACGAACATGTGGTGCGCCCAGACGATGAACGACAGGAAGGCAATCGCACCGGTGGCGTACACCATCGACGTGTAGCCGAACAGCGGCTTGCGCGAAAATGCCGGAATGATCGAGCTCACAGCGCCGAACGCCGGCAGGATCATGATGTACACCTCGGGGTGGCCGAAGAACCAGAACACATGCTGGAACAGTACCGGGTCACCGCCACCGGCGGCGCTGAAGAAGCTGGTGCCGAAGTGAATGTCCATCAGCATCATGGTCACCACGCCAGCCAGTACCGGCATCACCGCAATCAGCAGGAAAGCGGTGATCAGCCAGGTCCAGACGAACAGCGGCATCTTCATCAGGGTCATGCCGGGGGCACGCAGGTTGAGGATGGTGGCGATCACGTTGATCGCCCCCATGATCGAGCTGATACCCATCATGTGGATGGCGAAGATGAAGAACGTCACGCTGGCCGGCGCATAGGTGGTCGACAGCGGGGCGTAGAAGGTCCAGCCGAAGTTAGGCCCGCCGCCCGGGGTGAACAGGGTCGAGACCAGCAGCAGGAACGCCGCCGGCAGCAGCCAGAAGCTGAAGTTGTTCATCCGCGGCAGGGCCATGTCCGGTGCCCCGACCATCAGCGGGATCATCCAGTTGGCGAGTCCGACGAAGGCGGGCATCACGGCACCGAACACCATGATCAGGCCATGCATGGTGGTCATCTGGTTGAAGAAGGCCGGCTCCACGATCTGCAGTCCCGGCTGGAACAGCTCGGCGCGTATCACCATGGCGAACGAGCCGCCGAGCAGGAACATCATGAAGCTGAACCACAGGTACATCGTGCCGATGTCCTTATGGTTGGTGGTCAGCACCCAGCGCATCAAGCCCTTGGCTGGGCCATGGGCATGTTCGTGGCCGTGGGCGTGGTCGTCGATCACTGCACTCATGTCCTGTCTCCTGCAACCCATTGATTGCCGCGAGTATCCCGGTTCATTGCGCTTCGGCCTGCTTGAGCGCCAGCACGTCTTTGGGCGTGACCATGTCGCCCTTGTTGTTGCCCCAGGCATTGCGCTCGTAGGTAACGACGGCGGCGATGTCGACTTCCGACAGTTGTTTGCCGAAGGCAGCCATGGCCGTGCCAGGCTTGCCGTGGAAGACGATGTTCAAGTGACCTTCCTTCGGTCCCGTTGCGATCTTCGAGCCTTTGAGTGCCGGGAACATGGGCGGCAAGCCTTGGCCTTCGGCCTGGTGACAGGCCACGCAGGTTGTGTGATAGACCTTGTCGCCACGCTCGACCAGCTCTTCAAGGGTCCACTCCTTGCTGGTCAACTCCTTGAGCTTGGCCGCTTCTGCCTTGCGCTCACCCAGCCAGGTGTCGTAATCGGCCTTGGACTTGACCTCCACCACCACTGGCATGAAGCCGTGGTCCTTGCCGCACAACTCGGTGCACTGGCCACGGTAGATACCGGGCTTCTCGATGCGGGTCCAAGCCTCGTTGACGAAGCCTGGAATGGCATCGCGCTTGACGGCGAAGGCGGGTACCCACCAGGAATGAATGACATCGGCAGCGGTCACCAGGAAGCGCACCTTTGCACCCACCGGCAGCACCAGTGGCTGATCGACCTCGAGCAGGTAATGCTCGTCCTTGGGCGCCTTGTTATGGATCTGGTCCGCTGGCGTGGCCAGGTTGCTGAAAAACTCCACGTCCTGGCCCAGGTACTTGTAATGCCACTTCCACTGGTAACCGGTCACCTGGATATCGACGTCCGACTCACTGGCGTCGTAGATGTCGATCAGCGTTTTGGTGGCCGGAATGGCCATGGCCACCAGAATCAGGAAGGGGACGACCGTCCAGAGGATTTCCACCCAGGTGTGTTCGTGGAAATGTGCGGGCTGCTGCCCCGTGGAACGCCGATGGATGACCATCGACCAGAACATCGCACCGAACACCACGATGCCAATGATCACGCAGATCCAGAAGATGGTCATGTGCAGGTCGAACACGGCGTTGGAGACTTCCGTCGCCCCTGGCGCCATGTTCACAGTCCAGGCGGCGTGTGCCTGACCGAAAACCGACCACAACAGAAGGCCCATCCAGACATGTGGATGTCGCATCATTGCGGGTTCCCCTTCTAGTTCTTGTTGTCCCGGAGGCATTCACCTGCGGCAAGCGGGAACGGCGGTCAAGACTGCCTGACTTCGACGACCGAGCCCCTGCGAAAGCAGACGGGCCTCATCAACGAATCACGTTCAACGGGAGTATAGACAGCGACCAATGGTGCGCAATGAAGGGCGTGAAATGAACCGCACGAAATTGGATAATGCCCCCACAAACCGCGGGCTAGAGCCTTGCTAGCACAATAATGGCATATTGATATAGCTCGCTCCGCACACGTTTGCGGGTTTTATAACAAACTTGTCTTAGGCATTCCGTATACCGAGCTACCTTAGTGTCTTCCGTTTGTAATGCCTTGTCCCTGGAGTTGTCATGAACATCGCTGCCGTGCGCGAGCAGATTAGCCAAGCCCACCAACATGAGAGCCGTACCGGCCAACTGAAACAGCGTCTCGAGGCGCAACTACCCCATCTGCACCCCTCGATCCAACTGCCTGAGCAGGACGCCCAGGGTACTTTGGCGCGCTTCGTCAGCGCTTACATCGACCAGGTTCCAGAATTGCTGGAGGCGGCAAACGCAGTCGCCCGCGAGGCGGGTATCGAGTCGCAGATCAAACCGGTGCTGAAGATCGCCGAAGCCTACTTCCTGCAGCCACCCAGCGTGATGCAGGGTCATGTGGGCCTGGATTGCCTGCTGGACGAGGCTTACCTGGCACACCGGCTGGTGGAAGAGGTCAACGACCTTTACATCCGCCACTTCCAGCAGCCATTGATCCCGGTCGACACGACCGTGGCCAACCTCATCGCTCACCAACTGATCGGTGAAAGTTTCGCCAACCAGCTGGATGAGGTGGTGCACCACTCGGTCGATGAAATGCTGGACGACGAAAGCTTCGCCGCGGAGTCGGTCGAACAATACCGCGAAAACCTGTGCAGCCCGGAAACCGGCGCAGCCTGGAAACGCTGGCCGTGCCTGTCGCGCCAGCTTGGCGTGGAGCTGGGCCAGCCGGCTTGACCGCCAAGGCTGCGCAACAGAGGCCTTCGATTCCACCGGACCTGTGGGGGCGGGTTTGTCCCGCGCCCACCAATGACCACGTCGCCCTGTACGCCAGTTTGGGGTTACGCTCCGACGCCCACGGTCGTACGCAACCGGCCCTCGATGCGCCGTTTCAAGCGGCGCTGCTCGATCTTCAACCGCGAACCATTGGCCGAATTGCTGCGGCTCCAGTCCTCCAGCAGCTCAAGGCATGAGTGGTCTATGTAGCTCAGGTTGCCCAGCGGCACATGCAAGGTGGTACCCGCCGGAACGGTATCGAGCACCTGGGTCAGCGCCGGCACCTTGAGAAAGGTCGCGGCACCACTGAGCCGAAGCTCCATGTGCCCAGGCTTTTCCAGGGTTACCAGGCTGATCTTCAGGCGCGCCGCCTTGAAAGCCAGCTTGAGCAGGGTCAGGGCAAAGCCCAGCAGCACACCGGTCAGAAGGTCGGTGAAAATGATGGCCAGCGCGGTGGCCGCGTAGGTGAACATCGGCATCCGCCCGTAGCGCCCCAAACCACGGAAGGCCTTGAAGTCCACCAGTTTGATACCCGTGAACACCAGAACGCCTGCCAGGCTTGCCACCGGGATTTGCTGCAGCACGCTGCTCAGGGCGACGACGAACGCCAGCAGCCAAAGGCCGTGGAAGATGGCCGAGGCGCGGGTCTTTGCTCCCGCCTGGACATTGGCTGAGCTGCGTACGATCACCCCGGTCATCGGTAAGGCGCCAAGCACGCCGCACAGCATGTTGCCGATACCTTGGGCGGACAATTCACGGTCGAAGTCCGAACGCTGGCCACTGTGCATGCGGTCCACCGCAGCGGCTGACAGCAAGGTTTCGGCACTGGCGATGAAAGCCAAGGCGAAGGCCGCTACCAGAAGCGTAGGGTCGGCCAGCTTCAGCAGGTCATCCGGACGAATCCAGTCGATGGCCTCGGTCAGGTCGGCCGGCACCTGCACCCGATTCACCGAAAGCCCCAGCCATATGCTGACTGCCGTCATTGACGCCACGCCCAGCAGGGCGCTGGGGATGAAGCGCAGTCGCTGAGGCCGCAGGCGCTCCCAGCCCCACATGATGGCGATGGTGCCCAGCCCCAGCGCACCGGCCTGCCAGGCCGCGCCGGCGCTTTCCGACGGCAGGGCTGCGGCAACTGTCGCAGGAAACGCCAGCAGATTCTGCATGCCGGTTGGCTGCGGGGCGGTGTCAAACATCACGTGCAACTGCGACAGCACGATCAGCACCCCGATGCCGGCCAGCATGCCATACACCACCGCTGGGGCCGTGACCCGGAACCAACAGCCCAACTTCAGGCGCCCGGCCAGCAGCTGCAACAAGCCTGCTACCAGCAGAATCGGCCCCAACATGGCGATGCCATGCTGGCGTACCAGCTCGAACACCAGCACCGCCAGACCAGCCGCCGGTCCACTGACCTGCAGCGGCGAACCTGCCAGGAAGCCAACCACGATACCGCCGATGATGCCTGTGATCAGGCCCTTGGCCGGAGGCATGCCCGAGGCGATCGCAATGCCCATGCACAACGGCAGGGCCACCAGAAACACTACGACTGATGCCAGTAGTTCGCGCGGCAATGCCGCTGTTATCTGTGTCTTGTTCACCATTTCTTTCCTTCCTCTGTCACAGGCCATTCCTCTGGCCATAGGCATGTTGGCCCTGACAAGCGCGCAGGCGCGGGCCGCCAGCAGCGTTGCCGGCAAGACAGTCAGGGAGATTCAAGGCAGCAGAAGGCCGCACCGCACCCAGAACGGGTGCAGTCGGCTATCAAGGTAATGCGGGTGTCAGGGTCGCTTAGTAGCGGCCTCTCGGGGTCGCGCAGGGGATCGGCTCACCCGCGGTGAGCGGCAGGAAGCTGTCGCTTGCCGCGTCGTAGGCTTCGATCTGACTGGTCTCGATGTCGTAGATCCAACCATGGATATACAGCTGGCCCGCCGCCAGGCGCGACGCGACCGAAGGATGTGTGCGCAGGTGGTGCAATTGGGCGATGACGTTTTCCTTGGTCACCACTTTCATGGTCTCGTGCTCGCTGCCGCACGAGCAGTTGTCCTCGACCACGGTACGGGCGACTTCGGCGTGGCGCAGCCAAGCCTTGACCGTTGGCATCTTCTCCAACGAGCTGGGGTTGAGCACGGCACGCATCGCGCCGCAGTCGGAGTGGCCGCAAACGATGATGTGATGCACGCCCAGGGCGAGCACCGCATATTCGATGGCGGTGGAAACGCCGCCGTTCATCTGACCATACGGGGGGACCACGTTGCCGACGTTGCGGGTCACGAACAGATCGCCTGGCGAGCTCTGGGTGATCAGCTCAGGGACGATGCGCGAGTCGGCGCAGGTGATGAACATGGCGCGCGGCTTCTGCGCGGTGGCGAGCTTCTTGAACAACTCTTGCTGCTCGGGGAAGACGTCATGGTGAAAGCGCAGGAAGCCGTCGACGATGTGCTTCAGGGCGGCATCGGCGCTCTCGGCGGGGGCCTCCGGAACGACCTTGGATGGGTCCTTGACGGGCATGATTCATCCTCTTGACGGTTTGTAGGTAAATCCATTTTACCGGTGAAAGATTCTGGCTATGCGGGGATTTAGATGACGCACGCAGGCCATTCATCACAGTCGCTGCCGACTGATTGCATACGCTAGCGGGGAAAACTTAATTGAAACTGAATTCGGAGGCTCTAGAACAAGCGTTCCAGACCAAGGAGGAGGGAGCTGAATAATATCAAAAAAGCATCAGCCGCCAACCCCTATGAGTGAAATTATTGGCTGCCATTAGCCTCATTGGATGCAACAGCATTGCCTCGATGGTTCAGAACAGCGCCATCTGTCCACCCGGAGGGCAAAAGGACGAGCAGTCCAGAGACTGAGCCTCCCGGCGTTCGAAAGCCAGACGACGCATGGCCCTGGCGAAACGCTGGGCCAGCAGATCGGCGAATACCCCCTCGCCACGCATGCGTGCCCCGAACCGACTGTCGTAGAGCTCGCCGCCTCGGCTCTGGCGGATCAAGCTGAGCACATGCGCGGCACGTTGTGGATAGTGGTCGTGCAGCCATTGCTCGAACAGCGGCGCCACTTCCAGTGGCAGGCGCAGCATCATGTAGGCGGCGCTCTGCGCGCCGGCTTCCTTGGCGGCTTCCAGCAGGTGCTCCAGCTCGCTGTCATTGATCATCGGGATGATGGGGGAGCACAGCACGCCCACCGGCACCCCTGCTTCGCGCAATACCCGAATCGCCCTCAACCGCGCCTTGGGTGCCGCCGCGCGGGGTTCCAGCACGCGCTTGAGCTCATCATCCAACGTGGTGAGGCTGATCATCACCCGCACCAGGCGCTGGCTGGCCATCTCCGCCAACAAGTCGAGATCACGCAGCACCAGCGCACCTTTGGTGACGATGGTGACCGGATGGCGAAAGCGCAACAGCACCTCAAGCAGACGCCGGGTCAATTGCTGTTCACGTTCGATGGGCTGGTAGGGGTCGGTATTGGAGCCCAGGTTGATCGGTGCGCAGACATAACCCGGTTTGCTCAGCTGTTGTGCCAGCACCTCGGCTGCGTTGGTCTTGGCGATCAGTTTGGTTTCGAAATCCAGGCCCGGAGACAAGTCCCAGTAAGCATGCGAGGGGCGGGCATAGCAGTAGATGCAACCATGTTCGCAGCCACGGTAGGGGTTGATGGAACGATCGAAGGGCAGGTCGGGGGAGGTGTTGCGGCTGATGACTGACTTGGCCGTTTCGACGCTCACCTCGGTACCCTGGGTGAGAGGAACCTCTTGATACCAGCCATCGTCTTCGGCCACCGATTGACTCGGTGCGAAGCGGTTGTGCGGATTGTGAACCGTGCCACGGCCCTTTTGCGGCGCTGGAGGAATCATCGCTCACCTCGATACTGTATTTACATACAGTGCCTCAGCCCAGATGATTCTTCCAGCCCCTTTGGTCAGGGCAGTATCAATTCACACCATGCCAGCGCAAGTAGGGCAGGTGGCTTGGTGCACGCCCAAGGAAAGCCTCGATTCCTTCGCGAAGTGGCCGTGAGGCTCCTGGGGCGAACAATGCCTCCTGCAACGCGCGCCCGGTGCCACGGTCGAGCAGGCCTTGAGCCTCGAAACGCGTGAACAGGTCGAAGGCATGCACGTCCGACCATAAATAGGCGTAGTAGCCCGCATCGTAGCCGCTCACCAGGTGCTGGAAGGCATGGGCAGGACGCTCGAAGTCGGCAAGCGGCCAATATCCGCAGCGTGCGCGGGCGTCGGTCAGGCGCTGTTCAAGGGTCCGACCATCCTTCGGTGTGGCATGCAGGTCCAGATCGAACAGCGCAAGGCTCAGGTGGCCTGCCGCTTCCTCCAGGCCATCCTGCCTAAGGCGGCCCAGGCATTCCTCCACCCGCGTGCGATCGAGCTTAGTGCCGTTCCATTGATGCGACGAGATTCCGGCCAGGTAATCCGCGTTCCACACCCAACGCTCGAACAGCTTGCCAAACAGCTCGACGCCGTCCGTACCGAGCGCGGACACATTGGACAATACATGGTTTGTGGTACGCACCAGCAGGTGGTGCAAGGCATGGCCAAACTCATGGTAGAGCTTGCGCAGGGACAGGTGATCGAGTAGCGGCTGGCCGCCATCGACGGCGGCTGGAATGTCGCTGAACACTACGACGGCAGCTTCTTGATACACCCCTTCGGCATTGACCCGACGGCTGCGTATGTAAGTGGTGCTCACCCAATCCGGCTGCTTGCCAGGATGCTGCACGGCGTCCAGATACAAGAAGCCGATCAAGGCGTTGTCCTGCCAGGCCTCGAATGTCTGCACGCTGTCATCCCAGGCGGCGAACGGCTTTGGTACAAGCACGAGGCCAAATAGCTTCTCAGCCAACTGGGTCAATGCCGACACTACCACGGGCAACGGGAAGAACTCGCGCAGTGACTCGGTGGAAAGCACTTTGGTCGACGCTTTGTGTCGCGCCTGCAAGAAGCTCATGTCCCACGGCTCAGGGTCGCTCACACCCTGCACGGCGGCTTGGCTCTCGATCCGTGAGCGACGCTCGATCATGGCTGGCCGCAGATTGTCGGCCAGGTCGTGAAGGAACTTGTTCACCTGCGCGAGTCCCCCCGCGCTCTTGGCTTGCAAGCTCAGTTCAGGGTGGTTGGCAAAACCGAGCAAAAGCGCTTTCTCATCCAGCAGTTCCGCCAGACGCTGCAAGTACGTGCCATTGTCCTGCTGCCCATCTTCGCTGACACCTCGAAGGTGGTACGCACGATAGACGCTTTCACGTAGCGGACGATGCTCAGCGTACATGAGCACCGTTTCAGTGACCGCAGTCTCGCACGCGATCAACCAACCTCGCTCACCTGCCTCCCTCGCTCGGGATGCCAGTTCGTCGCGCACACGCTGTGGAATGCCACGCAATTGAGCTTCATCGTCGATGCGCAGGCCGGGGCGGTTGAGATTCAACTGATATTGCCCGCGCAAGGTGGTGATCTGCCTCTGCAACTCAGCCAGACGGGCCTTGCCGTCGGTATCGAGGGCCGTGCCGCTGATGGCGAAGTTGTCGAGGTACCAGCGCAAGGTGGCACGCTTGTGCGCGTCCAGATTCACGCCGTTGGCACGCCTCGCCAAGCGCTCGTACAGCGCTTGCAGGCGGCCATTGGTCAGCTTCTGGTCGAAGCGTTCAACAACCTTTCCATAAAACCCGAGGACGGCCTTGCCCCAATCCTCTCCTCTGCCCAGCAGCGGCAACGACGCATTGAAGACGGCCAGCAACTGGGCGTCCAGTTCATCGATCGCCAGCACGAAGTCGTCCCAGGTCGGATGCGTCTGTTGAGCGTCGATGATCCGCGCAATACCGTGTTCATGGGCTTGCAGCACGAAATCGAAAGCCGCGAGCATGTTGTCCAGGGTCACCGCATGGTAGTCCAGCGGTACCTTGCTGTGTTGCAGGAATGGATTACGGGTATCCATGGTGCGTTGCCTTGCTCATGTTGAAGAGCAGGCGAGCATGCGCACTGGAGGGACAACAGGTGGCGTCACTATGTACCACCCAGGGCAGAGGAGAATGCCACCCAGGCACAAGGCCCAGGTGGCATCAGGGCGTCACTCAGCCGGTTTCTTCAGCTTCGGATTGGGGAAGAACTGCACCGTCTGGACCTTGGCAGGAGCAGCCTTGGGTGCCAGCTGGTTGACCCGGGTGCCGAGTTCCTTGGGCACCGACAGGCCCTGCTCATTGAGCGTGTCGGCAAAGCCGCAGGCCACGCATTCGCGGTGCGGCACATCGTCCTCGTTCCACATCATCAGCTTGTCGGGCTCGCTGCATGCCGGGCATACCGCCCCAGCGATGAAGCGCTTCTTGGTTCTGTTCACGACTACCTCGCTCATGCCGCTGCGTCCTCGCTCAAGCCACTATGACGCAGCAATGCATCAATGGAAGGCTCACGACCACGGAAGTCGACGAACAGTACCATCGGCTCGCGGGAGCCACCACGGGCGAGGATCGCCTCACGGAATGCACGCCCGGTCTCGGCGTTGAGCACACCTTCTTCTTCGAAGCGCGAGAAAGCGTCAGCCGACAGCACTTCCGCCCATTTGTAGCTGTAATAGCCTGCCGCGTAACCGCCCGCGAAGATGTGGGCAAAGCTGTTGGGGAAGCGGTTGTAGGCCGGCGGACGCATCACCGAGACCTCGTCACGCACGCCTTCGAGCACTTCCAGTACGCTGCGGCCGTCGCCGTGGCGAGCGTGCAGCTCGAAATCGAACAGCGAGAACTCCAGCTGGCGCACCATCATCATGCCGGACTGGAAGTTCTTCGCAGCCAGCATCTTGTCCAACAGGTCCTTGGGCAGCGGTTCGCCCGTTTCATAATGGCCAGAGATCAGCGCCAGGCCTTCGGGCTCCCAGCACCAGTTTTCCATGAACTGACTCGGCAGCTCGACCGCATCCCAAGCCACGCCATTGATGCCCGATACGCCCGCATGCTCGATCCGAGTCAGCAGGTGGTGCAGGCCATGGCCGAATTCATGGAACAGCGTGGTGACTTCATCGTGAGTCAGCAAAGCGGGCTTGCCAGGTGCGGCCGGGGTGAAGTTGCACACCAGGTTGGCAACCGGGCTCTGCAACTGGCCACTGGCGGTGCGACGACGGTCGCGAGCGCCGTCCATCCAGGCGCCACCACGCTTGTTGGCGCGGGCGTACAGATCGAAGAAGAAGCGGCCGACGTGCTGACCATTTTCCTTGATCTCGAACAGACGCACATCGGGGTGCCAGGTGTCGAAGCCTTTGAGCTCGGCGATCTCGATGCCGTACAGACGCTGGACGATGTTGAACAGGCCGGACAGCACCTTGTCGATCGGGAAGTAGGCACGCAGGGCTTCCTGCGAAACGCTGTAGCGTTGTTCGCGCAGCTTCTCGCCGAAGTAGCCGGCGTCCCAACTGGCCAGCTCAGCGCAGCCTTGTTCGGCTGCATAGGCCTTGAGCTGTTCCAGATCCTGGGCAGCGAAGGGCTTGGAGCGCTTGGCCAGGTCGCGCAGGAAGCTCAGCACCTGGTCGCTGGACTCGGCCATCTTGGTGGCCAGGCTCAGGTCGGCGAAATTCTTGAAACCGAGCAGCTCGGCCAGTTCCTGGCGCAGGTCGAGGATTTCACGCATCACCGGGCCGTTGTCGAACTGCCCGGCATTCGGGCCCTGGTCCGAGGCGCGGGTGCAATACGCGGCATACAGCTCCTCGCGCAGGGCGCGATCGCTGGCGTAGGTCATTACCGCGTAATAGCTGGGGAACTCCAGGGTGATCAGCCAACCCTCAAGGCCCTTGGCCTGAGCGGCGGCGGCCATCTGCGCCTTGGCCGAATCGGTCAGACCGGCCAGGGCTGCCTCGTCGGTGACGTGCTTGGTCCAGGCCTGGGTGGCATCGAGCAGTTGGTTGGAGAAGCGGCTGCCCAGCTCGCTCAGCTTGCTCTGCACTTCGGCGTAGCGCTGCTGCTTGTCGGCAGGTAGGTCGATACCCGACAGGCGGAAGTCACGCAGGGCGTGCTCCAGGATGGTTTTCTGCGCCACGTCGAAGCCTGCGGCTTCCGGGCTGTCGATCAGCGCCTGGTAGGCTTCGAACAGCGCGCGGTTTTGCCCCAGTTCGGTAGAGTAGGCGCTCAGTGCCGGCAGGCAGGACTCATAGGCCTCGCGCAGCTCCGGGCTGTTGCACACCGCATTGAGGTGGCTTACCGGACTCCAGGCGGCGCCCAGTCGGTCGTTGAGCTCGTCCATCGCCAGCACCAGGCCGGCCCAGGTGGGTTGCTTGCCTTGCTGTTCGAGGATCTGGCCAATGGCTTTACGGTTGTCGGCCAGGATCTCTTCGATCGCCGGCAGCACATGTTCGGCACGGATCGCCGAGAAGGGCGGCAGATCGTAGGACTGCAGAAGCGGGTTGTTCGCACTCACGGTTTGGATACCTTGGCAGGAGAAACACTGGACCATCTTAATTACAATCGACGCCGACCGCAGCAGGCAGCCTGCCTATCGGCACAGATGAGAGACGCTATCATGGCCATCCGAAGCTTCCAGCAACACACTCCGAAAGTTGGACCACGGGCCTTCGTCGACCGTTCGGCGGTGGTGCTGGGCGATGTGGAAATCGGCGAGGACAGCTCGGTCTGGCCACTGACGGTGATCCGCGGCGACATGCACCGCATCCGCATCGGTGCGCGCACCAGCGTGCAGGACGCCAGCGTGTTGCACATCACCCATGCAGGCCCGTTCAACCCCGATGGTTTCCCGCTGATCATCGGCGACGATGTCACCATTGGCCACAAGGTCATGCTGCATGGCTGTACCCTGGGGAGCCGCATCCTGGTCGGCATGGGCAGCACCATCATGGATGGCGCCATCGTCGAGGACGAAGTGATCATCGGCGCCGGCAGCCTGGTGCCGCCGGGCAAGCGTCTGGAAAGCGGTTACCTGTATGTCGGCAGTCCGGTGAAGCAGGCCCGACCGCTGACTGACAAGGAACGCGCCTTTTTCCCCTACAGCGCCAGCAATTACGTGAAGCTCAAGGACCAGCACCTGGCCGAAGGCTACGACCGACCGGAATGACCTCTTCGCGGGTAAGCCCGCCAATGGAACGATCAACGACTTGAGTGACCCCCTTCACATGCACCAGCAAAACATACTCTTCGACCTTGACGGCACCCTCACCGACCCCCGCGAGGGCATCACGCGCTCGATCCAGTACGCCTTGGCCAAGCTGGGTATCGACGAGCCGGACCTGACCCGCCTCGAACACTTCATCGGCCCCCCCCTGCTGCAGGCCTTCATGCAGTTCTACAACTTCGACGAGGCCAAGGCATGGGATGCGGTGAACTTCTACCGTGAGCGTTTCAGCGTCACCGGCTTGTACGAAAACCTGGTGTTCGATGGGGTTCCCGAGCTGCTGAGTGCGCTCAATGGGCAGGGCCGCACCTTGTACATCGCCACGTCCAAGCCTTGGAAGTATGCCCGCGAGATCGCCCGGCACTTCGCGTTCGACCACCACTTCAAGGTGATCTACGGCAGTGAGCTCGATGGTACTCGCACCAACAAAGTGGAGCTGATCCGGCACCTGCTCGACGAGCAGGGGCTGAACCCGGCCGAGACCTTGATGATCGGCGACCGCAAACACGACCTGATCGGCGCCCGCAGCAACGGCCTGCAGGCAGTGGCCGTGGGTTACGGCTTTGGTAGCCATGAAGAGCTGATGGCACAGGAGCCGGCGTTCCACTTCGCGACCTTGGCCCAGATGCACGCGGCATTCATCAAGGCCTGATGGCAGTCGGGGCTGCTGCGCGGCCCCAAAACATCAATGCCCGGTCAACAACTGCTCCAAAGCTGCCTTGCGCGCTGCAAGGGGCAACCGCCCAAGCGCTTCGACCCGTCCATAGAACCGCGCCCAATCCCCGCCCACGTCGTCGAACAGCGCCGCAAAGGCTGGCACCCACTGGTCGTACAGCCCAAATGGCAACAGCTTGGCATTGTTCATTGGCCCGTATACCCAGGCGTCGTAACGCTTGTCGCCGCTCCACTGGGTGTCGCGCAGCACTCGATACTCCCGACGCAAGCGTTCGAACTCCGCCTGCTTCGCGATACGCTTGTGGGCATCGTCCAGCGGCCCGGCATAGATCGCCTGGAGTCGCTCGCGGCTGGCCAGAACCAGTCGCGTGAACTGGTCGCGTTGTTTCACCTGACCGTCCCGAATCGTTGCAAACCCGCGCGCCACGTGCCATTGCCGCGATCCTTCCTGCTCGACGAAGGTGGCGAATGACTCGTTGAACTCGGTGTCATCCTTCACATAGACACGTTGGTGGGCCAACTCATGGAAGATCAGCGCAGCCAGCCGCTCATCCCCCCAGCCGACCATCGACGACAGAATGGGGTCATCGAACCAGCCGAGGGTGGAGTAGGCCTCCACGCCGCCGACATAGACATCCATGCCGTCCCGGCGCATCACCGCCGCCGCACCGCGTGCCGCGCCCTGTCGGTAATAGCCGCGATAGGCCACACAGCCCGCGATGGGGAAGCAGTGGGTCACCGGCTGCAGCGAAAGCTCCGGCGTGGCGAATACGTTCCAGACGACGAAGGGGCGCCCCAAATTGGCGTATACCCGGTAACTACCGTTGTCCGGCAGTTTCAGATGCTCGCTGGCAAATGCCCGAGCTTGCTCGGCATGCTCCAGTCGAGCTCGCAAACGTGGCGTGGTAGCAGGGTCGGCAATGACCTGCGCCACCGGCGTGCGGGCATTCAACAACTGCCATTGACCCTCAGCCAACTGACCGTAATACCCAAGGCTGCTGCAACCGTTCAGCAGAAGGGCGGCCAACCAGGGAACCAAACAGGTCAAAACGCGGTCGAGTGGCCCAGAGCCTGAGCGCTTTAAAAGAAGAAATCGAACCATCTTGGGCTATCTACTCGCTCACAGCCGATGCGCTCCAAGACTATCTTGCCAAGGGGGAGTTTCGCCATGCGTCCACTGTTTGCCATCGGCTTGCTGATGCTGTTGTCCGCCTGCTCGACGCTGCCCAACCCAGACCCCAACCAGGCCTGGGTCGATCTCGCCCCAAGTGACGACACCTCACTGCACGCCGTTGAAGTGGACGAGCGCGAATGGGCAGACAAACGTTATTTCGAAGTGGCGCCCGGCAGCCACGAATTGACCGTGCGTTACCAGTTTCCAGTCACACCGAGCAATATCGGCCCGGTCAGCGAGCCCCTGTGGCGCGACTGCCAACTCAATCTCACGTTCAAGGACTTCAGCGCTGGCCAGCGCTACCAGATGCAGGCCGGCAGCATCGGTTTCCGCCCCTGGATCAAACTCTACGACCAGCAGCAAAAACTGGTCGGACAAGGGCTGCCAGCGGGCTGCCAACGTACCTGAACATGCTGAACGGCGCTATGCTTGTAGCTTGTGAACCGCAAGCGGGAGTTTCGCCATGCGCCAGCCTATGATGCTGATCGCTCTCAGCGCACTGGGGGCTTGCGCCAGCCCCTTGCCGCCCGCCGACCCCAAGCAGGCCTGGGTCGACCTCTATACCACCACCCCAGGACGGGTCATCATGGCCGATCGACTCGATGGCAAGCGCCTGGAGGACGGTCGCTTTTTCCAGGTCACGCCGGGCAAGCATGAACTGGTGGTGCGTTTCGACTACGAGATCTACTCCGGCGGGGTCATGTCCCAACCCGTGGATCGCACCTGTTACCTGACCGTACGCTACGACGACTTCAAGGCCGGCGAGCGCTATCGCCTGGAGGCCAGGGCACCGGTGATGAAGCCACAAGTGCTGTTGTACGATGCCAACCGCGAGGTGCTGGTGAATGAACCCAGCAGGGTCTTCTGCGTGCCCTGAGCGCTTGGGGCCGTAAAGCGGCCCCACCTGCTACCGGTCATTCTTCTGGTAGATGATTTTCTTGGTACCGCCATCACAGCTGCCCACGACCATGTTGGGGTCCTTGACCTCGCTGTTAGGCACGATTTCCAGGGTGTAGGACGGCACACCTTGCGCCTGGATCTTCGCTTCGATCTCGGCCTTCAGTTCCTCGCACGGTTTGACCGCGGCCAGTGCGGACGTAGCGACCAAGGAAGCCAGCACGGCGATTGTTACGCGGATCATTGAACAGCTCCTCAAAAGGCAGTCTCGCTGCCAACGCTGTTTAGACTACCGCAAACCGCCGCAGTTGCGCCGCCTAGCCCACCAGCAAGGCATCGAGGCTGACAGTGGCATTGAGCAGTTTGGAAACCGGGCAGCCTGCCTTCGCCTTGTTGGCGATTTCCAGGAACTGCGACTCGCTGGCCCCCGGCACCTTGGCCCGCAGAACCAAGTGCACCGCGGTAATGGCAAAGCCATCGGCCTGTTTATCCAGAGAGACCTCGGCGATGGTGTCGATGCGCTCTGCGGTTAGCCCCGCCTCGCCCAGCATCATGGAAAGGGCCATCGAAAAACAGCCTGCGTGGGCTGCGCCGATCAACTCTTCCGGGTTGGTGCCAGGTGAGCCTTCGAAACGGGTATTGAAGCCATAAGGGTTCTGCTTCAGGGCCCCGCTTTCCGTGGAGAGAAAGCCGCTGCCGTCTTTCAAACCACCTTGCCAGATCGCTGATGCTGTCTTCTTCATATTGCCTCCTGAGCGCTGGGTTAGGTACTCATGGGTTCAGAGGCCAACGCCCCCCGGCAAGTTCAGACTAATCGGCCATCACGCATTGAAACGGCCGAATGTGCCCATACAGAGTTCACATGGCCTCTGGCCAATCACCCTTACGGAGGCTCCGATGACGCAGTTGCGTGACCTGAAAATTTCCACCCTCGACCTGGTGCCCGTCCGTGCCGACGCCGGCCCGGCGCAGTCGCTGCGCAACTCGCTGGACCTGGCACAACACGTCGAGCGCTTCGGATACAACCGCTTCTGGGTCGCCGAACACCACAACATGGATGGGATCGCCAGTTCGGCCACGTCAGTGCTGATCGGCTACCTGGCCGGTGGCACATCGACCATTCGGGTCGGCTCCGGCGGCATCATGCTGCCCAACCACGCGCCCCTGGTGATCGCCGAGCAGTTCGGTACCCTGGCCAGCCTCTATCCGGGCCGCATCGACCTGGGCCTTGGCCGTGCGCCAGGCTCCGACCAGATGACTGCAAGGGCCCTGCGCCGCGAACGCTCCGGCAGTGCTGACGACTTCCCCGACGATGTCGAAGAACTGTCGCGCTATCTCGGACCGCGCACACCTGATCAGAAAGTGATCGCCGTCCCCGGCCACGATACCGAGGTGCCACTCTGGTTACTCGGCTCCAGCTTGTTCAGCGCCCAGTTGGCGGGCATGCGTGGGCTGCCCTATGCCTTCGCATCGCACTTCGCGCCGCGCTACATGCATGAGGCCATCCGCATCTACCGCGACCATTTCAAACCGTCCACGGTCCTGGACAAGCCTTATGTAATGCTCGGAGTACCGATGGTCGTGGCAGAAACCGACGAGAAGGCCGAATACCTGGCCACATCCGTGTACCAGCGCATTCTCGCCCTGATTCGCGGACAAAGCCTGATGCAGCGGCCCCCGGTGCCGAGCATGGACGGCCTTTGGCTGCCCCATGAGCGGGACGCAGTGGGCAGCTTCCTGGGCCTGGCGATGATCGGCAGCCCGCAGAAAGTGCGGGCCAAGGTGCAAGTGCTCTTGGAACAGACGGGCGCGGATGAGCTGATCTTCACCTGCGACTTGTACGAGCATGCAGACCGGGTCCGGTCCTATGAATTACTGGCGCAGGCCTTGAAGGCCGAGTAGCGCCCAATCAACCGGCAAACCGGCTCCTGCGGGGGCACCGCCCGTGGGAGCGGGTTTGCCGGCGAACGGGCCAACGCTCATCCACGTCGGTAGACGATTTCTTTTTTGCCGCCTTCGCAGGTGCCGACCACCTTGCCCGCTGGGTCACCCTTGTTGACGATCTCAAGCG
Organism: Pseudomonas taiwanensis DSM 21245; assembly: GCF_000425785.1. Lineage (GTDB taxonomy): Bacteria > Pseudomonadota > Gammaproteobacteria > Pseudomonadales > Pseudomonadaceae > Aquipseudomonas > Aquipseudomonas taiwanensis. The sequence goes on from NZ_AUEC01000010.1 coordinate 77,872, forward strand.
TGTAGCCCTTGACACCCTTGGCATCGAGCTTGGCCGCGATTTCCGCCTTGAGTTCCTCGCACGGCTTCCCGGCCGCCATCGCACCACCGGCCAGCGCCATCAGGCCTATCGCAAGCATCAGTTTCTTCATCGACCGCATTCCTTGTTTCAGATGAGAAAAGACAAGAAGGGCGCCACCCAGGCACCCTCCAGCGTTATAACGCCATCACGCCGGGACTTTCCATCCCGATCATGGGTCAACTATTGGCGATGCGGAACCCGACCTTAAGCGTGACCTGGAAGTGCGCCGCCTTGTTGTCCCGGATGTGACCCCGGGTGTCGACCACTTCGAACCATTCCAGGTGCTTGATGCTCTTGCCAGCTTCGGCCAGGGCATTGTTGATCGCCTCTTCGATGCTGTTGGGTGAAGATCCCACCAGCTCGATCTTCTTGTAGGTGTGATGATCGGACATGAGCACTCTCCTTGGATGACGGTGAGATTCAGCCTAGCAGCGCAGGCATGGTTTACCTGCGAGCAGCAGCCACCATCGAAAGTTCGATCGCACTTTTGCCTGCCCGCGCAGTCGCAACCTGTACAGTCCACCCTGCGAAGGAGAGTCAACATGCACCGCAACTCGCTGCGCAAAGCATCCCTGGAAAGCATGGAAGCGGAAATCGAAAGCCTTTTGAAAACCCTTGAAACGCTCAAACATGACGCGTCCGAGGAATCCCAGAAGTCGATGAAGGCCATCCGCAGCAACGCCGAAAGCGCGCTCAAGCATTCGCGCAGCCTGCTCAGCGATGCCTACGAGGAGGTGAAGACCCGTACCCGTCAGACCGGCATTGCCACCCGAGACTACGCACAGCAGCATCCTTGGACGACCACAGGCGTGGCGGTGGGCGCACTTGGTCTGCTGGCGGCTTACCTGCTGTCCCGTCGCAACTAACCCGCCTGACGCTGAAGTTCACGACGCAACCAATCCGCCAGTTGCTCGGCGCGCCCATCCGCGGCGCGCCGGGGCACCCAAAGCGCCAGGGCAGCGGAGGTCGGTGAAAAGCCCCACGGCGCAGTCAAACGTCCCGCACGCAAGTCATCGGCCACCAGGGGCTGCGGGGCAATTGCCACGCCCAGGCCGGCAACGGCCGCCTCCAGCAAGTAGTACAAATGCTCGAATGCCTGGCCGTACTTCAACGCCGCGGGGTCCAGCCCCTGCTGCCCGGCCCAGGTCGGCCAAGCCTGAGGCCGTGATGTGGTGTGCAGCAGCGCCTCCTCCAGCAAGGCCTTGGCCGGTGCGCCACGCAAGCGCTCGAAACCGGCGAAGTGCGGGCTCAGTACCGGCCCGATGCGCTCCTCGGCCAGCACATGCACTTGCATGTCCGCCGGCCAGGGCGGCTCGGCATACACCAGCAAGGCATCCAGTCCAGGCCGTCGTGGGTCCAGGTCGCCTTCACCTGCAGACAGGTGCAGGCGCAGTTCGGGGAGGTCCGCCTTCAGCCGACCGAGCCTGGGAATGAACCAACGCGCCAGCAGGCTGCCCGAGCAACCCAGGACGAACGGCGCCTCCCCGACATCCCGGCCCAGCTCGGCGCACACAGCACGCAGGCGGTCGAAGGCATCGGAACTGGCGTCACGCAGGCGCACACCGGCATCTGTGAGTTTGATGCCACGCCCGTCCTTGACGAACAGCGCCACGCCCAGGTGCTCTTCCAGCACCTTGATCTGCCGACTGACGGCACCATGGGTTACATGCAGCGCTTCGGCCGCCAAGCTGACGCTGTTGAGTCTGGCGGCAGCTTCGAAAGCGCGCACGGCGTTGAGGGGAGGGAGATCCTGAGCCATTTACGTGTGAGTTTTTCTGACAGGTTTATGCAATCTTATCGGTTTTCAGGCGAGCGTGTCGTGGTTAGAGTAAAGCCCATATCCCTTTGATCACGCCTTGGAGCGCACCATGACCCAGACTCAATACCGCGCCGGCCCCGATGCCAACGGCCTGTTCGGCTCGTTCGGCGGCCGCTACGTGGCCGAAACCCTCATGCCGCTGGTGCTGGATTTGGCCCGTGAGTACGAAGCGGCCAAGGCCGACCCCAAGTTCCTCGAAGAACTGGCCTACTTCCAACGCGACTATATCGGCCGCCCGAACCCGCTGTACTTCGCCGAGCGACTGACCGAACACTGCGGCGGCGCGAAGATTTTCTTCAAGCGTGAAGAGCTCAACCATACCGGCGCCCACAAGGTGAACAACTGCATCGGCCAGGTGCTGCTGGCCAAGCGCATGGGCAAGAAGCGCCTGATCGCCGAAACCGGCGCCGGCATGCACGGCGTGGCCACCGCCACCGTCGCCGCACGCTTCGGCCTGCCCTGCGTGATCTACATGGGCGCCACCGACATCGAGCGCCAGCAGGCCAACGTGTTCCGCATGAAATTGCTGGGCGCCGAGATCGTCCCGGTCACCGCCGGCACCGGCACCCTGAAAGACGCCATGAACGAAGCCCTGCGCGACTGGGTTACCAATGTCGAAGACACTTTCTACCTGATCGGCACCGTGGCCGGCCCGCACCCGTACCCGGCGATGGTCCGCGACTTCCAGTCGATCATCGGCAAGGAAACCCGCGCCCAGCTGCAAGAAAAGGAAGGTCGCCTGCCCGACAGCCTGATCGCCTGCGTCGGCGGTGGCTCCAACGCCATGGGCCTGTTCCACGATTTCCTCGATGATGCCAGCGTGCAGATCATCGGCGTGGAAGCCGGTGGCCACGGCGTGAACACCGACAAACATGCCGCCAGCCTCAACGGTGGGGTGCCAGGCGTGCTGCACGGTAACCGCACCTACCTGCTGCAGGACAATGACGGTCAGATCACAGACGCCCACTCGATTTCCGCAGGCCTCGACTATCCAGGCATCGGCCCGGAGCACGCCTACCTTCACGAAGTGAAGCGCGTGGAGTACGTCAGCATCACCGACGACGAAGCCCTCGCGGCCTTCCACACCACGTGCCGCCTCGAAGGCATCATCCCGGCCCTGGAAAGCTCCCATGCCCTGGCTGAAGCCATCAAGCGTGCGCCGACCCTGCCCAAGGACCATTTGATGGTCATCTGCCTGTCCGGCCGTGGTGACAAAGACATGCAAACCGTGATGAATCACATGGCCGCCCAGGAGAAACAGGCATGAGCCGTCTTGAACAACGCTTCGCCGAACTGAAGGCCGAAGGCCGCTCCGCGCTGGTCACCTTCGTCACCGCCGGCGACCCTGGCTACGACGCCTCGCTGCAGATCCTCAAAGGCCTGCCTGAAGCCGGCGCGGACGTGATCGAACTGGGCATGCCGTTCACCGACCCGATGGCCGACGGCGTCGCGATCCAGCTGGCCACCCTGCGCGCACTGGAGGCCGGTCAGACGCTGGCGAAAACCCTGCAGATGGTCCGTGAGTTCCGCGTGGGCAACCAGACCACGCCGATCGTGTTGATGGGTTACTACAACCCCATCCACCGCTTTGGCGTTGAACAGTTCGTGGCCCAAGCCAAAGAAGCGGGTGTCGATGGCTTGATCATCGTCGACCTGCCACCGGAGCACGACGCTGAACTGGCTACCCCGGCCCAGGCCGCGGGCATCGACTTCATCCGCCTGACCACCCCGACCACCGACGATGCTCGCCTGCCGCGGGTGCTCGAGCGCAGTTCGGGCTTCGTCTACTACGTTTCCGTGGCGGGTGTGACCGGAGCCGGCTCGGCGACCACCGAGCACGTGACCGAGGCGATCGCCCGTCTGCGTCGACATACCGATCTGCCGATCAGCGTTGGTTTCGGTATTCGTACGCCGGAGCAGGCTGCCGCGATTGCCCGTCTCTCGGACGGTGTCGTGGTGGGTTCGGCGCTGGTGGACAAGATCGCCAAGGCCGAGAATGCCGATCAGGCTGTGAAGGACGTGCTGAACCTTTGCTCGGCACTGGCCGATGGCGTGCGCAGCGCTCGCGCCTGATACACGTCGTACTCATCGCCGGCAACCCGGCTCCTACAGGTCTGCTCGGACCTCGTAGGAGCCGGCACACCGGCGATGGGACCTGAAGCCCTAACTCGCAAAAATCGACAGATCCAGCGGCCGCACAGCGCCCATCCAGATCGCATGGTCCCTGTGGTCAGCCAGCTCATCCCCCGTCAGCGGATGCAGAAACACCACCAGCCCCTTGCGGTACAACGCCAACCACGGCAACACCACCCCCACCACCTCTGGTCCGAACGCCAACTGACAACTCCAGTCTGGGTGCGGACCGACCGGTTTCTGGTGCATACGCCCCATGGTTACAGGAAACAGCCGCGCGGCCTCTTCGCACAACTCGCGGGCCTGGTCGATGGTGGACGCGTCGTAATAGACATGGGCGTGATAGCCCTTGATTCTTTGCACGAAAACTCCTGAATGCACTACGAAGTGCCACTGCGCTCTTGCTCCAGCCAGTCGACAAACCGCTCGATCAATGCCCCACGCCGTTTGCGCGGTGGCAATACCACATAATAGCCCCGACTCGACTTCAGACTCTGCTCCAGCGGCCGGCATAGAAGCCCCTGTTCCACCAAGCCATCGACCAGATGCCGCCAGCCGATGGCCACCCCTTGGCCTGCGATGGCAGCCTGGATCAGCAACGTATAGTTATCGAAACGCAGCTGGCCGGAGGGGGCCGGACTTTCCACACCGAGTCCACGAAACACGCCCGCCCAGTCGAACCAGCGACTGGCCTGCTCGCCCCGCAAATGGAGCAACGGCAATCGTTGCAAAGCCACGGCTGACAGGGGTTTGCCATGAATCAGCCGAGGGCTGCAGACAGGGAATACTTCCTCATCGAACAGCCACCTGCTCTCGCCCTGATGAAAGCGCCCGTCCCCGAACAGGATTGCCACATCGATATCGGGCCGCAACATGCCCTGACTGCGCTCGCCAGTGACAAGACTCACATCGACCTGTGGATAAGCCTGATGAAAACGCTGCAGCCTCGGCATCAGCCAGAACGCCGCGAAGGCGAAATCAGTGGCCACCTGGAGCACTTCACGCTGGCCACGGCCACTGACCTGGCCGATGCCTTCGTTCATGGTCTGCAGGCCCTGATGTACCTGCTCGAACAGCTGTTGGCCCGCTTCGGTCAGCTCTATTCCCCGGTAGATCCGGTCGAACAAGCGCGCCCCCAGCTGCGCCTCAAGCCGCTTGACCTGCTGACTCACTGCCGGCTGGGTGGTCCCCAGTTCGGTCGCGGCAGCGGTGAACCCGCGCAGCCGAGCAGCGGCCTCGAATACGCGCAGAGCATCGAGGGATAACTTGGCAAGGTGCTCAAACATAAGCTTGGCTAATCCCAGTCATTGCCCGCCATGGGCTTTACCCATGTTATCCACAGTCGCATCTTGGTAGGCAAGCGGTTCGCATAATACTGAACGATGGAAGCCAACCATGAAGCGCCCGAATATCCTGTTCATCATGGCCGACCAGATGGCCGCGCCCCTGCTACCGATCTACGCCCCTTCACCCATTCAGATGCCCCACCTGAGCCGCCTGGCCGAGCAAGCCGTGGTGTTCGACTCCGCCTACTGCAACAGCCCGCTTTGTGCGCCGTCGCGTTTCACCCTGGTCAGTGGCCAGCTCCCGAGCCGCATTGGTGCCTATGACAACGCGGCCGATTTCCCCGCTGATGTGCCGACCTACGCCCACTACCTGCGCCGCCTCGGTTACCGCACCGCACTGTCCGGCAAGATGCACTTCTGCGGTCCAGACCAGTTGCACGGCTACGAGGAGCGCCTGACCAGCGACATCTACCCGGCCGACTATGGCTGGGCGGTGAATTGGGACGCCCCGGACGAGCGCCCGAGCTGGTATCACAACATGTCCTCGGTACTTCAGGCCGGCCCTTGCGTGCGCACCAACCAACTGGACTTCGACGAGGAGGTGGTGTTCAAGGCGCGCCAGTACCTCTACGACCATGTCCGCGACAATGATGGCCGCCCGTTCTGTCTGACGGTGTCCATGACCCATCCCCATGATCCGTACACCATCCCCAGACGCTACTGGGATCGCTACGAGGCTGTGGATATCCCCATGCCGCGCGCTGAGTTCGGCCAGCATGAGCAGGACCCGCACTCGCAAAGGCTGCTCAAGGTCTACGACCTGTGGGACCGAACCCTGCCTGTGGATAAGATTCGCGACGCACGCCGCGCGTACTTCGGCGCATGCAGCTATATCGACGACAACATCGGCCAACTCCTGCAAACGCTCGAGGAGTGTGACCTGGCGGATGACACCCTGATCGTATTCTCCGGCGACCATGGCGACATGCTTGGCGAGCGCGGGCTCTGGTACAAGATGCATTGGTTCGAGATGTCGGCCCGTGTGCCACTGTTGATCCATGCGCCGAAACGCTTCGCTCCAACGAGAGTCAGCGCTTCGGTCTCCACTTGTGACCTGCTGCCGACCCTGGTCGAACTGGCCGGCGGTGCTGTGGATAAAAACCTGCACCTGGATGGCCACTCATTGCTCGGCCACCTGCAAGGGCAGGGTGGCCATGACGAGGTGATCGGCGAATACATGGCCGAAGGCACCGTCGGCCCACTGATGATGATCCGTCGTGGCCCGTACAAGTTCGTGTACAGCGAGGACGATCCTTGCTTACTCTATGACTTGAGCCGCGACCCGCACGAGCGGGAGAACCTCACCAGCAGCCCGGACCATCAGGCGCGGCTGCAGGCATTCGTCGATGAAGCCCGCCAACGCTGGGATATCCCCAGCCTGCGCCAGCAGGTGCTGGCCAGCCAGAGACGCCGCCGTCTGGTGGCCGAAGCGCTGGCCATCGGCACGCTGAAAAGCTGGGACCACCAACCGATGGTCGATGCCAGCCAACAGTACATGCGTAACCACATCGATCTCGACGACCTCGAGCGCAAGGCACGTTATCCACAGCCCGCCCCCCTGGATTGAGAAGAGAGGCCGCCATGCAGAAGTTCTCCGCCGCCGTGTTCGCCCTTACCCTGAGCCTGGGCACGGCCCATGCCGCCGACAGCGATGCACAATGCAGCACCGTGAAAATGGCTGACCCCGGCTGGAGCGATATCGCTTCCACCAACGCCATCAGCCGCCTGCTTCTGGAAAGCCTGGGCTACCAGGTGAAGATCGACAGCCTGGCGGTACCGATCATCTACGGTGGCCTCAAAGATGGCCGGGTCGACGCGTTCCTTGGTAACTGGATGCCTGCACAGCAGGGCTTCCATGACAAATTCATCGCCAACGGCGATGTGCAGCGGCTGTCGCGCAACCTGGAGGGAACCGAGTTCACCCTGGCAGTGCCGGACTATGTCTGGCAGGCAGGCGTGAAAGACTTTGCCGACCTGCAGAAGCATGCCGAGCAGTTCGACAAGAAGCTGTACGGGATCGGTTCCGGGGCCCCCGCCAACCTGTCGCTGAAAGAGATCATCGACAAGAACCAGTTCAACCTCGGCCAGTGGAAACTGGTCGAATCCAGCGAGCAGGCAATGCTGGCGCAGGTGGACCGCGCCGTGAAGAAGCAGCAGTTCATCACTTTCCTCGGCTGGACACCTCACCCGATGAACGTGAAACTTAAAATGCATTACCTGACCGGCGGGGAGAAGTGGTTCGGCAGCAAAGGCGACGTCTACACGTTGACGCGCAAGGGTTATCCACAAGCATGCCCAAATGCGGCGAAACTGCTTGGCAACCTGAAATTTACCTTGGACATGGAAAACAGCATCATGGCCGAGGTTGTGGATAAGAAGATCGGCTTCGATGAAGCGGCCAAAGCGTGGGTGAAGGCCAATCCGCAGGTGCTGGAAGCGTGGTTGGCAGGCGTTACCACCAAGGCCGATGGCGATGCCCTGGAGGCAGTGAACGCTAGGCTCTGATTTTTGACTGTGGGCTACTGAGGCCGCTCCGCACACCCAGAGAATTTGCGGGGGCGGCCTTGTGTCGCGTAACGAAGGCCAAGCCCTCGTAGGCGATATTGAACAGGAACGATGCATGCCGCGCCTTTACCACCTGCTGCCCTTCCTCACCTGGCTGCCCCGCCAATCGGGCCGCAGTCTGCGCCAGGACCTGCTGGTGGGCCTGAGCGGGGCCATCCTGGCCTTGCCACAATCCATCGCCTATGCCCTGATCGCCGGGCTGCCTGCCGAGTATGGCCTGTACGCCGCCATCGTGCCGGTTCTGGTCGCCTGCCTGTGGGGGTCCTCCTGGCACCTGATCTGCGGCCCGACCGCCGCCATCTCCATCGTCCTCTACGCCAGTGTCAGCCCGCTGGCCGTGCCCACAAGCGCTGACTACGTGACCTTGGTGCTGCTGCTGACGTTCCTCGCCGGCATTTTCCAATTGCTGCTGGGCTTGCTGCGTTTCGGCGCGCTGGTCAATTTCGTTTCCCATTCCGTGGTGCTTGGATTCACGCTGGGCGCCGCCATCGTCATCGCCCTCGGCCAATTGCCCAATCTGCTGGGCATGGACCTGCCCAGCCAGGCCACGGCGCTGAAAACCCTGCAGGACTTGGCTAGCCATGCCGGAGAAGTCGACTGGCCGTCGCTGGCGCTGGGATTGGCCACCTTGCTGATCGGGATGGCGTTCAAACGCCTGCGACCCCGCTGGCCCAGCCTGTTGATAAGTCTGGTGCTGGTGAGTCTGGTGACCTGGCTGTTGCCGAGCGTCTTTGGCCATGTACAGCGCGTGCCTGCCTTCGTCGGCCAACTGCCGCCGCTCAGCCCACTGCCATTGCTGGACTTCGAGCTGATCTTGCGTCTACTGCCCAGTGCCGTCGCCGTGGGCATGCTGGGGTTGGTGACCAGTCTTTCGATTGCCCGTTCCTTGTCGTCGCGCTCCGAGCAACTGATCGACGCCAACCAGGAAATCCGTGGCCAAGGCGTGTCGAACATCGTCGGGGCATTCTTCTCCGGCTACTTGTCGTCCGGCTCGTTCACCCGTTCCGGGCTAAGTTACGACGCGGGTGCTCAGTCCCCCATGGCTGGCGTGTTCTCGGCCCTGTGGGTGGCGTTGTTCGCCGTCATGGGCGCCGGGTTGATTGCGCATCTGCCCATTCCGGCCATGGCCGGCAGCATTTTGCTGATCTGCTGGGGGCTGGTGGACCATCGGGCAATCCGGGCGCTGTTTCGGGTCAGCCGCTCTGAGTTCCTGGTCATGGCACTGACCGCCGCCGCCACCTTGCTGCTGGAGCTGCAGACAGCGATCTATGCCGGGGTGCTGGCGTCACTGTTCTTCTACCTCAAGCGCACTTCGCGGCCACGGGTGCAGCAGAGCCGGGAAGGCGAAGCCGACATGCTGCGGGTGGGCGGGTCGATATTCTTCGGCGCAGCGCATTACCTGCAAGTGCGGTTACAGCGCTGCCAGGGGCCGCATGTGGTGATCGATGCGCGGCAGGTGAACTTCATCGACTACTCGGGTGTGGATATGCTGCACCGCGAAGCGCGGCGATTGATGCGCCTTGGTGGGAGCCTGACATTGCAGCGGGCAAGGCCGCAGGTGGTAGAGGAATTGCAGAAGCTGGAAGGCCTTGCGAACTGTCCAATACGTTTCGAAGACTGACAGTCAACTGTCAATTCTGTCAGTTGCGGACAACCCGCAGGCGATGAAAAAGTGCATGGCGTCCATTCACCACAGAGTACGCCATGAGTAGCTGCGTTTACCTCGCGTTGGTGCCATTGCTGGTGGCGCCAGGCACCTATGCTGCGGATGACTGCTGGAGCGTTGCCGATGCACAAGCACGCATTGCCCGGCTGGAAAGCCAAATGACCGCTCGGGATCCCTATACTGGCAAAGCGCAATCCGAAGCAAAGCTCGCTCAATACCGGCAGCAGATCGCCCTGGAACGCCAATTCATCCAATAGCGATCCGAGGTCAACTGCGCGCCAACTGCCGACGCAGCTCATCCAGCACAGGCGCCGTGTCCGGCCGCACCCCACGCCAGATGAAGAACGCCTCGGCCGCCTGCTCGGCCAGCATCCCCAGCCCATCCAGCACCTTGGCAGCCCCAAGCTTGCTGGCCCATTGGCAAAACGGCGTCGGCTCCTTGCCATACATCATGTCGTAGCAAACCGTCCGCCCCGGCTCGACCAGGCTGTCGGCAATCGGTGGCAACTCACCGGAAAGGCTCGCAGACGTCGCATTGATGATCACATCCACCGGCTCCTGCAACCAGGAAAAACCGCTGGCCACCACCGGCCCCAGCTCATCGAATTCACGCGCCAGCTGCTCGGCCTTTTCCACCGTGCGGTTGGCGATCACCAATGATTGTGGCTTGTGCGCCAGGATCGGCTCCAGCACGCCGCGTACCGCACCTCCGGCACCGAGAATGAGGATGCGCTTGCCTGTCAGCTCGACCCCGGCATTCACCGTCAGGTCTCGCACCAGGCCCGCGCCATCGGTGTTATCCCCTTGCAGCGTACCGTCCGCCAGTTTGCTCAAGGTGTTCACTGCGCCCGCTCGCCGGGCCCGAGGCGTGAGGCTTTCGCAGAGCCGGAAAGCCTCTTCCTTGAACGGCACGGTCACATTGGCCCCGCTGCCTTGCTTGAAGAAGCCGCGGGCGCAATCGCTGAACTCATCCAGCGGCGCCAGCAGGGTGGCGTACTCCAGATCCTGACCGGTCTGCTCGGCGAACAGACGATGGATCAAAGGCGACTTGCTGTGGCCAATCGGGTTGCCGAAAACGACATACTGGTCCATGAGGGCTCCTTGGTTATCCACAGACTTACTGGGCGAGCCAGTCACGGTCCTGCAGGAAATACTCGGTCAGGCGCGCTTCTTCGCTACCTGGTGCGGCCTTCCAGTCATAACCCCAGCGTACCTGCGGTGGCAACGACATCAGGATCGACTCGGTGCGCCCACCCGATTGCAGGCCGAACAGAGTGCCACGGTCGTAGACCAGGTTGAACTCGACGTAGCGGCCACGGCGGTACTCCTGGAACTCACGCTGCTGGGGCGTGTAGGGCGTGTCCTTGCGGCGCTGGACGATCGGCAGGTAAGCGTCGACGTAGGCGTCACCGATGGCGCGGATGAAAGCGAAGCAGGTATCGAAGTCCCACTCGTTCAGGTCATCGAAGAACAAGCCCCCAATACCCCGAGGTTCACCACGGTGCTTGAGGTGGAAGTAACGGTCGCACCAGGCCTTGTAGCGGGGGTACACGTCGGCGCCGAACGGCGCGCAGGCCTGCTGGGCCACACGGTGCCAGTGGATGCAGTCCTCCTCGTTGCCGTAGTAGGGGGTCAGGTCGAAACCACCGCCGAACCACCAGACCGCCTCTTCGCCTTCCTTCTCGGCAATGAAGAAACGCACATTGGCATGGGAGGTGGGTACATGTGGATTGTGCGGGTGAATCACCAACGACACGCCCAACGCCTCGAAGCCACGACCCGCCAGCTCCGGGCGGTGGGCACTGGCCGAAGGCGGCAGGCCGGCGCCGAATACATGGGAGAAGTTCACGCCGCCTTTCTCGATCACTTTGCCTTCACCGATCACCCGCGTACGGCCACCGCCACCGGCTTCGCGCACCCAGGCGTCCTCGACGAAGCGGGCGCCGCCGTCTTCAGCTTCGAGGGCAGAGCAGATGCGGTCTTGCAGGTCGAGCAGGTAGGCTTTCACGGCCTCGGTGCGGCTGGTCATCGGGTCACCTGGAAGGAGCAGGAAGAAATTCGCCGCGTAGCATACCACCGGCAGCCAGCGCGCCGCAGTTGACGACGATCAAGCAAAGGCGTCCGATAGAAGGCCTTCCGATCCCGACAACAGGAGTGCGAGATGGCCAAGCGTATACAGTTCAGCCAGCATGGCGGCCCAGAGGTTCTGCAACTTGTGGAGTTCGAGCCTGCGCCACCCGGTCCGCAGCAAGTGCGGGTGCGTAACCATGCGATTGGCCTGAACTTCATCGACACCTATTTCCGCAGCGGGCTTTACTCGCCACCGTCTCTGCCTTCGGGCCTGGGCACCGAAGCAGCCGGCGTTGTCGAGGCAGTTGGCGAAGGCGTCACCCGGCTGAAGGTCGGTGACCGTGTGGCCCACGCTGGCGGCCCACTGGGCGCCTACAGCGAGGTACATACCTTGCCCGAAGCGAATCTGGTCAAGCTGCCCGACAGCATCAGCTTCGAGCAAGCCGCGGCAGTGATGCTCAAGGGTCTGACCGTGCAGTACCTGCTCAAGCAGACCTACGCCGTGCAGCCGGGTGACTTCGTTCTGTTCCATGCAGCAGCCGGTGGGGTAGGGTCGCTGGCGTGCCAGTGGGCCAAGGCGCTGGGCGCCAAACTGATCGGAACCGTAAGCTCCGCCGAAAAGGCCGAGCGGGCCAAGGCACTAGGGGCTTGGGCGACCATCGACTACAGCCGCGAAGATGTCGCCCAGCGCGTGCTGGAACTGACCGACGGTCAGAAATGCCCGGTGGTGTATGACGGCGTGGGTGCCGACACCTGGCTGACTTCGTTGGACTGCCTCAAACCACGGGGGCTGATGGTGAGTTTCGGCAATGCCTCCGGAGCGGTGACCGGCGTCAACCTGGGGATCCTGTCGCAGAAGGGTTCGCTGTATGTCACCCGGCCAACGCTGGCAAGCTATGCCAACAATGCGCAAAACACTCAGGCCATGGCGGACGATCTGTTCTCCATGATCGCCAGTGGCAAGCTGGTCGTGGATATCCAGCAGCGCTATCCGCTGAGCGAGGCGGCCAAGGCGCAGGCTGAGTTGTCGGCGCGCAGGACCGTGGGTTCGACGGTACTACTGCCCTGAAATCGCCGGCAAGTCGGCTCCTGCGAGGGCTGCGCAGTAAAGATTCGCGCTGATGCAGCCCCTCTGCAGGAGCGGCCTTGCGTCGCGAAAGAGCGGCAACAGTAACCACACAGCCACCGCCCCATCAAAAGTCGGTGTCCACCAGGCAAATCAACCCGGTCGAACGACTTCGCCAGTCACCAGGTCACGAATCACGCTCGGGTTCTTTCGCCCACCCAACGCTCCACCCAGCACCAGGTCCAACTGGTTGTGGAAATACTGCTCAACCCGCAACCGGGTCTTGGCTGCCGGGCGCCCGCCAGGGTTGCAAGAGGTGGAAATCAGCGGCCCCACCAGCGCACACAGTTCACGTACCAATGGGTGGTCACTGACCCGCAGCGCCACGGTGTCGTGCTGCCCCGTCACCCATTCCGGCAAAAGGTCCTGGTGCGGCACCAGCCAGGTGTTGGGTCCCGGCCAGGTGCTGCTCATGCGGTCGATCCAGTCTTCAGGGAAATCCTCGAACAGGAAATCGAATTGCTGGATGCTGTCGGCGACCAGAATCAGCCCCTTATCCACAGGCCGCGACTTCAGGGCCAGCAGGCGATACACCGCGTCCTCGTTCCAGGGGTCGCAGCCCAGGCCCCAGACCGCTTCCGTCGGATAGGCGATCACCGCCCCCGCCCGAATTTCACGTGCGGCTTGTTGCACACGCCAACTGCTCACCATTTGTATCTCTCCGCATTTAAGCCTTGGGCGCAGTTTACTTAGGCCGAGCGGGCAAACCAACGTCCGGCTTCATTGCTGACCTGGCCCTGGAGCTCCAGCTCGGTCAAGCTGGCCAGTACCTCGGCCAAAGGCCGGCCACTGCTGAGCGCCAACCCCTCGCTGGTCTGGGGTGCTGCGTGCAGAAGGGCCAGGAGCGGATGTTGAGGTTTATCCACAGCCGGTTGCGGCAGATTTTGCCAACCCCGCAGGGTATCGATGATCTGCTCCACGCTCTCGACCAGCAGCGCGCCATCGCGTATCAACTGATGGCATCCCCTGGCGCCCGGGTGGTGGATCGAACCGGGAATGGCATACACCTCCCGGCCTTGTTCAGCCGCCAAGCGGGCAGTAATCAACGAGCCACTGCCCAGACTGGCTTCGACAACCAGCACCCCCAGGGACATGCCGCTGATGATGCGATTGCGTCGCGGAAAATTGGCAGGCAGGGGATCAGCATCCAACGGGTACTCCGAAACCACCGCGCCGCCGCTGTCGATGATCGCTCGCGCCAAGTCACGATGGCGCTGTGGATAAAGTTTTTGCAGCCCAGTGCCAAGCACGGCAATCGTCTGCCCTCCGACCTCCAGCGCCGCCCGATGAGCGGCACCATCAACGCCCAGCGCCAGGCCACTGGTGATGGTGAAACCCGTTTGCGCAAGGGCACGTGAAAATGCCCGAGCGGTGTCCAGAGCCGGAGGTGAAGCACGTCTGCTACCCACAATGGCCAGCTGCGGTTGCTCCAGGCAAGCGGGGTCGCCTGCGACGAACAACAGGGGCGGCGGGTCGTCCGTTTCCGCCAGCAACGCGGGGTAACCGGCACCGTCCCACATCAGTAAATGCTGGCCTGGACGCTCTAGCCAGGCCATTGCAGCCAAAGCACCCTCGCGTACCTGCGCACAGCGGCGCGCATCGATACTGGCTTGCGCAAGGCCAAGGGCACGCCAGGCACTGGCCGGTGCACTCAGCGCCGAAGACGCCGTTCCGAAGGCCTCCAGAAGGCGCTGAAAGCGACGCAGTCCTATCTCGGGCAAGCGGTGCAGACGTAATCGCGCCTCCAGTTCGGCAGGCGGACAATTCGATGAATGGTGAGTCGACATGGGGATCATCCTTGATCGGAAGAGGGCCATAAACGTGGCACAACCTGTGGATAAGTTTGTTGATAATACTTTGACAACCTGTCCATCGAATGACGTTGAAGTCGTCTCCTGAAACCGTAGCCGAGCTTTGCCAGGTGCCGAATCCCCCGATTCCCTTTATTATGTGTGCTCAGTTTTCAACCGAACGCACAGTGACTGCCTGACCCTATGGCCATCTTGAACATTCTCGAATTCCCGGACCCGCGCCTGCGCACCATTGCCAAACCGGTGACGGAGTTCGACGACGCCCTGCGTCAGCTGATCGACGACATGTTTGAAACCATGTACGAAGCGCCTGGCATCGGCCTGGCCGCCACCCAGGTCAACGTCCACAAGCAAGTCGTGGTGATGGACCTCAGCGAAGACCGCAGCGAGCCGCGGGTCTTCATCAACCCCACGGTCGAAGAGCTGACCCACGACATGGGTCAGTATCAGGAAGGCTGCCTGTCGGTACCGGGCTTCTACGAGAACGTCGACCGTCCGCTGCGTGTCCGGGTCAAGGCCCAGGACCGGGATGGCAAGCCCTACGAGCTTGAAGCCGAAGGCTTGCTGGCGGTGTGTGTCCAGCATGAATTCGATCACCTCAACGGCAAGCTGTTCGTCGACTACCTGTCTCAGCTCAAACGCGACCGGATCAAGAAGAAACTGGAAAAGCAGCACCGCCAGCAAGCCTGATCCATTCCTTCCAGAAGGCTTGCTCCGGCAAGCCTTTTTCTTTTTTGAAGCGAGAACTCCATGCGCATCGTCTTCGCAGGCACTCCAGAGTTTGCCGCCGAACACCTCAAGGCCCTGCTCGATAGCCCCTATGAAGTGGTGGCCGTCTACACCCAGCCCGACCGCCCTGCTGGCCGTGGCCAGAAGCTCATGCCGAGCCCGGTCAAGCAGCTGGCCGTAGCCCACGACATTCCGGTGTTCCAGCCGCCAACCTTGCGCAACGCCGAGGCCCAGGCGGAGTTGGCGGCACTGCAGCCAGACCTGATGGTGGTGGTCGCGTATGGCCTGATCCTGCCGCAAGCAGTGCTGGACATCCCGCGCCTTGGCTGCATCAACAGCCACGCCTCCTTGCTGCCCCGCTGGCGAGGCGCCGCGCCGATCCAGCGCGCCGTGGAGGCTGGAGACGCCGAGAGCGGCGTGACCGTGATGCGTATGGAAGCGGGCCTGGACACCGGCCCGATGTTGCTCAAGGTGGTTACCCCGATCAGCGCCGACGACACTGGTGGCAGCCTGCACGACCGCCTTGCCGAAATGGGACCGCCGGCCGTGGTGCAGGTCATCGCAGGCCTGGCCGACGGCACCCTGCAGGGTGAAGTACAAGACGATGCCCTGGCCACCTACGCTCACAAGCTGAACAAGGACGAGGCCCGCATCGACTGGAGCCGCCCAGCCGTCGAGTTGGAGCGCCTGATTCGCGCGTTCAACCCATGGCCGGTGTGCCACAGCACCCTGGATGGCGAGAGCGTCAAAGTGCTGGCCGCCAACGTGTCCACAGGCAAAGGCGCCCCGGGTGAAATCCTTTCCGCCAGCAAGGACGGCCTGGTCGTCGCCTGTGGCGAGCAGGCCTTGAGCCTGACCCGCCTGCAATTGCCCGGCGGCAAGGCCCTGGCCTTCAGTGACCTGTTCAACAGCCGCCGCGAGAAGTTCGCCAGCGGCAAGGTGTTGGGCCAATGAACCCACGCCTGGCCGCCGCCCGCGCCCTGGCCGCTGTCCTGAGCGGCAAGGCCTCGCTGAACAGCTCGTTGCCGGCACAACTGGACAAGGTCGATGAGCGCGACCGAGGCCTCACCCAGGACCTGGCATTCGGCACCGCCCGCTGGCAGCCTCGCCTGGACCTGCTGGCTGCGCAGTTGCTGCAAAAGCCGTTCAAGGCCGCCGACTGCGATGTGCAGGCATTGTTGCTGGTCGGCCTGTACCAGCTGTTCTACACCCGCATTCCGGCCCATGCCGCCATCGGGGAAACCGTTGGCTGCGCCGATAAGCTGAAAAAACCGTGGGCCAAGGGCCTGCTCAACGCCGTGCTGCGCCGCGCCCAGCGCGAAGGCGAAGAACTCCTCGCCGGCCTGGAGCGCGATCCGGTGGTGCGCACCGCTCACCCGCGTTGGCTGCAGAAATCGCTGAAAGCCTTCTGGCCCGAGCAGTGGGAAGCCATTTGCGCCGCCAACAATGCCCATCCGCCGATGATCCTGCGGGTCAACCGCCGTCATCACAGCCGTGATGCCTATCTTGGCCTGCTGGCCGAGGCGGGCATCGCCGCCACCCCGTGCCGGTTCAGCCGCGACGGTATCCTGCTGGCTGAAGCCTGCGATGTTCGCCAACTGCCGGGCTTCGCCGAAGGTTGGGTCAGCGTACAGGACGAGGCCGCGCAGCTGTCCGCCGACCTGCTGGAACTGGCCCCAGGCCAACGCGTGCTCGACGCCTGCTGCGCCCCTGGCGGCAAAACCTGCCACCTGCTCGAAGCCGAAGCGGGCCTGGCCCATGTCGTGGCCATCGACCTGGAAGCCAAGCGCCTGACCCGTGTGCGCGAGAACCTCGACCGTCTGCAACTGGACGCCGAGCTGATTGCCTGCGACGCCCGTGACACCGCCAGTTGGTGGGATGGCAAGCCGTTCCAGCGAATCCTGCTCGACGCACCGTGCTCGGCCACGGGCGTGATCCGCCGTCACCCGGACATCAAGCTGACCCGTCAGGCCGACGACATTCCGGCCCTGGCCACTCTGCAAGGCGAATTGCTCGATGCTCTGTGGCCGACGCTCGAAGTGGGCGGCATCCTGCTCTACGCCACCTGCTCGAGCCTGCCGACGGAAAACACCGAAGTGATCGACGCCTTCCTCACCCGCACCCCAGGTGCCCGTGAACTCGACCTGGCGACCGAGGCCGGCCTGCGCCAGCCTCACGGGCGCCAGCTGTTGGCCCAGGAAGGCGGCCATGACGGCTTCTACTATGCCAAGCTGATCAAGATTGCCGCCTCGCGTGGCTAAGTGAAAAAAGGTTAGGGAGTAGCGGATGAAGATCATCATCCTCGGCGCAGGGCAGGTCGGCGGAACGCTGGCCGAACACTTGGCCAGCGAAGCCAACGACATCACCGTGGTCGACACCGACGGCGAACGCCTGCGTGACCTGGGCGACCGCCTCGATATCCGCACGGTGCAGGGTCGCGGCTCGTTACCCACCGTGTTGCGCCAGGCCGGGGCCGACGACGCCGATATGCTGGTGGCGGTGACCAACAGCGACGAAACCAACATGGTGGCCTGCCAGGTCGCCTACTCGCTGTTCCATACCCCGACCAAAATCGCGCGGGTGCGTGAGTCTTCCTATCTGACCCGTGAAGAGCTGTTCGACAACGACCATATCCCGGTGGACGTGCTGATCAGCCCAGAACAGGTAGTGACCAACTACGTCAAACGCCTGATCGAACACCCCGGTGCTCTGCAGGTGATCGACTTCGCCGAAGGCA
Organism: Pseudomonas taiwanensis DSM 21245; assembly: GCF_000425785.1. Classification (GTDB taxonomy): domain Bacteria; phylum Pseudomonadota; class Gammaproteobacteria; order Pseudomonadales; family Pseudomonadaceae; genus Aquipseudomonas; species Aquipseudomonas taiwanensis. Next base: position 95,934 of record NZ_AUEC01000010.1, read on the forward strand.
AGGCGCAACTCGTTGCGGTGAAGGCCTACTACGGCGGCCCGCTGGTGGGCCAGCAGTTGCGACAGATCCGCGCGCACATGCCTAACGTCGATACCCGCGTGGCGGCGATCTTCCGCCGTGACCGGCCGATCACACCGAGGGGCGATACCGTGATCGAGGCTGACGACGAAGTGTTCTTCATCGCGGCACGCAAGGACATTCGCGCCGTCATGGGCGAGCTGCGACGCATCGACGAGACCAACAAGCGCGTGGTCATCGCCGGCGGCGGCCAGATCGGCGAGCGTCTGGCCGAAGCGATCGAAAGTCGCTACCAGGTCAAGATCATCGAGATGAGCCCGGCACGTTGCCGACACCTCTCCGACACCCTGGAAAGCACCGTGGTGCTGCAGGGCAGCGCATCGGACAAAGACCTGATGCTGGAGGAGAACATTGCTGACGCCGACATTTTCCTGGCCCTGACCAACGACGACGAGGCCAACATCATGTCGTCGTTGCTGGCCAAGCGCCTGGGTGCGCGCAAGGTGATGACCATCATCAACAACCCGGCCTATGTCGACCTGGTGCAAGGCGGCGAAATCGACATCGCCATCAGCCCTCAGCTGGCCACGATCGGGACCTTGCTGGCCCACGTGCGCCGGGGCGATATCGTCAGCGTACACTCACTGCGCCGTGGCGCGGCCGAAGCGATCGAGGCGGTTGCCCATGGTGACGCCAAGTCGAGCAAGGTAGTTGGCAAGGCCATCGAAGACATCGCCCTGCCGCCGGGTACCACCATCGGCGCGATCATCCGGGACGAGGAAGTGCTGATCGCCCACGACGACACCGTCATCGAGACGGGCGACCATGTCATCCTGTTCGTTGTGGATAAGAAACACATCCGTGATGTGGAGAAGCTGTTCCACGTCGGCTTGACCTTCTTCTAAGGAGAAACGGCATGCACGAATCGCTGGAAAAAATGCTGGCCAAGGGTGTGGATAACCCGTTGCTCAGGTTTGGCCTGGGCAAGGCTTGGCTGGACGAAGGCAAGGGTGCCGAGGCGGCGGTTCATTTGGCGCGGTGCGTGGAGCAAGACCCGAAGTATTCTGCAGCCTGGAAGCTGCTGGGCAAGGCGTACCAGCTGCAGGGTGACCTGGCGGCTGCGCGCAAGGCCTGGGAGGAGGGGATGGTGGCGGCGCAGGCCCATGGCGACAAGCAGGCCGAGAAAGAGATGGCGGTGTTCCTCAAGAAATTGAGCAAAACATCGGCTTCGTAACCGTGTGGGCGGGGGGTCACCCGCGAACGCGCCAGCAAATCCAAGACCGCATTCGCAGGTAACCCTATCCACAGGGGAGCGCCTTCTCAATACCAGCGCGCTTCCCCGGCCGGGCGCTTCTTGAAGCGCTTCATGCTCCACATGTACTGGCTCGGGTACTCGCGCACATAACGCTCGACCACCTTGCTCATGGCCGCCGCCGATACGGCCACATCCTCGCTGTACATCTCCTCCGGCGCCGCCTCGAGGAAGACCTTGAACCCGGAACCGTCCGGTAGCCGCAGTGCATGCAGGAATACCCCGACTGCCTTGCCACCGGCCAGCATGTTCGGCACGAATTTGCTGGTCAGCGCCTGGGTACCCAGGAACGGCACGAAGACACCGGCAGACTCGGCGGGCTCCGGATCGGCCGGAATCCCCACCTGTCCACCACGGCGTACTTCCTTGATCACGCTCAGGATGCCTTCCTTGGTCGAAGGCGCCACACGGTTGCCCATCTGCACCCGCTGCTCGCGCAGCAGGTCATCCACCGCCTTGAGCTTTGGCGGGCGGTAGAAGATGATCGGTTTGCACTGGTTGCAGTAGAAGTGGTTCAGCACCTCCCAGTTGCCCAGGTGGCTGGTGATGCCCACCACGCCCTTGCCCGAGGCCAGGGCCTTCTCAAGCACTTCCAGGCCGTGGACTTCCTTGACCAGCTCCAGCGAACGCTGCGGCGGCCAGATCCACGCGCAGGCGCTTTCGACGAATGACTTGCCAATGTCTTTCAACGCTCGGCCAACCAGTTGCTCACGCTCGACCGGGTCCATCTCCGGAAAGCACTTGGCAAGGTTGATACGCACCACGTTGCGCGACCCATTGGGGATTTTCCACATCAGCCAGCCGATGCCGGCGCCGACGCGTTGCACAGCTCCCCAAGGCAGCTTGGCGAACAGTCGCAGCACCCCGACCATCAGGGCGCCCTTGAACTTTTCCACAGGCAGATTCCTTATTTCAGCAAGGCGCGCATTGTAACGCTCAACGCAGCAGCGCGGCGTAGCGATCACAATCGGTGGTGTGGTCCATGACCATGCCAGTGGCTTGCATGAAGGCGTAACAAATGGTCGGGCCAACGAAGGTGAAGCCGGCTTTCTGCAGGGCCTTGCTCATGGCCTTGGCCTCGTCGGTCACGGCCGGGATTTCCTCACGGGCCTGGAAATGGTTGATCCTGGGCGCACCACCGACGAACGACCAAAGCCACTGCGCCGGGTTATCCACAGCCAGCCAGGCCTGAGCATTGCGCCGGGCCGCCTTGAGCTTGAGACGGTTGCGAATGATGCCAGTATCGAGCATCAGTTCCTCGATCCGCTCGTCGCTCATCTGCGCCAGTCGAACCGGGTCGAAACCGTACATCACCTCCCGGTAGCGCTCGCGCTTCCTCAGAACGGTGATCCACGACAGCCCAGCCTGGAACCCTTCGAGCAAAAGCATCTCGAAGAGCAACGCCGGGTCGCGCTGCGGTGTCCCCCATTCCTGGTCGTGGTAAGCCTGGTACAACGGATCGTCGGTACACCAAAAGCAGCGTGGCATAAGGCTCCAATTGAGTAGAGGGAGAGGCGAATCAGGTTATACTCCCGCTCTTTACATCCGCATCCCCAGATACAGGTGAATTTCGTGAGCCAGCCTACGCCAGCCGTGCGTACCTTCCAAGACCTGATCCTCGCCCTGCAGAACTACTGGGCCGAGCAAGGTTGTGTGGTGCTTCAGCCCTACGATATGGAAGTAGGCGCCGGCACTTTCCACACCGCTACATTCCTGCGCGCCGTCGGCCCAGAGACCTGGAACGCCGCCTATGTGCAGCCTAGCCGTCGCCCTGCCGACGGGCGGTATGGCGAAAACCCCAACCGCCTGCAGCACTACTACCAGTTCCAGGTGGTGCTCAAGCCGAACCCGGCCAACTTCCAGGAGCTGTACCTCGGCTCGCTGAAAGCGATCGGCCTGGATCCGCTGGTCCACGACATCCGCTTCGTCGAAGACAACTGGGAATCGCCAACCCTGGGCGCCTGGGGCCTGGGCTGGGAAATCTGGCTCAATGGCATGGAGGTGACCCAGTTCACCTACTTCCAGCAGGTCGGTGGCATCGAGTGCTACCCGGTCACCGGTGAAATCACCTATGGCCTGGAGCGTCTGGCCATGTACATCCAGGGCGTAGACTCGGTGTACGACCTGGTCTGGGCCGACGGCCCGTTCGGCAAGGTGACCTACGGCGACGTGTTCCACCAGAACGAAGTGGAGCAGTCGACCTACAACTTCGAACACGCCAACGTCGAGAAGCTGTTCGAGCTGTTCGATTTCTATGAAAGCGAAGCCAACCGCCTGATCAAGCTTGAGCTGCCGCTGCCGACTTATGAAATGGTCCTGAAGGCATCCCACACCTTCAACCTGCTGGACGCCCGCCGCGCCATCTCGGTGACCGAGCGCCAGCGTTACATCCTGCGCGTACGTACCCTGGCTCGGGACGTAGCGCAAAGCTATCTGCAAGCCCGTGCACGCCTGGGCTTCCCGATGGCCACCCCTGAATTGCGTGACGAAGTGTTGCCGAAGCTGGAGGCTGCACAATGAGTGCTCAAGATTTCCTGGTAGAACTGGGCACCGAAGAGCTGCCACCGAAGGCCCTGGCCTCGCTGGGCGACGCCTTCCTGGCGGGCATCGAGAAAGGCCTGCAGGCTGCGGGCCTGAACTACACCGGCAAGCAGGTATACGCAGCGCCGCGCCGCCTGGCCGTGCTGATTCGTCAACTGGACGTGCAGCAGCCGGACCGCAGCATCAACATCGACGGCCCGCCCATTCAGGCGGCGTTCAACGCTGAAGGCCAACCGACCCAGGCTGCTCTGGGCTTCGCCAAGAAGTGCGGAGTAGAGCTGTCGGAAATCGACCAGAGCGGCGCCAAGCTGCGTTTCTCCCAACACATTCCAGGCAAGGCCACTGCCAGCCTGCTGCCGACCATCGTCGAAGACTCGCTCAACGACCTGCCCATCCCCAAGCGCATGCGCTGGGCGGCCAGCCGTGAAGAGTTCGTCCGCCCGACCCAGTGGCTGGTAATGCTGCTGGGCGACCAGGTCGTCGAGTGCACCATCCTGTCGCAGAAAGCCGGCCGTGAATCCCGTGGTCACCGCTTCCATCACCCGGAAAACGTGGTCATCACTACCCCGGCCAACTATGTCGAGGACCTGCGCAAGGCCTATGTACTGGCCGACTTCGCCGAGCGTCGCGAGCTGATCAGCAAGCGCACCGCCGAGCTGGCCATGCAGCAGGAAGGCAGCGCCATCGTACCGCCAGCGCTGCTGGATGAAGTCACCGCGCTGGTGGAGTGGCCGGTGCCGCTGGTCTGCTCGTTCGAAGAGCGCTTCCTCGAAGTGCCGCAGGAAGCCCTGATCACCACCATGCAGGACAACCAGAAGTACTTCTGCCTGCTGGACAGCGAAGGCAAGCTGCTGCCGCGCTTCATCACCGTCGCCAACGTCGAGAGCCGCGATCCGAAGCAGATCGTGCAAGGCAACGAGAAGGTCGTGCGCCCGCGCCTGACCGACGCCGAGTTCTTCTTCAAGCAGGACAAGAAGCAGCCGCTGGAAACCTTCAACGAGCGCCTGAAGAACGTGGTGTTCCAGGCTCAGTTGGGCACTGTCTTCGACAAGGCCGAGCGCGTTTCCAAACTGGCCGCATTCATCGCACCCAAGATTGGCGGCGATGCCGCGCGTGCCGGTCGCGCCGGCCTGCTGTCCAAGTGCGACCTGGCCACCGAGATGGTGGGCGAGTTCCCTGAAATGCAGGGTGTCGCCGGTTACTACTACGCGCTGAACGATGGCGAGCCGGAAGACGTCGCCCTGGCCCTGAACGAGCAGTACATGCCTCGTGGCGCCGGCGCCGAACTGCCGCAGACCCTGACCGGTGCAGCCGTGGCCATCGCCGACAAGCTCGACACCCTGGTCGGCATCTTCGGCATCGGCATGCTGCCAACCGGCAGCAAGGACCCGTATGCCCTGCGCCGTGCCGCCCTGGGCGTGCTGCGCATCCTGATCGAGAAGCAGCTGGACCTGGACCTGAATGCCGCCGTCGAATTCGCGGTCAAGCAGTTCGGTGCCAAGGTGAAAGCCGCCGGCCTGGCCGAACAGGTGCTGGAGTTCGTCTTCGACCGTCTGCGTGCGCGTTACGAAGACGAAGGCATCGACGTCTCGACCTACCTGTCGGTGCGTGCCCTGAAGCCGGGTTCGGCCCTGGACTTCGACCAGCGCGTACAGGCCGTGCAGGCCTTCCGCAAGCTGCCGGAAGCCAACGCCCTGGCTGCGGCGAACAAGCGAGTATCGAACCTGCTGAGCAAGGCCGAAGGTGCTATCGCCGACCACGTCGAACCGAAGTACTTCGACAATGCCAACGAGTTCTCCCTGTACTCGGCCATCCAGCAGGCCGACCAGGCCGTGCAGCCGATGGCTGCTGCGCGTCAGTACAGCGAAGCACTGGCCCGCCTGGCTGCCCTGCGTGACCCGGTCGACGCCTTCTTCGAGGCCGTGATGGTCAACGCCGAAGACGCCAAGGTCCGTGCCAACCGTTATGCCCTGCTCAGCCGCCTGCGTGGCCTGTTCCTGGGCGTTGCCGATATTTCGCTGCTGGGGTAAGCCTTGAAACTGCTGATTCTCGATCGTGACGGGGTGATCAATTACGACTCCGACGCCTATATCAAGTCGCTGGAGGAGTGGATTCCGATTCCCGGCTCGGTCGAGGCTATCGCGCAGTTGAGCAAAGCCGGCTGGACGGTGGCCGTAGCCACCAACCAGTCCGGCATTGCCCGCGGCTACTACCCGCTGGAAACCCTTGAAGCCATGCATGCCCGCCTGCGCGCGCTGGTGGCCGAACTGGGTGGCGAAGTGGGTCATATCGTGTATTGCCCGCACGGGCCGGACGAAGGCTGCGATTGCCGCAAGCCCAAGCCTGGCATGCTGCGGGCGATCGCCGAGCACTACCAGGCCGACCTGCGCGGCGTCTGGTTCATCGGCGACAGCAAAGGTGACCTGGAGGCCGCCCTGGCCGTCGGTGCACAACCCGTGTTGGTGAAAACCGGCAAGGGCGTGCGGACCCTGGAAAAGGGTGTGCCGGAAACTACACTGATTTTCGACGATCTGGCTGCTATCGCCAGAGAACTAATTTAAACAGTGCGCCTTCGGGCGCATTTTTCTCAGGCGGGCGCGCCCCGCAACGGTACATGCCACTATGTCGATCCTGCAGGCGATCAGAATCTTTCTTTTTTACCTGCTGCTGGGCACCAGTTCGCTGTTGTGGTGCTCCCTGAGCTTTTTCATCGCGCCATTTTTGTCGTTCCCCAAGCGCTATCGCTTCATCAACGTCTACTGGTGCCGTTTCGCCGTGCTGCTGGCGCAAGTGATCCTGGGCATTCGCTACAAGGTCACCGGTGCCGAGAACGTGCCGAATGAGCCCTGCGTGATCCTGTCGAACCACCAGAGCACATGGGAAACGTTCTTCTTGTCCGCCTATTTCTCGCCACTGAGCCAGGTGCTCAAGCGTGAGCTGCTGTACGTCCCGTTCTTTGGCTGGGCCATGGCCATGCTGCGGCCGATCGCCATCGACCGCGACAACCCCAAGGAAGCCTTGCGCCAGGTTGCAAGCAAAGGTGATGAGCTGCTCAAGCAGAAGGTATGGGTGCTGATCTTCCCGGAAGGGACCCGCGTGCCCTTCGGTACGGTCGGCAAGTTCTCCCGTGGCGGCACCGCACTGGCGGTCAACGCAGGCCTGCCGGTGCTGCCGATCGCACATAACGCCGGCAAGTTCTGGCCGAAGGAAGGCTGGGGTAAACGCTCGGGCACCATCGAGGTGGTGATTGGCGAGCCAATGTATGCCAATGGCACCGGCCCGCGTGCCATCGCCGAGCTCAATGACCGCGCAGCCGCGTGGAATGAAGCGACCCAACGTGCCATGGGTTCACTGCCGCCAGCAGATGAAAAAGCCCAAGAGCAGATCGCCTGACGATCTGTGGATAACTTGTGTGCAATTTTTGGATGGAATGCTTCAAATAGATGCTAAGTGATTGAATTGGCTATTTATTTCTGTGTATGACATTTTTCTGAAAATCGTGCATAAGTTTTTTCGAGGTATAAGAAAACCGGCTTTTACAGCCGGTTTTTTTATGAGCCTTGCAGGCCAGCCGTCTTGTCAGCGGCAGGGCCCGTGAAACACCTCAGACCTTGTCGATATCCACATCCTTAGTCTCTTTGAGGCAGAAAATCCCCACGACCAGGCTGATCCCTGTCACCAGTACCGGGTACCAAAGGCCGTAGAAGATATCCCCGGTGTATACCACCAACGCGAACGACACCGTGGGCAGGAAGCCGCCAAACCAGCCGTTGCCGATGTGGTAGGGCAGGGACATCGAGGTGTAGCGGATGCGGGTCGGGAACAGCTCGACCATCACGGCTGCCAGTGGGCCGTAGGTCATGGTCGCGATCAGGATCATCGCCACGATCAGCACCACGACCATCACCTGGTTAACATTGGCTGGATCAGCCTTGGCCGGGTAGCCCGCCTGTTCGACCGCAGCACGCATGGCCGCTTCGTCGAAGCCGCTGATGGTCTTGTCACCAATGCTCACCACCACCTCGGTACCCTGCGCATTCACCGAACTGTAGGGCAGGCCTTGCTTGACCAGGAAGGTCTTGACCTTGTCGCATGGGCTGTCGAAACGCGCCTTGCCGACCGGGTCGAACTGGAAGGTGCAACCTTTCGGGTCCGCTGTGACCACAATCGGCGCCTGGCGGCTGGCCGCGTCGATTTGCGGGTTGGCGTAGTGGCTTAGCGCTTTGAACATCGGGAAGTACAGCACCGTGGCCAGCAGCAGGCCCAGCATCAGGATCGGCTTGCGCCCAACCCTGTCCGACAACCAGCCGAAGAACACGAAGAATGGCGCACCGATCACCACGCTGATGATCAGCAGGGTATTGGCCTGAGCAGGGTCCATCTTGAGCATCTGCGTCATGAAGAACAGCACGTAGAACTGCGCGGTGTAGAAGGTCACCGCCTGGCCCGCGTTGATGCTGAACAAGGCTGTGAGCACCACCTTGAGGTTTGGCCAAGAGGTGAACGACTCACGAATCGGCGACTTGCTGACCTTGCCCTGGGCCTTCATTTTCACGAAAGCAGGCGACTCGTGCATGCTCATGCGAATCCACGTGGAAATGGCCAGGAGGAAGATCGACAGCAGGAAGGGCAGGCGCCAGCCCCAGGTCTCGAACTGATCCCCACTGATGTAACGGCTAGCCAGCACCACCAGCAACGACAGCAGCAGTCCAAGGGTGGCGGTGGACTGAATGAAACCGGTGTGGAAACCGCGCTTGCCAGGTGGCGCGTGCTCGGCCACGTAGGTGGCTGCACCACCGTACTCGCCGCCCAGGGCCAGGCCCTGGAGCATGCGCAATACCACCAGAATGATCGGGGCAGCGATACCGATGCTGGCATAGGTGGGTAGCAGGCCGACAGCGAATGTCGACAAGCCCATTAGCACGATGGTGACCAGGAAGGTGTACTTGCGACCGATCATGTCACCCAGACGGCCAAACACCAGCGCACCGAAAGGCCGAACGAGGAAGCCGGCGGCAAAGGCCATCAAAGCGAAGATAAAGGCGGTAGTGTCGTTCACCCCAGCGAAGAACTGCTTGCTGATGACCGCTGCCAGTGCACCATAGAGAAAAAAGTCATACCACTCGAACACCGTCCCGAGGGATGACGCGAAAATGATCTTGCGTTCCTCACGGCCACTGGAGCTGCTGGCCGCCGCACCCTGCTCTTGAATGTAATCCGACATCGTTGCTGTCCTCGGCCCGAAGGCCACAGTGATTATTCTTGTTGTTCCACTGTCGGCAGCCTCTGACCGCAAGCTGCCGGTACTGCACGCACCCGGGTCAGGGCGTCGGTATTGCGTCTTCGTTGAAGCTGGTCTGGGTAGTAGCCCCCTTGAGAATGAGTTGGGCCGCCTTCTCGGCGATCATGAGAGTGGGTGAACAGGTATTGCCGGAGGTGATCTGCGGCATGATCGACGCATCCGCCACGCGCAGCCCGGGGATGCCATGAACGCGCAACTGGTTATCCACAACGTCCAACGGGCCATTGCCCATGCGGCAGGTACCGACCGGGTGGAAGATGGTGGTGCCAATCTTGCCAGCGGCTTCGAACAGTTCTTCTTCGGTTTGCAAGGCCGGACCGGGCAGATACTCGCGGGGTTCGAATGCGGCCAGGGCAGGGGCCTGGACGATGCGTCGGGTGAGGCGAATGGCATCGGCGGCGACCCGCAGGTCTTCGGGGTCGCTGAGGTAGTTGGGGTCGATCAGCGGCGTCGTGTTCATGTCGGCAGAGCGGATGTCGATGCGTCCACGGCTTGCTGGGCGCAGGTTGCACACCGACGCGGTGAAAGCCGGGAAACGGTGCAGCGGCTCGCCGAAGCGCTCCAGCGAAAGGGGTTGCACGTGATACTGCAAGTTGGCGGTGGCCTGCGCAGGACTCGAGCGTACGAAGGCCCCCAGTTGGCTCGGTGCCATGGCCAACGGGCCACTGCGGTCGTAGAGATAGCGCAAGCCCATACCCAGCTTGCCCCAAAGGCTGTTGGCCATCTGGTTGAGGGTACGGGTATTGCGGATCTCGTAGATCAGGCGCAGCTGCAGGTGGTCCTGCAGGTTGCCGCCGATGCCAGGCATATCGTGGCGAACTCCGATACCGAGGCTTTCCAGCAGCTTGCGCGGGCCAATTCCTGAGCGCTGCAGGATGCCAGGAGAGCCTACGGCACCGGCACAAAGAATGATCTCGCGGCGTGCGGAGAACTCGTGCCAGGCACCCTGCCATTGCGCTTTCACCGCCCGAGCACGGGTATTGTTCAATAACACCTGGTCGACCTGCACATCGGTCAGCACGGTCAGGTTTGGGCGATCCTTGATTGGCCGCAGAAAGGCCTTGGATGCATTCCAGCGCACACCACTGCGCTGGTTGACTTGAAAGTATCCACAGCCTTGGTTGTCGCCGGTATTGAAGTCATCGACCTTGCCGATGCCGCTCTGCTCAGCCGCATCGCGGAAGGCATCGAGGATAGGCCAGCTATAGCGCTGGCGCTCGACGCGCCACTCACCGTCGGCACCATGGTGATCAGTGCTGCCGGCAAAATGGTTTTCACTGGCCTTGAACAGTGGCAGCACATCCTTCCATGCCCAGCCTTCGTTGCCTTGATCGGCCCAGTGGTCGTAGTCGGCGGCTTGGCCACGCATGTAGATCATGCCGTTGATCGAGGAACAACCACCCAGCACCTTGCCGCGAGGGTAACCCAGGCTGCGCCCCCCCAGGCCGGACTGCGCCTCGGTCTTGAAGCACCAGTCGGTGCGCGGGTTGCCGATGCAGTAGAGATAACCGACAGGGACGTGGATCCAGGGGTAGTTGTCGCGCCCACCGGCTTCAAGCAACAGCACTCGGCAGGAGGGGTTGGCCGACAAACGATTGGCCAGCAGGCAACCGGCAGGACCGGCCCCAACGACCACGTAGTCGAAGACAGAATCGGCTGATGGCATGTGAAACCTCGCCTGATTATTGTTCTTGTCGTCCTACATCTTATTGATTAATTTCGACGAGGAAACACGAGATTTCACGCAGCGGTTGTGCGTTTTCGTTCAACGCAATGCCTGTGCGGGTCGCTTGCATTGCCCCGAAAAGCACCGCTGTATCCGTGGGAGCGGGTTCACCCGCAAATAGGCCACAACGGACGGCCTGAAAGGACAAGCATGTTCGACTGGAATGATCTGCGGTTTTTCCTCGAGTTGCAGCGCAGCGGCCGGCTGCTCACCGCCGCCAAGCGTCTGAACACTACCCACAGCACCGTGGCCCGGCATATCGAAAGCATCGAGAAAAGCCTTGGCACGCCGCTGTTCGTGCAGCACGCCCAGGGCTATGAACTGACCAGTTCCGGCCAGGCCCTGCTCAAGCACGCCGAAGCCATGGAGAATGTCGCCCTGCTGGCGCAGGAAGAAATCACCCAGGCCATTACACCGTTGGGCAAGATCCGCCTTGGGGTGACTGAGGGCATCGGCATCATGTTCTTCACCCCACGCATGAACGCGTTGTTCGAACGATACCCAGGCCTGGAAGTTGAACTGGTGGCAGTACCGCGCTTTGTCAGCATCCTCAACCGCGAAGCTGAAATCAGCATCCACCTGGAGCGGCCCAATGCCGACCTTCTGATTACCCGTAAGCTCACCGACTACCGCTTGGCCCTTTACGCCAGCCAAAACTATCTCGACCGGGCGCCACCGCTGCGAAACCGCGATGACCTGGCTCGTCACAGTTGGATTGGCTATGTCGATGACTTGCTGTTCAGTCAGGAACTGCTGTTCCTCAACAGCTTCTGCCGGGCGCCCAACGTGGTCTTTCGCAGCACCAGCGTGATCGCCCAGCAGCATGCCGCCCGCGCAGGCTTGGGCATCGCCGTGCTGCCCAATTACATGGCCCGCCACGACCCGACGCTGGTCCGCCTATTACCCACCGAGACCATCCAGCGCAGCTACTGGATCTGCACGCGCAGGGAGCTGCACAAGTCGGTGCGCCTGCGGGTGGTCTGGGACTACCTGCTGGCGCTGTGCGCTGCGGAACAAGCCGAGCTGTTAGCCGAGTAGCGCCTTACCGGCCAACAGCAGGGCCGCGAACCAGCCGGCCACGGCAAACATCTGCTGCAGGCGCGGCCCGGCAAGCCTGGCCGCCAGTGGCCGCGCCAGCAACAAGCCAAGTACCGCACCGATGGCGAACGGAGCACCGATCCGCCACTGCATCACCCCTGCCAGGCTGGCGCTGACAACGCTTGCCGCGGACACCAGGGCGATTACCGCCAGCGATGTCGAGACAATGCTCTTCATGCGCAGATTGGTGTAACGGTTCAAGGCGGGAATGATCACGAAGCCCCCGCCCACACCAAGCAGGCCCGACAGCAGCCCGGACAATGCCCCCGTCATGGCCAAGGCACGGGCGCACGGCAGCGTCCAGCGCAAGCGGCCCTGCAATGGGTTGAGCACGCACGGTTCGATGTATCGATGAGCATCATTGTGCTCGCCACGCAGTTCGTTGCTGGCCTTGCGCCAGATGCGCAGGCAGGCGTACACCAGTACCCCGGCGAAGGTCAGTGCCAACGGCGTGTTGGGCAAGCGATGCGCGAGCATCAGCCCAAGGGGTGCAGCAGCGATGCCGATCAGGGCAATGAACAGTGCGGCGCGATAACGCACCAGCCCCTCACGCAGGCCGAGCACGGCCCCCACGGATGCGGCGAGCCCTACGGCAAGCAAGCCGATAGGCGCGGCCTCGACCATCGACAGGCCAAGGCCGAACACCAGCAGCGGCACCGCGAGGATACCGCCGCCCGCGCCGGTCAGTGCCAACACTCCACCGATGATTGCGCCCAACCCAGCGCCCAACAGTTGATGCTCGATCACCGCGTACCCTCGACCACCAGCGGCTGAGGCCGTGCCAGCCATTCACGCCCCTTGAGCATGCCTTGCCAGTAAAGAGGCGGCAGTACCCTTGCCTTGAGCAGCCAGGCCAGACGGGTTGCCTGACGACCATCGAGCAGCCAACGGGGGAAGCTTGGAGCAACCTTGCCCCCGTAGGTGAATTCGGCAAGCACGATCTTGCCGCGTTCGACGGTCAATGGACAGGAGCCGTAGCCGTCGTATTGGGCAAGGGTGCCGAGCCTGCCCAAAGCTACCAGAACATTGTTGGCCACGACCGGCGCCTGCTTGCGGGCGGCGGCGGCAGTCTTGGCGTTGGTGGTGTTGGCGACATCGCCAAGGGCGTGGATATTGCCAAACGAGCGGTGACGAAGGGTATGGGGATCGACATCGACCCAACCCGCCGCATCCACCAACGGACTGTTGCGAATGAAGTCCGGAGCGACCTGTGGGGGCACCACGTGCAGCATGTCAAAGGCTTCGGTGCGCCTTTCGCTGCTACCGTCAGGCAATGTGCGAATGAAAGTGGCGCGCTTGTTCGGCCCGTCCACCGCCACCAGTCGATGCGAGTAATTGAGATCAACGCCGTACTTGTCGATGTAGGCCATCAGCGCAGGGACATAGTCGGCGACCCCGAACAGCACCGCGCCAGCATTGAAGAAGCTGGCTTTCACATCACCCAGCTGCCCATTGCGAAGCCAATGGTCACAGGACAGGTACAACGCTTTCTGCGGCGCGCCGGCACATTTGATCGGCATCGGTGGCTGGGTGAACAAGGCACGACCTTGCTTGAGGTTCTGCACCAGCGACCAGGTGTAGGGAGCCAGATCGTATCGGTAGTTGGAGGTCACCCCGTTTCGACCCAAGGTTTCGCTCAGCCCTTCGATGGCACTCCAATCGAGTTTCAGGCCTGGGCAGACAACGAGTTGTTCGTAGCTGACGGCACGGCCGTCTTCGAGAATGACCAGCTGCGCCTGAGGGTCGAAGCCTTCGACTCGCGCCTTGATCCACCGCACACCTCGGGGGATGGTCGAAGCCATGGTGCGCGCGGTACTGGTCGACTTGAATACACCAGCGCCCACCATCGTCCAACCAGGCTGGTAGTAGTGAACATCGGCGGGGTCGATCAGGGCGATATCCAGCGATGGGTCGCGGCTGATGAGACTGGAGGCAGTGGCGATACCGGCAGCTCCGGCACCGACGATCACCACTTTGTGGTGATCCGCATTGGATGTTTTGGCGGGGGACAGCAAGGCAGGCATGGCGGTACGTCCTGGAAATCTGGTTATGGGCAAAGACGATCAGAGCTTGTTCAGCGGAATCTTCAGGTAGCTCACCCCGTTGTCTTCGGGCTTGGGAAAATGGCCGCTGCGCATGTTCACCTGCACCGAAGGCAGGATCAGCACAGGCATTTCCAGGGTTTTGTCGCGGGCTTCGCGCATGGCGACGAAGTGGTCCTCATCGACCCCCTGGTGAATGTGGATGTTGTGGGCGCGCTGTTCAGCCACGGTAGTGACGTAGCGCATTTCCCGCCCCCCCGGCAGGTAGTCATGGCACATGAACAGGCGGGTCTCATCTGGGAAGGCAAGCAGGCGGCGAATGGAGCGGTACAATGTACGTGCGTTGGCACCTGGAAAATCGCAACGCGCTGTCCCGTAGTCCGGCATGAACAATGTGTCGCCGACGAACAATGCTTTCTCACCCGCGTCCTCGACCAAGTAGCTCATGCAGGCCGGGGTATGCCCAGGGGTGTGCAGAGCGTGCGCTTGCAAGTTGCCGATGCGAAAACCTTGTTCGTCCTTGAACAGCACATCGAACTGGCTACCGTCCCGGGCGAAATCCGATTCGGCATTGAACAGCGCACCGAAGACTTTCTGCACCTGGGTAATGTGCGCACCAATGGCGGTATGGCCACCGAGTTTCTCTTTGAGGTAAGCCGCCGCGGAAAGATGATCGGCGTGCACATGGGTTTCCAGAATCCACTGCACCTTGGCATTCAGTGCTTTTACCCGGTCGATCAAACGGTCGGCCGACGCCGTGCAGGTACGTCCAGACTTCGGGTCGTAGTCCAGAACGCTGTCGATCAACGCGCACTGAAGCGTCTCGTTGTCCAGGACCAGATAGCTGATGGTCGAGGTCGCCTCATCGAAGAAGGCTTCCACGTGAAGGTTGTTGCCGATGATCATCACGTTCTCCAAATAATCCACCGCGCCTTATATGAGGCGTAGGCAGTGATTGGAGGTTTATCAAGATGCATGCCAGAAGATTTGGCCCTGGTTTTGTGGTCGATCCCGCGTATTCATTGGGTTTGCGGGACTGGCAGACGAACGGGTGACAGTGGTTGTGGCAGTCGACTGTCAGCTAATGGCAGTATTTGGCAGACCTCGCTACTCTGCGGCAGGTCAATCCATCGGTGCCCCCATGTCTGAGCTTCACGCCACAGCCTCCCATCCGGCTATTCTCGCGCTGGTGTCCTACCTCGAACACGATGTACTGCCAACCATCGTGCTGGGCACCGACTACAACATTCTCGCCGCCAACGCAGCCTATCGCCGTCAGTTCGGCGGTGACGGGCAGGCGCCGGTCGGCCAGAAGTGCCACCGCGTCTCGCATCACTATGCCGTGCCCTGTGACCAAGCCGGTGAACACTGTCCGATGCGCAAGGCATTGGACAGCAAAGTGCCAGAGCGTGTGCTGCACATCCATCACACGCCGCGTGGCCCTGAACACGTGGATGTGGAGCTGCGCCCGATCCTCGACGAACAGGGCAATGTCGTGGCCTTCGTCGAACGGCTCACCACCATCACGCTGGCATCTGCACAACCTCAACAACAGGGGTTGGTCGGCCGAGCGCCAGCCTTCAAGGCCGCCTTGGCCAGCCTGCAGCGTGCGGCCCCTGCGCAAATTCCGGTACTGCTGCAGGGCGAGTCGGGTACTGGCAAGGAACTGTTCGCACGGGCCATACACATGGGAAGCCCGCGCGCCAATGGCCCGCTGGTCGTCGTTGACTGCACCGGTCTGACCGAATCACTGTTCGAAAGTGAGCTGTTCGGTTACGAGAAGGGCGCCTTCACGGGTGCCAATCAACGCAAGATCGGCTTGGCCGAGGCGGCCCACGGTGGCACGCTGTTCCTCGATGAAATCGGCGAGGTGCCGTTGGCGATGCAGGTCAAACTGCTGCGCTTGATCGAGTCGGGGAGCTTTCGACCGGTCGGCAGCCTGCGCACCGTGCATTCAGATTTCCGCCTCGTGTCGGCGACCCATAAACCGCTGAAGAAGATGGTGGCGGAGGGTACGTTCAGGGAAGATCTTTATTACCGCATCAGTGGTTTCCCGATCCGGCTGCCGGCGTTGCGCGAACGTGTGGAGGATTTGCCTCTGCTGGCTGAGAGCCTGCTGCAGCGCATGAGTGGCAAGCCGACAAGTTTGACCGAGCAGGCGCTCAAGCAGCTTGGCCTGCATGCGTTCCCGGGCAACATCCGCGAACTGCGCAACATTCTGGAGAGGGCCCGGTTATTTGCCGATGATGGTCTGATCCGACCTGAGCACCTGCCAGAGGATGTGGTGCCGCAGCAGGTCAATGTCAACAGTGGGCGAGGGCGCAACGACCTGAGTGAAGTGGCCCAAGCGCTGGAACAATTCAAAGGGCCACGTAGCGAACTGGCCCGTCATCTTGGCCTGAGTGAGCGAACCTTGTATCGACGGTTGAAAGCGCTCGGCCTCAGTTAGGGCGAGGCGAACTTTACCGGATCTTTACCACTGTCCTGACATTAATTGGAACAAACCATGGTCTGATCAGTTAACCGCACCAGGCGCACAGCAGGACATCGCCGGGCGTTAACCAGCAGAGAATCCGCACATGAAGAAAACCCTGACCGCAGTCTGCGCCGCGCTTGCGTTCAGCGCATCCTTGGCCAGTTTCGCTCAGCCGGGCCCACCTGGCCCTGACCGTCACGACGGTGGCCCTGGCCCATCCCATCAGTTCGATCCGCACCACGGCCAACCCGAACGACATGACCAACATGACAATGGTCGATACCCGGCCTACCACAACCCGAACTTCCGACCCGATGCAGGCATGCCGATGCCACATCGCCAATGGCATCGTGGCTATGTCGTAGAGCCACGCTACCGCGACGACCGCTATTGGGTAACCGACTGGCGTGCACGTCACCTGTACGCGCCTCCCCGCGATCACCGCTGGTTGTATGTGAACGGTGACTACGTTCTGGTAGCGATCGCCACGGGCGTGGTCGTCAGCGTTCTTTCAGGCTACTGATTTTGCGGGCATACAAAAGCCCGCATCAGCGGGCTTTTGTAGTTGGCAATGTCATAAGTTCCACGTGGAACATCGCGTGCTCAAAGCACGACCTGCGCCGTGTCGCCGCTCACCTCGAGACGCGTATCGAAGCCTGCGCACAAGGCAGCAAAGCGCTGCAAAATGGCCCTGGCCTGCTGTCCTGAGGCCAATCGCGGCCGCCCCCGACGGTGGATGGCTTCGCCAAACCCCAACTGCACTGGATGCAACTCGATGCGTGTAAGGGTGCGGCCATCGAAGGTGCAGATCGGCACAATGCTCTCCCAGAATCGCGCATCGGACGGGAAACTGCGCGTGCCATTATGGGTACGCTGCAAGAACACCTTGGACGGGGTCTGCTGGCGGTCTACGCGGAACTGCTCATAGCTGTCCACCGGCAGACGTTCGACCAGTTCGTTCTGGCCGATGAAGTTACCCAGGCTGTAGAAGATAGGTTTGCCTTGGTAAATCTCCATGCCTCGCAACAGGTGCGGACCATGGCCTACGACGATATCGACGCCAGCGTCGATCAGCTTGCGTGCCACCGGCTGGATGAATTCGGCAGGTACTTCCAGGTCCCATTCCCCCGCTGGGTTGTAGCCCAATTCATGAGCATGAAGGCTGACCAGCACAATGTCCGAGGTCAACCGTGCTTCTTCGACCCAACGCAAAATGCCATCCAGGTCTCTTTTTCGGGCGAGCGTACGCAGCCGGGTATTGGCACCTTCACGGAACAACAGCGGGGTGAATGGCCCGAATATCGCGAGCGACGGGTCAGGCAGGGGATGGGCGAAACCGAGGTCCACCGCCCCCTGGTAAAGACGATCCAGTCCCAGGTCGGCAATCAGCTGGCGTACCTGTGCCATCTGCTCGGTACTGACCTCATGCAGAGTGTCGTAACCCAATGGGTTGAGGCCCGGACGGCCAGGCATGTCTCGACTCTGGTCGCTGGCCTCCTGACCCTTGCCGTAGGTCGAACTGCACGCCAGCAACGCGACAGTACCCGCCGGTTTGCTGCAGTACACCGGTCGGCGGGCCTCTTCCAGGTTGCGCCCGGTGCCAGCGAACAGCAGCTCACGTTTGCGTAATTGCTCATGGGCCGCATGAAGCCCGCTGATGCCGTAGTCCAGGCTGTGATTGTTGGCCGTGGAGAACAGATCGAAGCCACCTTCGACCAGTTCATCGAGCACCCAGGACGGGGCACCGAAATGCGAGCCACCGCTTTCTAGCGCGGGATCACCGGCGAAGTCGTTGGGCAATACCTCAAGGTTGGTGAAGCTCACGTCTGCTGCGCGGATCAGGTCGAACAAAGGGCTCAGCGCCTGGTCATCCCGGCTGTGCAGACGGCGCTGCAGGATACTGTCGCCAGTCAGGGCAATCTTCATGGTCTGCCTCGGAAGGTTGAATTCCGTCCGGACTATAGGCCAAGACCGCGTGGCATCAGATTGAATATGGTTCATCCCGATAGCTGCCGGTTATCGACAGTCGCCACCCTCTCATTTGGCTATGGGCATCACTTTTTTTCAGAAGCCGCCGCTGTGACTCGCTGCTTACCATGCAGACGCCCCCGCCGAAGGGGAGGCTTTCTCATGAACAGCAAGTTCAAGGCGCAGAGCACTTATGAAAAAAACAATGACCGGCGTCGCGGGCCCTCGGCTTCGCGTACTTCCGCTGGGAGTCAGCCTGGCACTCGCGGCAACCAGCGCACAGGCCGTTACCTTCAACATCGGGGAAATCGAAGGGCGTTTCGATACCAGCCTGTCCATTGGGGCCAGCTGGGCCATGGACAGCCCGGACCGCGCCTTCATTGGCACGCGCAACGGAGGCACGGCCTCTACCCAGACTTCCGACGACGGCCGCCTGAATTTCAAGAAGGGCGAAACGTTCTCGAAGATCTTCAAGGGCGTGCACGACCTCGAGCTCAAGTACGGCGACACCGGTGTGTTCGTGCGAGGCAAGTACTGGTACGACTTCGAGCTCAAGGATGAAGGTCGCTTGCTTGAGGACATCGATGACAACCACCGCGACATGGCCGCCAAGTCTTCGGGCGTCGAGTTGCTGGATGCCTTCGTCTACCACAACTACACCATCAACGACTTGCCAGGCACCGTTCGCGCTGGCCGACAGGTGGTCAGCTGGGGTGAAAGCACCTTCATCCAGAACGGCATTAACAGTATCAACCCGGTCGATGTCTCAGCCTTGCGCCGTCCAGGCTCCGAGGTCAAGGAAGCACTGATTCCAGTCAACATGCTCTATTTCAACCAGGGCCTGACCGACAGCCTTTCGTTCGAAGCCTTCTACCAGCTGCAATGGGAAAAAACCGTCGCCGACAACTGCGGTACTTTCTTCAGCAGCGATGTGGTCGCCAAGGGCTGCGACAACAACATGGCAATCAACGGCAGCGACTTTGACCGCGACGTCGACGGTACCGGGATACCCGGTGGTTATGGTTATGTGCCACGCCTTTCCGACAAGGACCCACGCAACAGTGGCCAGTTCGGCGTGGCCCTGCGCTGGATGGTGCCTGAACTCAACGACACTGAGTTCGGTGTCTACGCCATGAACTATCACAGCCGTACCCCGACCAGTACGTGGAGGGTCGGCCGTGGCGCCTTGCTCGACCCGGTGGGCGGCTTGGCAGGGCAGGGTGGTGTCAGCACGGCACGCTACTACCTGGAGTACCCGGAAGACATTCGCCTGTACGGCCTGAGCTTCAGCACGACGGTCGGCGCCACCGCCGTGGCCGGCGAAATCAGTTACCGCCCGAACATGCCGCTGTCACTGAATGCCAGTGATGTGTCGGCAGCCGCCACCCTCGGCGCGGCTGCCACCAATCCGCTGGTCAACGCCGGCCTGCCGGTCTTCCAGACCGGTTTCGCAAGCTCCGCCTACGGCTCGCTGATCAACGGCTACGTGCGCAAGCCGTTCACCCAGGCACAAGTCACCCTGACCCGCACCATCGACCAGTTGACCTTCATCGGTGCGGATCGCCTGACACTGGTGGGCGAAGTCGGTTACAGCCACATCGCCGACTTGGGCGCGACCGATGGTTCGGACCTGCGCTTTGGCCGCAGCAGTGTCTATGGCAACGGCGAATTGTCCACCGCCGGTAGCGCCCCGTTGCTTGGTGGTATTTCCGGAAACAACCTGTGCCGTCAGGTCGCCAACTCGGCCAACCCGGACCAGTGCAACAGCAAGGGCTTCTATACCGCCGACTCCTGGGGTTACCGAGTGCGCGCAATGCTGGAGTACGCCGACCTTATCGGCGGTGTGGTGCTGCGCCCAAGTGTGTCCTTTGCCCATGACGTCGAAGGTTTTGGCCCGACGTTCAACGAGGGAGACAAGTCGGTGAGCATCGGCGTGGATGCCGAATACCTCAACCGCTACAACCTCGCCATCAGTTACACCGACTACTTCGGCGGTGACTTCAACACCAACACAGACCGCGACTTCCTCGCCGTCAGCCTGGGCGTGAGCTTCTGACGCTCCTTTGTTCCTGGAGGTAGACCATGTTTCGCAAAGCCTTGATCCGCAGCAGCTGCCTGGTCCTTAGCCTGTTGGCCAGCCAGGTGATGGCGGCCGTGTCCGAACAGGAAGCAGCCCGCCTGGGAGGCGAGCTGACCCCTATCGGTGCCGAGAAAGCCGGTAATGCCGACGGCAGCATCCCAGCCTGGACCGGCGGCTTGCCGGCCAGCACCGGCTCAGTGGACGCCGGTGGTTTTATCCCCAACCCCTACGCCAACGAGAAGCCCTTGTTTGTGATCACGGCGCAAAATGCCGAACAGTACAAGGCACGCCTGACACCCGGACAGCTGGCGATGTTCGCACGGTTTCCGGACACCTATCGCATCCCGGTGTACACCACACATCGCAGCGTCACTTTGCCCCCAAAAGTGTTCGCTGCGGTCAAGGAGAACGCTACTCGCACGACCCTCGCGGAAGGCGGAAACGGCCTGCAGAACTTCAAGATGTCGATCCCTTTCCCGATCCCCCAGTCCGGCCTGGAAGTGATCTGGAACCACATCACCCGCTACCGGGGTGACTCGATCCTGCGCAACACCGCACAGATAAATCCGCAGGAAAACGGTACCTACTCCATCAGCATGATGAAAGAGCAATTCGCCTTCCCGTTCGGCCTGAAGGATTACGACCCGCAGAAAATGGCCAACATCCTGTTCTACTTCCGCCAGGAAATCCTTTCGCCCCCGCGGCGAGCCGGCAGCGTGATGCTGGTACTGGAAACCCTCGACCAGGTCGCCGAGCCGCGCATGGCCTGGATGTACAACGCCGGCCAGCGCCGAGTACGCCGTGCGCCGCAGGTCGGCTACGACAGCCCTGGCGCTGAAGGAATGCGCACCTACGACGACTTCGACATGTTCAACGGCGCACCCGATCGCTATGACTGGAAGCTGGTGGGCAAAAAAGAGGTCTATATCCCCTACAACAGCTATGCCCTGGACTCACCGAAGCTCAAGTACGACGACATCATTCGCCCAGGCCACCTCAACCCCGACCATACCCGTTACGAACTGCACCGGGTCTGGCATGTGGTCGCCACCCTCAAGCCCGGCCAGCGCCATATCTACAGCAAGCGCGACCTGTACATTGACGAAGACAGCTGGCAGGTGGCTGAAGCCGATGCCTACGACAGCCGTGGCAACCTTTGGCGGGTTTCCGAAGGGCATGCACGATTCTTCTACGATCAGCAATTCCCCTGGTTGACCGCCGAGACGCATTACGACGTGACCACTGGCCGCTACACGGTCTCAGGCCTGCGCAACGAAGAGAAAAAGAGCAGCTACGACTTCTCGCTGAATGCATCGAGCAAGGAGTTCACCCCGAACGCCTTGCGTGCTACCGGGATTCGCTGACCGACAGTTGCGCCCATGGGATGCTTCCAACCCTGGGCGCTGACTCGTCGGTCGCGGCATTTTATGCTCTAGTTCGCATCCCCTCAGGTTCAGGTGTATGCCATGAAGTTGCATCAACTGCGCGCCATCGTCGCGATCTGCGAAAGTGGCAGTATTCAGGAGGCCTCTCGGTTACTGCATATTTCTCAGCCGGCCTTGTCGAAGAGCATCAAGGAGCTGGAGTCGGAGCTGGGCGTACCTCTGCTGGTGCGATCCAACCGTGGGATCACCGTCACCCCCTACGGTGAACATCTAGTGCGCCGAGCGCGGTTGGTGGTGGAGGAGGTACGTCGGGCTCGGGACGAGATCGAGACGCTCAAGGGCACCATGGACGGTCGGGTGATCATCGGCGTGTCCCCTGTCACGCCCAGTCAGCAGTTCGCCAGTTGCATCCTCAGCTATCGCAAGCGCTACCCGAAGGTGCAGTTGCAGATTCTTGAACTGCGTCCGGCCAAATTGCTGGAGGGTCTGCGTGAAGGGCAGCTGGACTTGGCGCTGACGTCACACCCACCCGCCCGCAGTGTCGAAGGCTTCGAGTGGCATGAACTGTACGCCCAACCCACTACCCTGGCCGTGCGCAAAGGGCATCCCTTGTCGAAGGCCCGTTCGTTGAACGAGTTGCTTGACCTGGAATGGCTGCTGCCCGACACGCTGGACATTTCACTGGCCGGACGCATGTTCGAGGAATACGGCATCCAACCACCAGAGCGTACGATCATCTGCGCATCGGTGGTGCTATACGCCGAGCTGGCCGCGACCACGGATGCCGTCAGTATCTGGTCGCGTCGTGTCTTCGACTTGCCCGTCGTGTCTGGCAACCTCGACATGCTGCCGATCGCCGAGCGGGTACCAGGCACCGACATCTCCCTGGTTTGCCGGCCCGCAGAACTGATGACGCGGGAAACGCAGATGCTTGTCGACGACATCATCTACGCCTTCAAGAACCCGCAAACCTTGCGCTCACCGCTCCATAACCAACTTTGATAAGCATGCCGATAGATCATTATTCAGCGAGCAGCGGCTACGGCATCCTGCCTGCATGACCTCTGGAGTAGCCCTGTATGCCGTTCTCCCATCGTAATCTCGTGCTGGTCATGCTGATGGCTGTGATGATCATCAGTGTGCTGGACAAGAGCATCTTTGCCTTCGCCGGCGCCCAGATCATTGATGAGCTTAAGCTCACACCCGCCGAATTCGGCTTCATCGGCAGTGCGTTCTTTTTCCTCTACTCGATCTCCGGGGTGGCGGTTGGCTTCCTGGCCAACCGTTTTCCTAGCCGCTGGATACTGGTAGGCATGTCATTGGTGTGGATGGTCTCGCAACTGCTGGTGAGCGTCAGCAGCAGCTTCGCCGCACTGGTGCTCAGCCGCTTGATGCTCGGTGCCGGTACCGGCCCCGGCACTGCCGTGACTCAGCATGCCTGCTTCAAATGGTTCGGTCCTACCGAACGGGTGATGCCTGCTTCGCTGATCCAGGTGTCGATCATGCTCGGCGCCGTATTGGCCGCAGTCAGCCTGCCGCTGCTGATTGCCCAAGTCGGCTGGCGCATGGCCTATCTTGCGCTGGCACTGATTGGGCTGCTGTGGATGCTGCTATGGTTGGCCTTCGGCCGCGAGGGAACACAGGTGGAACCGGTAATCAACCGTACCGGCCACCCCTTGCCAGGCTATCGCCGGTTGCTGCTCAACCGGACCTTCCTCGGCATCACCCTGATAGGCTTCATGGGCTTTCTGCCCAATGCACTGGTCTACAGCTGGGTACCGGTCTACCTGCAGAAGGGCCTGGAGATGACCGCGATGCAGTCGGGCTACGTGGTCATGGGCGTGACCCTGGCCGTCATTCTGTGCAACCTCGGTGTCTCGGCACTCTCGCAACGGGCACTCAAGGAAGGCGCCAGCCCGCAACGGGCCATGGTGGCATTGCCACTGGCCTGCAGCCTGATCGCGGGCTTCGCTTTCCTGCTGATCACCCAGGCCCATGGCCACACTCTGACGACCCTTGCGCTGTATGCGACCGGGGCAGTGTTGATCAATGTACTGCCGACATTCGCCAACACCATCGTCGCGTTCATTGCGCCGGGCGAGCGCCGGGGCTCCATGTTGTCGATCCACATCGGCGGGGTGACCAGTGCCGGCATGCTCGCGCCGTGGCTGGTCGGGCAATGGGTCGCCGTGCGTGGCGGGGATATCGCGCATGGCTTCGAGTCTGCGCTGGCGGTAATCGGCACAGCCATCATTGTCTTCACGCTGATTGCCTTCTGGCTGGTCCGGCCAGAGCAAACCCGCATGCACCTGCAAGCCTACGAATCGTCTCTGCAGCCAGCACTGCACGCCGGCTGAACGCCAGACCGCAGACTCACGAACTTTTCCCTTTCACTTTTACTGGCCTCGGGCCGGCCGGTAGGCGGCTGCCCGCTGTCCGGTCCAACCCAGGAAAAAACCGGAGCTGAAATGAATCCTGCTGCCTGCTTCTCACAGACGTACGCACAAGCGCGACAAAAATTCCTAAAGGCCTGTGCTGATCGGGGTCTGTCGGTCGAATCCCACCGGCACCCGCTACGCGGTGCCGAAGGCGAGGAGTTGGCCATCGACGTGGCTCGCAGCGGCCCGATCGATGCCGAGCATGTATTGCTGATCAGCAGTGGATGCCATGGTGTCGAGGGCTTCTGTGGCTCAGCTGTGCAGATTGCGCTGTTGCAGGATGAGAACTTTCAACGTCAGGCCAGCGACGCCCGCTGCGCGGTGGTCTACCTGCATGCGGCCAACCCTTACGGGTTTTCCTGGCTACGTCGCTGGACCCACGAGAATGTCGACCTGAACCGCAACTTTCGCGACTTCAGCCAACCCCGTTCGCCTAACCGCGACTATCCAAGGCTCCACTCGCTGATGATTCCCGAGCGCTGGCCAGTCACCTTGATCAATCGCCTGCGACTGCTTTCGCATCTGGTGAGGCTGGGGCGCAAGCGTCTACAGGAAGCAATATCTGGGGGACAGCACAGCCACCCCGACGGACTGTTCTATACGGGGATCTCACCCACATGGAGCAACGCTGCCGTACGTAGGATCCTCCACCAACAGGCCAACCGATGCGAGCACCTGGTCTGGATCGATATCCACACAGGGCTTGGCCCCAAGGGGCATGGTGAACGTATTTACTCTGGACCAGCCAATTCCCCCATGCTGAAACGGGCTCGGCGCTGGTGGGGGGAGGGCGTTCGCTCCTCGCAGGAAGGCCAGTCAGTGTCGGTGCCGCTGAACGGACTGATGGTGTACGGCACGATGGAGGAGTGCGCTCCGGCGGCGTTCACGGCCTTGACGCTTGAGTTCGGTACCTTGCCGGGGCAACAAGTACTCGATGCCTTGCGGGCTGAACAGTGGCTACATAACAACCCAGGCACCAGCGAGCAGCGGCGCCAGCAGATCAAACGGCAACTGCGCGACGCCTTCTATGTCGACGAACCACAGTGGAAAGAGGATGTGTTGCGCCAGGCGCGCGAAGTGGCACTACAGGCCATCTGCGGCTTGAATGAAGAGGCCCTTGTGGCCCAATAGCCGCGATTTCCGTGAAACAGCAAAAAGCCCGCTTTCGCGGGCTTTTCTGTTGGAGCGGCAACGGATCAGAAGTCGAGGTTCGACACCGACAGCGCATTGCTTTCAATGAAGTCACGACGTGGCTCAACCGCGTCGCCCATCAAGGTATTGAACAGCTGGTCAGCAGCAATCGCGTCTTCGATGGTGACCTTGAGCATACGGCGCACGGTGGGGTCCATGGTGGTCTCCCACAGCTGCTCAGGGTTCATCTCACCCAGACCTTTGTATCGCTGGATGGTATGACGCTTGGTGCTTTCGTTCATCAGCCAGTCCAGCGCTTCCTTGAACTCGCTGACTGCCTTGCGGCGTTCACCACGCTGTACATAGGCACCTTCGCCGAGCAGGGTAGACAGATTGCCACCCAAGACGACGATCGAACGGTAGTCGTTGCTGCCGAAGAAGTCGCGGTTGAACGTGACATAGCTGGCCAAGCCGTGGGAAGTGATTTCAACTTCCGGCAGCCAGAGGTTGCGCTCTTTGTCCTCGCGCAGGCTGGCCTTGTACACCAGACCAGACTTCTGACTGTTGTTCAGGCGCTCCTGGAACTTCGCCAGCCATCCCTGCATGACTGCATGATCAGCCAACTGGTCCAGCGTGACTTCAGGCAGGTAGATGAAGTGCTCGGTGAGCTCTTCCGGGTACAGCCGCGACAGGCGCTTGAGCGTCTTCATCACACCACGGAACTCGTTCACCAGGTTTTCCAGTTGTACACCGGATACTGCTGGCGCCGACTCATCCAGGTGCAGACTGGCATCTTCGAGGGCCGACTGGGTCATGTACTCTTCCATGGCCTCGTCGTCCTTGATGTACTGCTCCTGCTTGCCTTTCTTAACCTTGTACAGCGGTGGCTGGGCAATATAGATGTAACCGCGCTCGACCAGCTCCGGCAACTGACGGAAGAAGAACGTCAGCAGCAGGGTACGGATGTGCGAACCGTCAACGTCAGCATCGGTCATGATGATGATGTTGTGATAACGCAATTTGTCGATGTTGTACTCTTCACGACCGATACCGCAGCCCAGCGCGGTGATCAGCGTGCCCACTTCCTGGGACGAGATCATCTTGTCGAAGCGCGCTTTCTCGACGTTGAGGATCTTACCCTTGAGCGGCAAGATCGCCTGGGTGCGGCGGTTACGACCTTGCTTGGCCGAGCCACCCGCAGAGTCACCCTCCACCAGGTAAAGTTCGGAAAGAGCAGGGTCCTTTTCCTGGCAGTCGGCAAGCTTGCCCGGCAGACCGGCGATATCCAGTGCCCCCTTGCGGCGGGTCATCTCACGGGCTTTACGCGCGGCTTCACGAGCACGGGCGGCGTCGATCATCTTGCCGACAACGGCCTTGGCCTCGTTCGGGTTTTCCAGCAAGAAGTCGGCGAAGTACTTATTCATCTCCTGTTCCACGGCGGTTTTCACCTCCGAGGAAACCAGCTTGTCCTTGGTCTGGGAGCTGAACTTCGGATCAGGTACCTTGACCGAAATGATGGCGGTCAAACCTTCGCGGGCATCGTCACCGGTGGTGGCGACCTTGTTTTTCTTGGCCAGACCTTCCTGCTCGATGTAGCTATTGAGGCTACGAGTCAACGAAGAGCGGAAGCCCACCAGGTGGGTACCACCATCGCGTTGAGGAATGTTGTTGGTGAAGCACAGCAGGTTTTCGTTGAAGCTGTCGTTCCACTGCAACGCCACTTCGACACCCACGCCATCGTCGCGCTGGACGTTGAAGTGGAACACCTGGGAGTTGATCGGTGTCTTGTTGGTGTTCAGGTACTCGACGAAAGCCCGCAGGCCACCTTCGTACTTGAAGAACTCTTCCTTGCCGCTGCGTTCATCCTTGAGCAGGATGCCAACCCCGGAGTTCAGGAAGGACAGTTCACGAATCCGCTTGGCCAGGATGTCCCAGCTGAAATGGATATTCTTGAAGGTCTCGGCAGATGGCTTGAAGTGAATGTGGGTACCCGTGGACTCACTCTCACCGACAACCGCCATCGGCGCTTGTGGAACACCGTGGACGTACGTCTGTTCCCAGATCTTGCCACTACGGCGTACGGTCAGGACCAGTTTCTCGGAAAGGGCGTTCACCACGGAAACGCCTACACCGTGCAGACCACCAGACACCTTGTACGAGTTGTCGTCGAACTTACCGCCAGCGTGCAGCACGGTCATGATGACCTCGGCTGCCGAAACGCCTTCTTCTTTATGCACGTCAACCGGAATGCCGCGACCGTTGTCGCGCACACTGATGGATTCATCCGGGTGAATGATGACGGTGATGTCATCGCAGTGACCGGCGAGGGCTTCGTCGATCGAGTTGTCGACCACCTCGAAGACCATGTGGTGCAGGCCGCTACCATCATCGGTGTCGCCAATGTACATGCCGGGACGCTTGCGCACGGCATCCAAACCTTTCAGCACCTTGATGCTGGAGGAGTCGTACGTTTGATTTTCGCTCATGCCTTCACTCCCGATGGTCGTGGGTCTGGGTGATACGGCCTTGTTCCACGTGGAACAAAGCAACTGGCGTTTCCGTCTGCCAGCCTTCCCTCAGTAATTCGTGATCTACACAGGTGATGAACACCTGGCAGCGTAATTCTTCAAGCAAGCGGCATAGCGCGCGGCGATGCTGCTCATCCAGCTCGGATGGCAAGTCATCCACGAGATAAATACAGTGACCGCGGCGAGCCTGACTCACGAGATGGCCTTGTGCTATGCGCAATGCGCACACCACAAGCTTCTGTTGCCCCCGCGACAAAATGTCGGCCGCGTTATTGGCAGCCAATCGCAGACGCAGATCAGCACGTTGTGGGCCGGCCTGGGTATGGCCCATTTGCTGATCTCGAAGAAGAGAAGAAGCGAGAACTTCATTGAGTTCGCGGTCTTTGTCCCAGCCTCGGTAGTAGCTCAGGGTTAACCCGTCCAGCTCGACCAGTTCGCTCAGGGTTCGCTCGAAGACAGGCTTCAAGGCCTTGATGTAGTTGCGACGGTATTCATCTATTTCCGCGCTGGCCAGGCACATTTCCCGGTCCCAGGCGGCTTGCGAAGCTGCGTCAAGTGTACCATGACGCAACCATGAGTTCCGCTGCCGCAGCGCCTTCTGCAGACGCTGCCAAGCTGCCATGAAGCGTGGTTCCACGTGAAACACGCCCCAGTCCAGAAACTGCCGGCGGATCTTCGGAGCACCTTCGAGCAGCCTAAAACTGTCGGGGTTGATCAATTGCAGTGGCAAGAGCTCGGCAAGCTGAGCCGTACTCTTGGCATTCTGCCCATCGATGCGAATGGTGAACTCCCCGTGCCGATCACGGGATATCCCCAGGTTACTGGTGCCACCTTCCGTCAGCTCGACTTCGCCAAACACCGTGCAAGTGGGCTGTTCGTACTGGATGACCGGGTTGAGCCGGGTACTACGAAACGAGCGCGCCAGTCCAAGCAAATGCACGGCTTCAAGCACGCTGGTTTTGCCGCTGCCGTTGGTGCCGTAAAGGATATTGATGCGTGGGGAAGGTGAGAGGGTCACCGGGTGCAGGTTGCGCACCGCGGTGACCATGATACGTCGAAGGGACATTGGGCCTGCTACGTTTACAGACGCATCGGCATGACAACGTAGGACGAGTCGTCATTGCCGGCTTCCTGCAGCAGGGCACTGCTGTTGGAGTCGGACAGAATCAGGCGGACCTGTTCAGTCGTCATCACACCCAGCACGTCCAGCAGGTAGCTGACGTTGAAACCGATTTCCAGCGAGCTGCCGTCGTAGTCGACGCTGATTTCTTCTTCAGCTTCTTCCTGCTCAGGGTTGTTGGCCTGAATCTTCAGTTGGCCAGCGGCCAGTTGCAGGCGAATACCGCGGTACTTCTCGTTGGACAAGATCGCAGTACGGCTGAACGCTTCACGCAGCGCCTGGCGATCGCCGATAACCAACTTGTCCCCCCCCTTGGGCAGGACGCGTTCGTAGTCAGGGAACTTGCCGTCGACCAGCTTGGAGGTGAAGGTGAACTCGCCGGTCGTCGCACGGATGTGGTGCTGACCGAGGACGATGCTGACCATGCCTTCCGGCTCGGTCAGCAAACGCGCCAGCTCAAGGATACCCTTGCGTGGCACGATCACCTGGTGGCGGTCGGCCTGTTCGATCGGTGCACTCATCGCGCACATCGCCAGACGGTGGCCATCGGTCGCGACAGCACGCAGCGTACCGCTGGATACCTCCAGCAGCATACCGTTGAGGTAGTAGCGCACATCCTGCTGAGCCATGGCGAAACTGGTGCGCTCGATCAGGCGGCGCAGCTTGCTTTGCTCCAGGTTGCAGGTCAGCGAGCCTGGGCCTTCTTCCACGGTCGGGAAGTCGTTGGCCGGCAGGGTCGACAGGGTGAAGCGGCTGCGGCCGGCCTTTACCAACAGTTTCTGTTCGTCGACTTTGATATCGATCAGGGCATCGTTCGGCAGGCTTTTGCAAATGTCCATCAGCTTGCGCGCTGGAACAGTGATTTCGCCAGGCTCAGCCGAGTCTTCCAGTTGCACGCGGCCTACCAGTTCGACTTCCAGGTCGGTACCCGTCAACGAAAGCTGCTGGCCTTGCACGACCAGCAGAACGTTGGACAGGACCGGCAAGGTCTGACGGCGCTCGACGACACCGGCGACCAGTTGCAGGGGTTTCAACAGGGCTTCGCGTTGAATGGTGAAATGCATGGTCTAGTCCCTTGCCTTCAAATAGCTGCGCTGACGGCCATCAGGTCGTCAGCGTCCGCAGCAGGTTCTTGTAGTCCTCGCGGATGTCCGCGTCGGATTCCTTCAATTCGTTGATCTTGCGGCAGGCGTGCAACACGGTGGTATGGTCCCGGCCACCAAACATATCGCCGATTTCCGGCAGACTGTGATTGGTCAGCTCCTTGGACAAGGCCATGGCCACCTGACGCGGACGTGCAACAGAGCGCGATCGGCGTTTGGACAACAAATCGGCGATCTTGATCTTGTAGTACTCGGCAACGGTACGCTGAATGTTATCCACACTGACCAGCTTGTCCTGCAGCGCCAGCAGGTCTTTCAGCGACTCGCGAATCAGTTCGATGGTGATGTCGCGACCCATGAAGTGCGAGTGAGCGATCACACGCTTGAGGGCACCTTCGAGTTCACGCACGTTGGAGCGGATACGCTGGGCAATGAAGAAAGCTGCATCGTGTGGCAGCTCGACCTTCGCCTGGTCGGCCTTCTTCATCAAGATGGCCACGCGTGTTTCAAGCTCCGGCGGCTCGACCGCCACGGTCAGCCCCCAACCGAAGCGCGACTTCAAGCGTTCTTCCAGGCCCTCGATCTCCTTGGGGTAACGGTCGCTGGTCAGAATCACCTGCTGGCCGCCTTCAAGCAGAGCGTTGAAGGTGTGGAAAAACTCCTCTTGAGATCGCTCCTTGCGGGCAAAGAACTGGATGTCATCGATGAGCAGTGCGTCCACCGACCGGTAGAAGCGCTTGAACTCGTTGATGGCGTTCAGCTGCAACGCCTTGACCATGTCGGCGACGAACCGCTCGGAATGCAGGTAGACGACCTTGGCATTCGGATTCTTCTTCAACAGGTGGTTACCCACAGCATGCATGAGGTGGGTCTTACCCAAACCCACGCCGCCATAAAGGAAGAGAGGGTTGTAGCCATGCTTGGGATTGTCCGCGACCTGCCAGGCAGCTGCGCGGGCCAATTGGTTGGACTTACCTTCGACAAAGGTTTCGAAGGTAAAGGTGCGGTTCAGATAGCTGGTGTGCTTGAGCGCACCTTCGACCTGGACGGTACGTTGCTCGGTTCGACCTGCCGCTGCCGGTGCTGGCGACGCGTCACCCATTCCGTCGTAAGTGTCACGTGAGGACGACTCAGCCAGTTCATTGACCGCGACCGATTCAACCACGGTTGCGCTGATCGGTTCGGCAATGGGAGCAACCGGTGCTGACTGTTGCGCATGGTTCTGCGCGATGGACGCGGCAACGGCGGCACTGACAGGTGCGTTAGGCGCAGCCCGGGGGGCGGAGCTGCGACGGCTGCCTATTAATAAGGAAAGGGCAGGCGCAATACCGTTGCCTTGCTCACCCAGGAGTTCGAGCAGGCGGCCCAGGTACTTTTCATTGACCCAATCGAGAACGAAACGGTTAGGCGCATAGACGCGCAACTCGTCGCCTTCGGCTTCGACCTGTAGCGGACGGATCCAGGTGTTGAATTGCTGGGCAGGCAGTTCATCGCGCAAAAGCTCTACGCACTGCTGCCAAAGTTCCACTGACACGGATATCCCCTGAGTTGAAAGCCGGATGAGGCAAAAACAAACCGCCATTGTACCGGTCGGGCGACCAGTTATCCACATGTGGAAACGTTCTGATCCATGCCAAAACAGCCATTTAGCGTCCAAAAAGACATTTGCCGTGTACGCATAAGCTCTGTGGATAACTATGACTGAGGGCTATGCACAACCCTAGAGCTTAGCCTGTGGATAACACCGCTGTGGATAAACGCCGATTCAATCCACAGGTTCTGCGCACGTCCGGCACATCATCAGCACCCGTTACCGACAGGGTTAAAGTTTTCTGTACAGCACGTCATTTCTGGCCTACAGAAGGTTATCCACAGAAGACTGCTCCCTAAAGATCTATAAGTTCTTCAGAAAAGCTTTTTATATGTCTCTTCTTTTTTTCATGTTGAGCTTCCGTTCAGTGATCTGTCCAGCCACCCACGGGTGCTCCACTCGTGGGCATCAGCCGACGCTCCACCTATAAGGAAAGGCTGGTTGGAAATTGACCTATTGGCTTGCTTTCTCTAGAATCGCCGATCTCTTAAAAAGGGGGCCATTCCGGCCCGTTGTCGACAAACCCAGGTAACACGCCATGAAACGTACTTTCCAACCAAGCACCATCAAGCGCGCGCGCACCCACGGCTTCCGTGCCCGTATGGCTACCAAGAACGGCCGCGCTGTTCTGTCGCGTCGTCGTGCCAAAGGCCGTAAGCGTCTGGCAATTTGATCTTTCGGCACAGGTGGTGAGTCAGGACTTCAGTCGGGATAAGCGACTGCTTACACCCCGGCATTTCAAAGCGGTCTTCGACTCCCCAACCGGCAAGGTTCCAGGGAAAAACCTGCTGATCCTTGCTCGCGAGAACGGACTCGATCACCCGCGCCTAGGCCTGGTGATTGGCAAGAAGAGCGTCAAGCTCGCCGTTCAACGCAATCGCCTCAAGCGCTTGATGCGCGATTCCTTCCGTCTGAACCAGCAGATGCTCGCTGGCTTGGACATCGTGATCGTCGCGCGCAAGGGATTGGGTGAGATAGATAACCCGGAATTGCACCAACACTTTGGCAAGCTCTGGAAGCGCCTGGCACGCAGCCGGCCATCTCCAGCGCGAAACGCCGATTCCGTAGGGGTAGACAGTCAAGATGCGTAAACTGGCACTCGTTCCGATCCAGTTTTACCGTTACGCCATTAGTCCTCTGATGGCCAGTCACTGTCGTTTCTACCCCAGTTGCTCCCATTACGCTTATGAAGCCATCGAAAATCATGGCCTCGTACGTGGTGGGTGGCTAGCCGTTCGTCGCCTGGGGCGTTGTCATCCGTGGAACGACGGTGGTTTCGATCCCGTTCCCCCCGCTCCTTCCTCCCGAACTTCTTCGATAGCCGAGTAATCATGGATATTAAACGCACGATCCTGATCGTCGCCCTGGCAATCGTGTCCTACGTCATGGTCCTCAAATGGAACCAGGACTATGGCCAGGCAGCCCTGCCGACTCAGAATACTGCTGCCAGCACTACCGCTCCGGCCTTGCCGGATGGCGTACCGGCCGGAAACGCTGGCGCCAGCGCCGATGTGCCAAGCGCCAATGCCGAATCGACCCCTGCCGAACTGGCGCCGGTCGCGGTCAGCAAGGACCTGATCCGGGTCAAGACCGACGTTCTGGAACTGGCTATCGACCCAGTGGGTGGCGACATCGTCCAACTGACCCTGCCGAAGTACCCACGTCGTCAGGACCATCCGGACATTCCATTCCAGCTGTTCGACAATGGTGGCGAGCGCGTCTACCTGGCCCAAAGCGGTCTGACCGGCGTCAACGGTCCGGATGCACACCCAGCCGGTCGTCCTCTGTACGCCACCGAGCAGAAGAGCTACCAGCTGGCCGATGGTCAGGAACAACTGGTGGTCGACCTGAAGTTCAGTGACAACGGTGTCAACTACATCAAGCGCTTCAGCTTCAAGCGCGGTGAATATGACCTGAACGTCACCTACCTGATCGACAACCAGAGCGGCCAGGCCTGGAGCGGCAACATGTTTGCCCAGCTCAAGCGCGACGCCAGCTCGGATCCATCGTCGAGCACCGCCACCGGTACCGCCACCTACCTGGGTGCCGCCCTGTGGACAGCTTCCGAGCCGTACAAAAAGGTGTCCATGAAGGACATCGACAAAGGTAGTTTGAAAGAAAATGTGTCCGGCGGCTGGGTCGCCTGGCTGCAGCACTACTTCGTCACCGCCTGGATCCCGGCCAAGTCGGACAACAATGTCGTCCAGACCCGCAAGGACAGCCAAGGCAACTACATCATCGGCTACACCGGCCCGGCAATCAGCGTTCCAGCTGGTGGCAAGGTCGAAACCAGCGCCATGCTGTATGCCGGTCCGAAGATCCAGTCCAAGCTCAAGGAGTTGTCCCCAGGCCTGGAACTGACCGTCGACTACGGCTTCCTGTGGTTCATTGCCCAGCCGATCTTCTGGCTGCTGCAACATATCCACAGCCTGCTGGGTAACTGGGGCTGGTCGATCATCGTTCTGACCATGCTCATCAAAGGCCTGTTCTTCCCGCTGTCGGCTGCCAGCTACCGTTCGATGGCGCGTATGCGTGCCGTTGCACCGAAGCTTGCGGCGCTGAAGGAACGCTTCGGTGACGATCGCCAGAAGATGTCCCAGGCGATGATGGAGCTGTACAAGAAAGAGAAGATCAACCCACTGGGCGGCTGCTTGCCGATCCTGGTGCAGATGCCCGTGTTCCTGGCCCTGTACTGGGTACTGCTGGAAAGCGTCGAAATGCGCCAGGCCCCATGGATGCTGTGGATTACCGACCTGTCGATCAAGGATCCGTTCTTCATCCTGCCGATCATCATGGGCGCCACCATGTTCATCCAACAGCGTCTGAACCCGACGCCGCCGGATCCGATGCAGGCCAAGGTTATGAAAATGATGCCAATCATCTTCACCTTCTTCTTCCTGTGGTTCCCGGCTGGTCTGGTGCTGTACTGGGTTGTGAACAACTGCCTGTCGATCGCACAGCAGTGGTACATCACTCGCAGCATCGAAGCAGCAACCAAGAAAGCTGCTGCTTGACGGGCTACTGAGCTAGCCTGTGAATAAAAACGCCCCCTCGGGGGCGTTTTTGCTATCTGTCGTATTCGTCCTAGAGGCTTTCGAGCATGAACACTGTGCGTGAAACCATCGCTGCCATCGCCACTGCCCAGGGCCGTGGCGGGGTAGGTATCGTCAGGCTGTCCGGGCCGTTGGCCGCCAAGGCTGGCCAAATGATCACCGGGCGTACACTGACACCACGCCACGCCCATTACGGTCCATTCCGCGACGAGGATGGGTTGGTGCTGGACGAGGGCATTGCGCTGTTCTTCCCTGGGCCGAATTCCTTCACCGGTGAGGATGTGCTCGAGTTGCAGGGGCATGGTGGCCCGGTGGTGCTGGACATGCTGCTCCAGCGCTGCGTGCAGGTGGGTTGCCGTTTAGCGCGCCCAGGGGAGTTCAGCGAACGGGCATTTCTCAATGACAAGCTCGACCTGGCTCAGGCCGAAGCGATTGCCGACCTGATCGAAGCCAGCTCCAGCCAGGCCGCACGCAATGCCTTGCGCTCTCTGCAGGGTGAATTCTCCAAACGTGTGCACAGCCTGACCGAAGCGCTGATCGCCCTGCGGATCTATGTCGAGGCGGCTATCGACTTTCCCGAGGAGGAGATCGATTTCCTCGCCGATGGCCATGTGCTGTCGATGCTCGATGCGGTGCGCAGCGAGTTGTCCACAGTGCAACGCGAGGCCGGGCAGGGCGCACTGTTGCGTGACGGCATGACGGTAGTCATCGCCGGTCGACCGAACGCTGGCAAGTCGAGCCTACTCAACCGCCTGGCTGGCAGGGAAGCCGCGATCGTGACCGATATTGCAGGCACCACTCGGGATATCCTGCGGGAACATATCCACATCGATGGTATGCCGCTGCATGTGGTCGACACTGCCGGGTTGAGGGATACCGACGACCATGTGGAAAAAATCGGCGTGGAACGTGCTCTGAAGGCCATCGGTGAAGCGGACCGTGTCCTGTTGGTGGTGGACTCCACCGCACCCGAGGCGAACGATCCGTTTGCATTGTGGCCAGAGTTCCTCGATCAGCGGCCAGACCCCGCCAAGGTGACGCTGATCCGTAACAAGGCTGACCTCAGCGGCGAGCGGGTAGGGCTGGAGCAGTGCGACGACGGCCACGTGACGATCACCCTGAGTGCCAAGGGCGACGATCAAGGCCTGCAGATGCTGCGCGATCACCTGAAAGCGTGCATGGGCTATGAGCAGACCGCTGAAAGCGGCTTCAGCGCCCGTCGCCGGCATCTGGATGCGCTGCGTCAAGCGAGTGCACACCTGGAACACGGGCGCGACCAACTGACATTGGCGGGGGCTGGGGAGCTGCTGGCTGAAGATTTGCGCCAGGCTCAACAGGCATTGGGTGAAATTACAGGAGCATTCAGCTCGGATGACCTGCTTGGGCGGATCTTCTCCAGTTTCTGCATCGGTAAGTAATCCACAGCCCACATGACCAAGGCCGCTCCTTCTGGAGCGGCTTTTTTTTGCCTGAAATTCCCCCACAGAGCCCTGTATGAGCGGGCTTTGCCCCGCGACGTGACCGTCCATCCAGCGAAATGCTCGTGGATGAGTGGTCGACTCGCGTCCCTGTCCTCGTTTTGCCTGCTCTATGCAGTACATTTTTTTCATCAACAGGCGCCACCAGGCTCCCAGGAGCTCTGTGGAAAACTCGCCTTCAGCTCCGTTGATAACCGGCATTTTTCTCTGAGGACAAACCCGCTTGTGGGTAAAGGGGCATTTAATCCACAGGCTAAATCCTGTTATCCAGAGCCCTCATGGCACTCCAGCCACAGGGTTTAATTTTCCTGTATCCAGCGTCACATATGGGGTATAGAACGTTATCCACAGAAGACCCTGTGCATAAGAATAAACATAAAAACAAAGCTTTTTTAAATTTTTCCTCTTTGATTTCTGTTGTCTGCCATTCATCCACAGACTGATCAAAAATTGCTCAGACGGTTTCTTTAAGAGGGGTGAAGTCCCTATACTTGTCCGCTTACCTTTTCTAATCGCAAAACAGGCACGAGGTGCGTGGTGGATTTCCCTTCCCGTTTTGAAGTGATCGTCATCGGCGGCGGCCATGCCGGTACCGAGGCTGCGCTTGCGTCTGCACGCATGGGTGTGAAAACCCTGCTGCTGACCCATAACGTGGAAACCCTCGGTCACATGAGCTGCAACCCCGCCATTGGCGGTATCGGTAAAAGCCATCTGGTCAAAGAGATCGATGCGCTCGGCGGCGCCATGGCGCTGGCCACCGACAAGAGCGGCATTCAGTTCCGTGTGTTGAACAACCGCAAAGGGCCCGCCGTGCGTGCGACCCGTGCGCAAGCTGACCGCGCCATCTACAAGGCGGTGGTGCGCGAGATCCTGGAAAACCAGCCGAACCTGTGGATATTCCAGCAGTCCTGCGACGACCTGATCGTCGAACAGGACCAGGTCAAAGGCGTGGTTACGCAGATGGGTCTGCGTTTCTTCGCAGAATCGGTGGTGCTGACGACCGGCACCTTCCTCGGCGGGCTTATCCACATTGGATTGCAGAACCATTCCGGTGGCCGCGCCGGCGATCCGCCCTCGATCGCCCTGGCTCACCGCATGCGTGAACTGCCGCTGCGCGTTGGCCGCTTGAAAACCGGTACCCCACCGCGTATCGATGGGCGTTCGGTGGACTTCTCGGTGATGACCGAACAGCCAGGCGACACGCCGATTCCGGTGATGTCGTTCATGGGCAACGCTCAGATGCACCCGCGCCAGGTCAGTTGCTGGATTACCCACACCAACGCGCGTACCCATGAGATCATTGCCTCGAACCTCGATCGTTCACCGATGTACTCGGGTGTCATCGAAGGGATCGGCCCGCGTTATTGCCCGTCGATCGAAGACAAGATCCACCGCTTCGCCGACAAGGAAAGCCACCAGGTGTTCATCGAGCCTGAAGGCTTGACCACCCATGAGCTTTATCCGAACGGTATTTCCACCTCGCTGCCGTTCGATGTGCAGCTGGAGCTGGTGCGTTCGATCCGCGGCATGGAAAACGCACACATCGTGCGCCCGGGTTACGCCATCGAGTACGACTACTTCGACCCGCGTGATCTGAAGTACAGTCTCGAAACCAAAGTCATCGGCGGCCTGTTCTTCGCTGGCCAGATCAACGGCACCACCGGCTACGAAGAAGCTGGCGCCCAGGGCCTGCTGGCCGGGACCAACGCGGCACTGCGTGCGCAAGGCCGTGAAAGCTGGTGCCCACGCCGTGATGAGGCATACATCGGTGTACTGGTCGACGACCTGATTACCCTCGGTACCCAAGAGCCGTACCGCATGTTCACCTCTCGCGCCGAGTACCGACTGATCCTGCGTGAAGACAACGCCGACCTACGCCTGACCGAGAAGGGCCGTGAACTCGGCTTGATCGACGACGCGCGTTGGGCCGCCTTCTGCGCCAAGCGCGATGGCATCGAGCGCGAGGAACAGCGACTGAAGTCGACTTGGGTACGACCCAACACGCCGCAAGGTCAGGCCATTGTGGATAAGTTCGGCACTCCGCTGAGCCACGAGTACAGCTTGCTGAACCTGCTGGCACGTCCGGAAATCGACTATGCCGGCCTGATTGAAGCCACCGGTGGGCAAATCATCGATCCACAAATCGCCGAGCAGGTGGAGATCAAGACCAAATACGCGGGCTACATCGACCGCCAACAGGAAGAAATCGCCCGTCTGCGGGCAAGCGAAGACACCCGCCTGCCTGTGGATATCGACTACACCACGATTTCCGGCCTGTCGAAGGAAATCCAAAGCAAGCTAGGCCAGACCCGTCCTGAAACCTTGGGCCAGGCTTCGCGTATTCCCGGTGTTACGCCGGCGGCGATTTCCCTGTTACTGATTCATCTGAAAAAACGCGGCGCCGGCCGCGAATTGGAGCAAAGCGCTTGAGTTCCCTGGTCACCCCACAACACGCAGAAGAGTTGTCCACAGGTGCGCGCCAGCTCGGCGTCGAGCTGAGCGCCGAGCAGCAGGAAAAGCTGCTGGGCTACCTGGCCCTGTTGATCAAGTGGAACAAAGCCTACAACCTGACCGCCGTGCGTGACCCGGACGAGATGGTTTCGCGCCATCTGCTCGACAGCCTTAGCGTCATGCCGTTTATCCACAGCGACCGCGAACATTGGCTGGATGTCGGGAGCGGTGGTGGCATGCCTGGCATTCCCTTGGCTATTCTGCACCCGAGCAAGAACGTGACGGTGCTGGACGCCAACGGCAAGAAGACGCGCTTCCTGACCCAGGTAAAAATGGAACTGAAATTGGACAACCTCACGGTTATCCACAGCCGGGTCGAAGCCTTCCAACCGCCGCACCCGTTCAGCGGAATCATCTCCCGCGCCTTCAGCAGCATGGAGAACTTCACCAACTGGACCCGCCATTTGGGCGACACCGGGACGCAATGGCTTGCAATGAAGGGGCTGCATCCTGCCGATGAACTGGTAGCATTGCCCGCAGACTTCACAGTGGAAAGCGAGCAGGCCCTGACCGTTCCGGGTTGCCAGGGCCAGCGCCATCTGCTGATACTGCGCCGCAAGGCATGACTGGGAACACACGCAACAATGGCTAAGGTATTCGCAATCGCGAACCAGAAAGGGGGTGTGGGTAAAACCACCACCTGTATCAATCTTGCAGCATCGCTGGCTGCGACCAAGCGTCGTGTGCTGCTGATCGACCTCGATCCGCAGGGCAACGCCACCATGGGCAGCGGTGTGGACAAACATGAACTCGAGCACTCGGTCTATGACCTGCTGATCGGGGAATGCGACCTTGCCCAGGCCATGCACTACTCCGAGCACGGCGGCTTCCAGCTGCTGCCGGCCAACCGCGACCTGACCGCCGCGGAAGTGGTGCTGCTGGAGATGCAGGTCAAGGAGAGCCGCCTGCGCAACGCCTTGGCGCCGATCCGCGACAACTACGATTACATTCTCATCGACTGCCCACCGTCGCTGTCGATGCTGACGCTCAATGCCCTGGTCGCCTCCGATGGCGTGATTATCCCGATGCAGTGCGAGTACTACGCACTGGAAGGCCTCAGTGACCTTGTGGATAACATCAAGCGCATTGCCGCTCGTCTGAACCCGGCGCTGAAGATCGAAGGCCTGCTGCGAACCATGTACGACCCGCGACTGAGCCTGAACAACGATGTTTCGGCGCAGCTCAAGGAGCATTTCGGCGAGCAGCTCTACGACACGGTCATTCCACGCAACATCCGCCTGGCTGAAGCACCGAGCTTCGGCATGCCCGCGTTGGCTTACGACAAGCAATCGCGCGGCGCACTTGCCTACCTGGCCCTGGCCGGGGAACTGGTGCGCCGTCAACGCCGTCAATCACGCACTGCACAAACAACTTAAGGAATCCGCATGGCCGTTAAGAAACGGGGTCTCGGACGTGGGTTGGATGCACTGCTAAGTGGTCCTTCCGTCAGCGCGCTCGAAGCGCAGGCTGTCAAGATCGACCAGAAAGAACTGCAACACCTGCCAGTCGAGCTGATCCAGCGTGGCAAGTACCAGCCGCGCCGCGACATGGATCCGGAGGCGCTCGAAGAACTGGCGCACTCGATTCGCACTCATGGCGTCATGCAGCCGATCGTGGTTCGCCCGATCGACGGCAGCCGCTATGAAATCATCGCCGGTGAGCGCCGCTGGCGCGCCACCCAACAGGCCGGCCTGGACACCATCCCGGCGATGGTCCGCGAAGTGCCCGACGAAGCCGCCATCGCCATGGCGCTGATCGAGAACATCCAGCGTGAAGATCTCAACCCACTGGAAGAGGCCCTTGCCCTGCAGCGCTTGCAGCAGGAGTTCGAACTGACCCAGCAGCAGGTGGCCGACGCCGTGGGCAAGTCGCGGGTGACCGTGGCCAACCTGCTGCGCCTGATCTCGCTGCCGGAAGTCATCAAGACCATGCTCGCCCACGGCGACCTGGAGATGGGCCACGCCCGAGCTTTGCTCGGCCTGGAGGAAGATCGCCAGGAAGAGGGGGCGCGTCATGTTGTCGCACGTGGACTGACCGTGCGCCAAACTGAGGCACTGGTACGCCAGTGGCTCAATGGCAAACCTGAGCCGGTCGAACCGAGCAAACCTGATCCGGACATCGAGCGCCTTGAACAGCGGCTGGCAGAGCGCCTGGGCTCCCCGGTGCAGATCCGCCACGGCAACAAGGGCAAAGGCCAGTTGGTTATTCGTTATAACTCGCTTGACGAGTTGCAAGGCGTGCTTGCTCACATCCGCTGAAACAATTCCCGTTGTAGCGCGCAGTCGGAAATCACTACCGAAGAGTTG
Organism: Pseudomonas taiwanensis DSM 21245; assembly: GCF_000425785.1. GTDB lineage: Bacteria > Pseudomonadota > Gammaproteobacteria > Pseudomonadales > Pseudomonadaceae > Aquipseudomonas > Aquipseudomonas taiwanensis. Next base: position 137,141 of record NZ_AUEC01000010.1, read on the forward strand.
AATAGGGGTTAATCCACCCCTATACTCTGCGCGCATTTTGTCGGCACAAATTATGCCAAGTCATTGCTGACTTGTTGGTCGACTTCCGAGGAGCAGTTCTGATGGAAATCCGCACGCCAAACCGCTTGCCTTTCCATCGCTGGGCAGTTTTTCCGGTACTGCTGGCTCAATTTGTCGTACTGCTACTGGCAACATTGGGGTTGTGGCAGTGGAAAGGGACGGTCAGTGGATATTCAGGCCTCTGCGGAGGTTTGATTGCCTGGCTACCCAATATGTATTTCGCCTGGAAGGCTTTTCGCTACAGCGGAGCCCGGGCGGCGCAGGCCATCGTCAAGTCGTTCTACGCAGGCGAGGCAGGCAAGATGATTTTGACGGCAGTGTTGTTTGCACTGACCTTCGCAGGAGTGAAGCCATTGGCGCCGTTAGCAGTATTCGGCGTCTTCGTGCTGACCCTTTTGGTCAGCTGGTTCGCGCCCCTGCTGATGAATAAAAGACTTTCGAGACCTTAGGGCGTTTGAGGCAACCATGGCAGCAGAAACCGCTTCGGGCTATATCCAGCACCACTTGCAGAACCTGACCTACGGTCAACTACCAGACGGCAGCTGGGGCTTCGCCCATTCGGCTGCAGAAGCCAAAGCGATGGGCTTCTGGGCGTTCCACCTGGACACCCTGGGCTGGTCCGTTGCACTAGGTCTGATCTTCCTGTTCATCTTCCGCATGGCGGCGAAGAAGGCGACCTCCGGCCAACCCGGCGGCCTGCAGAACTTCGTCGAAGTGCTGGTCGACTTCGTCAACGGCAGCGTGAAGGACTCCTTCCACGGCCGTAGCCCAGTGATCGCCCCGCTGGCGCTGACCATCTTCGTCTGGGTATTCCTGATGAACGCCATCGACCTGGTTCCGGTCGACTGGATTCCTCAGCTGGCCATCCTGATCTCCGGTGATCCGCACATCCCGTTCCGCGCGGTTTCGACCACCGACCCGAACGCGACCCTGGCCATGGCCTTCTGCGTGTTCGCCCTGATCATCTTCTACAGCATCAAGGTCAAGGGCCTGGGCGGCTTCATCGGTGAGCTGACCCTGCACCCGTTCGGCAGCAAGAACATCTTCGTTCAGATCCTGCTGATCCCTGTGAACTTCCTGCTGGAATTCGTCACCCTGATTGCCAAGCCGATCTCGCTGGCACTGCGTCTGTTCGGCAACATGTACGCCGGCGAGCTGGTGTTCATCCTGATCGCCGTGATGTTCGGCGCCGGCATCCTGTGGCTCAGCGGCCTGGGTGTGGTGCTGCAGTGGGCGTGGGCTGTGTTCCACATCCTGATCATCACCCTGCAAGCCTTCATCTTCATGATGCTTACCATCGTCTACCTGTCGATGGCTCACGAAGATAACCATTAAGACCGCCTGGCGTGTCTGATAGCCTTCCCCGCTCGTTTGGGGGGAGGGCTCTAAAAGTCCGCAAGGGCAGCTGTACCAAACGATTTGTTTTACTGCTTCAAACTAAAAACCTAACCAATACGACGTAAAAGTCGGGAGGAAAGATGGAAACTGTAGTTGGTCTGACCGCTATCGCTGTTGCTCTGCTGATCGGCCTGGGTGCTCTGGGTACCGCCATTGGTTTCGGCCTGCTGGGCGGCAAGTTCCTGGAAGGCGCTGCTCGTCAGCCTGAGATGGTTCCGATGCTGCAGGTGAAAATGTTCATCGTTGCCGGTCTGCTCGACGCCGTAACCATGATCGGTGTTGGTATCGCTCTGTTCTTCACCTTCGCGAACCCCTTCGTTGGTCAGATCGCCGGCTAATCACTCGTTCCCACGAGTTGATTGGTGTGATGGACAAAGACCGAGCGAGGTGTTGGCGTGAACATTAATGCAACCCTGATTGGCCAATCCGTTGCTTTTCTGATTTTTGTACTCTTCTGCATGAAGTACGTATGGCCTCCGGTCATCACTGCCCTGCAAGAGCGCCAAAAGAAGATTGCCGACGGCTTGGACGCTGCCAACCGCGCAGCTCGCGACCTGGAGCTGGCCCAAGAGAAAGCGGGTCAGCAACTGCGTGAAGCGAAGGCACAGGCAGCTGAAATCATTGAGCAAAGCAAGAAACGCGCTGCTCAGCTTGTCGAGGAAGCCCGTGAACAGGCTCGCGTCGAAGCTGACCGTGTGAAGGCTCAGGCTCAAGCCGAGATCGAACAGGAACTGAACAGCGTCAAAGACGCCCTGCGTGCCCAAGTGGGTGCCCTGGCTGTCGGCGGTGCTGAAAAGATCCTTGGCGCCACAATCGATCAAAACGCGCATGCAGAGCTGGTTAACAAACTGGCCGCTGAAATTTAAGCGAGGGCGATCATGGCAGAACTGACCACGTTGGCCCGACCTTACGCTAAGGCTGCCTTTGAGCATGCCCAGGCCCATCAGCAACTGGCCAATTGGTCAGCCATGCTCGGCCTGGCTGCTGCGGTGTCGGAAGACGACACCATGCAGCGCCTGCTCAAGGCCCCGCGACTGACAAGCGCAGAAAAGGCCGCCGCATTCATTGAAGTGTGCGGTGACAAGTTCGATGCACAGGCACAGAATTTCATTCATGTTGCCGCGGAAAACGACCGTCTCCTGCTTCTGCCGGAGATTTCCGCTCTGTTCGACCTGTACAAGGCCGAGCAAGAGAAATCCGTGGACGTGGAAGTCACCAGTGCTTTTGCGTTGAACCAAGAACAGCAAGACAAACTCGCCAAGGTTCTCAGTGCACGGCTCAGCCGGGAAGTGCGCCTGCACGCGTCGGAGGATGCCAGCCTGATCGGCGGCGTCGTCATCCGCGCCGGCGACCTGGTAATCGATGGCTCGGTTCGCGGCAAGATCGCGAAACTGGCCGAAGCATTGAAATCTTGAGTTTGAAGGGGCAGCAGAGCAATGCAGCAACTCAATCCTTCCGAAATTAGTGAAATCATCAAGGGTCGCATCGAGAAACTCGATGTCGGCTCCCAAGCCCGCAACGAAGGTACCGTCGTATCCGTTTCTGACGGTATCGTACGGATCCACGGTCTGGCCGACGCTATGTACGGCGAAATGATCGAGTTCCCGGGCGGCGTATACGGTATGGCACTGAACCTGGAGCAAGACTCCGTAGGTGCAGTGGTACTGGGTGCGTACACCTCCCTCGCCGAGGGCATGAGCGCCAAGTGCACCGGTCGCATCCTGGAAGTTCCAGTCGGCAAAGGCCTGCTGGGCCGCGTCGTCGACGCGCTGGGTAACCCGATCGATGGCAAAGGTCCTCTGACCACTACCGAAACCGACGCAGTCGAAAAGGTTGCGCCGGGCGTTATCTGGCGTAAATCGGTAGACCAGCCTGTACAGACTGGCTACAAGTCGGTCGACGCCATGATCCCGGTTGGCCGTGGCCAGCGCGAGCTGATCATCGGTGACCGTCAGATCGGTAAGACCGCCATGGCGGTCGACGCGATCATCAACCAGAAGAACAGCGGTATCTTCTGCGTCTACGTCGCCGTTGGTCAGAAGCAGTCGACCATCGCCAACGTCGTTCGCAAGCTGGAAGAAGCCGGCGCCCTGGCCAACACCATCGTCGTTGCCGCCAGCGCCTCGGAATCCGCCGCACTGCAGTTCCTGGCACCTTACGCCGGCTGCACCATGGGCGAATACTTCCGTGACCGCGGTGAAGACGCGCTGATCGTTTACGATGACCTGTCCAAGCAGGCCGTTGCCTACCGTCAGATCTCCCTGCTGCTGCGCCGTCCGCCAGGACGTGAAGCGTACCCAGGCGACGTGTTCTATCTCCACTCCCGTCTGCTGGAGCGTGCATCGCGCGTTTCGGAAGAGTACGTCGAGAAGTTCACCAACGGTGCTGTGACTGGCAAAACCGGTTCCCTGACCGCTCTGCCGATCATTGAAACCCAGGCTGGCGACGTTTCCGCGTTCGTTCCGACCAACGTGATTTCCATCACCGACGGTCAGATCTTCCTGGAATCGGCCATGTTCAACTCGGGCATCCGTCCCGCAGTTAACGCCGGTGTTTCGGTATCCCGTGTAGGTGGTGCCGCTCAGACCAAGATCATCAAGAAGCTGTCCGGTGGTATCCGTACCGCTCTGGCTCAGTACCGTGAACTGGCTGCATTCGCCCAGTTCGCTTCCGATCTGGACGAAGCGACCCGCAAGCAGCTGGAGCATGGTCAGCGCGTCACCGAGCTGATGAAGCAGAAGCAGTACGCGCCGATGTCCATCGCGGACATGGCTCTGTCGCTGTACGCCGCTGAGCGTGGTTTCCTGACTGACGTAGAAGTCTCCAAGGTCGGCAGCTTCGAGCAAGCGCTGATTGCCTACTTCAACCGTGATCACGCCGATCTGATGGCGAAGATCAACGTGAAGGGTGACTTCAACGACGAAATCGACGCTGGCATGAAAGCTGGTATCGAGAAGTTCAAGGCCACCCAGACCTGGTAAGCCGCAGCGGGGGCTGTAGCCCCCGCTTGCTAACCTGATAGGTGATACATGGCAGGCGCAAAAGAGATTCGCAGTAAGATTGCGAGCATCAAAAGCACGCAAAAAATTACCAGCGCCATGGAGAAAGTGGCGGTCAGCAAAATGCGCAAGGCACAACTGCGCATGGCTGCTAGCCGTCCTTACGCGGAGCGTATCCGCCAGGTGATCGGTCATCTGGCCAACGCCAACCCGGAATATCGCCACCCGTTCATGATCGAGCGCCCCGTAAAGCGCGCCGGTTATATCGTGGTGAGCAGTGACCGTGGTCTGTGCGGTGGCTTGAACACCAACCTGTTCAAGGCCCTGGTCAAGGACATGAACGAAAACCGCGAACAGGGCGTTGAAATCGACCTGTGCGTGATTGGTAGCAAGGGTGCGACTTTCTTCCGCATCTTTGGTGGCAATGTCGTAGCTGCGATCAGCCACTTGGGCGAAGAGCCATCGATCAACGACCTGATCGGCTCCGTCAAAGTGATGCTGGACGCCTACCTGGACGGCCGTATCGATCGCCTCTCGGTGGTTTCGAACAAGTTCATCAACACCATGACCCAAAAACCGACGGTCGAGCAATTGGTACCGTTGGTGGCAACCCCGGATCAGGATCTCAAGCATCACTGGGACTACCTGTACGAACCCGACGCAAAAGAGCTGCTGGACGGCTTGATGGTGCGTTACGTGGAGTCGCAGGTGTACCAGGCGGTGGTCGAGAACAACGCTGCTGAACAAGCGGCCCGGATGATCGCCATGAAGAACGCCACAGACAACGCCGGTGACCTGATCAGCGAACTCCAGCTGATCTACAACAAGGCGCGTCAGGCTGCGATCACCCAGGAGATCTCGGAAATCGTCGGCGGCGCTGCCGCGGTTTAACGGTTCAAATATTCAGAGGATCCAGCTATGAGTAGCGGACGTATCGTTCAAATCATCGGCGCCGTCATCGACGTGGAATTCCCACGTGACGTCGTGCCGAGTGTTTACAACGCGCTGAAAGTACAAGGCGCGGAAACCACCCTGGAAGTTCAGCAGCAGCTGGGCGACGGCGTGGTTCGTACCATTGCGATGGGCTCGACCGAAGGCCTGAAGCGTGGTCTGGATGTCGTCGACACCGGCGCTGCCATTTCCGTTCCAGTTGGTAAGGCCACTCTGGGCCGTATCATGGACGTTCTGGGCAACCCGATCGACGAAGCTGGCCCGATCGGCGAAGAAGAGCGTCGTGGCATTCACCAGAAAGCCCCTTCGTTCGCTGACCAGGCGGGCGGCAACGACCTGCTGGAAACCGGCATCAAGGTTATCGACCTGGTTTGCCCGTTCGCCAAGGGTGGTAAGGTTGGCCTGTTCGGTGGTGCCGGCGTCGGCAAGACCGTTAACATGATGGAACTGATCCGTAACATCGCCATCGAGCACAGCGGTTACTCCGTGTTCGCCGGTGTGGGTGAGCGTACTCGTGAGGGTAACGACTTCTACCACGAGATGAAGGACTCCAACGTTCTCGACAAAGTAGCGCTGGTCTACGGTCAGATGAACGAGCCACCAGGAAACCGTCTGCGCGTTGCACTGACCGGCCTGACCATGGCTGAGAAGTTCCGTGACGAAGGTAACGACGTTCTGCTGTTCGTCGACAACATCTATCGTTACACCCTGGCCGGTACCGAAGTATCCGCACTGCTGGGCCGTATGCCTTCTGCAGTAGGTTACCAGCCGACCCTGGCCGAAGAGATGGGCGTTCTGCAAGAGCGTATTACTTCGACCAAAGAAGGTTCGATCACCTCGATCCAGGCCGTATACGTACCTGCGGACGACTTGACCGACCCGTCGCCAGCCACCACCTTCGCCCACTTGGACGCCACCGTCGTTCTGTCCCGTGACATCGCCTCCCTGGGTATCTACCCAGCGGTCGATCCGCTGGACTCGACTTCCCGTCAGCTGGACCCGAACGTGATCGGCAACGAGCACTACGAAACCGCTCGTCAGGTTCAGTATGTTCTGCAGCGCTACAAAGAGCTGAAGGACATCATCGCGATCCTGGGTATGGACGAACTGTCCGAAGCCGACAAGCAACTGGTAGCCCGCGCTCGTAAGATCCAGCGCTTCCTGTCGCAGCCGTTCTTCGTGGCCGAGGTCTTCACCGGCTCGCCAGGCAAGTACGTTTCCCTGAAGGACACCATCGCTGGTTTCAGCGGTATCCTCAAAGGCGACTACGACCACCTGCCAGAACAAGCGTTCTACATGGTCGGCAGCATCGACGAAGCGATCGAGAAAGCCAAGAAACTGTAATCCCGGCGCCCCGCAAGGGGCGCTAATCAGGTTGAGGCAAGCAGATGGCTATGACAGTCCATTGCGATATCGTCAGCGCGGAAGGAGAAATCTTCTCCGGTCTGGTCGAGATGGTAGTAGCGCACGGCAACCTGGGCGATCTGGGTATCGCTCCAGGCCACGCACCGCTGATCACCAATCTCAAGCCAGGTCCGATCACGCTGACCAAGCAGGGTGGCGAGCGCGAGGTGTTCTACATCTCCGGTGGCTTCCTCGAAGTGCAGCCGAACATGGTCAAGGTACTCGCCGACACCGTGCAACGTGCCGCCGACCTGGACGAAGCCTCCGCTCAGGATGCCGTCAAGGCAGCTGAGAAGGCCCTGCATGAGAAAGGCGCGGATTTCGACTACAGTGCCGCATCCGCACGTCTGGCCGAGGCCGCAGCTCAGCTGCGCACCGTCCAGCAGATCCGCAAGAAGTTCGGCGGCTAATACCGCTGGGTTCATGCAGATTGAGAAAAAGGGTAGCCATCGGCTACCCTTTTTCTTTTTTCACCCCTCAATACCGGTCATGCCACTGACCGCCCAGGATTGGTAGCCAGTCAATGTCACTCGATATCGTTATTCTCGCCGCCGGCCAAGGCACCCGCATGCGCTCGGCGCTGCCCAAGGTCCTGCACCCCGTGGCCGGCAATTCCATGCTTGGTCATGTTATCCACAGCGCGCGCCAGCTCAAGCCGCAAGGTATTCATGTGGTGATAGGGCATGGTGCCGAGCTGGTGCGTGAGCGCCTGGCTGCCGACGATCTGAATTTCGTCATGCAGGACAAGCAACTGGGCACCGGCCATGCGGTTGCCCAAGCGCTGCCTGCCCTGAGTGCGGATACTGTGCTCGTGCTGTACGGCGATGTTCCACTGATCGAAGTGGAAACGCTGCAACGCCTTCTGGCCAAAGTGAGCGAGCAACAGCTGGGACTGCTTACCGTGACGCTGGACGATCCGACCGGCTATGGCCGTATCGTGCGTGACGAACGGGGCCAGGTAGCGGCGATCGTCGAGCACAAGGATGCCAACGAAGCTCAGAAGGCGATCAAGGAAGGCAACACCGGAATTCTGGCCGTACCGGCTGCACGTCTGGCGGATTGGTTGGGCCGTCTGTCGAACAACAACGCTCAGGGTGAGTATTACCTGACTGATGTTATCGCCATGGCGGTCGCCGATGGCCTGGTGGTAGCGACCGAGCAGCCGCACGACCCGATGGAAGTGCAGGGCGCCAACGATCGGCGCCAGCTGTCTGAACTGGAGCGCCATTACCAGCTGCGTGAGGGGCGTCGCCTGATGGCCCAGGGCGTGACCCTGCGTGACCCTGCGCGTTTCGACGTGCGTGGCGAAGTGACCGTGGGGCGCGACGTTATGATCGACGTCAACGTGATTCTCGAAGGCAAGGTCATCATCGAGGACAACGTAGAGATTGGCCCCAACTGCGTCATCAAGAACAGTACGCTGCGCAAGGGAGTGGTGGTCAAGGCCAACAGCCATCTGGAAGGCGCGGTAATGGGTGAGGGCAGCGATGCCGGCCCGTTCGCTCGCTTGCGTCCGGGCAGCGTGCTCGAGGCCAAGGCCCATGTGGGTAACTTCGTTGAACTGAAGAATGCGCACCTGGGCGAAGGTGCCAAGGCCGGTCACCTCACCTACCTCGGCGATGCTGAAATCGGCGCTCGTACGAACATTGGCGCAGGCACCATTACCTGCAACTACGACGGTGCCAACAAGTTCAAGACCGTGATGGGCGAAGATGTGTTCATCGGGTCGAACAACTCGCTGGTAGCCCCTGTTGAGATCAAGGCTGGCGCCACCACCGCTGCAGGTTCCACGATCACGCAAACCGTAGAGGCTGGGCAATTGGCTGTGGCACGCGCGCGCCAACGCAATATCGATGGCTGGAAACGGCCGGAGAAGATCAAGAAAGACTGATTATCCACAGCCGTTGGATCGAAAGCCGACTTATGTGAATAAGTCGGCTTTTTTTTGGGGCTCCGTCAACGCCGGCAAGTCAGCGCTTACTCGTTATCCACAGAGCGCTTTTCCGATAACGGGCCTTGACGAACGAATGTTCTTAGGTTTTGATTGCAACCATTATCTTTCGAATCGAAACTTAAGCGCCCATGTCGAAACGAAATACCCCTCAACGCCGTCACAACATCCTGGCCTTGCTCAGCGAGCAGGGTGAGGTCAGCGTTGATGCCTTGGCAAAGCGCTTCGAAACGTCGGAAGTGACCATTCGCAAAGACCTTGCCGCGCTGGAGGCCAATGGGCTGTTGCTGCGCCGTTATGGGGGGGCGGTGCCAGTGCCGCAGGAAATGCTGGGCGAGTCCGTGCAGCCGGTTTCTGCCTACAAGAAAGCCATTGCCCGCGCCGCCGTAGGTCGTATCCGTGAGCACGCGCGCATCATCATCGACAGCGGCAGCACCACCGCAGCCATGATCCCCGAGCTTGGTCGACAACCCGGTCTGGTGGTGATGACCAACTCGCTCAATGTGGCCCGCGCCATCAGCGAATTGGAACACGAGCCGGTGCTGTTGATGACCGGTGGTACCTGGGACCCACATTCCGAGTCGTTCCAGGGCCAGGTCGCCGAGCAGGTACTACGCTCTTACGATTTCGACCAGCTGTTCATCGGCGCTGATGGCATCGACCTCAATCGTGGGACCACAACGTTCAACGAGTTGCTGGGCCTTAGCCGAGTGATGGCCGAAGTGGCCCGGGAAGTGATCGTCATGGTCGAGTCGGACAAGGTCGGGCGCAAGATCCCCAACCTTGAGCTGCCGTGGAGCAGCGTGACCACCCTTATTACAGATGAGCGCCTGCCCGCATCGGCACGCGAACAGATTCAAGCCCGCGGCATCAACCTGATCTGCGCCGCGATCAGCCAGGAGCAATAATCATGTGTGGAATCGTCGGTGCCGTAGCCGAACGCAACATCACTGCCATCCTCATCGAGGGCCTGAAGCGCCTTGAGTACCGCGGGTACGACAGTGCCGGCCTTGCTGTCTACACCCAACAGGGGCAGCTCGAACGCCGTCGCCGTATCGGTAAGGTGAGCGAGTTGCAGGCTGCCGTTGCAGCCGAGCCGCTGGTAGGCCAGTTGGGCATCGCTCACACCCGCTGGGCGACCCACGGCGCGCCAACCGAAGGCAATGCCCACCCGCACTTCTCCGGCAATGAGGTTGCCGTAGTGCACAACGGCATCATCGAGAACCACGAGGAGCTGCGCGAGGAGCTCAAGGGGCTGGGCTACCTGTTTGCGTCCCAGACCGATACCGAAGTCATCGTCCATCTGATCCACCACACCCTGAAGTCTACTCCGGACCTGGCCGACGCGCTGAAGACGGCGGTCAAGCGCCTGCAGGGTGCCTATGGTTTGGCGCTTGTCAGCGCGCATCAGCCTGATCGCCTGGTCGCGGCGCGCAGCGGTAGCCCGCTGGTGATTGGCCTGGGACATGGTGAGAACTTCCTCGCCTCCGACCAACTGGCCTTGCGCCAGGTCACCGACCGCTTCATGTACCTGGAGGAGGGGGACATCGCTGAAATCCGCCGCGACCAGGTACAGATCTGGGACCAGGCCGGTCACCGGGTTCAGCGTGAGACCGTGCAGTACCACGAAGGTGCGGAAGCTGCGGACAAGGGCACGTACCGTCACTTCATGCTCAAGGAAATCCACGAGCAGCCGACCGTCGTTCAGCGCACCCTCGAAGGTCGCCTGGGCAAGGATCATGTCATGGTCCAGGCCTTCGGCCCGCAGGCTGCCGAGCTGTTCGCCAAGGTGCGCAATGTGCAGATCGTTGCCTGCGGCACCAGCTACCATGCCGGTATGGTTGCCCGTTACTGGCTCGAGAGCCTGGCCGGTATTCCGTGCCAGGTGGAAGTGGCCAGCGAGTTCCGCTACCGCAAAGTGGTGGTTCAGCCGGATACGCTGTTCGTTTCTATCTCCCAGTCTGGCGAAACCGCAGACACCTTGGCCGCGCTGCGCAATGCCAAGGAGCTTGGCTTCCTCGGTAGCCTGGCGATCTGCAACGTCGGCATCAGCTCCCTGGTGCGTGAATCCGACCTGACCCTGCTGACCCTCGCAGGTCCAGAGATTGGTGTGGCGTCGACCAAGGCCTTCACCACCCAGTTGGTATCGCTGATGCTGCTGACCCTGGCGCTTGGCCAGGTCCGCGGAACCCTCGAGGCCGGCATAGAAGCAGAGTTGGTCGAAGAGCTGCGCCGCTTGCCGGCACGCCTTGGTGAGGCACTGGCTATGGACGGTACCGTTGAGAAGATTGCCGAGTTGTTCGCTGACAAGCACCACACTCTGTTCCTGGGCCGCGGTGCCCAGTATCCGGTGGCAATGGAAGGTGCGCTCAAGCTCAAGGAGATTTCCTACATCCATGCTGAAGCCTACCCTGCAGGTGAACTCAAGCATGGCCCGCTGGCGTTGGTAGACAGCGATATGCCTGTGGTGACTGTGGCGCCGAACAACGAGCTGCTGGAGAAGCTCAAGTCCAATCTGCAGGAAGTGCGTGCCCGTGGCGGCGAGCTGGTGGTATTTGCCGACGAGCAAGCCGGCATGAGCAACGGTGAAGGTACCCACGTGATCAAGGTGCCGCACATCGCCGATGCCCTGGCACCGATTCTGTACACCATTCCGCTGCAACTGCTTTCGTACTATGTGGCAGTGCTGAAGGGGACTGATGTGGACCAACCTCGTAACCTGGCTAAATCGGTTACTGTGGAATAAGTCTCACCGTCCAGTGGATTGATTGATTCTTGAGAATAAAAACTGTCGCTAGACAATAAGGACTGTCGCAGAGGAAGGGAGCCGTCCCGGCTCCCTTCGTCGGCTCAGGCTTATTTCTCTGCAAACTCAGCCTGATGAGTCCCTCTCCTTCGTACGTCAGGCCTGATGGCCCAGGCGCCCGGACCAGTGATGGCCAAGCCTGCAAACAGGATGGTGAACAGCCACGCGAATTGCGCTTGTTCCAACGTCCAGTCGGGGTGGACTACCACCAGCGCAACTCCGAGCACGGCCAGCACTGGCAGGCAAGCGAGGCGCGCGAAAACGCCCAGGATCAACAAGATCGGGCAAACCACTTCCGCAAACACCGCCATCGAGAGTGTCAGGGTTGCCCCCAGACCGAACGGATCCTCGATCTGTTGCAGCTCGCTGCTCCAGTGAAGAAGCTTCGGCAGACCGTGGATCTGAAGAAGCAACAGAGCGGCAGATACGCGTAGAAACAGCAGGCCAAGCGGCAATGAGATTTTTGCCAGGCCCGCGGGCCCCTGGCGGATTTCAGTTGGAGTCATTTTCAAAGGTCCTCTTGCGACGTCCGCGCTTTAGCGGTGATGTGTATGTGATTCAGCCAGAAGGTGGCGGATACGCACGGGAACATCTTCGGTTTGAAACTTCCGCACGCGGGCCTCGATTTTCAGCTCACCCCGTGTGACGCGGTGGTGATGGCGCAAGTGTTCAAGCCACGATTCCTCGAAGAAGAACTCCTGCCACAGTGCGGGTTCGGCACTGTCTTGCATCAATCCCCAAGACAACGCGCCGTTACGCTTGCGCATTGCCTCCAGGTCGCGGGCAGCCTCGGAGAACGCCTCGGCCTTCGCAGGGTCGATGTGGTATTCGACCGTCACCATTACCGGTCCGCGTTCTTGATCCATCTCAGCGTTGATCAGAGGGGTTGGCCAGTGCAGTGAGGGCGCGAGTTCGTCGGCTTCGGTCTCGGGAAGCGTAACGTTGCATGTGAGAATCGTGCCTAGCGCCAACCCGCCAGAAGCCACCAGCAAGCTCAGGGTGATCGAGGCATGGCTCGCCACGGAGCCCCACAAAAAGCCTCCGCTGGCCATGGCCCCGAAGAAGACCAGGATATAAACCGACAGCGCACGGGCTCTGACCCACGCTGGGACCGATGTTTGCGCAGCGACCTGCATGTTCGAGAGCACCGCGATCCAGGCCGCACCGCTCAACAGCATGGCGGGCATCAGCACATAGAAATTTCGCACCAAAGCCAAAACCAGCAGGAAAAGCGCATAGAGAAGGCTGGCGATCATCACCAGTCGATCTCTGCTGATGCGTTCGCGCAGGCGAGGCAGCAGGGTAGCCCCACCCACTGCGCCAATACCGATGGCGGCGAGAAGCATGCCGAAGTCAGCGGCGGTACCTTGCATTTCACCGCGGACGATCAGCGGCAGCAGCGAGGTACCGGCACTCGCGAACAAGAAGAATGCCAGTGCACGAATCAGCACTGCTTGAAGGGGTTTGGAACTGCGAGCGAAGCGCAAACCAGTACGCATGGCACCCATGAAACGTTCTGCTGGAAGCAGTGGCTCCTTGATCTCACGTTTCCATGTGAACAGCACCAGGATGACACCCGCGAATGAAATGGCGTTGAGGGCGAATGTCAGCCACGGGCCGACCAGGCTCACGACAACGCCTGCTAACGCTGGGCCTATCGCGCGCGATACGTTGATCCCGACACTGGAGATCGCCACCGCATTGGGCAGGTCGTCCTTGCTGACGAGCTCAGGCGTCAGTGCACTCCACGCCGGCATCATCAAGGCCGTACCGATGCCCAAGGCGAGGGTGAGCATCAGCAGCAAAGGAATGTTCATCAGCCCCAGCAAGGTAAGGCCAGCGAGTGTTACCGCTACTGCAGACATCCACAGCTGCACGAGCAGCAGGTAGCGACGTTTATCGACGATGTCAGCGGCGGCACCGGCGGGTAGCGCCAGGAAGAACATTGGTAGCGAGCCGGCCACTTGGATCAATGCCACGTGGAGCGGGTTGGCGGAAAGGGTCGTCATCAACCATCCGGCGCCGACCTCATGCATCCAGGTACCGATGTTGGAAGCAATCGTTGCGATCCACAACATGCGGAAGGTGGTGTTGCGCAGGGGGCTCCAAGCGCTTGCAGTCGATGTGTTCATTCCGTTGCTGCCCTTTAGGTGTTATCGGGTCCAGGTGATTCCCGGTGCTTGGTAACGAAGCCTGGCAGTGCGAGAAAGCATGCGCAGCCCAGTACGCAGGCTTCGAGGTTTGCGATGAGAGGAATCTACTGTCAATGCCTGGGTTGAAAAACCCGCTTCGGCAGGAATAAGTGTCTCGCTGAGTGGGACAAACTGAGCTCATCAGCCAGTGGGAGACGCCCGCCCTGCCGCAGGCATTCATGCGAGAGCAGGGCGACTATCTGTTACAGTCCGCCAGTCAATCCCCAGGAGATGTACAAGGATGTCACTTCACGATTGGTTCGGCTTTGTCGTCGTCGCCATGCTGGTCACCCTGACCCCAGGTCCCGGCGTGATCATGGCGCTGTCCAATTCGGTGGCCTTTGGGCCGCGACGGGCCATGCTGGGTTCGGTCGGAAACGCCTTGGGCTTGCTGGTGATCTCGGCCGCCACCAGTGCGGGACTGGGCGTGCTACTGCAGGCGTCGGCCACGGCCTTCCTGCTGCTGAAGGTGCTCGGTGCAAGCTATCTGATCTACCTGGGCGTGAAGCAGTGGAAGAGCCGCACCAGTGCCTTCGATAAACTCGATCAGCCGGCCAGGCGCGCTACCCCCCTCAACAGACTGATGCTCAACGGTGTGACCGTGGCGCTGACCAATCCCAAGGCGATTTTGTTCTTCGCAGCGTTCCTGCCGCAGTTCATCCGCCCGGGTAATGATTCGAACGTGCAGTTGGGCATTCTCGTGCTGACCTTCGCGGCCTGCTCGATGATCTCCCATGCCTTCTATGTGACCTTGGCCCAGGTGCTGCGCAGCAAGCTTGCTGCGCCGAACCGTGCGAGGCTGATGAATCGGCTGTTCGGCGCCTCGTTCGTGGCGCTGGGGGCGAGCCTGTTCACCGTTCAGGCCAAGGTAGCCTGAATCTCGGTCATCATCCCTGGAGGGGAGAGAGGGGTATCTGAGCGCCAGACACGCTGGCGCCATCAACCAAGCCACCCTTGTCATGGAACTTGCGCACCCAGCCGCCCAACAGTGAATGTTTTTTTTTCACGAACCGATCCTGTGAAACTGTGTATCGCGGAGGAAATCCTTCTTCAAGCACTTTAGCGCGCGGTACTTCAAATTTCCCCCTTCTCGAAACGTCCGGTCAAATCCCCAAAACCAGCTAAATAGAGCCTTTTCTATGGGTTTAGTGTCATTCTGAATCTGACACAAATATTTCTGCATTGTAGATTTATGAAAATAAACGTGTCATAAATGCTGCCGAAACCGGTCCCGTGAGCGGGTAGGCTTTCACGTCAGGGCTGCACGCAGGCTCTAGGACTTGGCGCTGAAAAGCTTGCCACTCGGTGCGGGAAAAGAACTGTCAGGAGCAGGGGTGAAGCCCTGCGTCGACAACCACCTCGCCCCAGTCAGGAGTCAATAAGATGAACAAGATCGTACTTCTCGGAGCACTGGCGCTCTACGCCTCCACCAGCATCGCTTCCGCCAGCGAAGACACCCTGCGTATTGGTATCGAAGCGGCTTATCCGCCCTTCGCCTTCAAAACCCCTGAAGGCCAGATCAGCGGGTTCGACTACGACATCGGCAACGCCTTGTGTGCCGAAATGAAGGTCAAATGCGAGTGGGTCGAGCAGGAATTCGATGGGCTGATTCCATCGCTGAAAGTACGCAAGATCGACGCGGTGCTGTCGTCGATGTCCATCACTGAAGACCGTCTGAAGTCAGTGGATTTCACCAAGAAGTATTACCAGACCCCAGGCAAGCTGGCGATGAAAGCTGGCAGCGTGGTGAATGATCCATTGGTTGACCTCAAGGGCAAGAAGGTCGGTGTACAGCGCGCGTCTACCTACGATCGCTTTGCCTCCGACCAGTTTGAACCCGCTGGCATCGAAGTGGTGCGTTATGCCTCACAAAACGAAGCCTTCCTCGACCTGGTGGCCGGTCGGCTGGACGCTACCTTGGCCGACATCATCAATACCAGTGAAGGGTTTATCAAAACCCCCATAAGCAAGGGCTTCGCCTTGGTCGGGCCGGACTTCAACGACCCAAGGTACTTCGGCAAAGGGGCTGGTATTGCGGTTCGCAAGGGCGACAGCGAGAACGCTGCGCGCATAAATGCTGCGATCGACGCGGTACGTGCCAACGGCAAGTACCAGCAAGTGCAGGCAAAGTACTTCGCGTTCGATATCTACGGCAAGTGACTGCTGGGAGCGCAACCGCTTCCACCTTTTAGTGCTTGAGCGCCGCCTCGGACGGCGCCGGTTGAGGACCCCCACCATGCTGCACGGCTATGGCCCGACCATTCTCCAGGGTGCCTGGCTCACGCTGAGCCTGGCGCTGATTTCCATGACGGTGGCGATTGCCCTTGGCTTGTTGGGGGCGGCGGTTCGCTTGTCGCATGTGAAATGGTTGGCAGCACTCGGCGAAGGCTATGCCACGGTCATCCGTGGCATTCCCGACCTGGTGCTGATCCTGCTGATCTTTTACGGAGGCCAGGACCTGGTCAACCGCTTGGCTCCCTTGCTGGGTCACCCTCGATACATCGACATCAACCCTTTCATCGCTGGCGTCTGCACCATGGGCTTCATCTTCGGAGCCTACCTCTCGGAAACGTTTCGCGGGGCTTTCATGGCTATCCCCAGAGGACAAGCGGAAGCCGGTGCGGCCTACGGCATGAGCGGGATGCAGGTATTTCGGCGGGTGCTGTTGCCGCAGATGATTCGCTTTGCCATCCCAGGTTTCACGAACAACTGGCTGGTCCTGACCAAGGCGACGGCACTGATATCGCTAGTGGGCTTGCAGGACATGATGTTCAAAGCCAAGAACGCCGCTGACGCTACCCGCGAACCCTTCACCTTTTTCCTGGCCGTTGCCGGGTTGTACCTGCTGCTCACTACGGTGTCCCTGGTGATTCTGCGCTGGGTGGAACAGCGCTACGCCGTCGGTACCCGCCTGGCCGAATTCTGAGGAAACGCCCGTGCTGGATTTCAAGCTGATCGCCGACAGCCTTCCGCTCTACGCTGGAGGCGTCCTGGTGACCTTCAAACTGCTTCTGATCGCCCTGGCCGCGGGCCTGGCATTGGCCATTCCCTTGGCACTGCTGCGCATATCCCGCACGCCTTGGCTCAACCGCTTGGCCTGGTTGTATACCTACGTGATCCGGGGCACGCCAATGCTGGTGCAGCTTTTTCTCATCTACTACGGGCTGGCGCAATTCGAGGCCGTGCGGGGGAGTGTGTTCTGGCCGTACCTCTCCAGCGCCACTTTTTGCGCTTGTCTGGCGTTTGCCATCAACACCAGTGCCTACAGTGCGGAGATTCTTGCTGGCGCCTTGAAAGCTACGCCCAGTGGTGAAATCGAAGCGGCGCGAGCTGTGGGCATGTCGCGCTTCACGCTGTATCGCCGGATCCTGTTGCCCTCGTCCCTACGCCGGGCGCTGCCGCAATACAGCAATGAAGTGATCATGATGCTGCACACCACTTCGCTTGCCTCGATCGTCACCTTGGTCGATATCACCGGCGTGGCGCGTACGGTCAGCTCGCGCTACTACATGCCGTTCGAGGCTTTTGTCACCGCTGGCCTGTTTTACCTGTGCCTGACCTTTATCCTGCTGCGCCTGTTCAAGCTGGCCGAAGGTCGCTGGCTTGCGCACCTGGCCCCGCGCAAGAGTTGAGAGATATCCATGGAACATATTCAACACCCACTGCCCTGGAGCACCGCTGGAACGGAGCGTCGACTCTCGGTGTTTCGCTTTGGCAGCGGCCCGCGCAAGGCCTATATCCAGGCCGCCCTGCACGCCGACGAACTGCCAGGCATGCGCGTGGCGGTGGAGCTCAAACAACGTCTGATCGAGCTGGAGCGGCAGGGCCAACTCAACGGCGTCATCGAGCTTGTACCCGTGGCGAATCCGATTGGCCTGGGGCAAATGTTTCAAGCCACCCATCAGGGACGTTTCGACCTGGCCAGCGGACAGAACTTCAACCGCGATTTTCCTGCGTTGGCGGAGCTGATCGTTCCGCAGCTCGAAGGCAGGTTGAGCGACGATCCGCAGGTGAACGTCACGCTGATTCGCCACCTGATGCAAGAGGCCATCGCCGCGTTGCCGCCGGCCAGATCGGAGCTCGATGGGCTGCGCCGCTTGCTGCTGCAACAGGCCTGCGATGCGGATGTGGTGCTCGACCTGCATTGCGATTTCGAATCGATCATGCTGCTCTACGCGCTGCCACAGCTTTGGCCAGCCCTGAAGCCGTTGGCCGCTCGTTTGAACGCGGGCGCGGTGTTGTTGGCCGAAGACAGCGGCGGCAATTCCTTCGATGAAGCCTGCGCGCTCCCTTGGCTGCATTTGGCGCAGCGCTTCGCGCAACACAACATTCCGCTGGCGTGCACGGCTACCACCATCGAATTGCGTGGCATGGCCGATACCGATCGACCACAGGTACAGCAGAGTGCCGAGGACATACTCGGCTTCCTTGCCGACCAAGGGTTGATCAGCGGCGAGTGGCCAGCCGTGCCTTCTACATGTTGTGAAGCCACCCCTTTTTCTGGCGCGCAGTATGCCTATGCACCGCACCCAGGCGTAGTGAGTTTTCTCCAGCCGCTAGGCAAGCAGGTCAACGTCGGCGACCCATTGTTCGAGGTCATCGACCCGCTCAGCGATCGGCACTCTGTGGTGTACGCCACGACCTGCGGCGTTCTCTATGCCCGCGAGCGTCTGCGCTATGCCCAGCCCGGCCTGTGGCTGGCCAAAGTTGCCGGTCGGCACCCGATTCGTCAGGGCCGCCTGCTCACCGACTGACAACAAGAGCACCGACTGCCATGTACACCTTGGAAATCGACAACCTACACAAGCGCTACGGCACCCATGAAGTGCTCAAGGGCGTGTCCCTGACGGCCAAAGCCGGTGATGTCACCAGCATCATCGGATCCAGCGGGTCGGGCAAGAGTACCTTCCTGCGTTGCATCAACCTGCTGGAAGAGCCGCATAGCGGGCGCATTCTGCTCAACAACGAAGAGCTCAAGCTGCGGTCGCACAAGACCCGCGGAACCCTCACTGCCAGCGACAGCAGGCAATTGCAACGGATGCGATCACGCCTGTCCATGGTCTTTCAGCACTTCAATCTGTGGTCCCATATGACTGCCCTGGAGAACGTCATGGAAGCACCGGTGCATGTGCTGGGCGTTGGCAAGAAAGAAGCCCGTGAGAAAGCCGAGCACTATCTGGCGAAGGTTGGTGTTGGCCATCGCCGAACCGCATACCCGGGGCACATGAGTGGGGGAGAGCAGCAGCGGGTGGCCATTGCCCGAGCCCTGGCTGTCGAGCCTGAAGTGATGTTGTTCGACGAACCGACCTCGGCGTTGGATCCGGAGCTGGTTGGCGAGGTGCTCAAGGTCATGCGTGACCTGGCGCAAGAGGGGCGGACCATGGTGGTCGTCACCCACGAAATGGGTTTCGCCCGGGAAGTCTCCAACCAGCTGCTCTTCCTTCATCAAGGTCGCGTCGAGGAAAGGGGCTGCCCACGCGAAGTTCTGGCCCAGCCAAAGTCCGAGCGCCTACAGCAGTTTCTGGCCGGTAGCCTGAAGTAGGCGACGCGCAGGACACCCAGTAGAGCGCTACACCGGCGCTCTGCTTCGGATACACTTCAGCCGGAACTTCCCAAGCCTCGCCCCGATAGAGCGCGTAGGTCCATTCATTCAAACGTGCTGAAAGCCCATCCATGCCGACATCTACCAAGCATGTAACCGTCTACGCTGCCCCGGTGATGCGCAAGCTGGCGGAGGCTGCACCCCATCTGCAACCCTCGCTGCGTAAGGTGGCCGACTTCATCCTGCGTCATCCGCTGAAGGCTGCGACCCTGACCATCGAGGAGATGGCAGTTGAAACCGCCACTTCGCCAGCCGCGGTCAACCGCCTGGCCAAAGCGATAGACATGGGCGGGTATACCGGTCTGAAGGCCGAACTGGTAGCCACACTGCAGCAGATGGTGTCGCCAGTGGACAAGCTGCGTAATGAGCTTGCGCATCGCCCGGACGGGGCCTTCGGCCTGCATGAGCAAATACAGATCGCCGCCAGCAATCTCGACACCGCTGGCGCCAACAATTCCGCCGATACCTTCGAAATTTTCATCCGTTGCCTGACCCAGGCACGCAAGATTTTCATCCTGGGCTTTGGCAACAGTGCGTACATGGCAGGCTTGGCGGCAGCGAACCTGGTACCGTTCTGTGCCGATGCCACGGCGGTGAGTATGGAGGGGGGCAATGAAAACGCCGCTTATCGCCTGGCGGCTATCACCGAACAGGATGTATTGCTGTCGATTTCCCTGCCGCGCTACTCGCTCGATACGCTGCAGCTGTCGCGCTTTGCACGCGAACGCGGGGCAACGGTCCTGGCGATAACCGACTCGCCCGCTTCACCGCTGACCAATATCGCCGACCATGCGCTCTTTGCCCCAGCGGACCACCCTGTGCTGATCAGTTCCAACGGCAGCGTACTGGCGCTGATAGAGGCATTGGTGGCGGGTGTGATGGCCCGCAACACAGAAGCGGTGCAGTTGGCTTCAGAGCTGACCGAAAGCGTGATGTCCTACCTGCACATGCCGAGCAACGATAAGCCGTTGCGCAAACCGATCAAGCGCCGAGTGAAATCCGTTTAGACCCGACGGCCGAGCTGATTCCACGAGCTGAGCGTCTGCTTGGGCAGGCGCCAAACGGTGGCCTACCACCGTCTGGCACCGTACCCTGGGGTCAAATCTGCATCGCCATCCCATCGACGTTCATCGCGGCCTGGCGCAACGCCTCGGACCGGGTCGGGTGTGGGTGGCAGGTGAGGGCGATGTCCTCGGCCGAGGCGGAGAACTCCATGGCCACGCAGAACTCACCGATCATCTCGCTGACGCTCGGGCCGACCAGATGCACGCCCAGCACTTCATCGGTATTGGCGTCGGCGATGACCTTGGCGAAGCCTTCGGTCTCGTGGTTGATCTTGGCGCGGCTGTTGGCGGTGAAGGGGAACTTGCCTACCTTGTAGGCACGGCCTTCGGCCTTTAGCTGCTCCTCGGTCTTGCCCACGCTGGCCAGTTCCGGCCGGGTGTAGATCACGCCGGGGATCAGGTTGTAGTTGACCTCATGGGGCTTGCCTGCAATGCGCTCGATGCAGGCCACCGCTTCGTCTTCGGCTTTGTGCGCCAGCATCGGGCCGGAGGTGACGTCGCCGATGACCCAGATGCCTGGCACCGAAGTGCGGTGATGCTGATTGTCGAGCATGCCGCGCTTGTCAGTTTCCAGGCCCACGCTTTCCAGGTTAAGGCCCTTGGTATAAGGACGGCGACCGATGGCCACCAGTACGTAATCGGCTTGCAGGGTTTCGGCGGCGCCCCCTGCGGCGGGTTCGAGGGTAAGGCTGACGCCATCGGCCGAGGCGTTTGCCTGAGTGACCTTGCTGCCCAACTTGAAGGCCATGCCTTGCTTGGCCAGGGCTTTTTGCAGGGTCTTGGCGGTTTCTTCGTCGGTGCCAGGGCAAATGCGGTCAAGGTATTCGATGACAGTGACCTGGGCGCCCAGGCGACGCCACACCGAACCGAGTTCCAGGCCAATCACACCGGCGCCGATCACCACCAGGTGCTTGGGCACCTGGGGCAGGGCGAGGGCACCGGTGGAGTCGATGATGCGCTGGTTATCGATTGTCACACCTGGTAGCGGGGTGGGCTCGGAACCAGTGGCGATGACGATGTCCTTGGCTTGCAGCGTGGTTTCGCTGCCATCCTCTGCCTTGACCACTACCTTGCCGACGCCATCCAGGCGACCCCAGCCTTTGACCCAGTCGACCTTGTTCTTGCGGAACAGGTACTCGATGCCCTTGGTCAGGCCGGTCACGCTCTCGTCCTTCTGCTTCATCATCTGGGCGAGATTGAGGGTGGGCTTCACCTCGATGCCAAGGTGCGCAAATTCGGCCCCGCTGGCGGCTTCGTACAGTTCGGAGGCATGTAGTAGCGCCTTGGACGGCATGCAGCCGACGTTCAGGCACGTACCGCCCAAGGTCGGGCGGCCTTCCACACAAGCAACGCTCATGCCCAGCTGACCTGCGCGAATTGCTGCGTTATAGCCACCGGGGCCGCCGCCGATGATCACCACGTCATAGGATTTCATGGGTTCTACTCCAGGATGAAGAAGCGCGAGAGGGGCACAAGGTTAGTCGTAGTGCCTTGAATTGTATACAATCTGCGTCGTTTTCATTGCTGTTGGTTCTAGACGATGGTCGTGATAAGCGGAAACTTTGTTTCAATGAACTACCCTGTTGCGGTGGCGTCCCAATTTTCAGGGGGCACGTCCGTTACATGAAGGGGAGGGTCATCGATGCTTGCGCAACTTCCACCAGCCTTGCAAAGCCTGCACTTACCTTTGCGTCTGAAGTTGTGGGACGGTAACCAGTTCGATCTGGGGCCCAGCCCGCAAGTCACCATCCTGATCAAGGAACCTCAGCTCATTGCCCAATTGAATCATCCTAGCCTGGGTGAACTGGGTGAGGCGTTCGTTGAAGGCAAGCTGGAGCTCGAGGGCAATATCGGGGAGGTCATTCGGGTTTGCGATGAGCTCAGTGAAGCCCTGCTCACGGATGAGGATGAAACCTCGCCGCAGCGCATTGCCCATGACAAGGCAACCGACGCCGAAGCCATTTCCTACCATTACGACCTCTCCAACGAGTTCTATCAGCTGTGGCTCGATCCGGACATGGCGTACTCCTGTGCCTATTTCAGAGAGCCCGACAATACACTTGCCCAAGCCCAGCAAGACAAGTTCGACCACCTGTGCCGCAAGCTGCGGTTGCAGGCCGGTGACTATCTGCTGGATGTCGGTTGTGGTTGGGGTGGGCTGTCACGTTTCGCCGCGCGTGAGTACGGTGCGAAAGTGTTCGGTATCACGCTGAGTAAAGAGCAGCTCAAACTTGGCCGTCAGCGCGTCAAGGAGGAGGGGCTGGCCGGCAAGGTCGACTTGCAGATCCTCGACTACCGCGACTTGCCCCAGGACGGTCGTTTCAACAAGGTGGTCAGCGTCGGCATGTTCGAACACGTAGGTCACGCCAACCTCGCCTTGTACTGCCAGAAGCTGTACGGGGCTGTGCGTGAAGGCGGCTTGGTCATGAACCATGGGATCACTGCCAAGCACGTGGATGGTCGACCGGTCGGGCGTGGCGCCGGGGAGTTCATCGACCGCTACGTGTTCCCCCATGGTGAGCTGCCGCACCTGTCGATGATCAGTGCCAGCATCTGCGAGACCGGCCTTGAGGTGGTGGATGTCGAGAGCCTGCGTCTGCATTACGCCAAGACCCTCAACCACTGGAGCGAAAACCTGGAGAACCAGTTGCACAGGGCCGCAGGCCTGGTGCCCGAAAAGACCCTGCGCATCTGGCGCCTGTACCTGGCCGGTTGTGCCTATGCCTTCCAGAAGGGCTGGATCAACCTGCACCAGATACTGGCGGTGAAGCCGTATGCCGATGGACACCATGACCTGCCCTGGACTCGGGAGGACCTGTACCGCTGAGCCATTCAGAGAATCGGTGAGATCAGCCGGGCGATACGCATCCCAAGTTGTTGCAGGCGATGCGTGTCGCGGCTGTCTTCTGCGGTGATCTCCCTGGCATGCTCGAAGTCATGGGACAACATCGCTTCGACCTGGTCGGCGAACGTGCGGTCGATGGTCAGCAGGGTGATCTCGAAGTTCAGGCGAAACGAACGGTTATCCAGGTTCGCGCTACCGATAGCGCTGACCTCATCATCCACCAGTACCACCTTCTGGTGCAGAAAGCCCGGCAGGTACCGGAACATGCGCACGCCTGCGCGTACTGCTTCGAAGGCGAACAGACTGGAGGCGGCGTAGACGATCCTGTGGTCTGGGCGCGACGGAATCAAAATCCTCACATCCACGCCCCGTAGCACTGCCAGACGCAAGGCCGCGAACACGGCTTCGTCGGGGATGAAGTAGGGGCTGGTTATCCAGACTCGCCGGGTCGCGGAATGGATCGCTTCGATGAAGAACAGCGAGCAGGTTTCCTGAGAGTCTGCCGGGCCACTGGCCAAGGCCTGGCAGAGTACGCCGTTCTCTGGGTACGCATCTGGCAGGATCAGCGGCGGTAGCTGGCGCGTGGCCCAGTACCAGTCTTCGGCGAACGACTCCTGAAGGCAGGCCAAGACAGGCCCGCTGACTTGCACATGGGTGTCGCGCCACGGTGACAATCGAGGATGCCCGCCCAGGTACTCATCACCCACATTGTGGCCACCGATGAAGCCCAGCAGGCCATCCACCACGACGATCTTGCGGTGATTGCGGAAGTTGACCTGGAAACGATTGAACCAGCCGCGGCGGGTGGCGAACGCATGGATCTGCACGCCGCCCTCACGCAGCACTTGGCTGTAGCTTGCTGGCAGCGCATGGCTACCAACCCGATCGTAAAGCACGAAGACCCTCACCCCCTCGGCAGCTTTGCGTAACAACAGCTGCTGAAGCTCCTGGCCGATGACGTCATCGTGGATGATGAAGAACTGCACCAACACTGCTTCTTTGGCGTCGGCGATGGCAGCGAAAATGGCATCGAAGGTCGCCCTGCCATTGACCAGCAACTTCACCTGGTTGTTAGCCAGGCAAGGCATGCGCCCAAGTTTGGGCATGGCACGCAGGGCGGCGTAGCTTTCCGACTCTCTGGCCGTGAGGGCTTCCTCGACCCAGGGCCGCCAGTTGAGGTTAGCCATGGCCACGTGCATTTCCTGGTTGGCCTGGCGTCGGGCGTGGATGTAGGCGTAGAAGGAGCGGGCGCCGAACACCAGGTAGGGGATCAACGTGAAGTAGGGAATGAAGAAGAGTGACATCGCCCAGGCGATTGCGCCTTGGGCAGTGCGCACGGTGAACACCGCATGGAGGGCGGCGAAAATCCCGATCAGGTGAATCACACCAAGCACGTAACCGAAGAAGTAGGGGCTGTGGTAATCCATACGCATCCTGCTTGCCGAATACACTTGGGCTAACAGAACACGTTCAGGGTGTGGCTTGCAACCTGCGTGCGGTTTTAGCGTCTAAGGCTCAGTCCGGCCCGTTGACCGGTTTTCTCTAGGAGCGTTCGTCCATGAAGATTCGTCTGCCACTGTTGGTCTTGGCCGTGGGCCTGAGTAGCCCCGTGGTGCATGCGCAGATGTTGCAACCAGGCCTGTGGGAACTGACCACCAGCAACATGCAGGTCGATGGTAAACCGCTGCCCGACATGGAATTCATGCTCGGCCAACTGAAAAATCTTCCACCGGAGCAGCGGGCGATGATGGAGGGGGTGTTGGCCAAACAAGGTGTGACGGTAGGGGGCAAGGGCGTGCGTTCGTGCCTCACGCCGGAGCAAGTCAAGACCAACGACATCCCCCTGCAGGATCCTCAGTCCGGATGCACGCAGAAGATCACCGACCGCACGGGTAATGTCTGGAAGTTCCAGTTCAGTTGCCCTCGCGCCCAAGGCAGCGGGCAAGCGACTTTCCTCAGCGATCGGGAGTTTCACACGCAGGTCAGCGGGACCTTCAATGCCTCCGGGGTTCAGCAGCAGGGCAGCATGAATACCAAAGCGGTCTGGCTGGGAAATGATTGCGGTACCGTCAAACCACGAAGCTGATGGTTCACCATTGCCACTGGCTCGTGGCGACCGCGTTGTGGGCATGCAGACTTTCCGCATGTTCCACGCGCAAGGTGAAAGCAGTGCTCCAACTCAACTGCCGCAGCGTCTGATGAACGCGTCGTGCGGCGTCCTCACAGAACATCAGGTTCTGTCCGTTGGCCAGTGCGAAGGCTTGTTCATCGGCGCGCTTGACCGCCGTCTGCACCGGCGTGCCCAGGCTCGATTCGATGCTATCGATCAGTTCGGTCACGGGTAAACGGTCCAAGTTATCCTGCAATCGTACGCCCACCAGTGCCAGGCTGCGTTGGCTATGGGGTGTCGCGACGATTCCCTGGGTGCTGCCCAGCCACTGCAATACGGCTTCATGATTGATCGGTTGCCCGGCAAAATCTGCCTGAAACTGCTGTTGAATCAATTGTCTGGCCAAGGCCGCCGAGCAGGGGCAGGTCGACGAATAGGGCACACGCACCGATAGTTCCACGTGGAACATTTCGTGTTCCATCCTAGCGTCCACGGTGATGGCGTAACTTTTCCAACCCGCCAACGGGCTGACCAAGGCTGGCCGTTTCAGCAGATGATCGAAACGTAGGCGCAGGTATGCACCGGATGACAGCTCCGCGTGGCTGGCCAGAAACTCCGCCAGGCATCGCCGAATGGCGAGTGGAGTGAGTGGTTGCCGCTCCAATGCTTCCAACGAAAGGTACAGCCGCGACATGTGAATACCGCGCGATGCTCCGTCGCTCAGGTTCACCCCTGCGTCGGCCAGTGCAGCCACGCTGCGTGTCTCGAACTGAATAGGCACGGCGATCCCACACATGCCAACCCAGTCCAGCGGGGTTGCGTGCTGTTGGGTTTGTGCGGCGATATCGGGAAGCGTGAGGCTGGTCATGTGAATATCCAAGGGAGTATTGTCAGCGGCAACCGCCGACCAGGCTGCAATGCAGGTTGAACCGGGCTCCGCTGGAGCTCGATACACGATTGAGCGTGGTCCAGCCGACGCGGTGGCTGTAGCCGACCCAAGCTTCGCCGTCGCTGGCCAGACCAGTGAAAAAGGTCATCGCGCCGAAGCGGCTATTGGTCTGTGCCCACAAGCGGCGGCTGGCGCTGTCATAACCCCGCAGGTAAAGCGTGCCCCGTTCGCTGCGCACGCTGTAGTAATTGCCTTTGCCATCTTGGCAGGCCAGCAGCGTGGCGCTGCGTGTGCACAGCGCCAGGTTGCCGACCTTGGGCATGGCGAACAGTGGCAAAGGCGTGAAAAGCAGCAGCAGTGCCACCGCGCGCGACAGGTTCATTTACAGCTCCGGGCAACACGTCCGACGAGAACGGCTTGGCGAAATTGTATTGTTACTTTATAACATTATGCAATGCATCGTTTCGAATGCGTCTGCCTGATGAGGTTTCACCATGTCCAATCGCTTACCCGTTACCGTGTTGTCCGGCTTCCTTGGAGCGGGCAAGAGCACGTTGCTCAACCATGTCCTGCGTAACCGCGACAACCTGCGTGTGGCGGTGATCGTCAACGACATGAGCGAAATCAACATCGACGCCAGTGAAGTGCAGCGCAATGTCAGCCTTAACCGCGCTGAAGAAAAACTGGTGGAGATGAGCAACGGCTGCATCTGCTGCACGCTACGGGAAGATCTGCTGGAGGAAGTTGCCCGGTTGGCGCAGGAGAAGCGTTTCGATTACCTGCTGATCGAGTCCACGGGGATTTCCGAACCCTTGCCCGTGGCGGAAACTTTCACTTTCCGCGACGAGCAAGGGCGCAGTCTGTCTGACATGGCGCGCCTGGACACCATGGTTACCGTCGTCGATGGCCTGAACTTCATGCGTGACTACCAGGCGGCCGAAAGCTTGGCCAGCCGTGGTGAGACACTGGGCGAGGAGGATGAACGCTCGATCAGCGACCTGCTGATCGAGCAGGTGGAATTTGCCGATGTGCTGTTGCTGAGCAAGATCGACCTCATCAGCCAGCACGAGCGAGAAGAGCTGACGGCCATCTTGCGCAGCCTGAACGCTCGGGCGCAGATCGTGCCGATGGTCATGGGGCAGGTGCCGCTGGCGCGCATCCTGGACACGGGTCTGTTCGACTTCGACCAAGCTGCTCAGTCGCCGGGCTGGTTACGTGAGCTGCGGGGCGAGCACGTGCCAGAGACTGAGGAATACGGCATCGCCGCGAGCACCTGGCAGGCCCGTCGACCCCTGCATCCACAACGCTTCTTTGATTTTATCCACAGCCCTTGGAGCAATGGTCGTTTACTGCGCTCCAAGGGGTTCTTCTGGCTTGCTAGCAAGTTTCAGGAGGCCGGCAGTTGGTCGCAGGCTGGCGGCATGATGCGCCATGGGTTGGCGGGGCGTTGGTGGCGGTTCGTGCCGAAGGAGCAATGGCCTCAGGACGAGGAAAACATCGCCGCCATTCTTAAGCTGTGGACCGAAGAATGCGGAGATTGCCGGCAGGAGCTTGTGTTCATCGGGCAGAACATCGACTTCGAGAGGTTATCCACAGAGCTCGATGCATGCCTGTTGACCGACCAGGAGATGGCGCTTGGCGCAATGGCTTGGCTGCGGTTGCCTGATCCTTTTGGTCCCTGGCATGAGGAGGCGGCGGCATGACGCCCGCGCTCAGGGCTGTGGATATCCGTCAGGTCGCAGGTGAATCACCGCGCAGCCTGTCCGACATTCTGCTCGATGGCGTCAACCTGGCCGTGTGGCAACGTCGACTGCCGGTCCAGGTGCAGGACTTTGCCAGCTTGCTGCTCGGTCAAGGCCAATTGCTGGCGGATGCGCGTGTGCTGGAGGTGAATGAAGATCGCCCGCTCCAACTGAGCCCTCTATTGCCCGAGGCGGCTGATCTGCATGGTTACGAAGGGTTCGTCGCCGATGTCTACTGGCTGGTCTCTGCGTTTACCTGCCTTGTCGGTGCGCGCCGTGTCGGCCTTCGTGTGCGCGTACTGGAGGGGGCCATGTGTCCCCGCTTTCATGTTGATCATGTGCCTTTGCGCTTGCTCACGACCTACGCCGGCCCCGGTAGCGAGTGGTTACCCGAGGGGTCTATAGCCCGCGACGGCCTGTCGCTGGCGCACGAGCCTGTGGATAAGATACAGCGCCTGCAAGCGGGCGAAGTTGCCATTCTCAAAGGTGAGAAATGGTTGGGTAACGAAGGTGCCGGATTGGTCCATCGTTCGCCGTCGAGTAACGAGCGGCGTTTGCTGCTCAGTCTTGACTGGTTGGCGTGACGGGGCATAGTGGGTGACACACCCGCCTTGAACTCATCGCATGCTGCAGAATATTCCCACCCATGTCATCGCCGGTCCCTTGGGCGCTGGCAAGACCAGTCTGGTTCGCCAGTTGCTGGCCCAGCGCCCACTCAATGAGCGTTGGGCGGTACTGGTCAACGAGTTTGGGCAAATAGGACTGGATGCCGCCCTGCTGCACCGCGATGACGATGGCATTGCCATCGGCGAGGTGGCAGGAGGCTGCCTGTGCTGCGTCAATGGCATGCCGTTTCAGGTAGGATTGGGCCGGCTGCTGCGCAAAGCTCGGCCCGACCGCCTGTTCATCGAACCCTCGGGGCTGGGTCACCCTGTGCAGCTGTTGAAGCAGCTTGGGCAAGCGCCGTGGACTGGGGTCCTGGCTGTCCAGCCGCTGTTGATGGTGGTGGACGCAGAAGCGCTGGCGCGCGGCGAGCCTCTGGCAGATGCTCAAGCACAGGCGTTACAGGCGTCGGGTTTGGTGGTTTTCAATAAGGCCGCTGCTGTGGATGAACAGAAACGGCTGTTGATAACTGCCGCCTTGGCCGGCCAGGAAGGCTACTGGACGGACTTTGGCGCATTGCCCTTGGCCCGACTTCCGGTTTCGTCCACAGGGACGGCCGGTCGAGGTTCGGTAGAAGCACTGGCTGTGGGTAATGCGCCGGCTCCACCTCAGCCCCTGTGGACAGACCCACGAATCCCAATGTGCCTTGTCCACGCGGGAGAGGAGAGTTGGAGCATCGGTTGGCGCTGGCACCCCAGCCAGTGTTTCGATCAGCAGCGACTGCGCGGTCTTCTTGAGTCCTGGCCTTGGCGTCGCGCCAAGGGTGTTATCCACAGTGCGCAGGGCTGGAAATCGTTCAACGGTGTCCATGGCAGGGCGCCTGATTGGCAGCCCAGCGATTGGCGCAAGGACACCCGTATCGAATTGATCTTCGACCAAGCCCAGCCCCAGCAAGTCCTGCAGGACGCGCTGGCTGACTGCCGGATCGATTGATCAATTGCGCCAGCGGTTGTGCTCCTGGCGCCACTGCTGCATCTCGATCACGTTGTCGCCGCGAGGCGGGGTCTTGATCTCGAACGGGTAAGGCGCCAATTCGATCTGCATACTGTGGGCACCGAATTGCGTTACGGTGCCTGGGTGACGTTGCTCGCCTGTGACAGTGAACTCGAAGGCGTATACCCGCGCCAAGCGCTTGCGCCCATTGGCATCGCGGACAAAGGCGATGCGCTTGAGGGCGACGGCGTCGTCGAGCAGCTCAAGGTCGAGCTTGGCGCAATGCTGCTTGACCCGTTCCAAGGCTTTTTCGCGCAGCCCATGGTTGTGCCACAACCAAGCGCCTGCCGTGGCCACCAGCATCAGGACGAGAAGATTCTCAAGGGTCAACATTTGCATATGCTCCAAACAGGTCGAACCAGCTTAACTGCGTCCCTGGCCTGTCGTACAGGTGGCAATCGAGTTCATACTGCGCTGCGCACAATCCTTGAAACAGCTTTGGAAATCTCCCGCATGAAACGTACCCCGCACCTGCTCGCAATCCAGTCCCATGTGGTGTTTGGCCATGCCGGAAACAGTGCTGCGGTGTTTCCCATGCAGCGTATCGGGGTCAACGTCTGGCCGCTCAATACCGTGCAGTTTTCCAATCACACTCAGTATGGCCAGTGGGCAGGAGAAGTGCTTGCTCCAGCGCAAATTCCTGCGTTGGTGGAAGGCATTAGCAACATCGGGGAGCTAGGCAACTGTGACGCCGTGCTTTCCGGCTACCTGGGCAGTGCGGAGCAAGGGCGGGCGATTCTGGCGGGGGTGGAGCGTATCAAGGCGGTGAACCCGAATGCCTTGTACCTGTGCGACCCGGTCATGGGCCATGCGGAGAAGGGCTGTATCGTCCCGGTCGAGGTGAGCGAGTTCCTGCTCGAAGAGGCCGTCGCGAAGGCTGACATTCTATGTCCGAATCAGCTGGAGCTGGACAGCTTCTGCGGCCGGCGCGCAGAGTCGCTGGCCGATTGCGTGGCCATGGCGCGCAGCCTGCTCAAGCGTGGCCCGCAGGTGGTGCTGGTCAAGCACGTGTCCTACCCCGATCGTGCGCCAGATTCGTTCGAGATGCTGCTGGTTACCGAGCAGGCGAGCTGGCATCTGAAGCGGCCGCTGCTGGCCTTCCCGCGCCAGCCGGTGGGTGTCGGTGACCTTACCTCGGGGCTGTTCCTGGCGCGTGTGCTGCTGGGGGACAGCTGGCAGCAGGCCTTCGAGTTCACTGCGGCGGCGGTGCACGAGGTATTGCTGGAAACCCAAGCCTGCACCAGCTACGAATTGCAGCTGGTGAGGGCCCATGATCGCATCGCCCATCCGCGTGTGCGCTTCGAGGCGCAACGCCTGGCGTTCTAGATCGAGTCGGTCTTCAGGTCCTGGTAGCGCTTTTCCAGTTCCTGGCGGATCTGGCGGCGCTGCTGGCCTTGCAGGAAGCGCCGCTTCTCTTCGCTGGTTTGTGGCTGACGCGGTGGTACCTGGACCGGGCGGCGATTGTCATCGACAGCCACCATGGTGAAGAAGCAGCTGTTTGAGTGGCGAACGGAGCGTTCGCGGATGTTCTCGGTCACCACCTTGATGCCCACCTCCATCGAGGTATTGCCGGTGTAGTTGACCGAAGCCAGGAAGGTCACCAGTTCGCCGACGTGTACCGGCTCACGGAATATCACCTGGTCCACCGACAGCGTCACCACGTAGCTGCCGGCATATCGGCTGGCGCAGGCGTAAGCCACTTCATCGAGATACTTGAGCAGGGTGCCGCCATGTACGTTGCCGGAGAAGTTGGCCATGTCCGGCGTCATCAAAACGGTCATAGTCAGCTGGGCGTTTCCAGGTTCCATAGAGTGCTCACGGTGAGGTTGCGCTGAAGCGGGGTGGGTATCTACAGACACGTCGGGTCCCCTCTTGGTGTTTGCCATCCTGATACGGGACGTTGGCTGACGCTCCATCGTCACGCCGATCACGCCATCGGCGGCGGTTAAGTAGCCGATCTGTTTCTGCATATTGCACCGGCAATTTGCGGCGAGGTGCGATGTTAACCTGAGTACGCCCCTGCAACATGGGCTTTCCAGCATTCAATACAGTATGTACTTGCTGCTCGCTCGGGGCTGCTTTGGCAGAGGAGCGGTCTGCCTTGGCATCGAGAAAAAGGAGAATCGCGCCATGCATGCCATCAGCTTCATCCAGGACCTCGCCGTGATCATGCTTGTCGCTGGTGTCGTGACCATTCTCTTTCATCGGCTCAAACAGCCCGTGGTGCTGGGCTACATCGTCGCAGGCTTCATCATCGGCCCGCACACTCCGCCCTTTGGCCTGATCCACGACGAAGACACCATCAAGACCCTGGCCGAGCTTGGGGTGATCTTCCTGATGTTCTGCCTGGGCCTTGAGTTCAGTCTGCGCAAACTGTTCAAGGTCGGTGCCACCGCCTTCATCGCAGCGTTTCTGGAAATCGTCCTGATGATCTGGATCGGCTTCGAGATAGGCCGCTGGTTCGGCTGGAGCACCATGGATTCGCTGTTCCTAGGGGCGATCCTGGCGATTTCGTCGACCACCATCATCGTCAAGGCGCTCAATGACCTGAAGATGAAGAACGAGCGTTTCGCACAGCTGATCTTCGGCGTGCTAATCGTCGAGGACATCCTCGGTATCGGCATCATCGCCTTGCTGTCAGGAATCGCGGTCAGTGGCACTGTCAGCTCCGGGGAAGTGTTTTCCACCGTAGGCAAGCTGTCCTTGTTCATGATCGTGGCGCTGGTCATCGGCATTCTGCTGGTGCCGAGGCTGTTGGCCTACGTCGCCAAATTCGAAAGCAACGAGATGCTGCTGATCACCGTGCTTGGGCTGTGCTTCGGCTTCTGCCTGCTGGTGGTGAAGCTCGAATACAGCATGGTACTGGGGGCCTTCCTGATTGGCGCGATCATGGCCGAGTCGCGGCAGTTGCTGAAAATCGAACGCCTGATCGAACCCGTTCGCGACCTGTTCAGCGCGATCTTCTTCGTCGCCATCGGTTTGATGATCGATCCTCAGGTGCTGGTCGATTATGCCTGGCCGATCGTGGTCATCACCTTGGCGGTGGTGCTGGGCAAAATGCTGTCCTGTGGCATGGGGGCATTCATTGCCGGCAATGACGGCCGCACGTCGCTACGCGTGGGCATGGGCCTTTCGCAGATTGGCGAGTTTTCGTTCATCATCGCTGCCTTGGGCATGACCCTGCAGGTAACCAGCGACTTCCTTTACCCCGTCGCCGTTGCGGTGTCGGCCATCACCACGCTGCTGACGCCGTATCTGATCCGCGCCGCTGATCCGCTTTCGATCAAACTCGGGCACGTGGTGCCGCGCCGCCTGGCACGGGTGCTGTCGCTGTATGGCGAGTGGTTGCGCAGCATCCAGCCGCAGGGCGAGGGCGCGATGCTGGCCGCGATGATCCGTCGCATCCTGCTGCAGGTGGGGGTGAATCTGGCACTGGTGATCGCGATCTTCTTCAGCGGAGGCTATTTTGCTGGCCGTATCGGCAATTGGCTGACCGAGTGGGTGAGCGATGTCAGTCAGCAGAAGGCGGTGATCTGGGGCGCTGCACTGCTGCTTTCGCTCCCGTTTCTGATTGCGGCCTATCGCAAGCTCAAGGCGCTGTCGATGCTGCTGGCGGAGATGGGCGTCAAGCCGGAGATGGCCGGGCGTCACACGCAGCGCGTGCGGAGGGTGATTGCCGAGGTGATCCCGCTGTTGTCGTTGCTGGTCATCTTCCTGCTGCTGTCGGCGCTATCGGCGAGCATTCTGCCCACCAGCGAGTTGCTGCTGGTGATCGCGGTGGTGGCGGCATTGGTGGTGGCGTTGCTTTGGCGTTGGTTCATACGCGTACACACGCGCATGCAAATCGCCCTGCTTGAAACCCTGGAGAACAGTCGCGATCACTCGCACTGAGCGGGTTGGGCTTTCTGCGCCAGCGTTCACCGAAGTCCGAGGGGATGGAGCGGTAGCGATGGCGCCAAGCGCAGAAAGCCTGGGGATTCTACGGGGCAAAATGGCCATGGGCCATTATTTTGTGAGTTTAATTCTCACTCAGCTTTCAAGCCAGACGTCCCGGGCCCAGTGCCAGACCGACTCCCAGCTGTCTTCGCCCAAGGCTTCCTCTTCGGCATCCCACAACACGACAGTGCCGTCTTCCTCGACGCAGTAGTAGTTGTCGCCGTCCTGGCAGATGGGGATCAGGTCGCGCGGTACGCCAGCATCCCAAGCGTTTGCCGCGACGTCGGGCAGGTAGGTGTGCGACTGCGGGTCGGTGACGGTTACCGGTTCAAGAGAGCCATAGACCACATCGCTGACGGTCAGCAGGAACTCTTTGAACACGAAAGGGATGTTGATGAACAGTTGTTCCTCGATCTCGACCAGCAGATCTTCGTCGGGAAGTTCCAAGGGTACCGGTACCGGCTCGTTGGCTTCACGGAGTTGTTCGATCACTTCTTCCACGGTTCACATCCTCTAACCTTGATGAACGCTGCGCGTTATACCCTAGTATCCCACTTTGGCAAAAGCAAAAACCCCGGGGCAAGCCCGGGGTTTTTTGCACAGCGTGCGTCGGTTAACCGTTCTGGCGGATACCGGCGACCAGCCACGGCTGGTTCTCGCCTTGAGCGCGAACCATGTGCCAGCTCTCGCTGAAGGCCTCACCTTGATCGAAGCGCGAATTCTTCGACACGCCACGGAAGGTCAGGGTAGCGTCGGTGCGGTCTGGGCGATCGTCTACACCGTCCAGTTGCACATCGAGGTTGTCGATGTAGGTGGACTGGAAGCCATCACCCAGTTCGGCACGTTCACGCTTGAGGAACTCGAGCATTTGCGGGGTCACGAACTCAGCGATCTTGTCCATCTCGTTGGCATCCCAGTGCTGCTGCAGCGCCTGGAAGTGGTTGCGAGCGGCGGCCAGGAAGTTCTGCTCGTTGAACCAGGCTGGTGCGTTGATCACCGGAGCGGCTGCGGCGGCTGGCGCGGCCGAACCACCGAAGATCGACGGCTGGGCAGGCTGGGCGTGAGCTTCACGCTGGAACGGCGCATGGCCAGGCGCGGCCATTTGCGGCTGCTGCTGGCGGCGGCGCGCAGCAATGAAGCGGAACACCAGGAACGCGATCAGGGCGACGATCAGGAAGTCCATGATCTGCAGGCCCTCGAAGCCGTCACCCATGAACATGGACGCCAGCAGGCCACCGGCGGCGAGGCCGGCGAGTGGGCCCAGCCAGCGCGAAGCACCGCTGGCGGCGGCCGGAGCACGGCCAGGAGCGGTCGGCGCGGCAGCAGGCGTGGTTGGCGTGGCCTGGCGGGTCTGGTGGATAGGCGCGGAGCCCGAACTCTTGCCGCCGCCGAAACGCTTGGCGTTGGCGTCCAGGCTCAGCGTCAGGCCGACGCAGAGCGCCAGAGCGATGCTAAGAAAACGTTGCATAAATGGGATTTCCCCTGTTGTGGATTGCACGCGCGTCATGTTGCACAGGTTCCTGGGCACATGACCAGCGTCATAATGTTTCGAGCTTTTGCCTGATGTTGCCAAGACCTTGTGGCGGGCAAGCCGGCTCCTGCCCGTATGGCACCGATCCCGAAATCCCGCAGGAGTCTACTTGCCAGCGATGGCGGCGCAGGAGCCTCAGATAGCCTCGAGCTTGGCGTACCCCAGCATGAGCCACTTGCTGCCTTCGGCGAAGTTGACCTGCACCCGTGCCTGGGCGCCGGAACCTTCGAAGTTGAGAATCACCCCTTCGCCGAACACCGCATGCTGCACGCGCTGGCCAAGGTTGAAGGCGGTCTGCGGAATACTGGCGTTGGCGAACAGGCTACTGGCCGAGCTGGTCTTCGCCCCACCGAATGGTCGGCTGACGCTATTGGACAAACGCACTTCCTGAACCAGGCCGGCCGGGATTTCCCGTACGAAACGCGACACTTTGTTGTAGGTCTCGCTGCCGTACAGGCGTCGGGTCTCGGCGTAAGTCATGATCAGCTGACGCATGGCGCGGGTAATGCCCACATACGCCAAGCGGCGTTCTTCCTCCAAGCGGCCAGGCTCTTCCAGGCTCATCTTGTGCGGGAACAGGCCTTCTTCCATGCCCACCAGGAACACATATGGGAACTCCAGGCCCTTGGCGCTGTGCAGGGTCATCAGCTGAATGCTGTCCTCGTGCTCGTCGGCCTGCGCCTCGCCCGCTTCCAGCGACGCATGACCCAGGAAGGCCGAGAGCGGCGTCAGATCGGCATCTTCTTCGCCCGCTTCGAAGTTGCGTGCTGCGCTGACCAGTTCCTCAAGGTTTTCTACCCGTGCCTGGCCCTTTTCACCTTTTTCTTCCTGGTGATAGATGATCAAGCCGGACTGTTCGATGACCGTCTGGGTCATCAGGTGCAAGGGCATGTCAGCCGTTTTGCCTGTCAGGCTTTCGATCAACTCGATGAAGGCCCCCAGGGCGCTGGCGGCGCGCCCCTTGAGAGCCTTGGCGGCCAGCAACTGGCACATCGCCTCCCACATCGACAGTTGGCTGTGGCGGGCATGTTCACGGATGGCCTCGACGGTTTTCTCGCCGATGCCCCGTGGCGGTACGTTGATGACCCGCTCGAGAGCGGCATCGTTGCCACGGCCTTCGAGCAGGCGCAGGTAGGCCATGGCGTTCTTGATTTCGGCACGCTCGAAGAAGCGCTGGCCGCCGTAGATGCGATACGGGATGCGTTCGCGAAGCAGCGCCTCTTCCAATACCCGCGACTGGGCGTTGGAGCGATAGAGAATGGCGATGTCGCTGCGCGAGTTGCCTTGCTTGATGAGGCTCTCGATGGTCTCGACCACGTAGCGCGCTTCGTCATGCTCGTTGTAGGCGGCGTATAGGGTCAGCGGTTCGCCTTCGCCCAGGTCCGTCCACAGCTCCTTGCCCAGGCGCCCGCTGTTGTTGGCGATCAGCGCGTTGGCGGCCTTGAGGATGCCGCCGGTGGAGCGATAGTTCTGCTCCAGGCGAATCAGTTCGGCGTCGGGGAAATCGGCGGTGTATTGGTGGATGTTCTCGATCTTGGCGCCACGCCAGCCGTAGATCGACTGGTCGTCGTCACCCACGGCCATCAGGCTCACGCCGCCGCCGGCCAGCAGGCGCAGCCAGGCGTACTGCACGGCGTTGGTATCCTGGAACTCGTCCACCAGTACATGGCGGAAGCGCCGTTGGTAGTGCTCCAGCAGGCCGGGGTGGTCGCGCCACAGGTCGAGGGCGCGCAGCAGCAGTTCGGAAAAGTCGATGACCCCGGCTCGCTCGCAAGCCTGTTCGTAGGCTTCGTAGATGCTGCGCATGGTGCCCAGGAACAGGTCGCCGCTGGCCTGGATGTGCTGCGGGCGAAGCCCTTCGTCCTTCTGCCCGTTGATGAACCATTGTGCCTGGCGTGCTGGCCAGCGCTGTTCGTCCAGCCCCAGGTCGCGGATCACCCGCTTGATCAGGCGCTGCTGGTCGTCGCTGTCGAGAATCTGGAAGTTCTGCACCAGCCGCGCCTCCTGCCAGTGCGCGCGCAGCAGGCGGTGAGCCAGGCCGTGGAAGGTACCGACCCACATGCCAGCCGGGTTGATGCCCAGCAATTGCTCGATTCGATGGCGCATTTCTGCTGCGGCCTTGTTGGTGAAGGTCACCGACAGGATCGAATGCGGTGAAGCCTGCTCGACCTGGATCAGCCAGGCGATACGGTGCACCAGCACACGGGTCTTGCCGGAGCCGGCGCCAGCAAGCACCAGTTGACGCCCCAGCGAGGCTGCTACGGCCTGGCGTTGGGCATCGTTGAGGGAGTTCAGCAGGAGGGAGAGGTCATCATTGTGCATCCGGCCATTCTAGGGCCGTGCAGGGGACAGGGGCAAACGCCGATGGGGCAAAACTTGCCGCTCGTCCGTTGCCGTTCATCCGGGCTTGTGCCAGGGCAGCGTAATTGAGCGGTTCGGTGCGGGTTTGTCGGGGTTTTGGCAAATCATGATCCAGAGCAGTTTGGTCTGGCGCGGCGCTTGTGTATTCTCCCAGCACGTTTGCGGTCATCCATAACAATAACAGCACAAGAACCCGACATTATGACCCAGGATTGCGTGGCGATCGGAGCATCGCCGGATACGACACGGAGTGTTCGCAGGCAATTCGCTACCCAGCTTTCGATCGAGCGCACCCGTCTGCTCTACCAGGGCTCTTTGTTGCCCACCTTGTTCATGCTGCTCAACGGCCTGCTCTGCGCCTGGTTGCTGTGGAGCCCTGAGCGCTACCTGCTGGTCAGTGTCTGGATTGTCTGGCTGCTGGCGCTGGTGGCCTTGCGAGTCATTCAGGTAACCGCTTTCGAAGCGGCCGACACCCAGCGCCAGGCCCGGCCTATATGGTGGCGGATGTTCCTGCTTGGCTCGGGTTTCAGCGGCCTGACCCTGGCCTGTGCGGCCATCGCTCTGGTACCTGCGGAGAGTTTCGTCCAGCAGGCGTGGGGGTTTGGCCTGTTGGGCGCGGCTACGCTGTCGGCCAGTGTCGCCTACGCGGTGAGTTTGCCAGCCTTCCTCAGCTTTGCCCTGCCATGCCTATTGCCACCGATTGCGTTTCTGTTCTTTTACGATGCCGGCGAACAACGGGGCTGGGGATGTTTTGGCCTGATTCTGCTGGCGGCATTGCTGGTCGTGGCCTGGCAGGTTAATCGCCTGATCGAGCGCGGGCTGTTGCGGCGCTTCCAGAACCAGCTGTTGACCGAGGACCTGCAGCGCGTCCAGGCCCAGAAAGCCCTGGAGGACCACCAACGGCTCGCGGCCTCGGTGTTCGAGGCTTCCAGTGAAGGTATCGTCATCCTGAGCGCTGACTTCACGCTGCTGACCGTCAATCGGGCTTTCTGTCAGATGACCGGTTACTCGCGCAGCGAGCTGCTGGCGCGCAATGTCCTGGATCTGCCCTGCAGCAGCGATGCTCGGCGGCACAGCGGCCAGATCGAGCAGTCGCTGCGTCAGCAGGGGTACTGGCAGGGTGAGTTGGTGGAAGCTCGCAAGAGTGGAGAACTGTACCCGCAATGGCTGCAGTTCACGGGCGTTCGTGATGCTTCGGGGAATTTGAGCAATATCGTTGGCTTTTTCTCCGATCTTTCCGCGAGACGGGCGTCCGAAGAGCGCATTCGTTACCTGGCCCAGCACGACGAGCTCAGCGGCCTGGCCAACCGTGCGTTGTTCCGCATGCGCCTCGATGAGGCCGGGCGGCGTGTGCGTCTGAGTGGCCGCAGCCTGGCGTTGCTGCACATCGACCTGGACCGCTTCAAGCTGCTGAACGAAAGCCTCGGCCATGAGCATGCCGATCAACTGTTGAAGAAGATCTCTCAGCGAATCGCCAATGCCGTACCCGAGGCCGACACCGTGGCGCGCTTGTCTGGCGATGAGTTTGCCGTGCTGTTCGACGGTTATAGCAACCTGTCGAGCCTGGTGCGGGTGACCACCCGGCTGCTGGACAAGCTGCGCGTGCCGTTGCGTCTTGGCGAGCATGAAGTGGTGATCAGCGCATCGGTTGGCATCAGCCTGGCGGCTGACGGCAGTTTCGAACCCAACCAGTTGATCAGCCAGGCTGACATGGCCAAGCAGCACGCCAAGCACCTGGGTGGCGACAATTTCCAGTTCTACACCGAGAGCCTGCGCGCCAGCACCTTGGAGCGTCTGCAACTGGAGAACCAGCTGCGCAAGGCCATTGATGAAGGCCAACTGCTGGTCTACTACCAACCCAAGCTCTGCTTGCGCACCGGGCGTTTGCATGCGGCTGAAGCTCTGGTGCGCTGGCTTCATCCTCAATGGGGCATGGTACCGCCCGGTGATTTCATCGGCCTGGCCGAGGAAACCGGGCTGATTGCGCCAATGGGCGAGTTCGTTTTGCGGCGTGCCTGCTGGCAGGCTTGTCAGTGGCAGCGTCAGGGGCTGGATGTGCGTGTCTCGGTGAACCTGTCGGTTTACCAGGTGCGCCAAGGCAAGATCGTCAGCCTGGTGCGGCAGGTGCTCGAAGAAACGGGCCTGCAGCCGCATCTGCTGGAGCTCGAACTGACCGAGAGCCAGTTGTTGGAGAATGTCGAGCACAT
Organism: Pseudomonas taiwanensis DSM 21245; assembly: GCF_000425785.1. Classification (GTDB taxonomy): domain Bacteria; phylum Pseudomonadota; class Gammaproteobacteria; order Pseudomonadales; family Pseudomonadaceae; genus Aquipseudomonas; species Aquipseudomonas taiwanensis. The sequence continues at coordinate 176,845 of NZ_AUEC01000010.1, forward strand.
CATTTCGACCTTCAGGCAGCTGCACGAACTCGGTGTGAAACTGGCCATCGACGATTTCGGAACCGGTTACTCCTCGCTCAGCTACTTGAAGCGCTTACCGGTGGATTTCGTGAAGATCGACCAGGCCTTCATCCGAGGCTTGCACGAAGGCAGCCAGGATGCGGCCATCACCCGGGCAATCATCGCCATGGCGCGTAGCCTGAACCTGAGAGTGGTCGCGGAAGGGGTAGAGACGCAGGAGCAGATGGCGTTCCTGCGTGAGCAAGGGTGTGACGAGGCACAGGGTTATCTGATCAGCCGACCGATCTGCGAAATGGACTTCGAACGCTTGATCGCCACCCGCCAGGCCTGATGCGCACCTGGCGTCGCGCGGTAACTTGAGTTCAGCTGTGCCACGCCCGTCCCTGATGGGCCAGCAGGCTATTGGCCTGCTCGGGGCCGTTGGTGCCCGCCGGGTAGTGGCGTGGCGCTTGGAAATGCTCCTCCCAGCCCTTGATGATCGGGTCGATCCAGGCCCAGGCCGCTTCGACCTCGTCGCGCCGCATGAACAAGGTCGAATCGCCTTCGAGCACGTCCAGCAGCAAGCGCTCGTAAGCTTCCCAGCGCCGGGTCTGGCCAAACACCTGGGCAAGGTTCAGATCCAGGTCGACCGGTTCCAGGCGCATGCCCTTGCCGGGGGTCTTGGTCATCATGCGCAGGCTGATGCGTTCGTCCGGTTGCAGCTGTATCAGGAGCTGGTTGGCCTGGCCGCCGTTGAACAGCTCATGGGGTACTGGTTTGAATTGGATGACGATTTGCGAGGAGCGCCTTGCCATTCGCTTGCCGGTGCGCAAGTAAAACGGTACGCCCGCCCAGCGCCAGTTTTCGATATGAGCCTGAACGGCGACGAAAGTCTCCGTATCGCTGTCGTTGTCGACATCTTTTTCGAAGTAGTACGCCGGCACTTCCTGGCCACCAATGCGTCCAGCGCCGTACTGACCGCGCACGGTCTTGTCCTGCACGTCTTGGCCGGTAATCGGTTTGAGGGCTCGAAGGATCTTCACTTTCTCATCACGCACCGCCTCGGCTTCGAATTGGGCAGGCGGTTCCATGGCCACCAGGCACAACAGCTGCAGCAGGTGGTTCTGCAGCATGTCTCGGGTCGCGCCAGCACGGTCGTAATAGGCACCACGATTCTCGACGCCCAGTGTTTCACAGACACTGATTTGCACATGGTCGACCTGGCCATTGCGCCATACCGGCTCCAGCAGGGCGTTGGCGAAACGCAGGGCCATCAGGTTTTGCACGGTCTCCTTGCCCAGGTAGTGATCGATCCGGAACACGTGGGACTCGTCGAACACCGCGCCAATGGCTTCGTTGATGGCGGTGGCCGATTCCAGCGAATGGCCAATGGGCTTTTCCAGCACGATGCGGGCTTCGCTGTCAGCCAGGCCGGCGATGCGCAGGTGGTTGACGATCGGCACGAACAGGTTGGGCGCGGTGGCCAGGTAGTAGATGCGGGTAAGCCCACCGGGTTCGCCAAGGTAGCGGGCCAGGCGCCCGAAGTCCGCGCTTTGCGAAGCATCCATGGCGAAGTAGTCCAGGCGTGCGGAAAAACGCCGCCACACTTCTTCGTCGAAATCGTTGCGGGCGATCTGTGCCCGGCAATGGCGTTCGGCGAGCTTCACATAGTCGTTGTGTGGCAGGTTGCGCCGGGCCAGCGCAATGATGCGCACGGCATTATTCAGGCGAGCCTCGCGATACAGGTGGTAGAGCGCCGGCAGCAGCTTGTGCAGGGCCAGATCGCCAGTGCCACCGAAAACCAGAATGTCGCAAGGAATAGTCAAAACCACCACTCTCCACGTTCGTTTAACTGGGCGGGTTGGCGTGCATGTAGTATAACTACAAGAAAGCTACATCCCGGCCAGCCGATCATAACCGAGTCCAGCCTGTGAATCTGTTGCAACATATCGCTCAATCGCGCCACCTGCTGCGCAAATCGGAACTGAAAGTGGCTGACCATGTGCTGCTTGATCCGGCTGCAGTCATGCACAGCTCGATGGCCGACCTGGCTCACAGCGTGGGTATCAGCGAACCTACCATCGTGCGCTTCTGCCGTGCGATTGGCTGCTCGGGTTTCCAAGACCTCAAGTTGAAGTTGGCGCAGAGCCTGGCGGCCGGTGCCAGTTTCGGCCAGTTCGCGATCCACGAGGATGACTCGGTCGCCGACTACAGCCTGAAAATTTTCGACACCACGCTGCACACCCTCATGGAAGTGCGCGAACACCTCGACCCTCAGGCGTTGCAGCAGGCGGTGAGCGCCATGGCGCAGGCGCAGCGCGTGGAGTTCTATGGGTTCGGTGCCTCGGGTGCGGTGGCCGCCGATGCCCAGCACAAGTTCTTCCGTCTGTTGCTCAGCGCCGCGGCGTACTCCGACCCGCACATGCAGGCGATGTCTGCCGTCACCTTGAAACCTGGTGATGTTGCGGTCTGCATCTCGCAATCCGGGCGCTCAAAGGACTTGCTGATCACCGCCAACCTGGTGCGTGAGAGCGGTGCCAACCTGATTACCCTGTGCCCAAGCCAGACGCCATTGGCGGAGCTGTCCACGGTGAACCTGGCGATCGATGTGCACGAGGACACGGAAATCTATACGCCGCTGACCTCGCGTATCGCCCACCTGGTCGTGATCGACGTGCTGGCCATGGGCGTAGCCATGGCGCGCGGGCCAAGCCTGGTCAACCACCTGAAGAGCGTGAAGCGCAGTCTGCGCAGCCTGCGGTTGTCGCCGAAGTCGATCAAGGCGATGGACGACTGACCGGGCAGGCACTGCAGGCGTCGGCTTGCCGGCGATGCTCCGGTACCCAAACGACCAAATTTCACCATTTTGTCACCGTTTCACAGCCAAACCGTAAACCGCCAACGTCACGCTGAAGCTCCCGCATCTTAATCTGGGAGACAGGCAATGGCTCGTGACTACGACGGTACGTACCAACCCAGCGCCAAGGCTCGCAAGCAGCAGGAAAAAGATCAGCGTCGCATGGAATATCGACGCGCGATCGAAAGCTACTGCGACCAACGTCAATTGCTCCGCGACCTGGCGGACTACCCTGAGCTACAAGCGCTCACGGTGTGGCGGGCATCGTCGGCAGCTTCCCCGAAAAACGCTCAACAAGCGCACTGATCAAAGCACGTTCGCTGCGGATGAACGCCAGAAACGCCAAGGCCACCGGCGACTGTCGCTTGGCCTTGGACTGCACCACGCACCAGCTGCGATACAGGGGCAGCTCTTCGACCGGCAGCTCTTTGAGCACCCCAGTGGCGAGCTCCAGGTTCAGCGCATGGCGGGTCAGCAGGGCAATGCCAAGCCCGGCGATCACACATTCGCGCTGGGCATCGGCCGAGGCCACCTCCAAGGTCTGGGTGAAGTGCACGCGCTTGTCCTTGAAGTACTCCTCGCAAGCCTTGCGCGTGCCGGAACCCTGTTCCCGCACGAGCAGGGTATGAGGCTCAAGATCTTGCAGGCGCAAGTGTTCGAGCTTGCACAACGGGTGGTCCGGAGGCGCTACGGCAACGATCGGGTTGTTGAGGAATGGCAGAAACTCCAAGCCCATGTCCTGGGGCACCATCGACATGATGATCAGGTCATCGCGGTTGTCCGAAAGGCGCCGGATGGCCTGGGCGCGGTTGACCACCGTCAGGGTCAGGTTGACCTCCGGGTGACGCTGCTTGAAGGCGGCGAACAGGTGTGGCACGAAGTATTTGGCACTGGACTCGATCGCCAGCTTCAGCTGCCCCTGCAATGAGCCCTGCATGTCCGACAGTTGCATGTCGAGGCTTTCCAGGCGACCGAAGATATCCCGGCTGGCGCGCTGCAAAGCTTCAGCCGCCTCGGTCAGGTAGAGCTTCTTGCCGACATACTCGAACAGCGGTTGGCCGATCAGCTCTTCGAGCTGCCGAATCTGTAGACTAACGGCGGGTTGCGTCAACGCCATTTCTTCCGCAGCCCGGCTGTACGAGCGCAAATCGCACACCTCGTTGAAGATCTGCAGCTGACGCAATGTCATACGCATCAAGGACTTACGCATTTTTATCCGGGCTCCTGCAAAACCTTGTAACTGCACTATAAGCTTTTGCTAATACAGCCTCTAACAAATATTGATTTTTGTTTATCGACCTTCGGCGCTAGGGTGAATACGCGACTGGCCATCAACGTCTGGTCACGCGCCGACCGGTAGAACCGGCTCGTCTGTTCCTACGGCTTTGGGAAGACTCCAGTGATAAAAAAAATCCTGATCGCCAACCGAGGTGAAATCGCAGTTCGGATCGTGCGTGCTTGCGCCGAGATGGGCATTCGCTCGGTGGCGATCTATTCCGACGCCGACCGTCATGCCTTGCACGTCAAGCGTGCCGATGAGGCCTACAGCATTGGTGCCGAGCCGCTGGCCGGTTACCTGAACCCGCGCAAGCTGGTGAACCTGGCTGTGGAAACCGGCTGCGATGCGTTGCACCCCGGTTACGGTTTCCTGTCGGAAAACGCTGAACTGGCAGAGATCTGCGCTGAGCGCGGCATCAAGTTCATTGGGCCGGCTGCCGACGTCATTCGCCGTATGGGCGACAAGACCGAAGCGCGCCGTACCATGATCGCCGCTGGCGTTCCGGTGACCCCTGGCACCGAAGGCAACGTTGCCGATATCCACGAAGCCCTGAGCGAAGGCGACCGCATCGGTTACCCGGTGATGCTCAAGGCCACCTCCGGCGGTGGCGGCCGCGGCATTCGCCGTTGCAACAGCCGTGAAGAACTGGAACAGAACTTCCCCCGGGTCATTTCCGAGGCCACCAAGGCATTTGGTTCGGCTGAAGTGTTCCTGGAGAAGTGCATCGTCAACCCCAAGCACATCGAAGCGCAAATCCTCGGTGACAGCTTCGGCAATGTGGTGCACCTGTTCGAGCGCGACTGCTCGATCCAGCGCCGTAACCAGAAGCTCATCGAAATTGCCCCAAGCCCACAGCTGACCCCCGAGCAGCGCGCCTACATCGGCGACCTGGCGGTGCGTGCGGCCAAGGCAGTGAATTACGAGAACGCCGGTACCGTGGAGTTCCTGCTCGCCGATGGCGAGGTGTACTTCATGGAGATGAACACCCGGGTGCAGGTGGAACACACCATCACCGAGGAAATCACCGGCATCGACATCGTCCGTGAACAGATCCGCATTGCCTCTGGCCTGCCACTGTCGGTCAAGCAGGAAGACATCCAGCACCGCGGCTACGCGTTGCAGTTCCGTATCAACGCTGAAGATCCGAAGAACAACTTCCTCCCAAGCTTCGGCAAGATCACCCGTTACTACGCTCCCGGCGGCCCGGGCGTGCGCACCGATACGGCGATCTATACCGGCTACACCATTCCGCCGTTCTACGACTCGATGTGTCTGAAGCTGGTGGTCTGGGCGCTTACCTGGGAAGAGGCCATGGACCGCGGCCTGCGGGCTCTGGACGACATGCGCGTGCAAGGGGTGAAAACCACCGCCGCGTACTACCAGGAAATTCTGCGCAACCCAGAATTCCGTAGCGGCCAGTTCAACACCAGCTTCGTCGAAAGCCATCCTGAACTGACCAACTACTCGATCAAGCGCAAACCCGAAGAGCTGGCCCTGGCCATCGCTGCCGCCATCGCCGCCCACGCAGGCCTGTGAGGAATTCCATAATGTCCAAGAAAATTCACGTAACCGACACGATCCTGCGCGACGCCCACCAGTCCCTGCTGGCTACCCGCATGCGCACCGAAGACATGCTGCCGATCTGCGACAAGCTCGACAAAGTCGGCTACTGGTCGCTGGAAGTCTGGGGCGGTGCCACCTTCGATGCCTGCGTGCGCTTCCTCAAGGAAGACCCGTGGGAACGCCTGCGCAAGCTGCGCGCTGCGCTGCCCAACACCCGCCTGCAAATGCTGCTGCGCGGCCAGAACCTACTGGGCTATCGTCACTACAGCGATGATGTGGTCAAGGCTTTCGTGGCCAAGGCTGCTGTCAACGGCATCGACGTGTTCCGTATCTTCGACGCCATGAACGACGTGCGTAACCTGCGTGTGGCCATCGAGGCGGTCAAGGCTGCGGGCAAGCATGCCCAGGGCACCATTGCCTACACCACCAGCCCGGTACACACCATCGATGCGTTCGTCGCCCAGGCCAAGCAGATGGAAGCCATGGGTTGCGACTCGGTGGCGATCAAGGACATGGCCGGCCTGCTGACTCCCTACGCCACCGGCGAACTGGTCAAGGCGCTGAAAGCTGAGCAGTCGCTGCCGGTGTTCATCCACTCCCATGACACTGCCGGCCTGGCAGCCATGTGCCAGCTCAAGGCGGTGGAAAACGGTGCCGACCACATCGACACCGCCATCTCCAGCTTCGCCTGGGGCACCAGCCACCCGGGTACCGAGTCGATGGTCGCCGCGCTCAAGGGCAGCGAGTTCGACACCGGCCTGGACCTGGAACTGCTGCAGGAAATCGGCCTGTACTTCTATGCCGTGCGCAAGAAGTACCATCAGTTCGAAAGTGAATTCACCGCCGTGGACACCCGCGTGCAGGTGAACCAGGTACCCGGTGGCATGATTTCCAACCTGGCCAACCAGCTCAAGGAGCAGGGCGCTCTGAACCGCATGAACGAGGTGCTGGCCGAGATCCCGCGTGTTCGCGAAGACCTTGGCTTCCCGCCGCTGGTCACCCCGACTTCGCAGATCGTCGGCACCCAGGCGTTCTTCAACGTGCTGGCTGGCGAGCGCTACAAGACCATCACCAACGAAGTGAAGCTGTACCTGCAAGGCGGTTACGGCAAAGCGCCAGGCGTGGTGAACGAGCAACTGCGTCGCCAGGCCATCGGTAGCGAAGAAGTGATCGACGTGCGTCCGGCCGACCTGCTGAAGCCGGAAATGGCCAAGCTGCGCGCCGATATCGGCGCCCTGGCGCGCTGCGAGGAAGACGTGCTGACCTACGCCATGTTCCCGGACATCGGCCGCAAGTTCCTCGAAGAGCGTGAAGCCGGCACCTTGGTCCCCGAAGCCCTGCTGCCGATTCCGGAAGCCGGCGCAGCGGCGGCGCCAGGCGGAGAAGGCGTGCCGACCGAGTTCGTCATCGACGTGCATGGCGAAACCTACCGCGTCGACATCACCGGTGTGGGGGTCAAGGCCGAAGGCAAGCGTCACTTCTACCTGTCGATCGACGGCATGCCGGAGGAAGTGGTGTTCGAGCCGCTCAACGAGTTCGTCAGCGGTGGCGGCAGCAAGCGCAAGCAGGCCAGCGCGCCGGGCCACATCAGCACGACCATGCCAGGCAACATCGTCGATGTACTGGTCACGGAAGGCGTTGTGGTCAAGGCCGGCCAAGCGGTGCTGATCACCGAGGCCATGAAGATGGAGACCGAAGTGCAGGCGGCGATCGCCGGCAAGGTCGTGGCTATCCATGTGGCCAAGGGCGACCGTGTGACGCCGGGTGAGATCCTGATCGAGATCGAGGGCTGAGATACGCCCTCATCTACAAGCGGTTAACCTCTGGGGAGCGGGTGCTCCCCTTTTTTTGCCTGGACGCCGGCAAGTCGGTCCAGTACCACCATCAGCCGTTGCGGCACGCCTCGAGTGTCTTGATCTGGCCCTCGGGACGCTGGTTGTCAGCACTCAACCACTGCTCGAACCCCGCGGCCACTCGCGGCCACTCATCATCGGTAATCGAATACCAGGCCGTGTCGCGGTTACGATCCTTGACCACCAGGTGCTTGCGGAACACGCCCTCGAACTGGAAGCCGAATCGCTCTGCAGCCCGCTTGGAGCGAGCGTTGGCGTTATTGCACTTCCATTCCAGGCGGCGGTTGCCCAGCTCGAAGCTCAGCTTGCCTAGCAGGTACACCGCCTCGGTGCTCTTTGGCGTGCGCTGCATGGCGGCGCCGAAGGCGATATGACCGATCTCGATGCGGCCATGATCGGGCACGATCGACATCAGGCTCAGGATGCCCTGCGCCTGTCCGCTGCGGCGGTCGATGACGGCATAGTAGAGCGGGTCACGCCCCGCAGCGTTGCTGTCTAGCCAGCGGTCGAAGGTGGCGCGCTCGGTGAAGGGTCCGTAAGGCAGGTAGTCCCATAGCCGCGGGTCCGAGGCTGGGCCTTGCAGCACCTCCCAGAGGTCGTCGCCATGGCGCGCTGGGTCGAGCTTTTCCAGGCGGATGAAACGGCCTTCGATGGGTTCTGCCGTAGGCGTAGATGCAGGTTTCCAGTTCAATGCGTCAGTCATGCTCAGCCTACAGCCCTTTGCGGAATTGGATGAAGCCAGGGCGCTCGGCAACCTGCTCGTACAGGCTGATGGCGGTGGCGTTGGTCTCGTGAGTCAGCCAGTGCACCTTGATGCAGCCAGCGGCCTTGGCCGTGGCATAAACGTGTTCGATCAGCTGGCGGCCGATGCCCAGGCCCCGTTGCTTGCTGTCCACGTACAAGTCCTGCAGGTAGCAGGAATTCTCGATGCTCCAGTTGGAACGATGATAGATCCAGTTGACCATCCCGACCGCCTCGCCATCGACCCAGGCCAGCGCCGAATGGGTAGGCTCGTTCGGGTCGAGCAGGCGCTGCCAGGTGCTGACGCTGACCTCCTCTGCCAGTTCGGTTTCATAAAAGCGCAGGTAGGCTTGCCACAGGGCGAGCCAGGCGGCGTGGTCTTCGGCGCGGACGGGGCGCAGGGTGACGCAGGTCATGGGGCTTTTCCTTCAGAGTTGGCGCATGTGCGCCGCGAGTTGATTGTCCAGGTGGTCGGCGCTGGCGCTGAGGCCTTCGCGCACGCCAGCGATGTCCTGCTCCGAGCGGTTCTGGCTGAGCTTGCGTGCTCCCTGCAGGCGGGCAATGGGCATGCGGATGCCGACAATGGCGCGGAGCATGCCGTCCACGTAGTCGGTGGGAGCGTCCGTCACGCTCCATGGCAGGTTACGGCCTTGCTCGTGGCGGTCGGTCAGGCGGCTGACGATGTCCAGCAAAGGGGTGGCATCGTGGATGACGTCGACCGAGCCATAGGCATGAACCGCCAGGTAGTTCCACGTTGGCACGACCTTGGGGTTGTCGGCTTTGCTGGGGTAGTAGCTGGGGCTGACATAAGCGTCCGCTCCTGGGAATACCAGCATTGCCTCGCTGCCGTGCTGCAGGTCCTGCCATTGGCGATTGGCTCGGGCAAGGTGAGCATAGACGGTGCCGAACTCGCCTTCGCTTGGCTCGACAAGCACGGGTAGGTGGCTGGCCAGCAGGCCGTGCTCGCCATGGCTGACCAGCACGGCAAGGCGTGTATCGAGCATGTGCTGGTGCAGGCGCTGGAGATCATGTTCCTGATGAGGCTTGCTGTTGTACATGGCGAGGTTCCTTGTCGAATCACTCCATCCTAGGCAGGCTATTGGCACCGAGTAAGAGCCATTAACGGCTGATTTCATAGGTCCAATTCCATGAGCGAGCGTCCTCTCGTATTGCCATTCGACCCTGCCGGCATCGTCCTCGACCGCCGCCGAGGCCTCAGTCAACAGCTGTATCAGGCACTGCGGGCACGGGTGCTCGATGGCCGGCTCAGCAGTGGTACACGTTTGCCAGCAACCCGCGACCTGGCCGCCATACTGGCGTTGTCCCGCAACAGCGTGATCCGCGCGTATGACCAGTTGTATGCCGAGGGCTACATCGAAAGCCGGGTTGGCGATGGCACCTATGTCAGTCGGCTGCCAAAACTATCCACACAACTATCCACAGGGTTATCCCGGGGTTTATCAACAGAGTTATCCACATTTTCATCGAAAAACACTGAGGATATATCCAGCCGAGAGCGTTCCAGCGAGCCGCTTGAGCGTCTGAAAAATAACCATTTACCACCACCAAAAAGTGGCGCGCCACGGGCATTTCGGGTGGGCATTCCCGCGTTCGACCTTTTCCCGTTCGAGGTCTGGGCCAAGCTGCAAGCGGGTTTCTGGAGAAATCCGGATCCCGCGCGACTCGGCTATGGGGACCCCGCAGGCGAGCGAGCTTTGCGAGAGCTGGTAGCGGCCTATATGCGTCGTTCCCGAGGACTTTCGTGCACGGCTGAGCAAATTGTGATCACCCATGGCGCGCAGCAGGCCATCAGCCTTTGTGCACAGTTGCTGCTGCAGCCCGGCGACAAGGTGGCTGTGGAAAACCCAGGCTACCGGGCAGCAGGTCACGCCTTCGCCATTGCAGGGGCCAGGGTGATTGGGGTAGCGGTGGACGAGCAGGGCATGGACTGCCAACGACTGGCGCAGGTGACGGACTGCCGGTTGGCCTATGTGACGCCCGCTCATCAGTACCCCACGGGGGTAACCATGAGCCTGGCGAGACGCCTGGCGTTGCTGGACTGGGCCGAACGCAACGAGGGCTGGATCGTCGAAGACGACTATGACGGCGAGTATCGCTACAGCGGCGCGCCATTGGCACCCTTGGCCGCCCTCGATCAGCAGGGGCGCGTGTTGTACGTGGGTACCTTCGGCAAGATTGCCTTCCCGGCCTTGCGCCTGGGGTATCTGGTATTGCCTGCGCGCCTGGCGGAGGCCTTCAGCCAGGGCCGCGCGCTGGCGGTGCGGCATTCGGAAGTGGGCTCGCAGTGCGTAATGGCCGAGTTCATGGCCCAGGGGCACTTTCAGCGGCATATCCGGCGCATGCGCCGGGCAGCGTTGAGCCGCCGCAACGTGCTCAAGGCGGGATGGCCGGTGGATGTTCCCGGGCTAGGCGAAATGCCGGAAGTCGAGGCTGGGCTTCATGTGAAGGTAGATGTGGATAACCATGCCCGGGAGCAGGAACTGGTAGCCAAGGCTGAGGCGGTGGGGGTCGAGGTCAATCCGCTGAGCAGTTATTGGCTTGAGGACAGCGAGGTGCCTGTGGATAAACGCGCTGGGTTGGTTCTTGGGTTTGCGGCGGTGCCAGAAGGGGAGATCGCCGAGGCGTTGATGCGCTTGCGCAAGGCATGGAAGCAACGGTGACGCTGATGGCCACTTCGCGGGCGTATCCGCTCCCACAGGCACGGGTGTTCAAGGATATCGCCCCCGAGGGTTGGATTTGGGTCCACTTCCTTGGGGGCATACCCTTACGGGGAGCGGCTTTGCCCGCGAAGTGAGCGACTCAGGTGCCTGACTTGATCCGTGTCCAAGCCCGCGTGCGTGCCCGCTCCGCATCCCGTGGCAACGGCTTGAGGGTATACAGCTTGGTCATCGCCTCCGCTGTCGGGTACAGGTTGGGGTTGTTGCGAATAGCCGGGCTCACTTTTTCGGTGGCATCCTTGTTCGGGTTTGGATACCCGACGAAGTCGCTAATCGGCGCAATCACCTCTGGGCGCAGCAGGTAATTGATGAACGTGTGGGCATCTTCCGGGTTAGCCGCATTCTTCGGAATCGCCAGCATGTCGAACCAGATCGGCGCGCCTTCCTTGGGCAGGCGCATATCGACCACCACACCATTCTTGGCATCGCGGGCGCGGTTGGCGGCCTGGGAGAAGCTGCCCGAATAGCCCACTGCGACGCAGATATCGCCGTTGGCGATGTCCGCCATGTACTTCGAGGAATGGAAGTAGGTGATGTGCGGGCGGATCTTGAGCAGCAAGGCTTCGGCTTTCTTGTAGTCGTCAGGTTTGCCGCTGTTGGGGTCCAGGCCGAGGTACTGCAGAGCCAGCGGTAGAATCTCTGATGGCGAGTCGAGCAGTGCGACACCGCACTGCTTGAGCTTGGCGATGTTCTCTTCCTTGAAGATCAGGTCCCAGCTGTCCACAGGTGCTTTGTCGCCCAGCGCCGCCTTGACCTTGTCCGGGTTGAAACCGATGAGCACGGTGCCGTACATGTAGGGCACGGCGAACTTGTTGCCAGGGTCGTTGGCTTCGATCAGCTTCATCAGCGCAGGGTCCAAGTGTTGCCAATTCGGCAGCTTGGCGCGATCCAGCGGCTGGAACACGCCCGCTTCGATCTGCTTGGCCAGGAACACGTTGGACGGTACTACGACGTCATAACCGGAGTTACCGGTAAGCAACTTGGCCTCGAGCGCTTCGTTGGTGTCGAAGATGTCGTAGATCAGTTTGACGCCACTGTCCTTCTGGAAGTCGGTCAAGGTCTGTGGCGTGATGTAGTCGAACCAGTTGTATACGCGCAGGGTACGCTGTTCGGCCTGGGCATTGAGGGCGCCGGTGAACAGCGTGGCGGCGATGAGCGGGGCGAGCAGACGCTTGAGTCGGACCATTACCGGGCTCCTGGTTGTGCTTGCTGGAAGCCTTCCAGCACATTCACTGCGTTGATACCGATTTCTTCCACAGCGTAGCCACCTTCCATCACGAACAAGGTCGGCTTGCCCAGGGCGGCGATGCGCTTGCCCATTTCCAGGTAGTCCGGGCTGTCCAGTTTGAACTGGGAGATTGGATCGTCCTTGAAAGTGTCCACGCCAAGGGAGATCACCAGCACGTCCGCGTCATAGCTGGCGATGCGTAGGCAGGCGTCTTCCAATGCGGCGCTCCAGGCTGCCCAGTCGCTGCCAGCCGGCAGTGGATAGTTGATGTTGCACCCTTCACCCGCACCCTCGCCGGTTTCGTCGGCGTAGCCGAGGAAGAACGGGAATTCCGCTTGTGGGTCGCCGTGGATCGAGGCGAAGAACACATCGTTGCGGCTGTAGAAGATGTCCTGGGTGCCGTTGCCGTGGTGGTAGTCGACATCCAGGATCGCCACCTTCCCATAGCCTTGATCGAGGAAGGCCTGGGCGGCGATGGCGGCATTGTTCAGGTAGCAATATCCGCCCATGACTTCGGCGGCAGCGTGGTGCCCCGGTGGACGGCACAGGGCGAAGGCGGAATGTGCGCCTTCGACGATGGCGGCCTGGGCGGTCAGGGCTACCTGGGCGGCGCTGTAGGCCGCCTGCCAGGTCCCGGCTGTGATCGGGGCGCCAGCGTCGAAGCTGTAGTAGCCCAGTTCGCCATGCAGGCCAGTGGGCTTGACCTGGCGCAATGTGCGGGCGGGCCAGGTGAAGGGCAGCAAGTCGCCCTCGTGACCCAATGCGGCCCAACGTGCCCACGCACCTTCGAAGAAGTTCAGGTACTCGGCGCTGTGGATGCGCTGCAATGGCGCACGACCAAAGTCGCTCGGCCCTTTTACCTCGCCGAGGTTGCGCTTTTTCACGCGTTCGAGCACATGATCGGCGCGCGATGGCATTTCGAAGCAAGGCATCAGCTTGCCGTCGATCAGCTCGCAGCGGCCGTGGTGCAGGCGATGATCATCGGAATAGATCGTCAGCATTGTTGTTCTCCGGTTTTACTGGCGTAGGCCCATTGTCATGGGCAGGCCTGGGGTGGAGAACGACGCAAACGGCCAAAAGGGGATAGATGTGGCCAAGCTCGTTGGCCGTTCAACGACCCATGGGCCGACTTGCCGGCGATAAGACCCGTCAGCCTCGATAATGACTTGGCGCCACACCACTCCAGCGCTGGAACGCATGGCGAAAGCTCGCTGTTTCGCTAAATCCCAGGGTTTCGGCGATCCGGTAGATCGGCATCTGCGCATCGGCCAGCAGCTGCTTGGCCCGCTCGAAGCGCAGCTCATCCAGCAGTTGTTGATAACTGCAGCCCAGCGCTTGCAGGTGCCGGCGCAGGGTGCGCGATGAACAGTTCATCTGCCGCGCCAGGCCGTCCAACCCAGGTGCGGCATCCAGCTGTTGCAGCAGTAATTGGCGAATGCGCCCGAGCCAGGCCTGGCGACCGGTGAACTCCAGGTTCAGGCGCCGGCAACGCTCGCTCATGGCTTTGTGCGTGATGGGGTCGGCCAGTGGCAGTGGCGTGTCTAGCCAGCGGCGCTCGAAGGCGAAGGCATTGTCCTCGGCATCGAAACCCAGCGGACACTGGAATGCACCGGTATAGAGCGCATGGTAGACGGGCCGACGGTGTTCGAAGCGGGCACCAAGCAGCGGCAGTGTGCGTCCCAGCAGGTCATCGCAGATGACTTTCAGCGACACCAGGCAGAACTCGGCATTGAAGGCCGCCAGCGCTGGGCTGTCGCGGTAGTCGCTGGCACTGAACCAGACGCGCTGGCCATCATCCACCAGGCGCAGCTGGAAGACTGTTCCCAGCAGTGCCGGGTAGCGCAACGCCAGGCGCAGGGCGTCACCCAAAGTGGCACTGGAGAGCAAGGCGTAACCGAGCATGCCATAGCACGACACATGCATCCGCCGGCCCAATTCCAGGCCGATATCCTCGCGCCGAGCCACAGCATTGGCGCAGACCTGCAGCTCCTGCTGGGTGGTGATGCGCGCATCGGGATGCCCCAGGTCTGCCGGGCCTATGCCACTGCCGGCCAGCAGCGACGCAGCCTCGCAACCTTCTTCCTGGAAGAGGTTGAGAATCAGCGAAACCGCGTTGAGGGTGGTGAGGTGGCTGTGCAGCATGCTCGGAATCCCGTTGGGCTGGGCAGATTCTGGAGCAATTAGCGTGCCTTTTCACTTTAACAACGGCGATAGAAGTGAATTAGACGGGTACGACGCCAAATACGGCCTCGATGTGTGGCCGTGGATGGCCCCGCAGCGTGCCCAGGGGCGTGAAGTCATTGTGCTGCTGGATGGCGAAGCATTCACTCGCCGCGAGTTGATGGCCGCCCTGGGCAGCGACCGATGGTGCGCGCTTCATAGCCAGACGCCGGCCGCCTAATCGTCTAATGCTGGCCCAGTGGCATTCCGGGTGATGCCTGGCGAGCCAAGTTTGGCCGAGCCTGACCGTTCGACGCCGCAGCAGAATTGGGGTTGGTTGGCCAGCTTGGCCCCGGCTGAGCTGCCCGCTTACCACCGTGGCCGGAGGAAACACCCGAGACGCATTTTCAGCGGATGCGACGGTTTGCGCCGTTCGGCGCTAGGGGGTGTGAAATGAAATATTGTTTGAAACGAGTCGTTGTGGTGACCGCAGCATGGTTACAGACCAATTGTTTTGAAGAGCAATCGAATACGTTCACGTAGGTAAGTGAGCTACCGCCAAACTTTTCTTATTGGCTGGTGTGATTTACAAGCCCGAGCCAGGCACTCACAGCACAGTGACATCCTCGCCATGCTCGACGCTGAGGACGACCCGTCCGACCCGTTGAATTTGATATAAAAAAAGGGCCCTAAGCGTGCGCTAGGGCCCTTGAAAGGTTGAGAGGTGTCTAGTCCCTCGACCTGGTGAGACGTTTCAAGCGGTCGGTTACGCCTTCAGCGGAACCAGACGTGGAGCGATCATGTTTTCCGGACGCAGGATGTCGTTGAGCATCTCTTCGTCCAGCAGCTGTTCTTCGCGCACCAGTTCCAGTACGCCGCGGCCGGTTTCCAGGGCAACGCGGGCGATACGGGTGGCGTTTTCGTAGCCGATGTAAGGGTTCAGGGCGGTGACCAGGCCGATCGAGTGCTCGACCAGTTCACGGCAACGCTGTTCGTTGGCGGTAATGCCGACGATGCAGTGCTCGCGCAGCATGTCCATGGCGCGTTGCAGCAGGCGGATCGAGTCGAAGATCTTGTAGGCGATCAGCGGCTCCATCACGTTCAACTGCAGCTGGCCACCTTCGGCGGCGACGGTCAGCGCCAGGTCGTTGCCCATGATGGCGAAGGCGACTTGGTTCACCGCTTCCGGGATAACCGGGTTGACCTTGCCTGGCATGATCGAGCTGCCTGGCTGGCGTGCCGGCAGGTTGATCTCGTTGATGCCGGTGCGTGGGCCGCTGGACAGCAGGCGCAGGTCGTTGCAGATCTTCGACAGCTTGACCGCGGTACGCTTGAGCATGCCGGAGAACAGCACGAAGGCGCCCATGTCGGAGGTGGCTTCGATCAGGTCGGCAGCCGGTACCAGCGGCTGGCCGCTGATGGTCGCCAGGCGCTGCACGGCCAGGGCCTGATAGCCAGGGTCGGCGTTGATGCCGGTACCGATGGCGGTGCCGCCCAGGTTGATTTCGGTCAGCAGCTCCGGAGCCAGCGAGCGCAGGCGCTGCAGGTCTTCGGTCATGGTGGTGGCGAAGGCGCGGAATTCCTGGCCCAGGGTCATCGGCACGGCGTCCTGCAGCTGGGTACGACCCATCTTCAGTACGTGGTCGAATTCCTTGCCTTTGGCGGCGAAGGCCTGGATCAGGCTGTCGAGGCTGGCCAGCAGGGCGTCGTGACCCAGCAGCAGACCCAGGCGGATCGCGGTCGGGTAGGCATCGTTGGTCGATTGAGCCATGTTCACGTCGTTGTTCGGGTGCAGGTACTGGTACTCACCCTTCTGGTGGCCCATGGCCTCCAGTGCGACGTTGGCGATGACTTCGTTGGCGTTCATGTTGGTGGAAGTACCAGCACCACCCTGGATCATGTCCACCACGAACTGGTCGTGGAAGTCGCCTTTGATCAGGCGGGCGCAGGCTGCGGTAATGGCAGCATGCTTGGCATCGCTCAGGTGACCCAGCTCACGGTTGGCGTCGGCAGCGGCCTGCTTGACCATGGCCAGGGCCACGACCAGCTTCGGGTAGTGCGACAGCGGAACACCGGAGAGGTGGAAGTTGTTGGCAGCGCGCAGGGTCTGGATGCCGTAGTAGGCATCGGCAGGGACTTCAAGGGTACCAAGCAGATCTTTTTCGACGCGGAACGATGCAGCGGAGGACATGATGGATATCATCTCGATTTTGACCCGGCACATGCCGGAATGGCGCCAATCCTAGGGCTGCCGCGATTTTGCGGCCAATGCTGTTGCACGCTAACCTATGCATAAACGGCATACGGTTTGATGTGACGCCGATTGACAATCGAGCGTGTTCCATTTTGGTGCACGCCTTGCGGAGTAGTCGATGAACCTCGAAAGCAAGTGGCTGGAAGACTTCAGTGCCCTGGCCGCCACACGTAGTTTTTCTCAGGCGGCAGAGCGCCGCTTCGTCACCCAGCCAGCCTTCAGCCGTCGTATCCGCAGCCTCGAAGCTGCCCTGGGCTTGACCTTGGTGAATCGTTCCCGCACGCCCATCGAGCTGACTGAGGCAGGACAGCTTTTTCTGGTCACGGCGCGCACGGTTGTCGACCAGTTGAGCGAAGTTCTCCGCCATTTACATCATCTTGAAGGTGGGCAGGGTGAGGTGATCCAGGTGGCTGCGGCGCACTCCTTGGCATCGGGCTTTTTCCCCCGTTGGGTGGCACAGTTACGCAACGATGGGTTGAACATCGCCACGCGCCTGGTCGCCACCAACGTGGGGGATGCCGTGCATGCCTTGCGTGAGGGTGGCTGCGACCTGATGCTGGCTTTCTATGACCCGGATGCCGCCCTGCAGATGGATGCCGAGATCTTCCCGTCGCTGCACATGGGCACCACGGAAATGCTGCCGGTGTGCGCGGTGGGCGCAGATCGCAAGCCTTTGTTCGACCTCGATGGTGACAGCAGCGTGCCGCTGCTTGCCTACAGTGCCGGCGCCTTCCTGGGGCGGTCGGTGAGCCTGCTGCTACGTCAACGCAACCTGCGCTACACCACGGTCTACGAAACGGCCATGGCCGACAGTCTCAAGAGCATGGCTCTGGAAGGAATGGGCGTGGCCTGGGTGCCGCGGCTTTCCATGCGGGGTGAACTGGAGCGGGGCGAACTGGTGGTCTGTGGTGGTAGCCAGTGGCATGTTCCGCTGGAAATACGCTTGTACCGCTGCGCCCTGGTGCGCAAGGCCAACGTGCGTTTGTTGTGGCGCAAACTGGAGTCGGCCGGTAACCAGGCGGACCCTGCACTCTGAATCATTAGGGGGTAAAAAGTTGTCCCGCGAGACAGCTTGCCCTTTGATCCGACATGTGCTTGTGGGGGTGGGCGGGCTGCTTCGCTATACGCTATAATCCCGCGCCTTCGGCCGGCTAGGTCGATTCAGAATCCGTATGACAAGCCACGCCGGTCGACCTGCGTGGCTTGTTGCTTTTAGCGCGCCTGAAGGCGCTTGCAGGAGAGGCTCGACGATGAGTGCACTGGTTGGCGTGATCATGGGCTCCAAGTCCGATTGGTCCACCCTTAGCCACACCGCCGATATGCTGGAAAAACTCGGCATTCCCTATGAAGTGAAGGTGGTTTCCGCCCACCGCACCCCGGACTTGCTGTTCCAGTACGCTGAAGAAGCCGAAGGGCGTGGTATCGAGGTGATCATCGCCGGTGCTGGTGGTGCAGCCCACCTGCCAGGCATGTGCGCGGCCAAGACCCACCTGCCGGTGCTGGGCGTACCGGTGCAGTCGTCGATGCTGTCGGGCGTGGACTCGCTGCTGTCGATCGTGCAGATGCCTGCCGGCGTACCGGTTGCTACCTTGGCTATCGGTCGCGCCGGAGCTGTTAACGCCGCTTTGCTGTCGGCGAGCATCCTGGGCGCCAAGTACCCTCAGTACCATGCAGTGCTCAAGCAGTTCCGCACAGAGCAGACCGAGACCGTCCTGGACAATCCAGATCCACGTCAGGCTTGAGGCTGAACCCATGAAGATCGGTGTAATCGGTGGCGGCCAGTTGGGCCGCATGCTGGCTCTGGCGGGTACTCCGCTGGGCATGAACTTCGCTTTCCTCGACCCGGCGCCGGACGCCTGTGCCGCCGCACTGGGCGAGCACCTGCGTGCCGACTATGGCGACCAGGACCACCTGCGCCAGCTGGCCGACGAAGTCGACCTGGTGACCTTCGAGTTCGAGAGCGTCCCGGCCGAGACCGTGGCTTTCCTGTCGCAATTCGTACCGGTGTACCCGAGCGCCGAGGCCCTGCGCATCGCCCGTGACCGCCTGTTCGAGAAGAGCATGTTCCGTGACCTGGGCATCCCGACCCCAGCCTTCGCCGACATCCTCTCGCAGCAAGATCTGGACGCTGCCGTGGCCAGCATCGGCCTGCCGGCGGTGCTCAAGACCCGCACCCTCGGTTACGACGGCAAAGGCCAGAAGGTCCTGCGCACGCCCGAGGACGTGGTCGGCACCTTCGCCGAACTGGGTAGCGTACCGTGCCTGCTCGAAGGCTTCGTGCCGTTCACCGGCGAAGTCTCGCTGGTGGCCGTGCGTGCCCGGGATGGCGAAACCCGTTTTTACCCGCTGGTGCACAACACGCACGAGAGCGGCATCCTGCGTCTGTCGGTGGCCAGCGAGGCTCACCCGCTCCAGGCGCTGGCTGAAGACTATGTTGGCCGTGTACTGCAGAAGCTCGACTACGTGGGCGTCCTGGCGTTCGAGTTCTTCGAAGTCGACGGTGGCCTGAAGGCCAACGAAATCGCCCCGCGGGTGCACAACTCCGGGCACTGGACCATCGAAGGCGCCGAATGCAGCCAGTTCGAGAACCACCTGCGCGCCGTTGCCGGCCTGCCACTGGGTTCGACCGCCAAGGTGGGTGAGAGCGCGATGCTCAACTTCATCGGCGAAGTCCCGGCGGTCGACAAGGTCTTGGCTATCGAAGATTGCCACCTGCATCACTACGGCAAGGCCTTCAAGGCCGGACGCAAGGTGGGTCACGCCACATTGCGCTGCCAGGACATGCCCACCCTCAAGAGCAAAATCGCCGAGGTAGAGGCGCTGATCAGCAACTGATCGAACTTCTGCCACGGGCAGGGTCTCTGAAATGGCAACAAGCCAAAGCGCTGTCTAGGCTTTGGCTTGTTCCATCTTCACTGCAGAGGGACTGCCATGGGCATCATTGGAACTATCTTCATCGGCCTCATCGTTGGCCTGCTGGCGCGCTTCATCAAGCCAGGGGACGACAGCATGGGCTGGATCATGACCATCCTGCTGGGTATCGCCGGCTCCTTGCTCGCCACCTACGGTGGGCAGGCCTTGGGGATCTACCAGGCGGGCCAGGCTGCAGGCTTCTTCGGAGCGCTGGTAGGTGCCGTCGTCCTTCTGGTGATCTATGGATTCATCAAGAAGCGTTGAATAGGCGGTAGAATGCCCGGCAATTCATCCGAGTTGCCGAGCATTTCATGCGAGCCTTTTTTCTCATTCCCTTGCTTCTGGCCAGCACCCTGGCCCATGCCGAACTGCCCGAGACCGACTGGCTGGAGCTGATGCCCAAGTCGGATCAGAAAGCGCTCGAGCAGATGCCCGAGATCGACCACAACTCGCCGGAGGCCATGGGCACCTTCACCGACAAGGGCGGCCTCAAGCAGAGCAAGGGCTTGCCGGCGGTGATGTACTCGACCAAGACCGTGGCGGCGATGGACGGCCGGGAAATCCGCTTGGGTGGCTACCCGGTGCCGTTGGAAAGCGATGCCAAGGGCAACAGCACCTTGTTCTTCCTGGTGCCGTACCCAGGAGCTTGCATTCACGTGCCACCGCCGCCGCCCAACCAGCTGGTGCTGGTGCGCTACCCGAAGGGACTGAAGATCGACGATATCTACACCCCGCTTTGGGTCAGCGGCAAGCTGAAGGTGGAGAAGGTCAGCAATGACCTGGCCGATGCGGCGTATGCGATGGATGCGGGGCAGGTGAGGGTGGTTGAAGACGCCGACCTCTGAGTGCCTGCGCCGGCCTCTTCGCGAGAGAACCCTAGAAGAGGCCCATGAGCTAGGCGCAGGCTGTCAGATCGTGTCACTACCCACCCGGACCTGCAGCGAACTGCTGGCCCCAGGTTCCAACTCCACTACGTCATCCCACACGTTCGCCGTCTCGATGCACAGCATCCGTTGCCAGCCATCATCGGCCATGTCTGGCAGTTCGCGGGCGCGGTCGGTCCATGGGTTCCAGATCACCGCCGAGCGTGAACCCTGGCTGCTCAAGGTGATGCGCCGGTTCCAGTGTGGATCGACGATGCTCAGTCGAGCGGGTGTGTTCAGGTAGATGCGGTCGGTCTCGCCGGTGAAGCCCAGTGCACCCTGTTGTTGGCGTTGCTCCCAGTCTGCCAGGGTCTCGATGTAGCTCAGCCCCTCGACGCCTTCGACCCGCGCCTGTCGCACATCGCTGAGCGCAAAGTAGCTGTGCAGGGCCTGGCTGATGGTGACCGGGGTAGTGCCCTGATTACAGCTGGTCAGCGTCAGCGTCAGGTCCTGGTCCAGCTCCACCACAAGCTTGAGTTCGACTTCATGAGGCCAGCCGGGCAGTTCACCCTTTGCCTCGGGCAGCTCGAACTCGATGCGCAGGCCATCGCCAACTTCTTCGATACCCAGCAATTGCCAGTCACGCGTGCGCGCCAAACCATGGGCAGGCGGCTGCTCGCCACGGTACATGGCCTGCACCGACTGGGGGTTGCGCTGCAGATTGCCGAACCACGGCCAGCACACTGGCACCCCCGCGCGCACCGACTTGTCCTTTCGGAAGATGGCCTGGTCGCTCAGCCACAGCAGCGGTGGCTCGCCCACGCGCTGGTAGCTGAGGATCTGCGCACCCTGCTGGGCGATCAGTAGTTCGGCGCGGTCGCTGGTGATGCGCCAGCAGTTGAGTTCGCCATGTTGCTCGGATTCGACCTTGAAGGTAGCCATTGCGCTCGTCTCATTGAATGCCTGTGGGTCTTGGACCCTGTGACTTGCAATGAGTTTACCGCTCGCCGGGCTCAGCGACGAGGCACAGAGCGGGTGCGGCCGCTGCCATCGATGGCCACGAAAACAAATACCGCTTCGGTCACCTTGCGCCATTCGCTGGACAGCGGGTCGTCGCTCCAGACTTCCACCATCATCTGGATCGAGCTGCGGCCGATTTCCAGGGTCTGGGTATAGAACGACAGCTGCGCGCCGACGGCCACCGGGACCAGGAATGCCATGCGATCGATGGCCACCGTGGCAACCCGGCCGCCGGCGACGCGGCTGGCCATGGCGGTGCCGGCCAAGTCCATCTGGGCAACCAGCCAACCGCCGAAGATGTCGCCGAAACCGTTGGTTTCGCGGGGGAGTGCGGTGATTTGCAAGGCCAGGTCGCCTTGCGGAATAGGATCTTCTTGTTCGAGCTCAATCATGCGGTGGGGCCTCTGACCCGTGACGCTTCGTTGGTATGGCGCAAGGCCGTGAAAACGATTCAGCTCGAAACATACTACGCTGATTTCGCTTTGCTGGGCGGCCGTAGGGAAACTCTGCGAAACCGCCTGAGCATAGTGACCGGCGTTTTCGCACAACATCCCACAGTTGGACCAACCTTTTTCCTACGAGTGGGCAGTATATAGAGCAGAACAGCCAGCGACGACCGTGCATTGATGAATATCTGTATGGATTTTGTATCGCTAACGATGCGCCTCGGCAATTTGCTATCTTCGCCTGTCTCCCAATCCAGAAGCCGCGTGCCAAGCGGTCTGCATGACCTACAAGAGAACAACGAGCGATGACCTCCGTGCCCAGCATTATCGAGCAGCCTTCGCGGCCGCTGACCCGCAGTGACTACAAGACTCTCTCACTGTCCGCCCTTGGCGGAGCGCTGGAGTTCTACGACTTCATCATCTTCGTATTCTTTGCCACCGTGGTCGGCAAGCTGTTCTTCCCGGCCGACATGCCTGAGTGGCTGCGCCTGATGCAAACGTTCGGCATCTTTGCCGCCGGCTACCTGGCGCGGCCGCTGGGCGGGATCATCATGGCCCACTTCGGCGACCTGCTGGGTCGCAAGAAGATGTTCACCTTGAGCATTTTCATGATGGCGCTGCCAACCTTGGTCATGGGCCTGCTGCCGACCTACGCGCAAATTGGCATGTGGGCACCCATCCTGCTGCTGCTGATGCGCGTCATCCAGGGCGCGGCCATTGGTGGTGAGGTGCCGGGTGCGTGGGTATTCGTCTCCGAGCACGTACCAGCGCGCAACACAGGTTATGCCTGCGGCACCCTGACTGCGGGGCTTACCGCCGGCATCCTGCTGGGTTCGCTGGTCGCGACCCTGATCAACAGCGTGTACAGCGCCGAGGAAGTCGCCGGCTACGCCTGGCGTATCCCATTCCTGCTCGGTGGCGTGTTCGGCCTGTTCTCGGTGTACCTGCGTCGTTGGCTGCATGAAACCCCGGTGTTCGCCGAAATGCAGGAACGCAAGGCACTGGCCGAAGAGCTGCCATTGCGCGCGGTACTGCGCGATCACCGTGGCCCGATCATCCTGTCCATGCTGCTGACCTGGATGCTGTCGGCGGGTATCGTCGTGGTGATCCTGATGACTCCGGCGTTGCTGCAGAGCATCTACCACATCAGCCCCACCGACTCGCTCAAGGCCAACAGCCTGGCGATCGTGCTGCTCAGCCTCGGTTGCATCGGTGCCGGCAGCCTGGCCGACCGCTTCGGCGCGGGCCGCGTGTTCGTGGTTGGCAGTCTGCTGCTGCTGGCAAGCTCCTGGACCTTCTATCACAGCCTGCCGGTCCGGCCTGACCTGCTGTTCCCGTTGTATGCCGTCACTGGCCTGTGCGTGGGCGTGATCGGGGCGGTGCCTTACGTAATGGTCAAAGCCTTCCCGCCGGTGGTGCGTTTCAGTGGCCTGTCGTTCTCTTACAACGTGGCATACGCCATCTTCGGCGGCTTGACGCCAATGGTGGTCACTGCGCTGCTGAAGGTCAGCCCGATGGCGCCCGCCTACTATGTGGCGGGGTTGTGCGCCGTTGGTCTGGTCGTGGGCCTTTATTTGCTCGCCAACAAACGCTGATTGGCAGAGGTACCGCTCCGATCGCTGGCAAGCCCCGACCCTGTAGGTGCCGGCTTGCCAGCGATAAGGTTCCCCCTTTCTGAAACATCCTGAAAAGGCCATCCCGGCAACCGGTGATGGCCTTTCATCCAATTGTCACATTGAAGTCATATCGTGTTCATGCGGCCTGCAGATACTTGGGCCCGATCCATCCAACACCCCCAATATTCCTGCTAGGAGCAAGGCATGAAACTGAAGCGTTTGATGGCGGCCCTCACCTTTGCCGCCGCTGGCGTTGCAACCGCCAATGCGGTAGCCGCTGTCGATCCTGCGATCCCGACCTACACCAAGACCACCGGTGTATCGGGCAACCTCTCCAGCGTCGGTTCCGATACCCTCGCGAACCTGATGACTCTGTGGGCCGAGGCCTACAAGAAGGAATATCCGAACGTAAACATCCAGATCCAGGCTGCCGGCTCCTCCACCGCGCCACCTGCGCTGACCGAAGGCACCGCCAACCTCGGCCCGATGAGCCGCAAGATGAAGGATGTCGAGCTGCAGGCCTTCGAGCAGAAGTACGGCTACAAGCCGACCGCCATCCCGGTTGCCGTCGACGCCCTCGCCGTGTTCGTACACAAGGACAACCCGATCAAAGGCCTGACCATGGCCCAGGTCGATGCGATCTTCTCCTCGACCCGCCTTTGCGGCGGCAAGGCCGACGTCAAGACCTGGGGCGACCTGGGGGTGACTGGCGACCTGGCCAACAAGCCGGTTCAGCTGTTCGGTCGTAACTCGGTGTCCGGCACCTACGGCTACTTCAAGGAAGAAGCCCTGTGCAAAGGCGACTTCAAGCCTAACGTCAACGAACAGCCTGGCTCGGCTTCGGTCGTGCAGTCGATCAGCTCCTCGCTCAACGGCATCGGCTACTCGGGCATCGGCTACAAGACCGCCAGCGTCAAGACCGTAGCCCTGGCCAAGAAAGAAGGCGGCGAGTTCATCGAGGACAACGAAGCCAACGCCCTGAACGGCACTTACCCGCTGTCGCGTTTCCTGTACGTCTACGTCAACAAGGCCCCGAACAAGCCTCTGGCCCCGCTGGAAGCCGAGTTCGTGAAGCTGGTCCTGTCGCAAGCTGGTCAGCAGGTCGTGGTGAAGGATGGCTACATCCCGCTGCCGGCCAAAGTGGTCGACAAGACCCTGGCTGACCTGGGCCTGTCCCACGCAGGTAACGTTGCAAAGAAGTAAGTAACTGAGGAAGAGGCCGGCGCGGATGCCGGCCTTTTCCACGAATTCCCAGTCCGAAGCCAGGGTTCCTGAGCGGCGGGCTTTTGTGCGTCAACGCACTGTCATGTTTTTGTCATACGGGACCGCTAGGGTGTGCGCATGAATGATCTGGCCAACTCCACAATGACCCAAAATTCCCCTCCCGTGCGGATTGACTTCAATACGCCGGAGCTGCAACGCAAGCGCCGCATGCGCGCCCTCAAGGATCGCCTGACCCGCTGGTATGTACTGGTGGGCGGGCTTGCCGTATTGGCAGCCATTACCCTGATCTTCTTCTACCTGGCCTATGTGGTGCTGCCACTGTTCCAGGGCGCCGAGCTGACCAGCAAGAAGGCCCTGGAGCCGACCTGGTTGCAGCAGGACGCCGGCAAGCCGCTGATGATCGCGCTTGAAGAGCAGAACCTGGTGGGCATGCGGGTTTCCGACAAGGGGCAGGCGCTGTTCTTTGACTCCAAGACCGGTGCCGAAGTGAAGCGCGTCGACCTGCCGTTGCCAGCTGGCACCCAGGTCAGCTCGATCAGTACCGACCAGCCGGGCAGCCCGCTGGTGGTGTTGGGGTTGTCCAACGGCCAGGCGTTGGTGTTCCACCACACCTACAAGATCACCTACCCGGACAACAAGAAAACCATTACCCCCGACATCGACTTCCCGTACGGCCAGGCGCCGTTCGTGCTCGATGACGAGGGTCGTCCGCTCGAGCACGTAAGCGTGAACCTCAATGGCGAGACCTTGCTGCTGGCTGGTTCCACCGGTTCGCACCTGCAGGTGGTCGAGCTGACGAGCACCGAGAACATGATGACCGGCGAGGTCACCACCGAGCAGAACCGCATCGAACTGCCGCAGATGACCGAAGTGGTGAAGAACATCTTCATCGACCCGCGTCAGCAGTGGCTGTACGTGATCAACGGTCGCGCCACTGCCGACGTCTTCAGCCTGCGTGAGAAAAGCCTCAATGGCCGCTACAAGCTGCTTGAAGACGGCCAGGCCGAAATCACAGCCACTGCCCAGCTGGTCGGCGGCATCTCGCTGATCTTCGGTGACTCCAAGGGGGGGCTGAGCCAGTGGTTCATGGCGCGTGACCCCGATGGCGAATCGCGCTTCAAGCTGATCCGCAGCTTCCAGATGGGCAACGCGCCTGTCGTCCAGATCGACGCCGAGGAGCGCCGCAAGGGCTTCATTGCGCTGGATGCGGCAGGCAAGCTGGGCGTGTTCCACAGCACTGCGCACCGAACCCTGTTGGTCGAGCCAGCGGCTGAAGGCCCGGGTATCCTGGCGCTGTCGCCGCGCGCCAACCGCATCATCATCGAGGAAGGTGGCAAGCTGCTGCCACTGAGCCTAAAGAACCCGCACCCTGAAATTTCCTTCAGCGCGCTGTGGGGCAAGGTCTGGTACGAAAACTACGACGAGCCGAAGTATGTATGGCAGTCGACCGCATCGAACACCGATTTCGAACCCAAGCTGAGCCTGTCGCCGCTGACCTTCGGTACTCTGAAGGCCGCCTTCTACGCGATGATCCTGGCTGCTCCACTGGCCATCGCCGCCGCCATCTACACCGCTTACTTCATGGCCCCGGGCATGCGCCGCAAGGTCAAGCCGGTGATCGAACTGATGGAAGCGATGCCGACGGTGATCCTGGGCTTCTTCGCCGGTCTGTTCCTGGCCCCGTACCTGGAAGGCCACCTGCCAGGTGTGTTCAGCCTGTTCGTGATCATGCCCCTTGGTATTCTCCTCACAGGCTTCACCTGGAGCCGTCTGCCTGAGTCGATCCGCCTGCGTATTCCAGACGGCTGGGAAGCCGCGATCCTGATCCCGGTGATCCTGGTGATCGGTTGGTTCGCCCTGTACATGAGCCCGTTCATGGAGACCTGGTTCTTCGGCGGCGACATGCGCCTGTGGATCACCAACGACCTGGGCATCACCTACGACCAGCGCAACGCCCTGGTAGTTGGTATCGCCATGGGCTTCGCGGTCATTCCGAACATCTACTCCATCGCCGAAGACGCCGTGTTCAGCGTGCCGCGCAGCCTGACCCTGGGCTCCCTGGCCCTGGGTGCGACACCGTGGCAGACCCTGACCCGCGTGGTCATCCTCACCGCCAGCCCGGGTATCTTCTCGGCGCTGATGATCGGCATGGGCCGTGCGGTTGGCGAGACCATGATCGTGCTCATGGCCACCGGCAACACCCCGGTGATGGAGCTGAACCTGTTCGAAGGCATGCGCACCCTGGCCGCCAACGTGGCGGTGGAAATGCCTGAATCCGAAGTCGGCGGCAGCCACTACCGTGTGCTGTTCCTCGCTGCCCTCGTGCTGCTGATGTTCACCTTCATCATGAACACCTTGGCCGAGCTGATTCGCCAGCGTCTGCGCAAGAAATACTCGTCGCTTTGATAGGAAGGTAGAGATCCGTGAAAAAGGATTCCCTCAAAAGCTGGTTCAAGAGCGGCGCCCCAGGCGTCTGGATCAGCGGTGGCGCGGTCGCCATGGCGGTGATCATGACCGTCGGCCTGCTGGCGGTGATCGCCGTGCGCGGCCTGGGCCACTTCTGGCCGGCCGACCTGGTCCAGGCCACCTACAAGGTGCCGGGCCAGGCCGACCATATCGTCATCGGTGAAGTGGTACAGAAAGAAGAAGTCCCGCGTGCCCGTCTCAAGGGTGCTGGCTTGCCAGTACCGGACGAGGGGCCGGAGTTCATGACCCGCGAGCTGATCAAGGTCGGTAACCGCGACCTCAATGGCAGCGACTTCACCTGGGTGGTCGGCGAATGGCTGGTCGACGAGCAGAAGCCGGTCGACCTGATCGCCCTGGAACGTCGCGAGTGGGGCAACTTCTACGGCTACCTGGTCAGCGTCAAGGAAGAGGGCAAGGTCGTCGCCGAAGGCCCTGCGGCCTGGAACGAGCTACAGACTCGCCTCAAGCGCGCCAACCAGCTCAACAGCGAGCTGCAGAGCCTCGAGAAGAAAGACATTGGTGCCATCAACCATGGCCTCGAACGCCTGCGCCTGCATGCCCGTAAACTGGAGCTGGACGGCAAACTGGACGCCGCTGCCCAAGCAGACATGGACGCCGAGCGTGCCGAGCTGAACAGCCGCTACAAGGCCATCGAAGACCGACTGACCAGTCTGCACCAGGCTTTTGCCCGTGACAGCCTGGTGGCGCGTGACGGTAATGGCCGCGAAGTCGAGATCAACCTGAGCAAAGTGGTACATGCCATCCAGCCGAACGCCATGTCCGGCATGACGAAGATGGGCACCTACTTCGCCAAGGTCTGGGAGTTCCTCAGCGACGACCCGCGTGAAGCCAACACTGAAGGCGGTATCTTCCCAGCCATCTTCGGTACCGTGATGATGACCCTGATCATGGCCGTGATCGTCACCCCGTTCGGTGTGCTGGCCGCCGTTTACCTGCGCGAGTACGCCAAGCAGGGACCGGTGACCCGCCTGATTCGTATTGCGGTGAACAACCTGGCGGGTGTTCCGGCCATCGTCTACGGCGTGTTCGGACTGGGCTTCTTCGTCTACGTGCTGGGCGGTTCGATCGACCGTCTGTTCTTCCCCGAAGCGCTGCCGGCACCGACCCTGGGTACTCCGGGCCTGCTGTGGGCCTCGTTGACCTTGGCACTGCTGGCCGTGCCCGTGGTGATCGTGGCCACCGAGGAAGGCCTGGCGCGCATTCCACGTACCGTGCGCGAAGGCTCCCTGGCCTTGGGTGCGACCAAGGCCGAGACCCTGTGGAAAATTGTCCTGCCGATGGCCAGCCCGGCCATGATGACCGGCATGATCCTCGCGGTGGCCCGCGCTGCCGGTGAGGTCGCGCCGCTGATGCTGGTGGGTGTGGTGAAACTGGCACCGTCGCTGCCGGTTGACGGCAACTACCCGTACCTGCACCTGGATCAAAAGATCATGCACCTGGGCTTCCACATCTACGACGTCGGCTTCCAGAGCCCTAACGTCGAGGCCGCGCGGCCGTTGGTGTACGCCACCGCGCTGCTGCTGGTGCTGGTGATCGCCACCCTAAACCTCTCGGCGGTGTGGATCCGTAACCACCTGCGCGAGAAGTACAAGGCTCTCGACAGCTGAACCTGATTGCAAGCGTGCCGCCCGCCCGTCGGGCGGCCCTTTGAAACGCATTGATAGCGTATGGAGTTGACCATGCAGCATGAATCCCACGCCCACGGCATCGACATGTCGGCCCTGGGCCGCGACAAGCAGAGCCTGCGCCTGGCCGAAGAAACCGTGGCCATCGAAGTACCGGGCCTGTCCCTGTTCTATGGCGAGAAGCAAGCGCTGTTCGATGTGCAGATGAATATCCCCAAGCAGCGCGTGACCGCCTTCATCGGCCCGTCCGGTTGCGGCAAGTCGACCCTGCTGCGTACCTTCAACCGCATGAACGACCTGGTTGACGGTTGCCGCGTGGAAGGCGCGATCAACCTGTACGGCAACAACATTTACCGCAAGGGCGAAGACGTGGCCGAGCTGCGTCGCCGTGTGGGCATGGTGTTCCAGAAGCCCAACCCGTTCCCCAAGACCATCTACGAGAACGTGGTCTACGGCCTGCGCATCCAGGGCATCAACAAGAAGCGTGTGCTCGATGAGGCTGTCGAATGGGCACTCAAGGGCGCTGCCCTCTGGGATGAGGTGAAGGACCGCCTGCACGAATCGGCACTGGGCCTCTCTGGCGGTCAGCAGCAGCGTCTGGTCATCGCCCGCACCATCGCGGTAGAACCGGAAGTGCTGCTGCTCGACGAGCCATGCTCGGCACTGGACCCGATCTCGACCCTGAAGGTCGAAGAGCTGATCTACGAGCTGAAATCCAAGTACACCATCGTCATCGTGACCCACAACATGCAGCAGGCGGCGCGTGTCTCGGACTACACCGCGTTCATGTACATGGGCAAACTGGTCGAATTCGGGGATACCGACACCCTGTTCACCAACCCGGCGAAGAAGCAGACCGAAGACTACATCACCGGTCGCTACGGCTAACAACCGAAGCCAGGGAACGACACGAACTTCTTGAAGCTTGCAGCTTCTTCGCGGAGCGAGACGATGATCAACAAAGAAAGCCTTACGCATCACATTTCCCAGCAGTTCAACGCCGAGCTCGAAGAGGTGCGCAGCCACCTGCTGGCCATGGGTGGCCTGGTCGAGAAGCAGGTCAACGACGCCGTTACCGCGCTGATCGAGGCCGACTCGGGCCTGGCCCAGCAAGTGCGCGAAGTGGACGAGCAGATCAACCAGATGGAGCGCAACATCGACGAGGAGTGCGTGCGCATCCTCGCTCGCCGTCAGCCTGCCGCGTCCGACCTGCGCCTGATCATCAGCATTTCCAAGTCGGTGATCGACCTGGAGCGCATTGGTGACGAGTCGACCAAGATCGCCCGCCGTGCCATCCAGCTGTGCGAGGAAGGCGAATCGCCGCGTGGCTATGTCGAGGTTCGCCATATCGGCGACCAGGTGCGCAACATGGTGCGTGACGCGCTGGATGCGTTCGCCCGCTTCGACGCCGACCTGGCATTGTCGGTGGCTCAGTACGACAAGACCATCGACCGCGAGTACAAGACCGCGCTGCGCGAGCTGGTGACCTACATGATGGAAGACCCGCGCTCGATCTCGCGGGTACTGAGTGTGATCTGGGCCCTGCGTTCGCTGGAACGCATCGGCGACCACGCGCGCAACATCTCGGAGCTGGTGATCTATCTGGTGCGCGGCACTGATGTGCGCCACCTGGGCCTCAAGCGCATGAAAGAGGAAGTCGAAGGAACGGCCGATAGCGCTAATGTTCCGGCCGGAGCGGACGATAAATAGGATTGCTCCCGAGCCTCAACGCCCGGCCTGTGCCGGGCGTTTTCGTTTGCGGTCGAGCAGCCAGCAGGCACCCGCGAATGATGTGAAGAACTCCCGGCGTGGTCCATGTTTTGGCAAATGGCCATCAGTCAGCGTTATGCTAGCCGGGATTCAAGAGGAGTATCGATGAGTAAAGTCAATGTGCTGGTCGTGGATGACGCACCGTTCATTCGTGACCTGGTGAGGAAGTGCTTGCGCAATGCCTTCCCCGGCATGGTCATCGACGATGCGGTCAACGGCCGCAAGGCCATGACCATGCTGAGCAAAGAACCGTTCGACCTGGTGCTGTGCGACTGGGAGATGCCGGAAATGTCCGGTTTGGAACTGCTGACCTGGTGCCGTCAGCAGCCCGAGATGAAGAACCTGCAGTTCATCATGGTAACCAGCCGTGGTGACAAGGAGAACGTGATCCAGGCCATTCAGGCCGGCGTCTCAGACTTCGTCGGCAAGCCGTTCACCAACGAGCAGCTGCTGACCAAGGTAAAAAAGGCGCTGACCAAGATCGGCAAACTCGAAGGCCTGGTGGCGGGTGCGCAGGCACGGGTCAACTCGGCATTCGCCAACGACTCGTTGAGCGCCCTGACTGGCGGCAAGCCTGAAGCGGCCAAGGTCTCGGCGCCCGCGCCTGCCTCAGCCCCGGCCCCTGCCAAACCCTTGATCAACGCGCCAACCCCCACTACCGCCGCTGCTGCTGCGCAGACGGGCCGTGGTCAGGGGCAGCTGCGGTTGTCCAGCGGTACACAGCCTTGTGTGATCAAGGCCTTGAGCCTCAAGGAAGCCTTGCTGGTGGTTCGGCGTAGTGCGGTCCTGCCACAAGTGCTAGAAGGTGCGGTGTTGGACCTGGAGCAGGGCGAGAACGCCGAGGTGGCACGTTTGAACGGCTACTTGCATGCGATTGCGGCTCTGGAACCGAAACCAGAGAGTGATTGGCTGCAATTGACGTTCAAGTTCGTCGATCAGGATGCACAGAAGCTGGATTACCTGTCGCGCCTGATCGCGCGCGGCACCCAGCAGAAGCATTTCACTCCGGGGGCCTGAGCCCATCGTCGATAAGCTGGCGCCTTGGGTTGCACGACCACCAGGTGCCGGCTTGTCGGGTGCTGGCTGTTCACCCGACCAACTGCAGCCCATCGGCCAAATCCCCCTGCTAGGCTTCGACAGACAATAACTGTCAAAAAGCCACTATCATGCCAGCCTCTCGCCTGCTGCTGTTCTGTGCCTTGCTCACGGCTTCGGCGTCGAGCCTGGGCATGACCATCTACAAGACCGTCGACAATTTCGGCGTGGTCTCGTACTCCGACCGTTACAGCCCCGGCGCGAAAACCTTCGAGCTGCGTGAGCCGATGCTCGAACGGATCGAGGGCAAGGTGCGTTTGCAGACCGAGACCTTTCCTGGCGGTGTGCGCTTTGTCGTGCGAAATGACCTGTACGTACCGATGCAGGTCGAGCTGCGTATCGACAAGCTGGCCAATGCCTTTGGCGGCAACGCGCCCCGCACCGTGCGCGCCATCGTCGGCCCGCGTTCGAGCAAAACGTTGAGCTCGGTGCTGGCGGCGCCGGGCGGGCCGCTCAAGTATGTCAGCCAGTTCCAGTACGCCATGGGAGACCCCACTCAGCGCTCGCTGGCTTACCGATATCCCTTCCCCTGGAAAGGCGGACCGTTCCGCTTGACCCAGGGGCCCAATGGCCGTTTCAGCCACTTCGGCCCTAAGGGGCGCTATGCCATGGACATCGCCATGCCAGAGGGCACGCCGATCATCGCTGCGCGGGGTGGGGTGGTGGTCAGGATCGAGAACAACCAGAGTGGGCGGGGCACCAACCCGTCGGGCAACTTCGTGCGTATTCTGCACCCGGACGGCACCATGGGCGTCTACCTGCACCTGATGCGCGGGTCGGTGGTGGTCGCTGAGGGGCAACAGGTGGTAGTAGGGCAGGCCTTGGCCAAGTCGGGCAACACGGGCAACAGCACCGGGCCACATCTGCATTTCGTGGTGCAACGCAATGTGGGGCTGGCGCTGGAGTCGATACCCTTTCAGTTCGACCGGCCGATTGGCGGGCTGCCGGATTTTACCGCTGGCAACCCTTGAGGAGGGTGTGGGCTTCACCGTCGGCAAGCCGGCTCCTGCAGGTTCGGGAGTCGGCTTGCCGGGTGGCGCCACGGTCGGTCAATCCAGCTTGAGCACCTTGGCCAGCACGATCTTTGGCCCTTTCATCTTCTTGATGATGATACGCAGCCCCTCGACCTCCAGCACTTCTTCTTCCTCAGGTACCCGCTTGAGCGTCTCGTACACCAGGCCAGCCAGGGTTTCTGCCTCGATATGGTCCAGGTCGATGCCCAACAGGCGCTCGACCTTGAACAGCGGTGTATCGCCACGCACCAGCAGTTTGCCCGGCTGGTAGGCGAGGATGCCGCGTTCGGTCTTGCGGTGTTCGTCCTGGATGTCGCCGACCAGCACTTCCAGCACGTCTTCCATGGTCAGGTAGCCGATTACCTTGCCATCGGCTTCCTCGACCAGCACGAAATGCGCGCCGCCCTTGCGGAACTGCTCCAGCAGTTGCGCCAGCGGCATGTGCCGGGAAACACGCTCCAGCGGGCGGGAGAGGTCTTCCAGGTCGATGGTCTCGGGCAGGTGCTCCAGCTCGGCAAGCTCCAGCAGCAAGTCCTTGATGTGCAGCAGTCCGGTGAACTCCTCGCGCTCGGCGTCGTACACCGGGTAACGGCTGAACTTGTGGCGGCGTACCAGGGCCAGGATCTCCCTCAGCGGCGCATGGGCGTCGATGCTGACCATGTCTTCGCGCGAGTTGGCCCAGTCGACCACCTCCAGCTCGCCCATTTCGACCGCCGAGGCGAGTACGCGCATGCCCTGGTCACTCGGGTCCTGGCCTCGGCTGGAGTGCAGGATGAGCTTGAGCTCCTCGCGGCTGTAGTGGTGCTCGTGGTGTGGGCCGGGCTCACCCTGGCCGGCAATGCGCAGGATGGTGTTGGCGCTGGCGTTGAGCAGATAGATGGCCGGGTACATCAGCCAGTAGAACAGGTACAGCGGCACGGCTGTCCACAGCGACAGCAGTTCCGGTTTGCGGATGGCCCAGGACTTGGGCGCCAGCTCGCCGACCACGATGTGCAGGTAGGAGATCACGAAGAAGGCGACGAAGAACGAAATCGCCTTGATCAGCTCAGGCGTGTCCACACCCATGTATGCCAGCAATGGCTCGAGCAAGTGGGCGAAGGCCGGCTCACCGACCCAGCCCAGGCCTAGGGAGGCGAGGGTGATACCCAACTGGCAGGCCGAGAGGTAGGCGTCCAGCTGGTTGTGAACCTTGCGCAGGATGCTGCCGCGCCAGCCGTGCAGTTCGGCAATGGATTCGACGCGGGTAGCGCGCAGCTTGACCATGGCGAACTCGGCGGCAACGAAGAAGCCGTTGAGCAGCACCAGCAGCAGGGCGAAGATGATCATGCCGAAATCGGCGAATAACGAGGTGAGGCTGATACCAGGGGAAGGGTCCATGATGGAGTTTTTACGGGGTCCGTCTTTGGGAAATTAAAAAATAAAGTGCCAGCTTTTGCTGGCACAGGGGATCCAATGTAGCGGCTGAGGGCGCAAAAGCAAAGGGTGGTGGTCCTATTGGGGCCGACTGCACGCCCAAACGCTTCGCCGACAGGTCAGTCCTGGTCAGCTTTGCCGTTGGCCAATTGAGCCGGTGCGAAGTGACAGGTGAAGGTGCTGCCATGCCCCGGAACGCTGCTGATCTCCAGCTTGCCGCGATGGCGCATCAGCACATGCTTGACGATGGCCAGGCCAAGCCCGGTACCTCCGGTGTTGGAAGCGCGGCTGGAGTCGACCCGGTAGAAACGTTCGGTCAGGCGGGGCAGGTGCTTGGCGTCGATACCCACACCTGAATCCTGCACAGACAGATGGGCGCCCTGTTCATCGGCCCACCAGCGGATGCGGATGCTGCCTTCGTCCTGGGTGTACTTGACTGCATTGAACACCAGGTTGGAGAACGCGCTGCGCAGCTCCGCCTCGCTGCCCTTCAGGCGCAGGCCCGGCGCAGCTTCCAGGCTGATTCGCTGGTTACGTGGGCCAGACAGCGCCTGGGCATCGCTCTTGATCGACTGCAGCAGGGCGTCCACAGCCACCGGATGGTTGTCCGATGGGTAGTCCGTGGCTTCCAGCTTGGCCAGCAGCAACAGGTCGTTGAGCAGGGTCTGCATGCGTGAGCCCTGCTGGCTCATCTGCTGCAATGCCCGGCCCCAGCGTGGGTTCACGTCATCGACGTTGTCCAGCAGCGTTTCCAGATAGCCAGTGATCACCGTCAGCGGGGTGCGCAGTTCATGCGAGACGTTGGCCACGAAGTCCTTGCGCATCTGTTCGAGCTGATGAATGCGGGTGACATCGCGCACCAGCATCAGATGCTCGTTGTTGCCGTAACGGGTGATATGCAACTGGACCCGCATGCGGTCGTTGATCGGCGACGGGATTTCCAGCGGCTCGGCGTAGTTCCCGGCCTCGAAGTATTCCTTGAAACGGGGATGACGCACCAGGTTGGTGACGGGTTGTCCGCCATCCTGAGGGGTCTTGAAGCCCAGCAGGGTTTCAGCGGCGCGGTTCCACCATTCCAGGTTGCCGTCGCTGTCGAGCATGATCACTGCATCGCGCAGCGCGGCGGTGGATTCCTGAACCCGGTCGATCACTGCCTGCAGGCGGCCACGCACTCGTTGGTCGCGCCGCTGCAGGTGGTAGATGCTGTCGAAGACCTCGCCCCACAGGCCGTAGCCATCGGGTGGAGCTTCGTCGGGCTGATGGTTGCGCAGCCAGTCATGCAGGCGCAGCAGTTGCTTGAGGGTCCAACCCAGGTAAAGCGCCAGGCCAATGGCCAGGCTCCAGCCGTAGTACCCACTGATCAGTCCACCGATCAGGCAAACGGTGATCAGTAGCAGCAGGTGACGAATCAGGGTCGCGTGCCAGTTCTGGTTCAATTGACGGTCCTTGTACAGCGGCGTGCGGCTGGCTTGCGGGTTAGTCAGCTTTTGGTCGAGAAGCGGTAACCCGTGCCCCGGACGGTTTGTACCAGATTTTCATAGGCCTCACCCAAGGCTTTGCGCAGGCGGCGGATATGCACGTCGACGGTGCGTTCCTCGACATAGACGTTGCCGCCCCAGACCTGGTCCAGCAGTTGCCCACGGGTGTAGGCGCGTTCCTGGTGGGTCATGAAGAACTGCAGCAGGCGGTACTCGGTAGGCCCCATTTCCGCAGGCTTGCCATCGATGGTCACGCGGTGGCTGATCGGGTCGAGCAGCAGGCCGCCGACTTCGATGGGGGCTTCACTGTCACTGGGGCCGGTGCGACGCAGCACGGCCTTCAGGCGTGCCACCAGCTCGCGCGGCGAGAACGGCTTGGTGATGTAGTCGTCGGCGCCGACTTCCAGGCCTTGGATCTTGTTGTCCTCTTCACCTTTGGCGGTGAGCATGATGATCGGGATGTCCCCGGTCAGCTCGTCACGCTTGAGGCGACGAGCCAGCTCGATGCCGGAAGTGCCGGGGAGCATCCAGTCCAGCAGGATCAGGTCGGGCTTGCGGTCGACGATGATCGCGTGGGCCTGCTGCGAGTTCTCCGCTTCCAGGCAGTCATAGCCGGCCATTTCCAATGCAACGGCGATCATCTCGCGGATAGGCGCCTCGTCGTCGACGATCAGAATGTTTCTGCCAACCATGCTCAAAACCTCTCCCAGGAACGATGTCTTGGCCCGCATTAGATAACGGAATTATTGCAGCTGTGTGACAGGGCGTTGGCCGTTCTGGCGACATTCCATGACTGGACTAGGCTTCAAAGGGCCGCTGCGGCGGCTCTTCGAACCCATAGCCCCCGAACAATGGTGATTCCAATGACACGACATACGCTGAGCTGGATGGCCCTTTTCGCTGCCCTGGCGCTCCCGGGGGTGGCGTCCGCCCACCATGCCATGGAAAAAGATGGCATGTGGGTCGATGATGCCGGGATGACGCTCTACACCTTCGACAAGGACAGCGGTGGAAAGTCGATGTGCAATGGTGAGTGTGCGAAGAACTGGCCGCCGCTGATGGTCTCGAAGGACGATGAGGCACCAAAGGACAAGTGGACCCACGTCACCCGCGACGATGGTTCAATGCAGTGGGCCTATGACGGCAAGCCGCTGTACACCTTCATCAAGGACAAGAAAGCCGGGGACAAGACCGGCGATGGCATGAAAGACGTCTGGCACATCGCCAAGCCTTGAGGTCCTGCGGGCCCACACGCCGCGTCGATCACGAACCTGCTGCGGCTGTTGCACAGCCCTTTCTCGACATAAGGCCGCTCCTACAAGGCACGCGCATTGCCTGTAGGAGCCGGCTTGACTGCGATGAACTCAGCGCAAGGCGTAATCCAGCACCACGCCAATGAACACCAGCATCCCCGCCCAGTGATTGTGCAGGAAGGCCTTGAAGCACGACTCGCGGTCCAGCTTGCGCGTCGACCAGAACTCCCAGGCGAAGCACAGCGCCGCACCCAGCAGCCCCAAGTGGAACCAGCCCCCCAGCTCGAAGCGGTTTCCCGCCAGCAACAGGCAGCCCAGCGACAGCATCTGCAGGCTCAGGATGATGACCCGGTCGGCCTCGCCGAACAGAATCGCGGTGGATTTCACCCCAATCTTCAAGTCGTCGTCGCGGTCGACCATGGCGTAGTAGGTGTCGTAGCCCACCGTCCATAGCAGGTTGGCGATGTACAGCAGCCAGGCACTGGCTGGCAGTTCACCACCGGCCGCCGTGAATGCCATGGGGATACCCCAGGAATACGCGGCGCCCAGTACCACTTGGGGGTAGTAGGTGAAGCGCTTCATGAACGGGTAGCAGAAAGCCAGGGCCACCGCCCCGAACGACAGCCAGACCGTCTTGCTGTTGGTGCACAGCACCAGCAGGAAACTCACCCCGACCAGAATCGCGAACAGCGCCACGGCCTCGCGTGGCCTGACCCGGCCGCTGGCCAGGGGACGATCGGCGGTGCGCTTGACGTGGCCGTCCACTTTGCGATCGGCGAAGTCGTTGATGCAGCAGCCGGCGGCGCGCATCAGTACCACCCCCAGGCCGAAGATCAGCACGTTGGCCAGTGTCGGCGAGCCATTGCCGGCGATCCACACTGCCGACAAGGTTGGCCACAGCAGCAGGTAGATACCGATGGGTCGATCCATACGGCTGAGCTGTATGAAATCCCAGGCACGCGGATGGACGCGATTGAGCGACTTGAGCATTTGCAGGTACATCAGCGAGTTTCCTCCTTGGCCGCTTGCCATAGCGCCGGCAGGAAGACTTCCGCCACCAGCAGGTCGAGGCCATCGCGTTCGAAGCGTGAGCGTCGTCCCCACAGATTTGCCTGGGCTGCTTCGGCGGGCAACCAGGCCTGTGGATACTGGCAGGCCTCGATCGGGTGGCGAACGAATGCCTGGTCGCAGAACAGTAGCTCGCCGAGTGAGCGGCTGCCCAGCGACTCCAGGTCCAGGCCGCCACGCGCCAGTGCACTGCGGCTCGAGACGCTACGGGCGAAGACCCATGGTTCGCCATGGCCGCGCAGGAACACTTCGCGCACCCAGCCTTCGGCCCCCGTGGGGATGCCCAGGGCCAGGCATTCGTCCTCGCGCAGGGCTTGCCAGCCCTCGAACAGCGGGGTAACGGTGAAGTGGTTCTGGGAAAGATGGGTCAGGCGGCGGGTCAGCGAGCCTTCGTCGAACAGCCAGTCAACAATGGGCTGGCCCAGGCCGGTTGCCAGTTGCGAATACGGCAGCCACGCGGCAGCGGCTGCTTGCGGGGTTTCGTACGACACGTCGGTATGCTTGTTACAACCAGAGAGGCGGCGAGCTTAGCATGATTGCCCCGACTGCTTGCATACTGCTGGCTGGGCCATTACAAAGCCCCACCTGACTGAGGAACGAGCCTGATGAAAAAGTGGCAGTGTATTGTTTGCGGATTGATCTACGACGAAGCCGAAGGCTGGCCGGACGACGGCATCGCTCCGGGCACCCGTTGGGAAGATGTACCGGAAGATTGGCTGTGCCCCGACTGCGGCGTCGGCAAGAGTGACTTCGAAATGATCGCCATCGGCTGATCGAACCTGTTCAAGAGCGAGGAAAGCACGACATGTCATCCCCTGTGGTCATCATCGGTACTGGTCTGGCGGGCTATAACCTGGCCCGTGAGTTTCGCAAGCTCGATACCCAGACGCCGCTGCTGCTGATTACCGCCGACGACGGCCGCTCCTACTCCAAGCCAATGCTCTCCACCGGCTTTGCCAAGCACAAGGATGCCGACGGCCTATGCATGGCCGAACCTGGCGCCATGGCCGACCAGCTCAATGCCGAAATCCGCACCCATACCCGCATCAGCGGTATCGACCCAGGCCACAAGCGCCTGTGGATTGGCGAGGAGGCCATCGAGTATCGGGACTTGGTATTGGCCTGGGGCGCGCAGACAGTGCAAGTGCCCATCGAAGGGGATGCTGGTGAATGGGTATTCCCGATCAATGACCTGGAAGACTACGCCCGGTTTCGCGCCGCCGCTGCGGGCAAGCAGCGCGTACTGATCCTGGGTGCCGGGCTGATTGGCTGCGAGTTCGCCAACGACCTGACCTTGGGTGGTTACCAGGTCGATGTCGTGGCCCCGTGCGAGCAATTGATGCCAACCCTGCTGCATCCGGCTGCCGCCGCGGCGGTACAGGACGGGCTGCAAGAGTTGGGCGTACGCTTTCATCTGGGGCCCGTGCTGACGCGCCTGCAACGGGCGGGTGATGGGCTTGAGGCGCATCTGTCGGACGGTACCGTGATCGCCTGCGAACTGGTGGTGTCCGCCATTGGCCTGCGCCCACGCATCGACCTGGCCGCTGCCGCGGGCC
This sequence comes from Pseudomonas taiwanensis DSM 21245, assembly GCF_000425785.1. Lineage (GTDB taxonomy): Bacteria > Pseudomonadota > Gammaproteobacteria > Pseudomonadales > Pseudomonadaceae > Aquipseudomonas > Aquipseudomonas taiwanensis. The sequence goes on from NZ_AUEC01000010.1 coordinate 216,358, forward strand.
TGCAGACCAATCGCGGTGTGGTGGTGGACCGACAGTTGCGTACGTCCCACGGCAATATCTTCGCGCTGGGGGACTGCGCCGAGGTCGACGGTATCAACCTGCTGTATGTGATGCCGCTGATGGCTTGTGCCCGTGCCTTGGCCCAGACCCTGGCCGGCAACCCCACCACAGTCAGTTATGGGCCGATGCCGGTCACAGTGAAGACCCCGGCCTGCCCACTGGTAGTCTCGCCGCCACCTCCGGGCCGGGAGGGTATTTGGCGGGTGCACGGCGAGGGTCGTGACCTCAAGGTGCTCTGCCACGATGCCGACGGCCAGTTGTTGGGCTATGCCCTGACGGGCGCCGGGGTGATGGAGAAACTGGCCCTGAATCGGCAGTTACCACCCCTGATGGCGTAAATGACAGGCGTTCTGTCGGGTTTACCCTTTAGTTGCCACTACAATGGCCGCCCAGATACTGGCGCGGCCTCGGTGGGCGTGCCATTCTCACTCCCGTCTGCCGCAGATTAGAGCCTGCGGTGCCTTGAGCGCTGCCTCTTCGGGCAGCACGGCATAACAACAAGAATTCCGTCAAAGAGGCTTCACTATGCGTAAACCAGAACTCGCCGCCGTCATCGCCGAAAAGGCCGATCTGACCAAGGAAAAAGCCAACCAAGTGCTGAACGCGATTCTCGACAGCATCACAGGTGCCCTGGACAAGGACACCGTCACCTTGGTCGGCTTCGGCACCTTCGAAAAACGCCATCGTGGTGCCCGCACCGGCAAGAACCCGCAAACCGGCCAGCCGGTGAAGATCAAGGCCAGCAACACCGTTGCCTTCAAACCTGGCAAGAACCTTCGTGACAGCGTCAACGCCCCAGCCAAGCCGGCTAAAAAAGGCAAGTGATGCACACCTGACAATCCCCAGTGTCAGTAAGACGGGCGCCCCAGGGCGCCCGTCGTGTTTTGCAAGCGATGCATTCGGCAGAGCTGTATAAAAAGTTCAGGAAACGGATAAACTCCGCGTCTCAGTCATTTTTTATTCGAGGCGCGTTGATGAAGTTTCGCTTTCTTCTTTGGGCCATGGGGCTATTGATGGCCAGGGCCAGCCGCAGCAACCCGGCCTTCCAACAGCAGCTCAAGGACAAAGACCTGGTGTTCCAGATGCAGACACTGGACGGCAAGGTTGCGCGTCACTTCATCGTCAGCGGCGAGCGCGTCAGCAGCAAGGGTGGGTTGCACCCGCAACCGGCTTTCGCCATTGCATTCAAGGATGCGGCTTACGGTTTTGCCACGATGCAGGCGGGTAACAAGCAGTTGGCCTTCATGCAGGGTATCCAGGACAAGAACATCCAGATCAAGGGCAATCCAGCGTTGGTGATGTGGTTCCAGGGTTTGATGAAGTACCTGAAGCCGAAAAAGAAGGGTTGAGATCCCAGAAACTGTTGCGCTGAACCTGTGAGCGCGGGCTCATCCGCCAAGCCCGCGCCACAGGGGCGAATACCCCGAAAGATTGGACGGATCCAACCCCGGGGATCAATGCGGTGCGTGGAATTGCGAGGCCAGCTCGCGCAACAGGCTTTCGGCCTCCAGCACCTTGTTCACCACATCCTCCGCCTTTTCCCGCGTGATGCCCAGACGGTCCAGTAAATCATCAGGGATTTCAGCCTGTGGCCCTGAGCCGATTCCGCGCGAGCGCAGCAGCCGGGTCGCCAGGCACACCAAATTGGGGAATGCTGAATTTTCGCCGTCGTAGGACGGGTCATGCTGGAAACGCAGCGCGGCCGACAGCTCTTCTGGCATGTCCCACAGCTTCATCAGCCAAGTGCCGATCTGTTCGCGGCTGATGCCCAGCAGGTGCTGTTCCACATAGGTGTGGCACAGGTGCGGGTTGACCTCCAGATGACGGCAGATCAGCGAGAAGTGCGGTGGGAACACGTGGGCCAGCAGTAGATAGCCGAAATTGTGCAGCAGCCCCGCGAGGTAGGTCAGACCGGCTTCAGGGCGCTCGGCCCGTGGCATGGCGCGGGTCAGGCCTTCGATGATCGCGGCGGTGTAGATCGACTGCTGCCAGTAAGGCGTGGCTTGCTGGGGGTGGTCTTTCGGCAGGCTCAGGGTCTTGCCCAGGGCCAGGCCCAAGGCCAGGTTGATCACCAGGTCGAAGCCCAGCACGCGCACGATGGCGTCCTCTACCGAGCGGATCTTGCCGGGTGAGGCGTAGTAAGGGGACGCCGCCCAGCTGACCACTTGGGCAGCCAGCGCTGGATCGGTTTCCACTACGCCGGTGATGTCATCGATGCTGGCATTGGGGTCGACCCGCAGCTTGATGATCTTCTGTGCGGTGTCTGCCAGCGGCGGAATTTCGATGGTCTGCTCCAGTCGTTGCTGGATGCGTCGGGCGGTGAAGGCCTGCACGGCCTGGGTGATTTCCTTCGAGTCGTCGTCGGGGCGGTCCAGGTTGGGGCGGATGTCCCTGACGGGCTGTCCGAAGCTGCCCGCGCTGGCTTTCTTCAGCATGCGCTTGAAGTCATCCCGCTCGATTCTCAGCAAAAGACCGGTTTCTCCGGACTCGATGAGCAGCGTCTGGCTGTCGAGCAGTTTCTGTTCGTACAGGCAAGGCGAGCTGGTCAGCGCCGGGATGCCAGGCAGCGCCTTGAGACTGTGCTTGTCGAGCATCTGCTTGAGGCGTGCAACGGGGACCGCACGGAGCTTGCGTCCGGTCAATTCCTCAAGGCGATTGAGGTCCAGCAGCTTGCTCTGTGGGAACAGCACCATCAGGGCGCCGACCTCATCGTCGAGCAGAATCGCCTGTACCCGCGAAGCCGCCGGCAGGGCCGGATCCTCAGGCACCTCGCGATAGCTGACGCCAAGCTTTTCCAGCAGCAGCTTGATCACCGAGGGTGCATGTGGGGTTGCGGTATCCAGGGCAACTTCAGTCATGGTCCGTATCCACTATTTCTTTTAAACGCGAAGTATAACCAGCCTGGCCCGCAAGCTGGATCCAATTTGGGACAATCGTCACACTTGGCCATATTGCTGGCCATGGCGCAGCCAGCGATCGAGCAGCGGGCTGACATGGTCGGGCCAGCGGGCTAGCAGGGCCTGGGCCGCGTCACGCACGGCCGGCAGCAGATCGGCATCGCGCATCAAGTCGGCAACCTTGAACTGTAGCAGGCCAGTCTGACGGGTTCCGAGCATCTCGCCAGGGCCACGCAGCTCCAGGTCTTTCTCGGCGATGATGAAGCCATCGTTGGTTTCCCGCATGATCCCCAGCCGTTCGCGGCCGATCTGCGACAGGGGCGGGTGGTACAACAGGACGCAATGGCTGACCGCGCTGCCACGGCCGACGCGGCCACGCAGCTGGTGCAACTGGGCCAGGCCAAGGCGCTCGGGGTTCTCGATGATCATCAGGCTGGCATTCGGTACATCCACCCCGACCTCGATCACCGTGGTGGCCACCAGCAGTTGCAGCTTGCCTTCCTTGAACTCGGCCATCACCGCCGCCTTCTCGGCCGGTTTCATGCGGCCGTGGATCAAGCCCACGCGCAGCTCGCCCAGGGCGCTGCCCAGCTCCTCGAAGGTGCTTTCTGCCGCCTGGCAGGTCAGCTCTTCGGACTCCTCGATCAACGTGCACACCCAATACGCCTGGCGCCCTTCGGCACAGGCAGCGCGGACCCGCTCGACCACTTCGAAACGCCGGCTGTCTGCGACCAGAACGGTGTTGACCGGTGTGCGGCCAGGCGGCAGCTCGTCAAGGATCGAGGTGTCGAGGTCGGCGTAGGCGCTCATGGCCAGGGTGCGGGGGATCGGCGTGGCCGTCATGATCAGTTGGTGCGGGCACAGTTCGCCGGCCACACCTTTCTTGCGCAAGGCCAGGCGTTGCTGGACACCGAATCGGTGCTGCTCGTCGATGATCGCCAGGGCCAGGTGCTTGAACCGGACCTCGTCCTGGAACAGCGCGTGGGTACCGACCACCATGGGTGCGCCATTGGCGATCTGCTCCAGGGCACTGGTACGGGCCTTGCCCTTGAGTTTGCCGGCCAACCAGGCCACCTCTATGCCCAGTGGTTCCAACCAGCGCTTGAACGTGATGTAGTGCTGCTCGGCCAAGATCTCGGTCGGGGCCATCAGTGCCACCTGGTAGCCGGCTTCCAGCGCCTGAAGCGCCGCCAGGGCAGCTACCACGGTCTTGCCGGCGCCGACATCGCCTTGCACCAGGCGCATCATCGGCTCGGCCTGGCTGAGGTCGTAGGCAATTTCATTGGCAACCCGTTGCTGGGCGCCGGTCGGCTTGAAGCCGAGGTTGGCCAGGTATTGCGCTTGCAGACGGCCAGCCTTGGGCAGCACGGGGGCACGTAGGCTGCGCAGGCTTTCGCGCAGGCGCTGCTGCGAAAGCTGGTGGGTCAGCAGCTCTTCGAACGCCAGGCGATGCTGGGCCCAGTGCTGGCCTTCGGCGAGTTCGTCGAGGTCAGCGTCAGCCGGTGGGTTGTGCAGGTAGCGGATGGCATCGTCCAGCGGTGCCAGGTGGTAATTGCGAGCCAATTGCTCCGGCAGCCAGTCCGGCAGGCTGCGCGGGCCGAGCATGCCCAGGCTCTGTTGGCACAGCAGGCGCAAGCGCTGCTGGGTGAGCCCTTCGGTGGACGGGTAGATCGGCGTCAGTGTCTGCTCGACAGGAGGCGGTGGTTCGTCTCCGTTCAGTGCACGGTACTCTGGGTGGTAGATTTCCAGCCCTGATGCACCTGGCCGGGCTTCGCCGTAGCAGCGCAGGTGCGTGCCACGCTTCAGGCCCTCTTTCTGAGCATTGCTGAAGTGGTAGAAGCGCAGGCTCAGCACGCCGCTCCCGTCACCCAGGCGTACCACCAGGCTGCGGCGTTTGCCCATGGTCACATCGGCACCGCTGACCACACCTTCGATGACCGCGTCCTGGCCGGGGCGCAGGGCCCCGATGGGAACGACGCGCGTGCGGTCCTGGTAGCGCAGCGGCAGGTGGAACAGCAGGTCCTGCAGATTCTCGAGTCCAACCTTGGCGAGTTTTTCCGCCATGGCTTCGCCCACTCCCTTGAGTGCCGTGACCGGCACCTTAGACAGCTCAGTCATGGTTCAGGCCGATTGTTCCACGGGCGGCTTGGCGACCGAGCAGAGGCGGATCGAGTCAGCGAGGATCTCGATCGCCTTGGGCCGTGGGAAGCTGGCGCGCCAGGCAATGGCCACGGTGCGGAACGGCGCGGGCGGTGTGAGTGGACGCACTTCGATGACGCCGGGCGCATAGTGGTGGCTGTGCACCGCCGACAACGGCAGGATCGATACGCCGAGGCCTGAGGCAACCATGTGGCGGATGGTTTCCAGGGAGCTGGATTCTACGGTGGTGTGCTTGGAACCTTCGCCTTTATTCAAGGTCGGGCACGCTTCCAGCACTTGGTCGCGGAAGCAGTGGCCTTCGCCGAGCAGGAGCAGGCTCTTGTCGTTGAGCATGGCGGTGTCGATGGTCTTTTTGGCCGTCCATGGGTGATCGGCGGGCATCAGCGCGCAGAATGGCTCATCGTAGAGTGGCAGGGTCAGCACGTCGGCCTCGTTGAACGGCAGGGCGATGATCACTGCGTCCAGCTCGCCATTGCGCAACTTCTCGCGCAGGACGTGGGTGAAGTTCTCTTCGATGTACAGCGGCATCTGTGGGGCAACCCGGTGCAGCTGTGGGATCAGGTGCGGGAACAGGTAAGGGCCGACGGTATAGATGGCGCCCACCTTGAGCGGCGCGGTCAGCTGGTTCTTGCCGGCTTGGGCCAGTTCGCGGATGCCCTGTGCCTGCTCCAGCACCTTCTGCGCCTGGGCCACGATGCTTTCGCCGACCGGTGTCAGGCGCACCGCGCTTTTGCTGCGCTCGAAAATCAGTACACCCAGCTCGTCCTCAAGCTTCTTCACGCCGACCGACAGGGTCGGTTGGCTGACGTGGCAGCGCTCGGCGGCATGGCCGAAGTGCTGCTCTTGGGCGAGTGTGACGATGTAGCGTAATTCTGTGAGGGTCATAACGTGCGTCCATGAAGTTGCGGGCCCAGCATAGCGGCTGCAAACGATAGACGCACGTTATCAGACTTGTTGATTTGTGACAGAAACAACCGTATCAGCGGCGATCCAGCGAGTAGACGAAAGGTGCCACTACTTCGATGGTGCCATTGTTCAGCAACTCGGCCGGTGGCTTAGGCACCGTACCGGCACGACGGATCATCTCCAGAGTCGCCCGGTCCAGTGCTGCGCTACCGGAGCCGCCAGCCAACGAGTACGACACCACCTTGCCCTCGGCGTCGACCACGAACCGCAGGCGGTTGATGCCTTGCAGACCGCGGCGTCGCGCGTCTTCCGGGTAGCGCTTGTACTTCGCCAAGTGGCGCAGCAGGTCGCTTTGCCAGGTCGGCAACGCTTTGCTGTTGGACGCGATGCTTGGCGCCGGTGCCGCCGACTTCTGCGGTGGCGTGTTGCTTGGCGGCGTGTCCGCGACTTCTTCCTTGGCCGGTGGCTCATCCTTCGGCGGCTCAGGCTTTTTCTCTGGCTTGGGCGGCTGCGGCTTAGGCTTGGGCTTCGGGGGTTTCGGGATGGCGATCTTGGGCTTGGGGGCCTCCGCCAGCTTGGGTAACGGCGGTTCTTCAACCGGTGCCGGCGGTTGTGGAGCCGCTTTGGGAGGTGGTGGTGGCGCGGGCTCGGGCAGCGGTGCCAACTCGACCATCATCGCTGCCGGGGGCAGTTCGATGGCCTGGGGCACCGACCAGTTGAGCGTAAGCAGCACAGCGACGGCATGGACACCCAGCACGAGTGCCAGGCTGCCGCTGTAACGCGCCAGATTGTGCCGCGTCTTCGTCATTTCTTGGCTGCCGTCTCGAGACCTACCAGGCCGACTTTCAGGTAGCCGGCCGCGCGCATGTTGTTCATCACTTCCATCAGGTCACCGTAATCCACGCCTTTATCGGCCTGGAAGAAGATGGTGGTTTCCTTGTCGCCCTTGGTCTTGGCGTCGAGCATCGGGCCAAGCTGGTCGGGTGCCGGAACCTGATCGTCGCCGACATAAAGCTTTTGGTCGGCCTTGACGCTGACGAACACCGGTTTCTCGGGCCTCGGCGCCGGTTTGGCGGTCGAGGCGGGCAGGTCGACCTTGATGTCAACCGTGGCCAAGGGGGCGGCGACCATGAAGATGATCAGCAGCACCAGCATCACGTCGATGAACGGCGTGACGTTGATTTCGTGGTTTTCGGCGAGGTCATCGCCACCTTCGTTCAGATGCAGGCCCATGGTTTACCCCACTTTCACCATGTGCGGGGTGGCGCGCTCGCTACCCTGGTGGTCGAGGTCACGGCTTACCAGCAGCAGTACCTGCGCCGACGCGTCGGAGACTTGAGCCTTGTAGCCTGCGATGGAGCGGGCGAAGACGTTGTAGATCACCACGGCCGGGATAGCCGCAACCAGGCCCAGTGCGGTGGCCAGCAGGGCTTCAGCGATACCAGGGGCAACCACGGCGAGGTTGGTGGTCTGGGTCTTGGCGATGCCGATGAAGCTGTTCATGATGCCCCAGACGGTACCAAACAGGCCGACGAACGGTGCGGTCGAGCCGATGGTGGCGAGGACCCCGGTGCCGCTGCTCATGCTGCGGCCGCTGGCTGCTACCAGGCGCTCCAAGCGGAAGCTGACGCGTTCCTTGATGCCTTCTTTCTCGCGGGCATTGGCCGACAAGCGCATTTCCTCCAGTGCATCGTGGACCAGCGTGTGGGCCAGCGTGCCTTCCTTGTTAGAGGCGTCGCTGGCCTCCTTGAGGCTGGCGGACTTCTTCAGGACCGCGATCTCACCGCGCAGACGACGTTTGGCGCCCATCAGTTCGAAGCCTTTGGCGATCCAGATGGTCCAGGTAATGATCGAGGCGATGGCCAGGCCGATCATCACCGCTTTGACCACGACGTCGGCGTTCTTGTACATGCCCCATGGAGACAGGTCATGTGCCATGCCCAGGGAGTTGTCCTCGACGATTGCTTGCGTCTGTTCGCCTGCTGGCGCCGCTGAATCTACCGGGGCGGCGGCGTTGGCAGCTGGGGCAGCGGCCTGAGCATCGCCAGCGGGCGCGGCAGCCGGTGCAGTGGCAGCTGCAGGGGTGGAGGCATTGGTGCTTGGTTCATCAGCCATGGCAGCTGGGGCCAGTACCAGGCTGAACATCAGCGCGGCAATGGCGCGCCAGGCGCGCGAGGTGGTTGGCGAAGCGGAAGGTTGAGTACGTGTCATGCTGGCCGGACCTGATGAAGAAGAAAAGTCAGCGTTCTTCAAAGCCTCGAAGCAGGCCGAGAACAGATAGGGGTGCCATTATTGCAAGTAATTCTTGTTAACAAAAGTAATCTCGTTGCTTTTTTCCACCTTGGTCTAGCCGCCTATCGCGTAATCCGGCTAGCCTGACCCTTTGATCTTCGGAGTTTTGTGATGTCAGACCTATCCGCGATGATCGTAGGATGCGGTGATGTAGGCGGCCGCCTGGCCCGGCAACTGCTGGCTCGCGGTTGGCAGGTCAGTGGCCTGCGACGTTCGGTTGGCCAACTGCCGGCCGGAGTGATACCGGTCGCCGCAGACCTCTTGAGCCCGGAGATTCCCCAGGCATGGCCAGTGCGTGCGCCGGACTACCTGGTGTACTGCGTAGCGGCCAGCCAGCACGATGAAGCCGGTTACCAGGCTGCGTACGTCGAGGGTTTGCGGCACGTATTGTCTTGGTTGAACGAGCGAGGACAACGCCCGCATCGCCTGCTGTTCGTCTCCAGCAGCAGTGTCTATGCGCAGAAAGATGGCGAATGGATCGACGAGACCGCCGCCACCGAACCCGAGGGTTACTCCGGGCGGATCATGCTGGAGGCAGAGCGGCTAGCCCTGGGCAGTGGCATTCCAGCTACCCTGGTGCGCTTGACGGGAATCTACGGGCCAGGTCGCGAATGGCTGCTCAGCCAGGTGCGTCAAGGTTACCGCGTGGCCGAGGAGCCGCCGCTGTATGGCAACCGCATCCACGCTGAAGATGCCGCAAGCCTGCTCGCCTTCCTGTTGCAGGCCGACGCTGAGGGTGTGACGTTGGAAGATTGCTATATCGGTGTCGACAATGACCCGGCGCCCTTGGCCGATGTGGTGGCCTGGCTGCGAGCGTACATGGGTGTCACAGAGTGGTCGGATGAGCAACGCGTGCGGCGCACCGGTAGCAAGCGCTGCAGCAACGCCCGGGCACGCGCGTTGGGGTGGGCCCCGGTGTATCCGAGCTACAAGGAAGGGTACGCAGCCATTCTTGCGCAGCGTTGACCTTGTCGCCGACTTGCCCGCATCCCCAAATCTCACACAGGGCTGGCCTGCCCCCAAGAAGCTGGACACAAATCCAACCCTTGGGGGCCGTCCAGGGCAGTGCAGGTCGTTATGCCGCGATCAGCCGCGCTCGAGCACCCACTTGCGAGCGCCCGGTGCCAGGGTTGGCACCTCATCGGGCTGTGCGCTGTTGATTGCCTGGAAGATCTCCAGCTTGTCGCCATCGCGTTTGAAGATGAATGGCGCGCCACGCTGGTCACGCTCCAGCCACAGGCTGTCATTGCTGCCGCCCATGGCGGCGCAGTCGCCGGCAAGGCACAGGGCATAGCGGTCCGGGCCGGGCAGGCCAGTGACGCTGCCGTTATCGGCGAAACGCACCACGCCGCCTTTACCCTGTCCTTCGACGATCTTCCATTCGCCGCCCAGATAGGACTGGTACAACGCCTTTTCGAAGCTGCTGCCAAGCGGAGCGTCAGCCGCATTCGGTTGCTTGGCACGGACGAAGGTCTGCTCAGCGCCGCGCTGGTCGGTGGCTTTCAGTTCATCGCCATCCAGTTTCAACTGCTCGGTCTGGCCACCGGGGAAGCTGGCTTGCCATTGCTTGTCATTGGCGCTCAACTGGCCATCGGCAGCTTCGAAGCCGTTGCTGTAGCTGACTTGCTGGTTGGCGACATCGAGTTTCCACTCAAGGACCGGCCCATGCTTGTCCAGCGCCTGGCGCAGGCTACCGCCCTTGGCGGCCTCGATGGCGTCCTGGTTGATCCAGACGCCGTTGAAATCTTCGGGTTTGTGGCTGGCACAGCCGCTCATGAGCAGGGCGGCCAGTGCGAAGGGGAGTGCTTGACGCATGGCTGTATAACCTTGGCAGGAGGGTGACGGGCAGGGCGCCCGTCACCAGGGCATCATTCGATGACCAGAATGGCGTCCATTTCAACCTGGGCGCCTTTCGGCAGTGCGGCAACGCCGATGGCGGCGCGGGCCGGGTACGGCTGCTCGAAGTAACGGCCCATGACTTCGTTGACTTTGGCGAAGTGGCTCAGGTCAGTGAGGAAGATGTTGAGCTTGACGATGTCCTTGAAGGAACCACCAGCAGCTTCAGCTACGGCCTTGAGGTTTTCGAATACCTGTACGGTCTGGGCTTCGAAACCTTCGACCAGTTCCATGGTTTTTGGGTCCAGCGGGATCTGGCCCGACATGTACACGGTGTTACCGGCCTTGATCGCCTGGGAGTAGGTGCCGATAGCGGCAGGGGCCTTGTCGCTGTTGATAACAGTCTTGCTCATGATGACTCCTTGCTGTTGACGGACTACGCACGCATGCGGGTGATGCGGACCACGCCGGTCAGCGTACGCAGCTTCTTGATCACTCGCGCCAGGTGCACGCGGTCGTGCACGCTGACCACCAACTGGACCACGCTGATTCGACCGTCGCGTTCGTCCATGCTGATCTTCTCGATGTTGCCATCGGCGGCATTGACACTGCTGGCGAGCAGGGCGATCAGACCGCGCTGGTGCTCCAGCTCGACGCGCAGCTCGACATTGAATTCGCCAGTGATGTCCTTGGCCCAGGAGAGCTGCACGCACTTCTCTGGGTTGTGTCGGATTTCGCTGATGTTCCGGCAGTTCTCAAGGTGCACGACCATGCCTTTGCCTGCGGACAGGTGGCCGACGATGGGGTCGCCCGGAATCGGTGTGCAGCACTTGGCGTAACTGAGCACCAGGCCTTCGGTGCCACGAATGGCCAGCGGGCCTTCCGGAGCCGGCAATGGTTCGCCTTCGGCCGAAAGCAGGCGGCGGGCGACGACATAGGCCATGCGATTGCCCAAGCCGATGTCTTCGAGCAGGTCTTCGATCAGTTCCAGACGGTACTCGGCAAGAATCGCCAGGATACGGTCCTGCGGTATCTGCTCCAGACTGCTGTCGAACCCGGTCAGCACTTTGTTCAGCAGGCGTTCGCCCAGGCTGATGGATTCGGAGCGGCGTTGCTGCTTGAGCGCGTGGCGGATGTGCGTGCGCGCCTTGCCGGTGACGACGAAGTTGAGCCAGGCCGGGTTGGGCCGGGCACCTGGCGCACTGACGATTTCCACGGTCGAGCCGCTTTGCAGGGGTTCGGAGAGCGGTGCCAGGCGGCGATTGATGCGGCAGGCGATACAGCTGTTGCCAACGTCAGTGTGCACGGCATAGGCAAAGTCGACAGCGGTGGAGCCTTTGGGCAGCTCCATGATTCGCCCTTTGGGCGTGAAGACGTAGACCTCGTCGGGGAACAGGTCGATCTTCACGCTCTCGATGAATTCCAGCGAGTTGCCGGCGCGTTGCTGCAGTTCGAGGATGCCCTTGACCCACTGGCGGGCGCGGGCATGGCTGCCTTTGGGCTGCTCGTCCTCGTTGGACTTGTAGAGCCAGTGCGCGGCGATGCCGTTGTTGGCCATCTCTTCCATCTCGCGGGTGCGGATCTGGATTTCGATGGGCACGCCGTGCATGCCGAACAAGGTGGTGTGCAACGATTGGTAGCCGTTGGCCTTGGGGATCGCGATGTAATCCTTGAACCGGCCCGGCAGCGGCTTGTACAGGTTGTGCACGGCACCGAGCACGCGGTAGCAAGTGTCGACCTTGTCGACGATGATGCGGAAGGCATACACGTCCATGATCTCGTTGAAGGCGCGACGCTTGCCGCGCATCTTCTTGTAGATGCCATAGAGGTGTTTCTGCCGGCCGCTGACTTCGCCCTCGATACCGTCTGCAGCCAGGCAGTTGGCCAGTGACTGCTCGATCTTGGCGACGATTTCCTTGCGGTTGCCGCGAGCGCTCTTGACTGCCCGGTGGATGAGCGACGAGCGCATCGGGTGCATGGCCTTGAAGCCGAGGTCTTCGAACTCCACGCGCACGGTGTGCATCCCCAGACGATTGGCGATGGGGGCGTAGATTTCGAGGGTTTCCTTGGCGATGCGCCGGCGTTTTTCGCCCGACAGCACTTCCAGGGTGCGCATGTTGTGCAGGCGGTCAGCCAGCTTGACCAGGATCACGCGGATATCGCGAGCCATGGCCATGGCCATTTTCTGGAAGTTCTCGGCTTGCGCCTCGGCCTTGGTTTCGAAGTTCATCTGGGTCAGCTTGCTGACCCCGTCGACCAGCTCGGCGACGGTTTCGCCGAACTGCTGGCAGAGGGCTTCCTTGGCGATGCCGGTGTCTTCGATCACGTCGTGCAGCATGGCGGCCATCAGGCTTTGATGGTCCATGTGCATGTCGGCAAGGATGCTGGCCACGGCCAGCGGATGGGTCACGTAGGGCTCACCGCTGCGGCGGCGCTGCCCGTCGTGGGCCTGTTCGGCGTAAAAGTAGGCGCGACGAACCAGGTTGACCTGCTCCGGGCCCAGATAGGTCGACAGCCGTTCGGCTAAGGCTTCTATACCCGGCATGGATTCACCTCTTGCCGAGGAAGAGGGCCTTGTGCCGCACGATGTCGACCAGGCATGGATCAGACCGCCTCGTTGGACTCGTCCTCGAACGCGGCGAAGACCGGATCCTCGGTGACGATCTCTTCTGCGGCGATGAACTCAGGGGTAACGATACCTTCGGCGATTTCGCGCAGGGCGACCACGGTCGGCTTGTCGTTTTCCCATGCTACGCGCGGTTCTTTGCCGCCGGTAGCCAGCTGACGTGCGCGCTTGGTCGAGAGCATGACCAGCTCAAAACGGTTATCCACGTGTTCCAGGCAGTCTTCAACAGTAACGCGGGCCATGGTCTTCCTCAGTAGCAAATGCGGTAGGCGTGCAGCCCAATATGGGCGGGCGGACTCGATAGTTTAAAAAATCACCAGCCAATAGGGAAGCGCTGTTTTGTCCGGTGGCTCGGTGTCGGCTTCTGCGCGGGTACATCCGCGTCTGCTGGGAATGCGCGGGTCATGAACCGCGGCAGCCGCGAAAGGGCCGTTACAGACACCCTCGATGCATGATTCCGACGATAACGTCCCAGGCCCCAGGAACACAACATCCCTTACAACATTGCGTCGCGCAACCGGGGTGTCAGTTCTTCGAAGAGTGTCTGTACCGAGCGCAACGCCCGGCAGTCCGGCCGCGTCAACAGCCACAACTGGGTGTCGCAACCCGGTAGCGGGCCGCTCAGCGCCTCCACTCCAGGCAATGCGTGCACCATGTAGTCAGGCAGCGCCGCTACGCCAAGGCCAGTGCTCACCAGCTGGGCGATGGTCGACATGCCGCTGCACTGGTAGCGCGGGCTAAGCCCTGGGTACTGCTGGTTGCGCCAAACCACCGTGGGGTGATCCTGCATCGAGTCGTCCGGGGCGATCCACGGCACGCTGCTGGCAGACTCGGCCAGGCGTTCGCGCCACTGCGCTTGGCCGCAGATCACGTAGGAGGTGGACCCCAGACAGCGTCCGACCAGATGTTCCGGTGGCGTGTTGGTCAAGCGCAGGGCGATGTCGGCATCGCGTCGGCTCAGGTTGGCGAAGGTGTTGGACGTACCCATCTCCAGCGACAGCGCTGGGTAGTTCGGCATGAACGCAGCCAGCGCGGGCAGCAGCAAGGTGTGCATCACCGCCTCGGTGCAGGTCAGTCGAACCGTGCCGCTGACTACCTGCTCGCCGCTGGTCATGGCGATGCGCGCAGCGTCCAGCGCTTGTTCGGCACGTTCGGCCTGTTCTGCCAGGGCCTGTGCGGTGTCGGTGGGCAGGTAGCCCTTGCGGCTTTTGACGAACAAGGCGGTGCCCAGCGCCGACTCAAGGCGACGTATGGAGCGGAACACGGTCGAGACGTCGACCTTGAGCAATTCGGCAGCCTTGGCCAGCGAGCGGCCACGTTCCAGGGCCAGGACCAGAGAAAGGTCGGCATGGGTAATCTGATATTGCATTGGTGCACGCTCTGCTTGCCGAATTGCCAATGTCTGTTGCGTTGAGGCCATTTTATAGTGAAACGGCCCCCGGTAATCAATGCAGCCGGTCGGGCAACCTATCCCCCGATGGGAAAGTGAAAAGAACAACAGTAGCAACCATCGCCGCCGCCGAGGCGCCAGCCGTATCCCCTCACATCGCCGCAGCAAATCAAAGGATGTACAGCCATGACGTCGGTAACCCCGTGCGCCAGTTCTTCCAGCGAGATGAATGAATTCCTCAAGGCCCATCCGGACACTCAGTACGTCGATCTGCTGATCTCCGACATGAATGGAGTGGTACGTGGCAAGCGTATCGAGCGCGCCAGCCTGCACAAGGTGTACGAGAAGGGCATCAACCTGCCTGCCTCGCTGTTCGCCCTGGATATCAACGGCTCGACCGTCGAGAGCACCGGGCTTGGCCTGGATATCGGCGATGCCGACCGCATCTGCTACCCGATCCCTGGGACGCTTTCCGATGAGCCGTGGCAGAAACGTCCGACCGCCCAGTTGCTGATGACCATGCACGAACTGGATGGGCAGCCGTTCTTCGCCGACCCGCGCGAGGTGCTGCGTCAGGTGGTCAGCAAGTTCGACGATCTTGGCCTGGACATCTGCGCCGCGTTCGAGCTGGAGTTCTACCTGATCGACCAGGACAACCTCAACGGTCGTCCGCAACCGCCGCGTTCGCCCATTTCGGGCAAGCGCCCGCAGTCCACCCAGGTGTACCTGATCGACGACCTCGACGAATACGCCGACTGCCTCCAGGACATGCTCGAAGCTGCCAAGGAGCAGGGCCTGCCGGCTGACGCCATCGTCAAGGAAAGCGCCCCGGCGCAGTTCGAAGTCAATCTGCACCATGTCGCTGACCCGCTGAAGGCCTGCGACTACGCGATTCTGCTCAAGCGCTTGATCAAGAACATCGCCTACGACCATGAGATGGATACCACCTTCATGGCCAAGCCCTATCCGGGTCAGGCGGGCAACGGCTTGCATGTGCATATCTCGTTGCTGGACAAGAAGACCGGCAAGAACATCTTCGCCAGCGATGATCCGCAGGAAAGTGAAACCCTGCGCCATGCCATCGGTGGCGTCCTGGAAACCATGCCTGCCTCCATGGCGTTCCTGTGCCCGAACATCAATTCCTACCGCCGTTTCGGTGCGCAGTTCTATGTACCCAACGCCCCGAGCTGGGGCCTGGACAACCGCACAGTGGCTGTACGCGTACCCACCGACAGCCGCGAAAACGTGCGTATCGAGCACCGCGTGGCCGGTGCGGACGCCAACCCGTACCTGATGCTCGCGGCGATTCTCGCCGGTATCCATCACGGCCTGACCCACAAAGTCGAGCCAGGTGAACCGATCGAAGGCAACTCGTACGAACAGTTGGAGCAGAGCCTGCCGAACAACCTGCGCGATGCCTTGCGCGCGCTGGACGACAGCGAAGTGCTCAATCAATACATCAGCCCGGACTACATCGATATCTTCGTGGCCTGCAAGGAAAGCGAACTGGCCGAGTTCGAAGTATCGATTTCCGACCTCGAGTACAACTGGTACCTGCACACGGTGTAAGCCCATGAGCGCAATTGCGGTCCCCTTGATCGGTGTCAGCGCCTGCCGTCAGCAGGTGGGGAAGAACTCGTCGCACACGGTGGGCGACAAGTATGTCGAGGCGGCGGGCTTTGCCGGGCTGCCACTGCTGTTGCCGGCTCGCGATGCCGGCAGTGACACGCAGGCGCTGTTGGCGCAGCTCGACGGCATTGTTTTTACCGGTTCGCCTTCAAATATCGAGCCGCATCATTACAATGGCGCCCCCAGCGCGGAAGGGACCCGGCACGACCCTGCTCGTGACCGCCTGACCTTGCCGCTGCTGCAGGCGGCCATTGCCGCCGGTGTACCGGTGTTCTGCATTTGTCGTGGTTTCCAGGAATTGAATGTGGCCTTGGGCGGCACTCTGCACCAGCGCGTGCAGGAGCTGCCTGGCTTCCTGGACCACCGTGAACCTGAGGATGCACCCCTGGAGGTGCAATACGGCCTTCGTCACCCCGTCAGCACCGAGCCGGGCGGGTTGTTCGAGCGCCTGGGCCTGGCTGCGCAGTTCGAAGTCAATTCGTTGCACAGCCAGGGTATCGACCGCCTGGCCCCAGGGCTGCGTGTCGAGGCACGGGCCCCGGATGGCCTGATCGAAGCGGTGTCGATGGTTGATGCACCTGGCTTTGTGCTGGGTGTTCAGTGGCACCCTGAGTGGCGTTTCGCCGAAAACCCGGTCTCCTTGCGCCTGTTCCAGGCGTTTCGTGAGGCCTGCATTGCCCATGCTGCACGGTAGGGTCATGACCCGAAGGTCTTGGATGACCTAAACCGATTCGCAAGCTTTCAATGAGTGAAAGCGCCTTGCTTGCAAGGCCTGTGACAACAATTCCAATAGTTACGGCGTTTTCTCATGAGCAATTACACAGAAGCCGGCCGCCCACCTGACGTGGCGACCGACTCGGGCAATACCTCGCGCGACAAAGGCCTGGCCAAGGGCCGTTTGGGCTTGCTGGCCAGCGTGGTGCTGGGCATTTCCACCATCGCGCCGGTCTACACCTTGACCGGCGCCCTCGGGCCAACCGTCCGCGAAGTCGGCGCTCACCTGCCGGCGGTGTTCATCGTCGGTTTCCTGCCAATGCTGCTGGTGGCCCTCGGCTATCGCGAGCTCAACTCGGCGGAGCCTGACAGCGGTACTTCATTCACATGGTCGGCCCGTGCCTTCGGCCCAATGATCGGCTGGATCGGCGGCTGGGGGTTGGTAGTTGCCACCACCATCGTGTTATCCAACCTGGCGGGCGTGGCGGTCGACTTCTTCTACCTGTTCCTTGCCCAGATCACCGGTCAGCACGAACTGGCGGCCCTGGCGGACAACCTGTTGATCAACATCACGACCTGTTGCGTGTTCATCGCCTTGGCGGTGTGGATCTGCTGTCGCGGCATGACCACGACCATGACGGTGCAATATGGCCTGGTAGCCTTGCAGCTGTTGGTATTGATCGGCTTTGCCTTTGCAGCGTTCGGCGAGACCACGGCGCCGCCCCCGCTGGAATTCGATTTTGCCTGGTTCAACCCGTTTGGCGTCGAGTCGTTCTCGGCGTTCGCTGCCGGGCTGTCGCTGTCGATCTTCATCTTCTGGGGTTGGGACGTATGCCTGACCGTCAGCGAGGAGTCGATTGGCAGTGACGAGGTGCCGGGCAAGGCAGCGACCTGGACCGTGCTGCTGATTCTCGGGCTGTACCTGCTCACGGCCATCGCCACCCTGCAGTTCGCTGGCATCAGTGAGGAAGGCCTGGGCCTGAACAATCCGCGCATTCAGGAAAACGTCTTTGCCCACCTGGCCGGTCCGGTGATGGGGCCGTTGGCGATCCTGATGTCCATTGCCGTGCTGGCCAGCACCGCCGCTTCGTTGCAGTCGACCTTCGTTTCGCCCGCGCGCACCTTGCTTGCCATGGGGTACTACGGTGCCGTTCCGCAGAAGTTCGCCAGCGTCTGCCCGCGTTCGCAGACGCCGCGTTACGCCACCATCTGCGCAGGCGTTGCCGCGGGGCTGTTCTACGTAACCATGCGTACCCTCAGTGAGAACGTGCTGGCCGACACCATCACCGCGCTGGGGATGATGATCTGCTTCTACTACTCGCTGACGGCTTTCGCCTGTGTCTGGTACTTCCGTGACAGCCTGTTCGACAGTCTGCGCCACTTCTTCATGCGTGGCCTGTGCCCGTTGGTGGGTGGGGTGATTCTGTCGGTGATCTTCGTGCGCACCGCGATCGACAGCGCTTCGCCAGACTTCGGTAGCGGCTCGCATGTGGGGGGGCTGGGGTTGGTGTTCGTGATTGCAGCGATCATCTCGGCACTGGGGATCGTACTGATGATGCTGTCGCGGATGCGCGCGCCGGCCTACTTCCTGGGGGCTACCCTGCGTCAGCAGGCTACCCTGCCTCTGCCGGAGTGATGTTGGGGCCGCACAGCGGCCCCTGTGAACCTTCAGCCGACCAGCTGCTTCAACAACGCCCCATGCCGCTGCTGTTGTTTCTTCAGCAGCAGCCGGTTGGCGACGAACACCGCCTTCAACTCCTGCAGCGCGACATCGAAATCATCGTTGATGATCACATAGTCGTACTCGTCGTAGTGCACCATCTCGCTGACCGCTTCCTTCATGCGTCCGGCGATGATCTCTTCGCTGTCCTGTCCACGGCCATCCAGGCGCTCGCGCAGCGCCTGCTGGCTTGGCGGCAGAATGAAAATCGACAGTGCGTCCGGCATCAGCTTGCGCACTTGCTGCGCACCTTGCCAGTCGATCTCCAGGATCAGGTCGTAGCCCTGGTCGAGGGTCTGCTGCAGTGCGCTGCGCGAGGTGCCGTAGAAGTTGCCGAAGACTTCGGCATGTTCCAGGAAGTCGCCTTGCTCGATCAGCGCCTTGAACTCTTCGTGGATGACGAAATGGTAGTTCACGCCGTGCGTTTCGCCTGGGCGCATGGCGCGCGTGGTGTGCGAGACCGAGACGCGGATCTGCTGGTCGTCATTGGTCAGGGCGGTGACCAGGCTGGTCTTGCCGGCGCCCGAAGGGGCCGAGACGATATAGAGGGTGCCGCTGCTGTGATTCATGGTAGGGGTGGCCTTACTCGATGTTCTGTACTTGTTCACGCATCTGTTCGATCAGCACCTTCAGGTTGACCGCCGCTTGCGTGCTGCGCGGGTCGAAGGCCTTGGAGCCCAGGGTGTTGGCCTCACGGTTGAGTTCCTGCATCAGGAAATCCAGGCGCCGTCCCGCTGCGCCACCGGACTTGAGTACCCGGCGCACTTCGTTGACGTGGGTGCTCAGGCGGTCCAGTTCTTCGGCGACGTCGCTCTTCTGGGCCAGCAGGACCATCTCCTGCTCCAGGCGCTGCGGGTCGAGCTCGGCCTGCAGGTCGCCGAAGCGATCAAGGATCTTCTGCCGTTGGGCTGCCAGCATTTGTGGCACCAGGGCGCGTAGGGTGGTGACCTCGCTGGCCATACTGTCCAGGCGCTCGTTGATCAGACGCGCCAGCTCCTGGCCTTCGCGCAGACGACCGGCCTTGAGCTCGGCCAGGGCTTCGTCGAACAGCGCCATGGCCTCGGCGTTCAGGGCCTGCGGGTCACTGGCGTCAGCCACCAGTACCCCCGGCCACGACAGCACTTCCAGCGGGTTGAGCGGGGCTGGCTGCTTGATCAGGCCGGCGACCTCTTCGGCTGCGGCAACCAGTTGCGAGGCGCGCTCACGGTCGACCTTGAGCGGCTTGCCGGCGTTGTCTTCATTGAGACGCAGGGTGCATTCCACCTTGCCCCGGGACACGCCCTGGCGCAGACCTTCGCGGACGGCGCCCTCAAGGTCGCGCAGCGCTTCGGGCAGGCGCAGATGGGGTTCCAGGTAACGGTGGTTGACCGAACGCAGCTCCCAGACCAGGGTGCCTTGGCTGCCGGCGCGCTCGACTCGAGCAAAAGCGGTCATGCTGTGCACCATGGGGAGTACCTCGCGTTGATGGAGTGAACGGAAAAGCCTTTCGGCTGCAAGGCGCAGGATTGTAGCGCAGTGGGACCTTGGCGCCCAATCCACCCATGTTACAGAGTGGCCGCTGGGCAGTGGGAAAAGTCGACAGGCTGCCAGGCGCACGACAATAGGCATGTCCTCGCAAGGCGTCGGGCCCTATAATGCAGGGCAGATTCAAAGTCCCGGTACAGGTATCCCAGATGAAACGTCCAAGTGGTCGCGCCGCCGATCAGCTTCGCTCGATCCGCCTCACCCGCAACTACACCAAGCACGCCGAGGGGTCGGTACTGGTCGAGTTCGGCGACACCAAGGTCGTCTGCACGGTCAGCGTCGAGAATGGTGTTCCCCGCTTCCTCAAAGGCCAGGGCCAAGGCTGGCTGACGGCAGAGTACGGCATGCTGCCGCGCTCCACCGGTGAGCGAAACCAGCGCGAGGCCAGCCGTGGCAAGCAGGGTGGTCGCACCCTGGAAATCCAGCGCTTGATCGGCCGTTCGCTACGCGCCGCCCTGGACATGAGCAAGCTGGGCGACATCACGCTGTACATCGACTGCGACGTGATCCAGGCCGACGGTGGTACGCGCACCGCTTCGATTACCGGTGCCATGGTCGCTCTGTGCGACGCCCTGGCGGTGATCAAGAAGCGTGGTGGCCTGAAGGCTGGCAACCCGCTCAAGCACATGATCGCCGCCGTGTCGGTGGGTATGTACCAGGGTGAGGCCGTGCTGGACCTGGACTACCTGGAAGACTCCGCTGCCGAGACCGACCTGAACGTGGTCATGACCAGTGCCGGCGGCTTCATCGAAGTGCAGGGCACTGCCGAGGGCGCGCCATTCCAGTCGGAAGACTTCAACGCCATGCTGGCGCTCGCGCAGAAGGGCATGAACGAAATCTTCGAGCTGCAGCAGGCTTCGTTGGCTGACTGATTCCAGTCGATCCAGACGAAAATGGGGCCGCAAAAGCGGCCCCATTTCGTTTAGATGGTCAGCGTCCAGTCGTAATCCACAATCAGCGGCGCATGCTGCGAGAAGCGCGGCTGGCGTGGCAGGCGGGCATTGCGCACGAAGCGGCGCAGGCCTGGAGTGAGGATCTGGTAGTCGAACCGGTAACCCAGGTTGAGCATCTCAGCCTGCTCGTTGTCCGGCCACCAGCTGTACTGGTCACCTTCACGACTGACCTCGCGCAGCGCATCCACGTAACCCATGTCGCCGGTGATGGCGTCCATCCAGGCACGCTCCGGCGCCAGGAAGCCTGGCGACTGCTGGCTATCACGCCAGTTCTTGATGTCGAGCTTCTGCTGCGCCACGTAGAACGAGCCGCAATAGATGTATTCACGACGCTTGCGCCGCTGCTTGTCCAGGTACTTGGCGAAGTCGTCCATCAACTTGAACTTCTGGTTCAAATCTTCGTCGCCGTTCATTCCCGAAGGTAGCAGCAGGGTAGCGATGCTTACCTTGTCGAAGTCGGCCTGCAGGTAACGCCCGTAGCGGTCGGCTGTCTCGAAGCCCAGGCCCGTGATGACTGCCTTGGGCTGCATCCGCGAATACAGTGCCACGCCACCTTGGGCAGGCACTTCCGCGTCGCAGGCATAAAGGAAATAGCCATCGAGCTGGAAAGCTGGGTCATCGAGTTCAAAGGCCGAGGCGCGGGTATCCTGAAGGCAGATGACGTCGGCATTCTGGGCTTGCAGCCAGCTGAGCAATCCTCGCTCGGCCGCAGCCTGAATGCCATTCACGTTCACACTGATGATCCGCATAAATGGCCCCAAAAATCTCGTGCGTGTATGATACCCGAGCTCAACTCATTTAGCTAAATCCGTGGTGCCCGAGACATTTATGCAGCCGTATCAGCGCGACTTCATTCGTTTTGCCATCGATCGCGGGGTTCTGCGTTTCGGTGAATTCACCCTGAAATCGGGGCGTACCAGCCCGTACTTCTTCAATGCAGGCCTGTTCAACACAGGCTCCGCCCTGGCGCAGCTGGGTCGTTGCTACGCGGCGGCCATCGTCGACAGCAAGATCCCGTTCGACGTACTGTTTGGCCCAGCCTACAAGGGTATTCCCCTCGCAGCGGCCACTGCCGTGGC
The DNA here is from genome assembly GCF_000425785.1 of Pseudomonas taiwanensis DSM 21245. Taxonomy (GTDB): domain Bacteria; phylum Pseudomonadota; class Gammaproteobacteria; order Pseudomonadales; family Pseudomonadaceae; genus Aquipseudomonas; species Aquipseudomonas taiwanensis. The sequence continues at coordinate 238,144 of NZ_AUEC01000010.1, forward strand.
CCTGGCCGAGCAGCATCAGCTCGATGTGCCATGGTGCTTCAACCGCAAGGAAGCCAAGGACCACGGCGAAGGCGGCAGCCTGGTTGGCGCGCCGCTGGCCGGCGACGTGCTGATCATCGACGATGTGATCACTGCCGGTACCGCCATTCGTGAAGTCATGCAGATCATCAATGCCCAGCAGGCCAAGGCCGCGGGCGTGCTGATCGCGCTGAACCGTGAAGAACGTGGCAATGGCGAGCTGTCGGCGATTCAGGAAGTGGAACGCGACTTCGGTATTCCGGTGGTCAGCATCGTTTCGCTGACCCAGGTGCTGGAGTTCCTGGCCGATGACCCGCAGCTCAAGCAGCATCTGCCGGCTGTCGAGGCGTATCGGGCGCAGTACGGGATCTGATCCTGGCCCGGTAATGAAAAAGGCGACCTTCGTGAGACGGTCGCCTTTTTTGTGTCGCCTGTTCCGGCCCTTTCGCCGGTTAGCCGTGACGCTTGCGGTTGGTGATCAGGGTGCCGACACCGCTGTCGGTGAAGATCTCAAGCAGCACCGCATTCGGCACGCGGCCGTCGATGATGTGCGAGCTGTTCACGCCACCCTGGACCGCTTCCAGGGCGCACTTGATCTTCGGCAGCATGCCGCCGTAGATGGTCCCGTCGGCGATCAGTTCGTTGACCTGCTCGGTGGTCAGGCCGGTCAGGACCTGGCCTTGCTTGTCCATCAGGCCGGCGATGTTGGTCAGCAGCATAAGCTTCTCGGCTTTGAGCGCCTCGGCCACTTTGCCAGCCACCAGGTCGGCGTTGATGTTGTACGACTCGCCATTGGCGCCCACGCCGATTGGCGCGATCACCGGGATGAAGTCGCCCTTGACCAGCATGTTCAGCAGGTCGGTGTTCACGCCCACGACTTCGCCGACGTGGCCGATGTCGATGATTTCCGGCGTGGTCATCTCCGGGGTCTGACGGGTGACGGTGAGCTTCTTGGCGCGGATCAGCTCCGCGTCCTTGCCGGTCAGGCCAATGGCACTACCGCCATGACGGTTGATCAGGTTGACGATGTCCTTGTTGACCTGGCCGCCCAGCACCATTTCCACGACGTCCATGGTTGCCGCGTCGGTAACGCGCATGCCGTCGATGAAGTGGCTTTCGATCGACAGGCGCTTTAGCAGGTCGCCAATCTGCGGGCCGCCGCCGTGAACCACCACCGGGTTGATGCCGACGGCCTTCATCAGCACGATGTCACGGGCAAAGCCGGTCTTGAGCTCTTCGCTCTCCATCGCGTTGCCGCCGTACTTGATCACCAGGGTCTTGCCGACAAAGCGGCGGATATAGGGCAGCGCTTCGGACAAAACCTCGGCTACATGGGAAGCGGCATCGCGATCGAGGGTCATGCAGGGCTCCAGTAAGGAACAGATAGTCGGTCAGAACGGCAGTTGCAGCTCAGGGGCAACCCGCAGCAACTGAGTGCGGAAAACATCCTTGATACGTTGCAACTCGGCGTCGCTTTCGGCCTCGAAGCGCAGCACCAGCACCGGCGTGGTGTTGGAGGCGCGAACCAGGCCCCAGCCGCGGGCATAGTCCACCCGGACACCGTCGATGGTGGTCAGGCTGGCTTCGCCCCAGTCGGCGTCGCGTTGCAGTGCATCAATGATGCTGAATTTACCCTCGTCGGTCACATCAATATTGATTTCCGGCGTGGAAATATCGTTCGGGAACGCTGCGAACAGGCTTTCGGCATCCTGGTCGGCCTTGCTGAGGATCTCCAGCAGGCGCGCGGCGCTGTAGATGCCGTCGTCGAAACCATACCAGCGTTCCTTGATGAAGATATGGCCGCTCATCTCGCCCGCGAGCAAGGAGCCGGTCTGCTTCATCTTCTTCTTGATCAACGAGTGACCGGTCTTCCACATTAGCGCGCGGCCACCGTGCTGTTCGATCAGCGGGGTCAGGCGGCGGGTGCATTTGACGTCGAAGATGATTTCGGCGCCAGGGTTGCGGGCCAGTACGTCCTGGGCGAACAGCATCAGCAGGCGGTCTGGGTAGACGATGCTGCCGGTGTTGGTCACTACGCCGACGCGGTCGCCGTCACCGTCGAAGGCCAGGCCGATGTCGGCACCGGTTTCCTTCACCTTGGCGATCAGGTCCTTGAGGTTCTCGGGTTTGCCTGGGTCCGGGTGGTGGTTGGGGAAGTTGCCATCCACCTCGCAGAACAGCGGGATGACTTCGCAGCCCAGCGCTTCGATCAGTCGCGGTGCGATGACGCCTGCGGCGCCGTTGCCGCAGTCCACCACCACCTTGAGTTTCTTGGCCAGCTTCACGTCACTGACGATCTGCTGGAAGTAGCGGTCCAGAATCTCGACCTTTTCCACACTGCCCTGGGCGCGCGGCACGTCGTTGGTCTGCAGGCGGGTCAACAGGGCCTGGATTTGCTCGTTGGCCAGGGTGTCGCCGGCGATGACGATCTTGAAACCGTTGTAGTCCGATGGGTTATGGCTACCCGTCAGCATCACGCCTGATTTGCCGGCCAGTACATTGGCGGCGTAGTACAGCGCGGGGGTCGGCACCAGACCGACATCGCTGACATGGCAACCAGCATCGGCCAGCCCCTTGATCAGTTGTTCGACCAGCATCGGGCCGGACAAACGGCCGTCGCGGCCGACCGAAACCTTTGGCTCGCCCTGGGCAATGCTTTGGGCACCGATGGCGCGGCCAATCCAATAAGCCGTTTCAGCATGCAGGGTTTTGCCGACCACGCCGCGAATGTCATAGGCGCGGAAGATGCTCTCGGGCAGTGCGGGTACCAGGTGGGCCATGTCATTCATCTTGGGAAGCTCCATTAGTCAAAGGCTTTCTGGGCAGGCACAAACTGAACGCTTGGACGGTGGAATTGCCAGAGAGTTCGCCATCCTTGGCCTGAACGGTTGTCGGTCGGCTCAGTGGCTGCCGGAGTGACCGAAGCCGCCCGCGCCACGCTGGGTCTCATCGAAGGCCTCGACGATGTCGAAGTGAGCCTGCACCACCGGCACCAGCACCAACTGCGCGATGCGCTCGCCGACGGCGATGGTGAAGGGGGTATTGCCACGGTTCCAGCACGACACCATCAGCTCACCCTGGTAGTCCGAGTCGATCAGCCCAACCAGGTTGCCGAGCACGATGCCGTGTTTATGACCCAGGCCCGAGCGCGGCAGGATCATGGCGGCCAGGCCTGGGTCGCCGATGTAGATCGACAGGCCAGTGGGAATCAGCAGGGTCTGGCCGGGTTCGAGGACAGTGTCCTCCTTGAGCAGTGCGCGCAGGTCCAGGCCGGCGGAGCCGGGGGTGGCGTACTGCGGCAGGGGGAATTCAGTGCCCAGGCGTGGGTCGAGAATCTTGGCTTGAAGAGCGTGCATGTAACTTATTGAACCTGGTTGAGCCGTTCGGCGATGAAGGCGACCAACTGGCGGGCAATCTTGCCCTTGCTGGTCTGCGCGAAGAGGGTCTGGTGCTGCTGGCGGTCGATCACGGTCAAGGCATTCTCTTCGCTGTTGAAGCCAATGCTGGGGTTGGCCACATCATTGGCGACGATCAGGTCGAGGTTCTTGTCCTTGAGCTTGCGCGTGGCGTAATCGAGCAAGTGCTCGGTCTCGGCGGCGAAGCCGACGCTGAACGGGCGGTCGTCACGGCCAGCAATGGTGGCGAGGATATCCGGATTGCGCACCATCTGCAGCAGCATGCCGTCGCCAGTCGTAGGATCTTTCTTAAGTTTCTGTGTGGCGACGACTTCCGGGCGGTAGTCCGCAACCGCTGCCGAAGCGATGAACAGGTCGCACGGCATGGCCGCTTCGCAGGCCGCAAGCATGTCCCGTGCGCTCACCACGTCGATACGGGTCACCCGGTCGGGTGTTGGCAGGTGGACAGGGCCGGTGACGAGGGTCACCCGAGCCCCAGCTTCTGCAGCCGCCTCGGCCAGGGCAAAGCCCATCTTCCCGGAGCTATGATTGGTGATGTAGCGCACCGGGTCGATGTTTTCCTGGGTCGGGCCGGCGGTAATCAGTACGTGCTTGCCGGTCAGGGCCTCGCGCTTGAAGCTCTCGGCGGCGCACCAGGCCAGGTCGGTGGGTTCGAGCATGCGGCCGAGGCCGACATCGCCACAGGCCTGGCTGCCGGAGGCCGGGCCGAACACCTGGATGCCGCGGCTCTTGAGCAGGTCGAGGTTGGCCTGGGTGGCAGGGTCGCGCCACATGGCCTGGTTCATTGCGGGGGCTACGGCCACGGTGGCGTCGGTCGCCAGCACCAGGGTAGTCAGCAGGTCATCGGCCATGCCCTGGGCCATGCGCGCCATGAGGTCGGCGGTGGCGGGGGCGATGAGCACGAGGTCGGCCCACTTGGCCAGTTCGATATGGCCCATGGCCGCTTCAGCGGCAGGGTCGAGCAAATCCATGTGCACGGGGTGCCCGGAGAGCGCTTGCAAGGTCAGCGGGGTGATGAACTCGGCACCACCACGGGTCATGACGACGCGCACCTGCGCGCCGTGCTCCAGGAGTCGGCGAATCAGTTCGGCACTCTTGTAGGCGGCGATGCCGCCTCCCACGCCGAGAACGATGCGCTTGCGATACAGCCGCTGCATAGGCTTGCCTTTTTCCAGTGAAAGCGGGCGGCGACGAAGACTGCCTGCGGCAGAACGTCGCATGTACGAGGCGAAATAGATTAACACAGGGCCGAAACGCGCCGCAGTAGGTTGCCAGGAGGGGGCATGAACATGAGGGAGTGGCCGACTGAAGAGCGGCCGAGGGAGAAGTTGCTGCAACGGGGAGTGGGTAGCTTATCGGATGCTGAGCTATTGGCGGTGTTCCTTGGCTCTGGTGTTCGCGGTCGGAATGTTGTGGAGCTGGCGCGAGGGCTGTTGGTGAAATTCGGAAGTCTGCGCCAGTTGCTTGAGGCCGATAGAGAGGCATTCATGGCTGAACTTGGGCTTGGGCCAGTGAAGTACAGTCAGTTGCAGGCGCTTCTGGAAATCGGGCGAAGGCATCTGGCTACGGCTATCGAGCGCGAGTCGGCCATGGAGAGCCCATCGGCGGTTCGGCGTTATCTGAAGGCCATGTTGCGCCATGAGGCCAGTGAAGTGTTCGGTTGCCTGTTCTTGGATACCAAGCATCGGCCACTGGCCTTCGAGATCTTGTTCAGGGGCACGATAGACCGGGCCAGCGTCTACCCGCGTGAAGTGGTCCGGCGGGCGTTGCTGCATAACGCCGCGGCCTTGATTCTGTGCCACAACCATCCTTCGGGTAACTGCGAACCGAGCCAGGACGATGTGCACCTGACGCTATCGCTGAAGCGGGGGTTGGCGTTGATCGATGTGCGGGTGCTGGACCACATCATCATCGGCGACGGGGAGCCGCTGTCGATGGTCGAGCATGGGTGGATCGTGGCTTAGGGGGGAAGTGCTTGTCTTGCTGGAGGGGGAGCCTGTGAGATCGAGCGCCGCCCGTGCGGCGCATCGCGAGCAAGGCTCGCTCCTACGATTGTTTTTGGCCAGTAACGCCAAGGGCAAATGCACGACCGCCTTGTTTGTACGACGTGGATTGGGCCAAGTCACCCAAGCGGTCGCGCGCAAATCCTACAGAAATAATTGGCCCGAAACAGGCGTAGGAGCGAGCCTTGCTCGCGATGCGCCGCACGGGCGGCGCTCGATCTCACAGGCTCTCCCCCTCAAGTCAGCCGCGGAATCAGCGGTTCACCGAAACCTTGCTGAAATCAAGTCGCCCGAACGGGCTGACCTGATACCCCTCGACGCCCTGGCGCAGGAGTGTCGTCGCCGTCGGGTGCGCCAGCGGTACCCACAGCGCCTGCTGCTGAATCAGCGTCTGCGCCTGCTGGTAAAGCCGGCTGCGCACGCTCTGGTCGTTGGTGGTGCGTCCAGCGCTGATCAACTGGTCCAGCCGGCTGTCGCAGAACCGTGCGAAGTTGGTCCCCGACTTCACCGCAGCACAGGCAAACTGAGGGCTCAGGAAGTTGTCCGGGTCGCCGTTATCACCGGCCCAGCCCATGAACAGCAGGTCATGTTCGCCCGCTTTGGCGCGGCGAATCAGCTCGCCCCATTCGATGACCTTGATCTCGGCCTTGATGCCCACCTTGGCGAGGTCTGCCTGGAGCATCTGCGCGCCCAGGCTGGGGTTGGGGTTGAGCAGGCTGCCCGACGGACGGGTCCAGATCGTCGTGGTGAAGCCATCCGGCAAGCCAGCCTTGGCAAGCAGGGCCTTGGCCTTGGTGGGGTCCAGTGCATAGCCCGGCAGATCCTTGGCATAGCTCCAGGTGTTCGGCGGGTAGGGGCCGTTGGCGGCGGTGGCGGTGTCTTCGAACACGGCTTTGAGGTAGGCCTGTTTATCGAACGCCAGGTTGATCGCCTGGCGTACCTCAGGCTTGTCCAGCGGTGGGTGCTCGCTGTTGATAGCCACGAATGCGGTCATGAAGGCCGGAGTGGTCGCCACCTTGAGGTTGCCGTCCTTGCCTGCTTCTGCGATGTCCAGCGGCTTGGGCGACAGGGCTACCTGGCATTCTCCGCGCTTGAGTTTCTGCAGGCGGACGTTGGCGTCAGGCGTGATGGCGAAGATGAGTGGGTCGACCGTGGGCTTGCCGTCGAAATAGTCGGGGTTCGCGCGGTAGCGAACCACGGAGTCTTTCTGGAAGCGCTGGAAGACGAACGGACCGGTGCCGATCGGCTGGCTGTTGAGTTTCTCGGGAGTTCCTGCCTTGAGCAGCTTGTCGGCGTACTCGGCGGAGTAGATCGAGGCGAAGCCCATGCTCAGGGTGGCCAGGAAGGTGGCATCCGGATGAGTGAGGGTGAAGCGCACGGTGCGTGGCTCGGGCGCCTCGATCGACTTGATCAGGTTGCCCAGTTGCAGCGACTGAGCGTGTGGATAACCACCCGGAGCGGTCTTGTGCCAAGCATGGGCGGGGTAGAGCATTCGCTGGAAGCTGAACAGCACATCGTCTGCATCCAGATCACGGCTGGGCTTGAAATAGGGCGTGGTGTGGAATTTCACACCGTTGCGCAGCGTGAAGTCATAGACCAGGCCATCGGCCGACACCGTCCAGCTTTGCGCAAGTCCCGGCACCACCTTGCCCTGGGTCGCATCGAATTCCACCAAGCGGTTCATCAGCATGTCAGCCGAGGCATTGGTGGTGGTCAGCGAGTTGTACTGGACCACGTCGAAGCCCTCGGGGCTGGCTTCGCTACATACGCTCAGCGGGGCCGCCTGGGCGAGTCCGGTTGCAAGCAGGGAGGTGAACATTAAGGAAAGGGCGGCGGCACGCATCAAAGCTCCTTGGCGAGTCAGTGGCCCATCTGCCAGTGCAGTCTGGAAATGTCCTACCCTAGTGCGCGCGTCGGGAAATGGCCACCCCCTTTTTATGCCAGTCTGCGACGAGCGGTCGACAGGCCGGCGCGCGAGTCGCTATGCTGCCCGCGCGCCATCGGCAGCAATCAGATGCTCATCTTCTGTTGTTGCGGCGTAGTCTTTCTGGTATAAAGCAGCGCTCTTTTCTAGGGGCTCGGCCTGTCGCATCAGCGGATCCGGTCGATAAGACCTCCAGAATCACGGCGCCTGGCGCCAAAGACTGAGAGATTAAGCGGCCAACCCATGCCGGGTTGGGCATGAGGTTTTAGAGGGCTGAGTCATGTCGAGAGTCTGTCAAGTTACTGGTAAGGGTCCAGTAACCGGGAACAACATTTCCCACGCAAACAACAAAACCCGTCGTCGTTTCCTGCCGAACCTGCAGCACCACCGTTTCTGGGTTGAGTCCGAGAAGCGTTTCGTGCGTCTGCGCGTTTCTGCCAAAGGCATGCGCGTCATTGACAAGCGTGGTATCGACGTAGTGCTGGCCGAGCTGCGTGCTCGCGGCGAAAAGTTCTAAGGAGAACGTCATGCGTGAATTGATCCGTCTGGTTTCGAGTGCTGGCACTGGCCACTTCTACACCACCGACAAGAACAAGCGCACCACTCCGGACAAAATCGAGATCAAGAAGTACGATCCCGTTGTTCGCAAGCACGTGGTGTACAAGGAAGCCAAGATCAAGTAATTGATCGGCGACCAAGAAAAACCCGCATCCGAAAGGACGCGGGTTTTTTTATGCCCGGATGCCGGTCATTGGAAGCGGAAGCCCTGAATCACGGCGTGTGCATCGGTCTTGATGTGAACACGGTTGATGTCGTACTCGCGAGTGGTGATTTCATTGGGGCCGACGACCCGAGGGCGGCCGGTGATCGCTGTGATGGCGTCCTTGATCGATGGCTCGTACGGGGTGCCGATCAGGTGAGCCAGGGCTTGCAGGACTTCTTCGTTGTTCATGATGTATTTCCTTTGGTAGGAGGACAGCCCGACATGGGCAGGGGCATCCTCCTCCAGAGGTGCAAGGCGCCTGCGCTACATAGTTACTTTTGCTCGAACATCACATAGATCTTGCGGCAGGGCTCCAGCACCTCCCAGGTACCTTTGAAGCCGGCCGGGATAACGAACCGATCACCGGTACGCAGGGTCTTGGCGTTGCCTTCCTGGTCGCGCAGTACCGAAACGCCTTGCACGATTTCACAGTATTCGTGCTCGGTGTAGTTCACGCTCCATTGCCCCACTTCACCTTCCCACACGCCCGCAGCGAACTGCCCGCAGGGGCTGGAGTAGTGGTTGTAGACGGTCTGGTCCGGCTCGCCTTTGATGATTTTTTCCGCAGCCGGGCGGTAGCGTTCGGCCTCGGTGAGGGCCTGGGCGAAGTCGATGATGCTGGCGATGCTCATGGTGCGGCTCCTGTTGTTGTTTAATAAAATGCACATCAGTAGGCTTTTAGGCCTTTCGTGTCAAATATATTGATAGTTTGCATCGGCTGGTTTAGGGTATCGCGTGCCAGTGTGCGCTTGTCGCCCGGCCAGATTTCTGACAACGCCAGTGAGTCCTCAGTGCGGCGTTGCACCTTAACAAGAGGAGGAGTTTCGTATGACCACCCTGACTCGTGCGGACTGGGAACAGCGTGCCCAGCAACTGAAGATCGAAGGACGCGCCTTCATCAACGGCGAATACACCGACGCCGCATCCGGTGAAACCTTCGACTGCCTGAGCCCGGTCGACGGACGCTTCCTGGCCAAGGTCGCCAGCTGTGACCTGGCTGACGCCAACCGTGCCGTGGATAACGCCCGCGCTACCTTCGACTCCGGCGTCTGGTCGCAACTGGCCCCGGCCAAGCGCAAGGCCAAACTGATTCGCTTCGCCGACTTGCTGCGAAAGAACGTCGAAGAGCTGGCACTGCTCGAAACCCTGGACATGGGTAAGCCAATCGGCGACTCCTCCACCATCGACATTCCGGGCGCGGCCAACGCCATCCACTGGACTGCCGAAGCCATCGACAAAGTGTACGACGAAGTCGCGCCGACGCCGCACGACCAACTCGGCCTGGTCACCCGCGAACCTGTTGGTGTGGTCGGTGCCATCGTGCCGTGGAACTTCCCGCTGCTGATGGCATGCTGGAAGCTCGGCCCGGCCTTGGCCACCGGTAACTCGGTCGTGCTCAAACCGTCCGAAAAGTCGCCACTGACCGCCATCCGTATCGCCCAGCTGGCCATTGAAGCTGGCATCCCGGCAGGTGTGCTGAACGTGCTGCCAGGCTACGGCCACACCGTGGGCAAGGCCCTGGCCCTGCACATGGACGTCGACACCCTGGTGTTCACCGGTTCGACCAAGATCGCCAAGCAGTTGATGGTCTATGCGGGCGAGTCGAACATGAAGCGTATCTGGCTGGAAGCCGGTGGCAAGAGCCCGAACATCGTCTTCGCCGACGCTCCGGACCTGAAAGCCGCCGCCGAGGCTGCTGCCAGCGCCATCGCCTTCAACCAGGGCGAGGTCTGCACCGCCGGTTCTCGCCTGCTGGTCGAGCGCTCGATCAAGGACAAGTTCCTGCCCATGGTGGTCGAAGCCCTCAAGGGCTGGAAGCCAGGCAACCCGCTGGACCCTGCCACGACTGTCGGCGCTCTGGTCGATACCCAGCAGATGAACACCGTGCTGTCGTACATCGACGCCGGCCACAAGGACGGCGCCAAACTGCTGGCCGGCGGCAAGCGCACCCTGGAAGAGACCGGCGGTACCTACGTCGAGCCGACCATCTTCGACGGCGTGACCAACGCCATGAAGATCGCCCAGGAAGAGATCTTCGGCCCAGTGCTGTCGGTGATCGCCTTCGACACCGCCGAGGAAGCCATCGCCATCGCCAACGACACCCCGTACGGCCTGGCTGCGGGCATCTGGACCTCGGACATCTCCAAGGCCCACAAGACCGCTCGTGCCGTGCGCGCGGGCAGTGTCTGGGTCAACCAGTACGACGGCGGCGACATGACCGCGCCGTTCGGTGGCTTCAAGCAGTCGGGCAACGGCCGTGACAAGTCGCTGCATGCGCTGGAGAAGTACACCGAGCTGAAGGCGACCTGGATCAAGTTGTAAGTCCAGGGGGCCGCTTAGCGGCCCAATCGCCAGCTTGTCGTGGCGACGAACCACAGCCGGGACGGTTCACACCGCCCCGGCTTTGTCGTCTTTGCAATTCATGAAGACTGCCTGGGAGGCTGCAATGCGTTGGGGAACCTATTTCGCCGTACTGGCATCGGTGCTCAGTGTCGGGCTGGCGCTCGGCGTGAGCATGCCGCTGGTGTCCCTGCGCCTGGAAGCCTGGGGCTACGGCAGCTTCGCCATCGGCGTCATGGCGGCGATGCCGGCGCTGGGTGTACTGGCAGGTGCCAGTGTGGCCAGCCGTCTGGCCGGGTGGGTCGGCGTGCCCTCTGCCATGCGCCTTTGCCTGTGGGGCGGGGCGCTGTCGATCGGCCTGCTTGCATTGCTGCCCAGCTACCCGTTGTGGTTGCTGCTGCGGCTGATGATCGGTATGTCGCTGACTGTGGTGTTCATCCTGGGCGAGAGCTGGATCAACCAACTGGTGGTCGAGCAATGGCGGGGACGGCTGGTGGCGCTGTACGGCAGCAGCTACGCGCTGAGCCAGCTGGCCGGGCCGTTGGTACTGGGCTTTCTCGGCTCGGATGATGACTTCGGCTTCTGGGCGGCGACTGGCCTGCTGCTAGCCGCGCCGCTGGTCCTGCTAGGCCGTGGCGGTGCGCCGAGCACCGAAGCCTGCAGCGTGACCTTCGGCGACCTGCTCGCGTTCTGCCGGCGTTTACCAGTGATTGCCTGGGCGATTGCCCTGTTCGCGTCCTTCGAGGCGATGATCCTCACCTTGCTGCCGGTGTATTGCCTGCAGCAAGGCTTCAGTACCGAAATCGCCTTGTTCATGGTCAGTACCGTGGTGGTGGGCGATGCTGTGCTGCAGTTGCCGATCGGTGCGCTCGCCGACCATATGTCGCGACGGGCTCTGTTCACGGGCTGTGCGGTAACCTTGCTGGTCTCAAGCCTGGCGATCCCATTGCTGTTGCACACACCTGTGATCTGGCCGTTATGGGTGCTGTTCGGGGCTAGCGCCGGGGGGCTGTTCACCTTGTCGCTGGTGCTGATTGGCGAGCGTTATCGCGACGATGAGCTGGTGCGGGCCAATGCCCATGTGGCGCAGCTCTGGGGTATCGGCTGCCTGCTCGGGCCATTGTTGGCCGGAGCAGGCAGCCAGTGGATCAGCGGGCACGCGTTGCTGTTGCTGATGGCGGCAGGGGCGGCTGTTCTGGTGCTGTTGACCCGGCGGCGCGGGGCGTTCGAGCCAGCCTCCGCCTGAGGCATGGGGCTAGAGCATCTTCTCCAGCCCCACCGCCTTGCTGATCCAGGCGTTGAAACGCCGCCACAGGCCGCCAGGCTCGGAGGTCAGCATGCGGCGCTTGCCATTTTCCTCGGTTACCCAGACCAGCTTGTCGTCCACCAGCCTGGGCTGGTAACTCAGTGCGGGTGCCATGCCTTGTACCGCCAGAAAACGGGTGTATTCAGCCAGTTCCGGGCTATCGACCAGCACTCCAACCTCGGTGTTCCACAGCAATGATCGCGGGTCGAAGTTGAACGAGCCGATGAAGGTCTTGCGCCGGTCGAAGACGATTGCCTTGCTGTGAAGGCTCGAATCCGAACTGCCATGGAAGCTCAAACGGTATCTGGCGTTGGTGTCACCAGGTTGGCGGCGCAGTTCGTACAACTGCACGCCGTGCTCCAGCAGGGCGCGGCGGTAGGGCGCATACCCGCCATGCACAGCCGGCACGTCGGTGGCTTCCAGGGAGTTGGTCAACAGCTTGATCGAAACGCCCGCATCGGCAGCGCCGGTCAGGTACAGCAGGCCTGACTTGCCCGGCACGAAGTAGGCCGAAACCAGAATCAGCTCGTGATGCACGTTGTCCAGGTCCGGCGCCAGTTGCTGGCTAAGCAGCAGGTGCGGGTCTGGCTCGTCGTCGGCCAGGACTTTGCTCGGCGCATCCCACAAGGCCTGGCTATGTGCCCAGATCAGTTCGTTGCGCCAGATATCCAGGCGCGGCTGCGTCTGGTAGGCCATCAACCTGTCGTACAGGGCCTTGTGCCTGACCCGCGCCTCGGCCAAGGACACCTCAAGGCGTCGACGGCTGGCATGCAGGTCGCTGGCATCTGGCTGGCGCCATAGGAAGTCTCCAATGGGACGGCTCAGCGCGCTGTTCCAGTACTGGTCGAAACCATGACTGAGCTGCTCGGCCACGGGGCCGACTCCCAACAGGTCGATGTCGGTGAAGTTGAGGTTGGGCTCGGCATCGAAATACTCGTCACCCAGGTTACGTCCGCCGACGATGGCCATGGCGTTGTCCACCACGAACAATTTGTTGTGCATGCGCCGGTGTTGTCGGGAGAGGTTGAACAGACGTCCTGCGGCGCGTGTCACGCCTGTGCTGCGGCCGAGGTGCAGCGGGTTGAACACGCGAATCTGGATGTTGGGGTGGGCGTCGAGGGTGCCCATGATGGTGTCGAGGCCATCGCTGGTGGTGTCATCGAGGAGAATGCGCACCCGAACGCCACGGTCGGCCGCGCGCAGCAGTTCGTGGACCAGCGCCCGCGTGCTCAAGCCGTCATGGACGATGTAGTACTGCAGGTCGATGCTGGCCTGTGCGTTACGGATCAGCTCGGCCCGGGCGCGGAAGGCCTCGTTGCTGTTAGGCAGCAGCCGGAATCCGGAGCGGCCGTCATAGGGTGCGGCCTGGCGAAGTACGGAGCGGCCGAAGGCCGACTCGTTCGCTGGCAGCGCCTGGCTGACTTCGCGGGTCGTACCGACGCTGGCGCAGCCCGCGAGGCCGAGCAGCAGCGCTAGCAACAGAGGCAGGGCAGGCGTGAATCTCAAGGGTGGATCGTCCTGTGCAGCAAGGGCCTGAAGGTTGGACTGTGGAGGGCGGCGCAAAGTTACGCTCAGGTGATGTCCTGATCCAGTAGACGAAGGGCGGTTTCACCGACCTTGCGCACGGCATCCTCGATCTGTGGTGTGGGGCGCGAGGCGAAGTTCATGCGCAGGCAGTGACGAAACTTGCCCGAGGCCGAGAAGATGCTGCCTACCGCGATTTGCACTCCCTGCTCCAGTAAAGCTCGGTTCAGCCGCAGCGTGTCGAAATCTTCAGGCAATTCGACCCACAGCATGAAGCCCCCTTGTGGCCGGCTGACACGCGTCCCGCTCGGGAAGTACTGGGTGACCCAGTCGCTCATCAGGTCGCGACCGCGCTGATACTGGCTGCGCATGCGGCGCACATGGGGTTGGTAGTGCCCGGCGGCGATGAAGTCGGCGATGGCCAGTTGCGGTTGGGTGGCCGTGCTGCCGGTGCTGATGTACTTCATGTGCAGCACCCGCTCCAGATAACGCCCCGGCGCGACCCAGCCTATGCGCAAGCCCGGGGCCAGGGTCTTGGAGAAGGAGCTGCACAGCAGCACGCGGCCGTCGTCGTCGAACGACTTGAGGGTGCGCGGGCGAGGGTAGGTATATGCCAGGTCGCCATACACATCGTCTTCGAGAACCGCCACGTCATAGCGCTGGGCCAGGCTCAGCAGCGCCTTCTTGCGGGCCTCGGGCATTATGTAGCCGAGCGGGTTGTTGCAGTTAGGGGTGATCTGGATGAGCTTGATCGGCCATTGTTCCAAGGCCAGTTCCAGCGCCTCCAGACTGATTCCGGTGACGGGGTCAGTGGGGATCTCCAGGGCTTTCATGCCCAAACCTTTGAGGGTTTGCATGGCGCCGTGGAAGCTCGGCGAGTCAACCGCGACGATGTCCCCCGGGTCGCACACCGCGCGGATGCTGCAGGACAGCGCTTCATGGCAGCCGGTCGTCACCACCAGGTCAGCCGGCCCCAGGCGGCAGCCGGAATCGAGCATCAACCGGGCGATCTGCTCGCGCAGGGCCAGGTTGCCGTGGATGTTGTCGTAGTAAAGGCCGGGCATGTCCTGGCGCCGGCTCAACTGGGCGAGGCTGCGCAACAGCGGCTTGAGGGTGGGGCTGTCGATGTCGGGCATGCCGCGGCCGAGCTGGATCACATCCTTGCGGGGCGTGCTACGCACCAGCTCCAGCACCTGTTCCCACTGGGAGATATCCACAGGGCGCTGCGCCGGCCGGCTGACGGCGGGCAGGGCGGGGAGGTGGCGTCCTTCGCTGACGAAGTACCCGGACTTTGGGCGTGGCGAGACCAGGCCGCTGTCCTCGAGCATGCGATAAGCCTGCTGTACGGTGCTGAGGCTGACGCCATGTTCCTCGCTGAGGGCTCGCACCGATGGCAGCCGCTGACCAGGGCGATACAGGCCCTGCTCGATGCGGGCGCCCAGCAATTCGGCGAGGTTGAGATAGAGCGTCACGGCATACTCCCGCGTTCAAGGCTGGCAGCGACCAGTACAGTTGTGGGGAAAATACAGCATTCAGCGGCCGGTTCGCCAATTCTGTATGGGAATAATAAGCCATTATTGGATCTGTATCGTCACGCCTGCCAGCGCGCATGCTGTCTCCACGGTATGAACTGATCGGGAGGATGCAGCAATGGGTGGCTTGAGCGATGTGCGCTTGCAACTGTTGGCCAAGGAGCTCGAGGACGAGCAGCGGCCCAAGGTGTTCAATGCACCGGCCGGCTTGAGCCGCTGGGGCCTGCTGCTGCACCGTTGGCACACCCGCAGGGCGCTGTTGCAACTGAGCGATGAGGAGTTGCGTGATGTAGGGCTGAGCTGGGAGCAGGCCCGGACCGAAGGGCGAAAGCCCTGCTGGAAGGACTGACGCAAAGCGCTGGGAACGGCAGCGCATCACCGTGTAGGAGCGGTTCACCCGCGAGCATCGGCCAAGTCAGTGTCGTACATCGCAGTGCTTGGTTCGCGGGCAAGCACGCTCCTGAAAGGTACGTCAGCGGTCAGATCAGCTCTTTGAGCCTGTGCCACAACATTCCCAACGCCAGCAGCGGCGAGCGCAGGTGCTTGCCACCGGGGAAAGTGACGTGCGGCACGTTGGCGAACAGGTCGAAGCGCCCGCTTTCCTGACCGCTGATGGCTTCACCCAGCAGGCGCGCAGCGAGGTGGGTGGCGTTGACCCCGTGGCCCGAATAGGCCTGGGCGTAATACACGTTCGGTTGGCTGGCCAGGCGGCCGATCTGCGGCAGGCGATTGGCGCCGATGCCGATCATGCCGCCCCATTGATATTCGATGCGCACGTCGGCCAACTGTGGGAACACCTTGAGCATCTTCGGCTGCATGTAGGCGGCGATGTCTTTTGGATCACGGCCCGAGTAATGGCAGGCGCCACCGAACAACAGACGGTGGTCGGCAGACAAACGATAGTAATCCAGCGCCACGCGCTGGTCGCACACCGCCATATTCTGCGGCAGTAGCTGGCGCGCTCGTTCTTCGCCGAGCGGTTCAGTGGCGATGATGTAGCTGCCGGCGGGCAATACCTTGCCACCCAGTTCGCGGTTGAGGTCGTTGTGGTAGGCGTTGCAGCACAGCACCAAGGTCCTGGCGCGCACTCTTCCTTGGGGAGTGTGTACCTGAACCAGGGGGCCGTAGTCGATGCGTGTGACCTCGGACTGCTCGAACAGCTTGACGCCTAGACGGCTGGCCACGGCTGCTTCGCCCAATGCCAGGTTGAGCGGGTGCAGGTGGCCTGAACCCATGTCGATCAGGCCGCCGACGTAGCGGTCGGAACCGACCACGCTGTGGATATCTTTTTGTTGCACCAGGCGCATTTCATGGCGGTAGCCAAGGCTGCGCAGTTCTTCGGCATCCTCGGCAAAGCCTTGCAGCTCGCCGGGTTTGTTGGCCAGGTCGCAGTAACCCCAGGTCAAGTCGCAGTCGATGGCGTGTCGTTCGACGCGCTCGCGGACGATGTCCACGGCCTCCAGTCCCATCAGCTTCATGCTGCGCACACCTTCCTGGCCAATCACCGGCAAGAACTGCTCAAGGCCATGGCCAACGCCACGAATCAACTGACCGCCGTTGCGGCCGCTGGCGCCCCAGCCAAGCTTGCGTGCCTCCAGCAGGATTACCGACAGGCCGCGTTCGGCCAGTTCGATGGCAGTGTTCAAGCCTGAGTAGCCGCCACCAACGATGCACACGTCGGCAGAATGTTCGCCCTGCAGGTAGGGATGATCGGGATGAGGCGCGCTGCTGGCGGCGTAGTAAGAGGCGGCGTGCTGCGCGCTGTGGATCATCGGGCGGTTCCTGGGCGTTGGGCGAAAGGGGGAGGATAAGCTGGGGTTTTGCGGCGGGGCAACTGGCCTCCTCGCCGGCAAGCCGACTGCCGCTCAGGGGCGCGTGTGACTTGGGCAGCCGGCTGGCGGGCAATTGGTCCTATAATCGAACTTCGATCGTCAATCCTGTATCCGGCCATGTCCTGCAACCGCCACAAGATTCACTTCCTGCGCGAACTCATTCCCTCTTTCGAGTGCGAGCCCGGGTGCCACGACTGTTGTGGTCCGGTCACCACCTCGGCTGAGGAGATGGCGCGCTTGCCGCGCAAGTCCCAGGCCGAGCAGGATGCGGCGTTGGAGCGCCTGGACTGCGTACACCTGGGCCCCGATGGCTGCACGGTGTATGAAGAGCGCCCGATGATCTGCCGCCTCTTTGGCACAACTCCACGCATGGCCTGCCCCCGTGGTCGTGGGCCTGAACAGATGATCGAGCCGCAGGCCGAGCAGCTCGTTCACCAGTTCATCGCCACCACACGTCAGGTGCTGGTCTAGCCTTAGTCCGGAATCGGCAGGCAGAGGCTCTCTTTGACCTCTTCCATCACGATGTAGCTCTTCGACTCACGGACGTGCGGCAGCTTGAGCAGGATGTCGCCCAGCAGCTTGCGGTATGAAGCCATCTCCGAAATACGGGCTTTCACCAGGTAGTCGAAGTCGCCAGAAACCAGGTGGCATTCCAGCACATGCGGCAGTTTCAGCACGGCGCGGCGGAACTCCTCGAAGGTGTCGCCGGACTTGTAGTCCAGGCTGATCTCGACGAACACCAGCAGGCTACCTTTGAGGTGCTGGGGGTTGAGCCGGGCGTTGTAGCCCATGATGATGCCCTCGCGCTCGAGGCGGCGGACCCGCTCGGTGCAAGGGGTGGTGGAAAGCCCAACTTTCTCGCCCAGTTCGGTGAAGGAAATACGCCCGTCATTCTGCAGGATGCGCAGGATGTTGCGGTCGATCTTGTCCAGCTCACGCTTACTCTGGTGCTGGGTTCTCATAGGGGATGCCCCTCCGTGAAAGGCGATTTTGCCGAGAATTCTCGCCAATAATAGGCTTTTATATAGTGAATTGCACTGGGCCTACCTTTTTATACTGCGCGCATCCATGCCATTTCAACAAAAGACAGCGGTGCGCCGCGTGCGAGGAATAAACGATGCGAGTTCTGGTACTTGGTAGCGGTGTGATCGGAACCGCCAGCGCCTACTACCTGGCCCGTCAAGGTTTCGAAGTGACGGTGGTCGACCGCCAACCCGCGGTGGCCATGGAAACCAGTTTTGCCAACGCAGGTCAGATCTCGCCTGGTTATGCCTCGCCCTGGGCTGCCCCTGGCGTACCGCTGAAGGCCATCAAGTGGCTGCTTGAGCGCCACGCGCCCCTCGCCATCAAGCTGACCGGCGATGTCGACCAATACCTGTGGATGGCGCAGATGCTGCGCAACTGCACCGCCAGCCGTTACGCGGTCAACAAAGAGCGCATGGTGCGGCTGTCCGAGTACAGCCGCGACTGCCTCGACGAGTTGCGCGCTGAAACCGGCATCGCCTACGAAAACCGCAGCCTGGGAACTACCCAGCTGTTCCGTACCCAGGCCCAGGTGGATGCCGCGGCCAAGGATATCGCCGTGCTCGAACAGTCCGGCGTGCCTTACGAGCTGCTCGACCGCGACGGCATCGCCCGCGTCGAACCGGCCTTGGCGGGCGTGAAAGACATTCTCGCTGGCGCCCTGCGTCTGCCCAACGACCAGACCGGCGACTGCCAGCTGTTCACCACCAAGCTGGCCGAGATGGCCGTGAAGCTGGGCGTGGAGTTCCGCTTCGGCCAGGACATCCAGCGCCTGGACTTCGCGGGTGATCGCATCAATGGCGTGTGGATCGACGGCAAGCTGGAAACCGCCGATCGCTATGTGCTGGCCCTGGGCAGCTACTCGCCGCAGATGCTCAAGCCGCTGGGTATCAAGGCCCCGGTGTACCCGCTGAAGGGTTACTCGCTGACCGTGCCGATCACCAACGCTGACATGGCGCCGACTTCGACCATCCTCGATGAGACCTACAAGGTCGCCATCACCCGCTTCGACAACCGTATTCGTGTCGGCGGCATGGCTGAAATCGCTGGTTTTGACCTGTCGCTGAACCCGCGTCGTCGCGAAACGCTGGAGATGATCGTCAACGACCTTTATCCTCGCGGCGGCGACCTGAGCCAGGCCAGTTTCTGGACCGGCCTGCGCCCGGCTACCCCGGACGGTACGCCGATCGTGGGTGCGACCTCGTTCCGTAACCTGTTCCTCAATACCGGTCACGGCACACTGGGCTGGACGATGGCGTGCGGCTCCGGTCGCCTGCTGGCTGACCTGATCGCGCGCAAGAAGCCGCAGATCAGCGCCGAAGGCCTGGATATCTCTCGTTATGGCAACCGCCGTGAGGTTGCCAAGCAGGGTCAGACCGCGCCAGCCCATCAGCAGTAAGGTCGACTGACCCGGCCTCATCGGCGGCAAGCCGGCTCCTGCAGGATCAGCCTGAAGTTCTGGTCCTGAGGAGAACCGGCCTGCCGGCGATCAATCCAACACCGATGACAACCCGAACACCATAAGGCAGCCGCCATGCGACCCGCCCGCGCCCTGATCGACCTGCAAGCCCTCCGCCACAATTACCGCCTGGCCCGTGAACTGTCCGGTGCCAAGGCCCTCGCCGTGATCAAGGCCGACGCCTATGGTCACGGTGCCGTGCGCTGCGCCCTGGCGCTGGAGCCGGAAGCCGATGGCTTTGCCGTGGCCTGCATCGAGGAGGCGCTGGAGCTGCGTGCAGCGGGTATCAAGGCACCCGTGTTGTTGCTCGAAGGCTTTTTCGAAGCCAGCGAGTTGGCGCTGATCGCCGAGCATGACCTGTGGTGTGTCGTGCACTCGCTGTGGCAACTGGAGGCGATCGAAAGGACTCAGGTGCACAAGCCCCTGACCACCTGGCTGAAACTCGACAGCGGCATGCACCGGGCGGGCCTGCACCCCAAGGATTACCACGAGGCCTACCAGCGGCTGCTGGCCAGCGGCAAGGTTTCGCGCATCGTGTTGATGAGCCACTTCGCCCGTGCGGACGAGTTGGATGCCGATGCCACCGCCCAACAAATCGCCGTGTTCGAGGCTGCCCGCCAAGGCCTGGCTGCCGAGTGCAGCCTACGCAATTCGCCCGGTGTGCTGGCCTGGCCGCAGGCGCCAAGCGACTGGGTGCGACCTGGCATCATGCTGTACGGCGCCACGCCCTTCGAAGTGGATCAGGCCCAGGCTGCGCGCCTGCAGCCGGTGATGACCCTGCAATCGCGCATCATCAGTGTGCGGGAGCTGCCGGCTGGCGAACCGGTGGGTTACGGCGCCAAGTTCATCAGCTCTCGGCCGACCCGTGTGGGTGTGGTCGCCATGGGCTATGCCGACGGCTACCCTCGCCAGGCACCCACTGGCACGCCGGTGATGGTCGCTGGCAAGCTCACCCAACTGATTGGCAGGGTTTCGATGGACATGCTCTGCGTCGACCTCACCGACGTGCCTGAAGCCACCATCGGCAGCCCGGTCGAGTTGTGGGGCAAACAGGTACTGGCCAGCGACGTGGCCATGCGCGCTGGCACCATTCCGTACCAGATCTTCTGCAATCTCAAGCGTGTACCGCTGGACTATTACGGCGAATAAGGCGCCGAAGCGGACAGGATGGAGGGGGTGTGTTGTAAATACTGAACGGCATTGCCATGATATCGTTCACATCACCCCCCATTTCTACCGTTTCAGGAGGCTCCAGCTTTGGACGTCGGCGAACGACTGCAAGCCATCCGCAAGCTCAAGGGCCTGTCCCAGCGTGAACTCGCCAAGCGTGCGGGTGTGACCAACAGCACCATCTCGATGATCGAGAAGAACAGCGTGAGCCCTTCGATCAGCTCGCTGCGCAAGGTGCTCAGTGGCATTCCCATGTCCATGGTCGAGTTCTTCTCCGTCGAGCTGGAACCCGAAAGCCCTTCCCAGATCGTCTACAAAGCTCACGAGCTGATCGACATCTCGGACGGTGCGGTAACCATGAAGCTGGTGGGCAAGTCGCACCCCAACCGCGCCATCGCTTTCCTCAACGAGGTCTACCCGCCGGGCGCCGACACCGGGGAAGAAATGCTCACCCACGATGGCGAAGAGACCGGCATCCTGCTGGAAGGGCGCCTGGAGCTGGTGGTCGGGAATGAGACCTTCATCCTCGAAGCAGGCGACAGCTACTACTTCGAAAGCACCCGGCCGCATCGATTCCGCAATCCCTTCGCAGAGCCAGCACGGCTGATCAGTGCGGCGACGCCTTCGAACTTTTGATCCAGCGCAGCGTATTGTTTCGCTAATACCCCTTTCACCTGTGGGGTCGTTTCACGGGTTCCGGGTTCCCGCTATACTTTTCAACGCTCGCAATTTCGTGGTGCGGGCATGATTAGCCACCATGAGGGTGTTCGCGTGAACCAAATCAAGAAGATGCTGGCCTTACCAGCCGCCGTACTCGCCCTCTGGGCAATCAATGCAACTGCTGCAACCAACGACGACATTGCCAAGCGCCTGGAGCCTGTAGGGCAGGTGTGCATTCAGGGTCAGGAGTGCAAAGGCATGGAAGTGGCTGCCGCAGCGGGCGGTGGCGGGGCCAAGACGCCGGACGAGATCATCGCCAAGCACTGCAACGCCTGCCATGGCAGCGGCTTGCTCGGTGCGCCGAAGATTGGCGATACCGCCGCGTGGAAAGAGCGCGCCGACCACCAGGGCGGCCTGGATGGCATTCTGGCCAAAGCCATTACCGGCATAAACGCCATGCCACCGAAAGGTACCTGTGCCGACTGTTCGGACGAGGATCTCAAAGGCGCGATCAAGAAGATGTCGGGGCTTTGATCCAAACCTGAATTGCACGAGGCCCGCCATCGATGGCGGGCTTTGTTTTTGTGCTGCGTGTGTCGGCCGCTTTCGTGGCTAAAGCCTTCGAGTCCTATGCTGCCCATGTGGGAGCGGCTTTAGCCGCGAAAGGGCCGGCACAGGCAACTAACCCCACCCAATCTCTGAAACCATGGACAATCCAGAAAGCCCCGGTGTTTGAACCATGCTGATGATTAACTAGCATTTTTACCAGTTTTATTTTTCGGGTCTACGAATAACACTCAAGCTTCTGGTAGTGGTGTTGGATGGGAGCCAATAGACTTGAGAATAGCGGACAATAACGGTCGGAAGCAGAATGCAGTCAGCCGGGTGAAGCTGCAAAGGCAACCCTCCGGCAGTGCCCCTCTTCATCGGGGCTATTCGCCCTATGGCTATCATTCGCTCCTACGCACCATGCTCGGTTTCAATGGTGGCCGACTCGATCCTGTTACAGGGTGTTATCCATTGGGCAATGGGCGTCGATCATTCAATCCATCATTGTTGCGTTTCATCAGCTCGGACAGCATGAGCCCCTTCGCGGCGGGTGGGTTAAATTCATATTCATACTGTCTAGGTGATCCGGTGAACCGCGAGGACCCGAGCGGTAATTGCTGTTTATTTAAGCCCTTCGCACGAATGTTTAGAAGGATTTTTCCTAAAAAAGAGCTCCCTGGTAAGTTATATGTGTCGCCTATCATCGAGAGAATGGTTATTAACAAAGACTACAAGAATATTAATTCTGTCATCAACATCAGCCTGGTGGGTAGTTCAGGGCGTGTGCCGCAGGGCTATGAGTTGATCGGCTTTCATGGGAGTCAAGCAAAACATGCGCGGTCGTTGGAATCAGGCCTTGATCCTGGTTACTCAAAGGGTGGAACTTACGGCAGCGGCTTCTACTTTTCCACTAATCTCGATGTGGCCAATAAGTACGCAGGTTCGGATGGAGACGGAATCGTATTCGGCGTGTACGCAGAAAATTTCGGGGAATGGAAAAAAGGGAAGGACTATTTCAGCGCTAATCGAAACGTAATGGTAATCAGGGAGAATGCTTATGGGAAGGTCGCTGTGCGCAGGGAAGTAGCGTTTCCAATTTTAATCAGTGATAAAACCACTGTCACATACTAACAGCGCCAGCATTGATAGCCGGTACGTAGGTGTTTCTGGTGAGTCGAGCACTATTCAGGCCTCTGCGAATATAGGAGGTGCAAAGTCTGTGTGGGAGATTGACCACGAAGACACCTCCTGAGGCAACCAAGCCGCGCGAATTCGTGTCCAACCTCTGACCCCCATGGATGAATGAGGAGATCTCGATGCACCTCTGCTCCATCGACCAGGCTGTCGAGCAAGTGCTGTCGCGCCTGCCAGCTCATATTCACATGGGCCTGCCCTTGGGCCTGGGCAAGCCCAATGCTTTCGTCAACGCTCTCTATGCCCGGGTGCGTGACCTACCCGAACGGCAACTGACTATCTACACGGCGCTTACACTAGGCCGCCCCCCGCTGGGCGACGGTTTGCAACGGCGCTTTCTCGAACCCTTCGTCGAGCGTGTGTTCGCTGACTACGAAGAACTCACTTACCTTGCCGACCTGCGCAACGACAGCTTGCCGCCGAACATCCGTGTCGAGCAGTTCTTCATGCAGCCCGGCAGCCTGCTGCATAGCGAGGCTGCCCAGCAGGACTATGTCAGCAGCAATTACAGCCACGCTGCCCGTGACATCAATGCCAAGGGGCTGAACCTGATCGCGCAGTTGGTCGCCGCCACACCGGAAAGGCCCGTGCACCTGAGCCTGGCCTGCAACCCCGACATCACCCTTGACCTGCTGCCGATGATTGCCAAGCGCCGCAAGGCTGGTGAGACCATCCTCATGCTTGGTCAGGTCCATGCCGAGCTGCCTTACATGCCAGGCGACGCAGAGCTGGGTATCGACCACTTCGACCTGCTGATCGACGTAGCGGAGCAACGCCGGCTGTTTTCGACCCCGAACATGCCGGTCACCACCCAGGACCACTGCATTGGCCTGTTCGCCAGCGCACTGGTGCGTGATGGTGGCACCCTACAGATCGGCATCGGTGCCATGGGCGATGCGCTGGCGGCTGCTTTGCTGGCGCGCCAGGGCGACAACGCGGGCTATCGCGCCTTGCTCGACGAGTTGGACATTCGCCCCTGGCAGACGCTGATCGAGCGGGAAGGGGGCTTGGAAGCGCTTGCCCAAGGGCTGTATGGCTGCAGCGAAATGTTCGTCAACGGCCTGCTGGCGCTGGCCGAAGCCGGGGTAGTTCGGCGCCCGATCAATGGTCAGGGCGTGCTCGTGCATGGCGGGTTTTTCCTGGGGCCGCAGTCCTTCTACCGGCGCTTGCGAGAGCTGCCGCTGGAGCAGCGGGCGCGTTACGCCATGACCCGTATCAGCTTCATCAACGAGCTGTACGGGCAGGAAGCCCTGAAGCGTCGACAGCGCCGCGATGCCCGTTTCGTCAATACGGTGTTCGGCATGACCTTGCTTGGCGCCGGGGTGGCTGACCAGTTGGAAGACGGCCGTGTACTCAGCGGTGTCGGTGGGCAGTACAACTTCGTCGCCCAGGGCCATGCCCTGGCGGGTGGGCGTTCGGTCTTGCTGCTGCGCAGCTGGCGCGAGGCGGGTGGTGAGATCAGCTCGAACCTGTTCTGGACCTATGGCCACTGCACCATCCCCCGACACCTACGCGATATCGTGGTGACCGAGTACGGCATCGCCGACTTGCGCGGGCAGACCGACAGCGAAGTGATTGCGCGGTTGCTGGCGGTGAGTGACTCGCGGTTCCAGGACACGTTGATGGAGCAAGCCAAGCGTGCCGGTAAATTGGCCAGGGACTTTCAGCTGGATCCGCGCTTCACCGACAACACGCCCGAGCGTCTTGAGGCGGTGCGGGCACGGCACGCACGGTTGTTCCCAGAGTATCCGCTGGGCACGGATTTCACGGCACAAGAGCAGGATTTGCTGCGCGCGCTCAACTGGTTGAAGAGCAAGTTCAAGCTCAGAGAGGTGCTGGAGCTGGGCAAGGCGGCACTGGAGGCACCGGGGCCGGAGGGGTATGAGGCGCACCTGGCGCGGATGCAGCTGGATCAACCGCAGGGGCTGAAGGAAGAGTTGTATCAGCGGTTGTTGCTGGCGGGGCTAGAGGCAACCCGCTAAACCAAGGTTCAGCGCCTTACCCTGTGGGAGCGGGTTCACCTACGAATGAGAGGGTGACGTCACCGTTGTCTTCGCGGGTAAACCCGCTCCTACAGGAGAGGTGCTCAGGCTTTAGTCGATGAAGCTGACCACACCACCTTCCAGCGACTTCACCCGGGCCAGCGATTCGACGCGGTAACCCTGGCTGTCCAGCTCGGCACGGCCGCCCTGGAACGATTTCTCGATGACGATACCCAGGCCCGCCACGGTAGCACCGGCTTGCTTGATGATCGAGATCAGTGCCTGCGAAGCCTTGCCGTTGGCCAGGAAATCGTCGATCACCAGCACGCGGTCGCTGCTGTTGAGGTGGCGCGGCGAGATGGCCACGGTGTTCTCGGTCTGCTTGGTGAAGGAGTACACCGAGGCGGTCAGCAGGTTCTCGGTCAGGGTCAGCGACTGGTGCTTGCGCGCGAAGATCACCGGTACGCCCAGCTTCAGGCCAGTCATCACGGCCGGGGCAATGCCCGAGGCTTCGATGGTGACGATCTTGGTCACGCCGGCGTCGGCGAACAGGCGGGCGAATTCGTCACCGATCAGCTGCATCAGCGCAGGGTCGATCTGGTGGTTGAGAAACGCGTCGACTTTGAGAACCTGATCGGAAAGCACGATGCCTTCTTCGCGAATCTTCTGCTGCAGTGCTTCCACTGTGTATTCCTCGATGTAGCAAAGGTGGCCGCATGAAGCGGCAGTGTTAAAGAGTAATGGTTGATCAGCGTTTGAGCATTGCCCGGATGTCGGCCAGGGCGTTATTGCCGCGAGCGGCTTTGACTTCTACCGGCGCATCGTCCAGGCCTTCCCAGGCCAGGTCCTCCGGCGGCAGCTCGTCAAGGAAGCGGCTGGGCGTGCAGTCGATGATTTCGCCATACTGCTTGCGCTTGGCGGCGAAGGTGAAGGCCAGGGTCTGGCGGGCGCGGGTGATGCCCACATAGGCCAGGCGGCGTTCCTCTTCGATGGTGTCGGCTTCGATGCTGGAACGGTGCGGGAGGATTTCCTCTTCCATGCCCATGATGAACACGTAGGGGAATTCCAGGCCCTTGGACGCATGCAGAGTCATCATCTGCACGCCTTCGGCGTTTTCTTCCTCTTCCTGCTGGCGCTCGAGCATGTCGCGCAGCACCAGTTTGCCGATGGCGTCCTCGATGGTCATGTCACCCTCTTCGTCTTTCTCGAGGGTGTTCTTCAGCGCTTCGACCAGGAACCAGACGTTGCTGATGCGGAACTCCGCCGCCTTGTCGCTGGCGGTCTGCTGGCGGATCCAGTTCTCGTAGTCGATGTCGCGGATCATCTCGTGCAACGCGGCAATCGGGTCTTCCAGGGCGACCTTGTGACGCACGCCATCGAGCCAGTGCTTGAAGCGCTGCAGGCGCTCTGTGTAGCGGGCATCCAGGTGCTCACCCAGGCCCAGCTCTTCGCTGGCGGCATACATCGAGATGCCGCGCTCGGTGGCGTAGTTGCCGAGCTTTTCCAAAGTGGTCGAGCCGATCTCCCGGCGCGGCACGTTGATCACCCGCAGGTAGGCGTTGTCGTCGTCCGGGTTCACCAGCAAGCGCAGGTAGGCCATCAGGTCCTTGACCTCCTGGCGGCCGAAGAAGCTGTTGCCGCCGGACAGGCGATATGGCACCTGGTGGTGTTGCAGCTTCAACTCGATCAGCTTGGCCTGGTAGTTGCCACGGTAGAGGATGGCGAAATCGCTGTAGGGGCGATTGGTGCGCAGGTGCAGGGTGAGGATCTCCATGGCCACCCGCTCGGCTTCGGCTTCCTCGTTCTTGCAGCGGATCACGCGGATCTCGTCGCCCACGCCCATCTCGCTCCACAGCTGCTTTTCGAACGCGTGGGGGTTGTTGGCGATCAGCACGTTGGCGCAGCGCAGGATGCGGCTGGTGGAGCGGTAGTTCTGCTCCAGCATCACCACTTTCAGGGAGGGATAGTCCTCCTTGAGCAGCATGAGGTTCTCCGGGCGGGCGCCACGCCAGGCATAGATCGACTGGTCATCGTCGCCGACCACGGTGAACTGGTTGCGCATGCCGATCAGCATCTTCACCAGCAGGTACTGGCTGGCGTTGGTGTCCTGATACTCGTCCACCAGCAGGTAGCGCACACGGTTCTGCCAGCGTTCGAGCACGTCGGGGTGTTCCTGGAACAGCTTGACCGGCAGCAGGATCAAGTCGTCGAAGTCCACGGCGTTGAACGCCTTGAGCGTGCGCTGGTAGTGGGTATAGACGATTGCGGCGGTCTGTTCGCGCGGGTTGCGCGCTTTCTCCAGCGCCTCGGCAGGCAGGACCAGGTCGTTCTTCCAGGCACCGATCATGTTCTTGATCTCGTCGATGCCATCGTCGCCGGAGTATTCCTTCTGCATGATGTCCGACAGCAATGCCTTGATGTCGGACTCGTCGAAGATCGAGAAACCAGGCTTGTAGCCCAGGCGCTCGTGTTCCTTGCGGATGATGTTCAGGCCCAGGTTGTGGAAGGTGCACACCGTCAGGCCACGGCCTTCGCCCGGACGCAGCAGGGTAGCGACCCGCTCCTTCATCTCGCGGGCGGCCTTGTTGGTGAAGGTCATCGCCACGATGTACTGGGCGCGGATGCCGCAGTTCTGGATGAGGTGGGCAATCTTGCGCGTGATCACGCTGGTCTTGCCGGAGCCAGCACCGGCGAGCACCAAAAGAGGGCCGCCGACGTAGTCTCGGGCTTCTTGTTGCCGGGGATTGAGTCGGGACATGCTAGAAACCGGGGGTCGCCAGAAAATAGCCGCGCATTCTAACAGGCATGGGGCAGTTGTGGCGCGACCGTCTGACGTCTGAGTCAGACTTTTGTCTCTCGCTACTATTAGTCAGACTCATGATATCCAAGAAAAAAATCGGATTTGCTGGTTTAGCGAGTTTCGCGCAGGATGCACGTCAAAATGCGTCGGGGAGCACTGCAGGCAAGGATATGTCTAAAAGTGAAAATCGTTTTCATTTATGCAGTAGCATATCCGGCCTCATACGCTTCACTGTCCAAGCCTTTAAGGAGCCCGCTTGTCCACGCCTGTCGAACCTTTGCGTTTGCTGTTGTTGGCTGATGAGCCGGAATGGGCTGCCCTGTTGCGCGACTGCCTGCTGCCCTTGGGCGGCAGCGCCGTATTGCTGACCGCACCCAGTTGGGAGGCTGTCGACACCCTGTTCAACCAAGACCGCCAAGCGGTGGTGCTGGCTACCCCGGCCTTGCAACCCGCGCCGGGGCGTTGCGAACTCCCCACCATCTTGCTGCTTGAGCATGAGCCTGACTCACCACCGACGGCTGTCAGCGATTGGTTGGTGCGCGATCAACTCAGCGCCGACGCCATCCGCCGATCCTTGCGCCATGTGCGTGAGCGCGGCGTACTGGTGGCCACCCTGCAGCGCCTGGCCGAACAAGACCCGCTTACCGGCATCGCCAATCGTCAGGGCTTCCAGGCCTTACTGACCGCGCGCCTGGCCGAGAATGACGGGCGCGGTCTGGCGCTTGGCCACCTGGACCTCGACAATTTCCGCCACGTCAACGATGCCCTTGGCCACCAGAGCGGCGACCGGTTGATCTTGCAGGTGGTGGCCCGGCTGAAGCAGCAACTGGAAGCGGGGGACCAGCTGGCACGTCTGGGCAGTGACGAATTCGCCCTGCTGATCGACACCCGACGCGATGCCAACCGCGCCGAATGGATGGCCGAACGGATCGTCGAAGCGCTGGCCGAACCCTTCTGGATAGACGGCGAGAGCCTGCTGCTGGGCTGCAGCCTGGGCCTGGCCCATGCCCGCGCTCAGGCTGGGCCAGACCCATTGATGTGGCATGCCCACATCGCCATGCGCCAGGCCAAGGGCAGCCAGGGCTGCACCTTCCATGTATTCAATGAGCGCATCAACCGCAACGCACGCAGCCTGGCCGACCTGGAAAGCGAGTTGCGCCGTGCGCTGCGCCGCGATGAGTTGGAGCTGCATTACCAGCCACGATTGAACCTGGAAGACGGTCGTATCGTTGGCCTGGAGGCCCTGGTCCGTTGGCGCCATGCCGAACGTGGCCTGCTGCCGCCCAGTGAGTTCGTGCCGCTGGCCGAGCAGAGCGGGCTGATCGTGCCGTTGGGATACTGGGTGATTTCCCGCGCCCTGCGTGACATGCAAGCCTTGCGTGAAGAGGGCCTGGCCCCCTTGCACATGGCGGTGAACCTGAGCTTCCGTCAGTTCCAGGACAGCCAGTTGCTGGCTACCCTGAGCCGCTTGATCATCGAGCACGGTGTCGATGCCCGCTGGCTGGAGTTCGAGCTTACCGAGACCGCCGTCATGCGTCGCAACGAACTGGTCCGCCAGACCATGGATGCCCTGGCGCGCCTTGGCGTGCGGTTTTCGCTGGATGACTTCGGTACCGGCTTCTCTTCGTTCGTCCACCTCAATAGCTTGCCGATCACGTTACTCAAGGTCGACCGAAGCTTCGTCGCTGAAATGGAGATGCGCGAAGAGAACCGCAAGTTGGTGCACGCCATGATCAACCTGGCGCACAACCTCAACCTCGAAGTGGTCGCCGAGGGGGTGGAGAGCGAAGAGCAGATGCAGTTGCTGCGCGAGTTCGGTTGCGACCAGGTACAGGGGTTCCTGGTCAGCAAGCCGTTGCCGGTCGAGGCGTTGATCGATTACCTGTTGCAGGTTCCGGGGCGGCGGTCGGCCTGAGACGCACCGCCGGTCCCGCAGGGCTCATCGCGGTCCATGCACGAGCTGCCCAGCCAGCGTAGGTGCCCTGGACTTCAGCAACCGCTTCATCCGCCACTCGAAGCCGATCGTCAGTGCCACCGAAGCGCACGCCAGCCCCAAGGCCAGCCCCCACCACACGCCGACCGCACCGCCGCCCAGGGTGAAGGTGAGCAGCCACGCTGCCGGTGCGCCTACCAGCCAGTAGCAGCACAGCCCGATCAGGAAGGTGGTCTTGGCATCCTTCAGCCCACGTATCGAGCCCATGGCGATGGTCTGCACGCCATCGAACAGCTCGAACCAGGCCGCGACCATCAGCAGGCTTACCGCCAGCTGGTAGATCGCCGCGAAGGCTGGGTCATCGCCGTCGATGAACAGGCCTACCAGCATCTCCGGACGCAGCCAGAACAGCGCGGCAAAGGCGAACATGATCATCGCGCCGAAGCCGATTCCCACACGCCCAGCGCTGCGTGCCGCCAACAGGTTGTCGGCGCCGTAGTAAAGCCCCACTCGCATGGTCACCGCGTACGACAGCCCGGTTGGTACCATGAATGCGGTGGACACGATTTGCAGGGCGATCTGGTGCGCCGCCAGTTCCGTGCTACCGAGCACACCCATGCACAGCGCGGCGAAGGCGAACAGCCCCACCTCCACCATGTAGGTACCGCCAATCGGCAGACCTAGCCGCCACAGTTCCCGCAGGGCAGGCAGGGAAGGGCGCGACAGGCCCCGGCGTAGCGGGTAGGGTGTATAGGCCGGGTGCCAGTGGATGTACAGCGCCAGGGCAATGGCCATGCCCATCGACACCACGGCGGTGACCAGGCCGATGCCCATCAGGCCAAGCTTGGGCAGGCCGAACATGCCTTCGATCAGCGCGACGTTGAACAGATAGTTGAGCACCGTGCCCACCAGGCTGATGACCATCACTGGCGTCGAGCGACCCAATGCGCTGGTGAATCCGCGCAAGGCCATGAACGTCAGGTAGCCAGGCAGGGCCAAGGGCAGTAGGGTAAGGAATTCGGCCGCCGAGGCCACGTTCTCGGGCTTCTGGCCGAACAGCAGTAACACAGGCTCGAGGTTCCACAGCACCAGGGCCGCGACCAGCGCCAGACCCCAGGCCAACCACAGGCCGTTCTGTGCCAGGCGGGTAGCGCCCTCGATGTCATTCGCCCCTTTGCGAATCGCCACCAGAGTGCCGACTGCGGCAATCACACCCAGGCAGAAAATCGACACGAACGAATAGCTCGCCGCACCCAGGCCGCCACCTGCCAGGGCCTGTGGGCTGATACGGGCCATCATCAAGGTGTCGGTCAACACCATCAGCATGTGCGCCAACTGCGAGGCGATCAGCGGCCCCGCCAGGCGCAGCAAAGCCTTGAGTTCAGTAGCGGGCGCGACATGCATGGTTGAGGTCCTTGATGCTTATCCTGTAGGCGAGGCGACGATTCTGAGGCTTTGGTCAACTTTCCACAAAAGGATAATAGCGATGCTTGGCATGAGTTGAACTCATGCATATATGATTATCTGCATTCCTTTCCACGCCCTCTTTCAGGTGCCCCATGTCCCGTCAGTTGCCTGCGCTCTATGCGCTGCGCGCATTCGAAGCCGCCGCTCGGCTGAGCTCTTTCACCCGCGCTGGCGAAGAGCTCTCGATTACCCAGAGTGCGGTCAGTCGACACATTCGCACCTTGGAGGATCATTTCGCCTGTCGCCTATTCGTACGCAGCGGGCGCAGCCTGCAATTGACCGAGGCCGCGCGGGTGCTGCTGCCGGGTGTGCGCGAGGGCTTCGCCGCGCTGGAGCGGGCTTGCGATACCCTGCGCGGTGAAGATGACATCCTGCGCATGAAGGCGCCTTCGACCTTGACCATGCGCTGGTTGCTGGCACGCCTGAGCCGCTTTCGCCATTTGCAGTCGGGTAACGAGGTGCAGCTGACCAGCGCCTGGATGGACGTCGACCATGTGGACTTCAATCAGGAGCCGTTCGACTGTGCAGTGTTGCTCAGTGACGGTGTGTTCCCACCAGACTGGGAAGTGCGCCGGTTATTCAGCGAGTTACTGATCCCGGTGGGGGCGCCGGATTTGCTCAAGGATGGCCCCTGGGACGAGCGCCGGTTGGCGGGCATCGAGTTGCTGCACCCAACGCCGGACAAGCGTGACTGGCGGGCTTGGCTAGAGCGCATGGGGCTTGCCGAAAAGGTTTCGCTCAAGGGCGGCCAGGTATTCGACACGCTGGAGCTGGGCATGATTGCGGCTGCCAGGGGTTATGGGATTTCCATGGGTGACCTGCTGATGGTGGCGGAGGACGTTGCGCAAGGACGCCTGAGCCTGCCGTGGCCCACGGCGGTGCCCAGTGGCATGGACTACTATCTGGTGTGGCCGCGCACCCGACCGGGTGGCGAGCGGTTGCGACGGCTGAGCGTGTTTCTGCAGGAGGAGGCGGCTGCGGTGAGTTTGCCGGATGTGCAGATGCTGCCTCCCCTCTAGCCGGCAAGCCGCCTTCTTCAGGGCTGGGTGGGATCCTGGGCTTGCTGCAACAACGAAAACGTTTGCGAATATCCCGGCCCGACACTCAAGTATTGGCTTGCGACGCCGATTCTCTGGCACCAGCGTCCCGGAAGAGGATGCGATTTTCGTCGATAACCCGCAGGTGGCCTGGGTGATCAGGATGATCCCGGCCACTTGTCAGGAGCTTCCCCATGTCGCAACCGCGTGCACGCATCGCCTCGCAGCTCGGAATCGCCCTCGCCATCGTGCTGGCGTTGGTGATCACCGGCAGTACCTTGTTCGCCCTGCGCTCGTTGGACCAGGCCAACCTCGCCACCCGCCAGCAGCACCTGGCCAGCGAGGCCCGGCTGTTGGCCGACCAGCTCGAAACCTTCCACAGCTCGCTCAAGGACAACACCCAGCGCCTAAGCGGCTTGTTCGAGCGGCGTTTCGCCTCGGGCCTGACAGTGCATGCCGGTGAAACCGTCAATGTCGCAGGCCAGGCTACGCCTGCGTTGTACTTGGGCGAGCGGCTGCTGAACAACGACTTCCAGCAGGTGGACGAATTCCAGCAGATGACCGCGGGTGTCGCGACGCTGTTCGTGCGCAGCGGTGACGACTTCGTGCGCATCAGCACCTCGCTGACCAAGCAGGATGGTAGCCGCGCCATCGGTACCCAGCTCGACCGTCAGCACCCGGCTTATGCAAAGCTGATGGCGGGCCAGACCTATGTCGGGCGTGCCGTGCTGTTCGAGCGCAACTACATGACTCGCTACGTGCCGGTCAGCGATGGCAGTGGGCGGGTGATAGCTGTGTTGTTCGTCGGCTTCGACTACACCGACGCGCAGAATGCCCAGTTCGCCAACCTCAAGCGGTTCCGCATTGGTGAAACCGGCTCGCTGGCCCTGCGTGATGAACGAGGTCAATGGCTGGTTCCGCCGGCCAATGCCGAGCAGCCACTGTTCAGCGTCACCGCGCCCTTCGCCGAAGGCCCATGGACGGTGGTGGCGAGCATGCCAGAAGCGGAGATTCGTGAGGTGACCTGGAACGTCGGCTGGCGCCTGGCCATCGGCAGCCTGCTGGCCATGCTGCTGGCGGTGGCGGCGACCCTGTGGTTGTTGCGGCGCAAGCTTCGGCCCCTCGATGACCTGGTGCTGCAGGCCGAAGCCCTCGGGGCAGGCGACCTCAATGCACGTCTGAATGTCACCAGCCATGACGAAATCGGCCAGCTGGCACGCAGTTTCAACAAGATGGGCGAGGCCCTGTCGACCATGGTCGAGCACATTCGCAATGCATCCGAGCAAGTCAGCGGGCGGGCACGCTCGTTGGCCGGGTTGTCGGCCGGGGCTTGCGAAGGCATGGACCAACAGTCCGGCGAGATCACCAGCATGGCAGGCGCGGTGGAGGAGTTCAGCGCCACCTCGATGAACATCGCCGACAACATGGCGGGCACCGAGCGCATGGCCCGCGACAATGCCCAGCAGACCCGCATCGGCCGTAACGCCATGGATCAGGCATCGAGCTCGCTACGCCAGATCGCCGAGGCGCTGGGTGGCACGGCTACGGTGATGGACACCCTGGGCGCTCGCTCCCAGGAAATCGGTGGGATCGTTGGGGTGATCACCGCGATTGCCGAGCAGACCAACTTGCTGGCGCTCAACGCCGCCATTGAAGCGGCCCGGGCCGGCGAGCAGGGACGAGGCTTCGCCGTCGTGGCT
The DNA here is from genome assembly GCF_000425785.1 of Pseudomonas taiwanensis DSM 21245. Classification (GTDB taxonomy): domain Bacteria; phylum Pseudomonadota; class Gammaproteobacteria; order Pseudomonadales; family Pseudomonadaceae; genus Aquipseudomonas; species Aquipseudomonas taiwanensis. The sequence continues at coordinate 271,776 of NZ_AUEC01000010.1, forward strand.
GATGAGGTGCGAGGACTGGCTGCCCGCACGCGCCAGGCGACGGACGAAATTTCCGGCATGATCGCCAGTATCCAGCAACAGACCGGGCATGCGATCAGCACCCTGGAGCAGGGCAACCAGTTGATGCAGGAGGGCCTGGAGCGCAACGACAAAGTGGCCGAGGCACTGGCGCGCATCGATGAGCAAAGCCGCGTTGCCGGTGAACAGTTCGCCGTCATCAGCACCGCGACACAGGAGCAGAGCAGCACGGCAACGGTGCTTAGCCGCAACCTGCAGAGCATCGCGCAAGCCAACAGCGAGCAACGCGACGTGGCCAACGAGCTGGCGTTCACTGCCCGGGAGCTGGAAGGGCTGGCAGCGCAGTTGAGGCAGGAAGTGGATCGATTTCGGGTAGGCCGCTGACTGCTACGGACCTGTCGCCGGCAAGCGGGCTTGCCGGCGACTTTATGACCGAGGCTTAGATCGAGCCGAGGTTCAACGCCTGCGCACATGCCTGCAGCGAACGCTGTTCACTCTGTGCATACAGCGTCAATTCATCCTGTACCTTCAGCCCAAGTGCCGCCTCGAAAGCATCCCGGTTGGCATTGCTACCGTACTCGGCCTGGGCATCGTCACCGAGGTTGGATTGGAAAATGCCCGCGGCACTGACCGGCAGGAAGTCTTCGTACACCAGCGCCTCGAAGTGCACATGGCCTGCTTCGATCAGCCCTTCCAGCGTGGTCGGGCGATCGTCCTGATCCCGTGCGGCCAAGCCCTTCTCGGTGGGGAAGTAGCGGAAGTAGGCCAGACCCTGTTCGCGCATTTGGGCCAGGTCATCCGGAAATGCGGCGAATTGCTCCTTGAGCAACACCATGTAGCGTTCGGCGTTGGCCTCGGCCGGGGCGCCGCCCAGGGCCGCGCGGGTCGCATCCAGCAGCGTGTCGTAGAGCTGGCGGCCTTTGGGCGTCAGTGCCGCGCCGCGTTGCTCGATTTCGCCGAAGCGCGCGGTGTGGCTGCCTTCGCTGCCCTGCTGACCGCTGAACGCGACCGTCTCTTGCAGCGCCTTGAAGCTGGTCTGGCGCAACAGGATCGGGTGACGGCGAGTAGGAGGGCCTTCGACCACGGCTTTTGGTGGGATGCCCTTGGCAGGCATGCCGGCCTGGATCGCGTCGATATCCAGCGTGCGCGGCGTCAGGTGGTTGATGTGTGGGCCTTTGAAGGCCACCACATCGGCGATCAGGCGGTGCTGGTCATGCAGCTGCTGATACTGCTCGGCGGTCACCGTGGCATCCTGGTGCCAGCGGAAGGTGTGCAGCGCCTCTTGGACGAAGGTGTGGGCATCGACTGCATTCAGGCCGCCGTCACGCTCGCTTTGGGCGATCAGCTCCAGTACCCGTGGGGTGAAGATCTTGCGCTTGGCCAGAATGGTCTGGGCCAGTTCACGCAGTGGCGGGTTGTCGATCAGCTCCAGTCGTAACAGCGAGGTGAATACCCGGAAGGGGCTGACATGCAGGGACTGTTCGTGCACCGCGCGGAACGCGGTGGAATGGACCGGTACACCGGCCGAGCTGAGATCGTAGTAGCCGACAGGTTCCATGCCCATGACGGCGAACAATTTGGCGATGGTCGCCAGTTCCTCTGCGGTGCCCACGCGGATCGCGCCGTGGCGCTCCTGGTCCAGGCGCTCGATTTCGCCGGTCCAGCGCAGGGCCTCGGCCACTGCTGGCTGTTGGGTCATGACCTGCTGGTTGACTTCGCTCACCAGCTCCAGCAGCGTGCCGTACAGCGGCACTTCCTGTTTGTACATGAGTGACATGGCGGCAGAGAACTGCGCACGGATGCTGTCGGGGCTGACGAAATCGTGGGCGGGCATCGCAAGCTTCCTGGTTGGGTTCGGACACTTACATGAAAACTGGGAATGCACGTTGGCCACAAGCGAAAAAAAGTGAGTGTGTCATTCCTTTTTTGATCGACCCTGAGGTCGTTGCGACCGCCGCTGCAGAATGTGGCAGGCCGCGCCACGCGCCTGACAACGTCAAACCGACAACTGCTCGTTGATCCACGCCATCAGCGCTCGCACCTTCGGCACCTCGGCCGCATGTTCGGCATACGCCAGGTAATGCGCCCCCGCGCTACGCATCGCATGATCCCAGGGGATGACCAGGCTTCCCTCGGCCAACTCCTTGGCAGCCAGGTATTTGGGCACCAGCGCCACTCCACACCCCGCCTGCGCCGCGCTTAATGCCATGTAGAACGTATCGAAGCGTGGTCCGTGGTAGGCGCTGACACTGTGCAGTCCAAGCTCCAGGAACCATTCATGCCAGGCCTCTGGCCGAGATGTGCTTTGCAACAGCACCAGTTCCGCCAGTTCAGCGGCATCGGCCAGGGTTCGGCCGGCCAGCAGTTCCGGCGCGCATACCGGCACCACGTCCTCACGGAACAGTTCAAGGCAGGTAGCGCCCGGCCAGGTGCCCTGGCCGTAGAAGAACACCACATCGGCCGAGCCTTGCAGCAGGGCAAAAGGCTCCATTTCGTTGCGGATATCCAAGTGGATATTCGGGTGGCGTTTGCCGAAGCCCTTGAGGTGCGGGATCAGCCAGCGCACGCCAAAACTCGGTTGAGTGGCTACCTTCAATATCTCGGTCTGCTCGCCATAGGTCAGGACATAGCGGCTGGACATGTCGACCTGGGTCAGGATCTTGTTCACCTCGGCCAGGTACAGGCTGCCGGCAGGCGTGAGTTGCAGACGCCGGCGAATACGCAGGAACAGGTGGTGACGCAGCATGTCCTCAAGCTGTGCCACCTGTTTACTGACCGCGCTCTGGGTCAGGTGCAGCTCTTCGGCGGCACGGGTAAAACTCAAGTGACGGGCTGCGGCTTCGAAGCACTGCAGGGCGGTCATGGAGGGAACCAGGCGTTTTGACATAGCGGTCTCTGTGGCAGAAATCATTACCTGACGGAATGATATGCGGAATAAAGGTCGTTTGTTGCACTGGTGTGATCGGATTAATACTGATCCACATCATTTTTCCATCCCTTCACCCGATGTAGGAGAAGCACAAATGGTTGCTGGATTGCTCGAGCGCCTTGGCGTTGCCGCCGAGGCTCACACCCAGGGCGACTACCCTGTTCACACGCCGATCGACGGCAGCCAGATCGCCTCGGTGAAACTGCTCGGCAAAGCCGAGACCATCGCCTGCATCGACAGGGCGCAGAACGCCTTCGAAGCCTGGCGCAGCGTCCCGGCCCCACGCCGTGGCGAGCTGGTGCGCCTGTTCGGCGAAGTGCTGCGCGAGCACAAGGCCGACCTCGGCGAGCTGGTATCCATCGAAGCGGGCAAGATCACCCAGGAAGGCCTGGGCGAAGTACAGGAAATGATCGACATTTGCGACTTCGCCGTTGGCCTGTCGCGTCAGCTGTACGGCCTGACCATCGCGTCCGAACGTCCTGGCCACCACATGCGTGAAACCTGGCATCCGCTGGGCGTGGTCGGCGTCATCAGCGCTTTCAACTTCCCAGTCGCCGTCTGGGCCTGGAATACCGCCCTGGCCCTGGTGGCCGGTAACTCGGTGGTATGGAAACCGTCCGAGAAGACCCCGCTGACCGCCCTGGCTTGCCAGGCGCTGTTCGAGAAAGCCCTGAAAGCCTTCGGCGATGCTCCGGCTGGTCTGTCGCAACTGGTGATCGGCGGCCGCGAAGCGGGTGAAGCCCTGGTCGACGACCCACGCGTTCCGCTGGTCAGCGCCACCGGCAGCACCCGTATGGGTCGCGAAGTCGGCCCGCGTGTGGCCGCACGCTTCGGCCGCAGCATCCTGGAGCTGGGTGGCAACAACGCCATGATCCTGGCCCCGAGCGCCGACCTGGACCTGGCCGTGCGCGGCATTCTGTTCTCCGCAGTCGGCACCGCGGGCCAGCGCTGCACCACCCTGCGTCGCCTGATCGTGCACCGCTCCATCAAGGACGAAGTGGTTGCTCGCGTCAAAGCGGCATACGGCAAGGTGCGCATCGGCGATCCGCGCAAAGACAACCTGGTTGGCCCGCTGATCGACAAGCAGTCGTTCGATGCGATGCAGGGCGCCTTGGCCAAGGCCCGTGATGAGGGTGGCCAGGTATTCGGTGGCGAGCGTCAGCTGGCCGATCAGTACCCCAACGCCTACTACGTGTCGCCCGCCATCGCCGAGATGCCGGCGCAGAGCGATGTAGTGCGCCACGAGACCTTCGCGCCGATCCTGTACGTGCTGGCCTATGACGACTTCGAAGAGGCCTTGCGCCTGAACAACGAAGTGCCACAAGGTCTGTCCTCGTGCATCTTCACCACCGACATTCGTGAAGCCGAGCGCTTCCAGAGTGCTTCGGGTAGCGACTGCGGTATCGCCAACGTCAACATCGGTACCAGCGGCGCGGAAATCGGCGGTGCATTCGGTGGCGAGAAGGAGACTGGCGGTGGTCGTGAGTCGGGTTCGGATGCCTGGAAGGGCTACATGCGGCGCCAGACCAACACCGTGAACTACTCCCGTGAGCTGCCGTTGGCGCAGGGTATCGTGTTCGACTGATGGATTGATGCTGCATGGCCGGGGGCGTTGCCCCCGGTTCGCAGTGGTGCGGCGACCCAATATACCCGTTCCCACAGGTTCTCCACTGCCCTCGAGGCCTGTGTGGCCCCTGTGTGAGCGGGTTTATCGGTTCGTCGTACCGCCGCGAATGGGCCGCTTGGCGGCCCCAACAAGAACAAATCGCTGGAGCCGGGCCATGTCCGAACTGCGTCAAGAATGTCTGTGGGAACACGTCACCAAACCGACCGTCGCCGCCCAGGCCCTGGCCGGTGAGCACAAGGCTGACGTCTGCGTGATCGGTGGCGGTGTCACTGGCCTGTCTGCGGCCATCCACCTGCTGGAACAGGGCAAGTCGGTGATTCTGCTGGAGGCCTGGAAGATCGGCCACGGTGGCTCAGGGCGCAACGTAGGCCTGGTGAACGCTGGCACCTGGATTCGTCCCGACGATGTCGAGGCAACGCTTGGCCAGAAGCAAGGCAGCCGCCTGAACAAGGTACTGGGTGAAGCCCCAGCCGAAGTGTTCGCCATGATCGAGCGCCTCGGCATCGACTGCCAGGCGCAGCACAAAGGCACCCTACACATGGCGCACAACGCCACCGGTATTGCCGACCTGCAAGCGCGTCACGAGCAATGGCGCCGTCGTGGTGCCGATGTGGAGTTGCTCACTGGCGTGCAATGCCAGGAATACTGCGGCACCGACAAGATCTCCGCCGCGCTGCTAGACCGCCGCGCCGGTACCATCAACCCCATGGGTTACACCCAGGGCCTGGCCGCCGCTGTCACCCGCCTGGGTGGCAAGGTGTTCCAGCAATCATCGGTCGAAGGCCTGGCGCGTGACGGCGATGGCTGGCAGGTAAGAACCGCGCGCGGTTCGGTATGCGCCGACAAGGTGGTGATATCCACTGGCGCGTACACCGAAGGCGATTGGAGCAACCTGCAGAAGCAGTTCTTCCGCGGCTACTACTACCAGGTGGCCTCCAAGCCGCTGCAGGGTGCTGCCGCCGACAAGGTGCTGCCCTATGGCCAGGGTTCGTGGGATACCCGCACCGTGCTCAGCAGTATTCGCCGTGACGATCAGGGCCGCTTGTTGCTTGGCAGCCTGGGCCGGGTCGACAACAAGCCAACCTGGTTCGTGCGCAGCTGGGCCGACCGCATCCAGAGCCACTACTACCCCGAACTGGGCAAGGTCGAGTGGGAGATGCACTGGACCGGTTGCATCGACTTCACTCCAGATCACCTGATGCGCCTGTTCGAGCCTGCGCCCGGATTGGTGGCGGTGACGGGTTACAACGGGCGTGGCAATACCACCGGAACGGTGATTGGCCGGGCGTTCGCTGAGTTCCTGCTCAAAGATGATCCGGACAGCCTGCCGATTCCCTTCTCGCCGATGACGGGGGTTAGTGCGCCGTCGCTGCGCACCGCGTTCTACGAGTCTGGGTTCTCGCTGTACCATGCCGGGCAGTGCTTGAGAGTCGTGCTCTAGCTGATGGCCTCATCGGCGGCAAGCCGGCGATGGGGCCCGTTCCAACAACGGCCTACTTGTGCAGCCAGCTTAGGAAACCGCCCTTCTTGATCAGGGCCGGCTTTTGCAGCAAAAGCGACTCCCGGCTCTGGCGCCGGAAGCGCTGCAGTTTGGTCAGCGCGGTCTGCACCTCGCCCCGCTGGGCCAGGCAGCTGCGCACCTGCTCCTTGTCGATGCGGAACAGCACACAGCTGGTCAGCGTGCGGAATTCGGCGAACGAATCGTCCTCGTCGATCAGACCCTCGATCCCCAGCACTTCTCCCGGTCCCATACGCCCAGCCTCCAGCAGCTTGTCACCGTCGCGTACCGACGCCGAGACCACGCCGCTGCCAATTACCAGCAGGTGATCGGACTGCTCGCCCACCCCCAGGATCACCTGATCGGCCAGGTACTCCACAGCGGTCATGCGCTGGCTCAGGGTGTCGCGCTCTTCGTCGGTGAGCGAGCGGAACACGCGCACCTCGTCCAGCACTTCACGCTGGCGACTGCGCGCAGGCATGGCCAAGTCGACGTTCCACATCACACCGCTGGCTTCCAGATGCCGATGTGCCAGATCGAACAGCTGGTTGCGCACTTCGGTCTTGCGCGCCATGTCGGCGATGAAACCACTGGCCTCGTACTCGACCGACTCCAGTGTCGAGGCCTTGACAGTAACCTTTGGCGCGGGGTTCGCGAGCAGGGCGCTGGTGCCTTGCAGTGCTTTCTCCAGGGCATCGAAAACCCGCCTCGGCCGCACCTTGGCAGGCACCACCACGCTGATTGACACCCCATGGCGGTCGATGGGACGGCTGTGGTTGAGCAGTTTGGCCTTGGCCGCCACGGAGTTGGGGATGACCGCCAGACTACCGCTGCCGGTGATCATGCGCGTGGCGCGCCAGTCGATATCCACCACCTTACCCTCGGTGCCGTCGATGGAGATAGCATCGCCGATCTGGTAAGGCCGGGTGGTATTCAGCACGATGCCGGAAAACACGTCGGCCAGAGTGCTTTGCAGCGCAAGACCAATGACGATGGCCATGACACCAGAGGTGGCCAGCAGGCCCTTCACGGGCAGTTGCATCACGTAAGCCGCGGCAGCTACCACCGCCGCCAGGAAGATCAACGCCCCTAGCACATCCTGCAACAGCCGACCGCCGTGGCTGCCCCGTGCCACCAATAGCAGCCCGAACACTACGGTCACCGTTCGTGCGCCGAACAGCCACCAGCCAATCGCCAGCACCGTGGCCAACAGGTTACGCGAAACATCGTCTGGCCAGGGTGGCGGTTGCAGCGGGCTCATGCCAGCGGCCACCAGCACCGAACTGAACAGCAGGAAGATCACCAACCGCGTGCCGATGCGCCAGGCGTGGCGCTGGAGGGGGATCAGTTGCCAGAGCACGAGGTCAAGCAGGATCAAGGCGGTGCCGAGCAACAACGGGGACGACTGGATGAACGCCAGCATGATGGTCTCGGGATGAGGGAGGGCTGCGGGTAGTAATAGAGTAGGTTGAGGTGGCAGGCAATGGGGGAGGGGTGAGGTTTCTCCAGTGGCGGGGGCCGTTGCCCTGCCACTGAAACGGCCCCTTTGGTCCAGGCTAGTGTCCTGTCTTGGAAATACGTTCTCTTCTGGCGAGTGGCCTGGGTGTTCGGCAAAGGCGCCGCGACGAGTCATAGCAGGGCTATGGCGAGGAGTGGCAACGCAGGCCGAAAGCCCAGGACGCCGCCAAAAGTGAAGAGCTTATTTCCGAGACAGGACACTAGGTAAATGTTGGGGTCAAATCAGCGCTGCGTGACCTGCCACGTAGACGAAAATGGCGGTGATCGGCAACCAGCTGATCATTATCCAGAAAATATTAACCCAGGTGATTTTAGAGTTTTGCAGTCCCAGTGGATCACCTGCACATGCATTGGCGGCTTGCTGAATTCTCAACAGTGAAACGGTGCCAAAGGTCGCGATCGCAAAGACGAGAGTGATAGTCATCAAAAACCTGACCATCAGGGGTAGGCTGTTAAGGAAATTCTCGGGATTAAACAAATCCCAAGACAGCGTGACCAAATAGGGAATCCACCACATCAACGTGACGCCGAGTGCAGTACCTTCGACAGATTGATTCACCTCGCGGCTGCGGGCGACTATGTTTTTCATTAACCAATACATTGTGAGCCCGCCAAATAGCGTGCACAGCAGCGGAGTGAGTTTTAATCCGCGTTGGCCTCGAATATGTAGCCAGTGTCGATAATTGCAGTATGCGATGTAAAGGCCAAGGGTGAATACCCCCATGATTGCGTATTTTGATATAGAGACTACGTGAAACTGAGTGCGATCATTGGGTAGGTGTGATTGTTGCTCGGTGTTATGTGTCAGGGGTTTGTTCAATTTGTTGCTCCCGCCGCGAAAGTTACATGAAGAAATGATTGAAAGTTAGCCAGATGCATGCGGCTACGTTTAATTGCGAGGATATAATGAGTCTTTTTTTGAGGCGGTGAGGGAACGCCCTGTAGTCTTGCGCGTCTAGTGAACCTCTGCGAATGCAGAATTTAGGAGATGTGAGGGTGCCGGCTATCATGGAAATAACGAGTACTCTCGAACGTAAACTGGTCTCTCCCCAAAGCGTTGTGGCGTATGACAGGCATGGGCTTCTTTGAAGTGCTGACGTCATTATTTTATAGTGGCGAGTGCAGGCGATATGGATATCCATTGCCAGCCCGGTCAAGCCTATGAAGAAAGGAGCGGCCAATGAGAATAATTTTACCTTGAAGTCGAGGTTATCAATCATCTTGAAAGGCCTCGAAAAGTATTTCCCCAAGTACTTCTCCGCCGTCCATCCCTTGTGTGCTGCCGACATAGACTCCTAATCCAGTTACTGCTATTCCGCATATCAAGGCGCCGGCACCCGGTCTAATGCAAACTGTCGCAGCCAATTTTGATCCTGCTCTACCTCCAATCCAGCCCCCGGCTAAACCGCCGGAAAAATTTCCCGCCTCAGTGATCTTGACTTTTTCACAGGCTCTTGTATTACCCGCTCGGCATACGTCGGCAACTTTCATGGCCGAACCAACCCCTCCGATAGCAACGCCTAGACGTCCTCCTGCCTTCAAATACTTAGAGATGCTTGCCAGCTTATTGAGGTGTGTCGAATAGCCGGGAATCTGGCCTGGCGCCCCTATTTTACTCCAGTGGTGCACCAGGCTTTTTGACGAAATTCCGAGGTGTCGGCGTAGGGTTTCATAATTTCCAAGGTTAAGGCGCTTGTTCAGAACGGTCGCTTTCAAAATTGTATTTAATTGCTTGAGTAGCTTCATGCGTTCTTCAAAAAACTCTTTGCTATGCAGGTGTCCGTACTTGGCAAACTGCTGCTGATGCAGTTCTTCAATCTTTCGCAATATAAGACCCAGTTCGTCCAGCGACTTTGCCAGCATCGCCTCGCTCACCCCCATCGCCTGGCTCACCTCACCAAGCAATCCGGCAATGTCGGCCTGATGTTGCATCATGAACTCGGCCTCTTCCGGCGTCAGGCTTGCCAATGCCTCCCGCGCCTGTTTTGCCGCGCTCATCGAATACAGCTCTTCACGGGTGCAAACCGGTCGGCTCAGGCCGTCGCCGATGACGAAGATCTCTCCTGCCTTGAACCCTTGCTGATAAGTCGGGTTCAGGCGCTGCAGAATCGAGCTCGGCAGGTTCGCCTGCTGCGCGCCGAGCTCAATCAGAACCTCCTGGTAGGTCATGCACCGCGGCACGATATAGAAGCCAGGCTCCATGCCTTGAGGCGCGGTCGATGATTGAAATGCCGAAGGCCGGTACCTGTTCACGTGCGGGGTTGCCTGGGCTGGGGCTTGTGCCTCGACAACGGTTCCAGCCGCCGTCATGCGACGCGGTGCAGGGCCCTGATTCAACGGCGCCAACACGCGGTTGCTGCCCAACGGGCAGCCGCACTTGACCAGCGAGCCGTCCACGGCGGTGGGCCGACCGTCCTGCATCCAACGTTGCTCGCCTTCGATGATGACGCCTTCCTCACCACAGCGTGGGCAGGCGGTAGTTCGGTCGCCTTCGATCAACCACCGGCGGCCATTGAACGTGCCCCGGGAATGGCTGGCGATGCACGTGGCACCTGTGGTGGTGACGTCGCCGTCGAGGCCTTGGCCGTTACCGAAAATGTTGGTGCGCTGATTCATGTCTCGATTCCCTGAGATGTGAATCCGGCAAGCTATCACTCTGAAGGCCCCTATTTTCGGGCGGGGCAGCGCTTAAGACATGCCTTACGCAAGATGCAGATTGACCTGTAGGAAAGGTCCTGCTTTTAGGGTGAAGGTATCCAAAAGTATGTCGTGTGCGTGGAGCCGAGCGGGTAGGCAACGCTTGTAACGGTGTGCTCAGATCGTTCACATAATGGAACGCTAAAGCCAAAATTCACTATCTTCCGCGCCAAAGGGTCTGGTTTTAATCTTCTCCCATCAACGCGAAACACCCCACTTACTGAAGATCAGAACCCCTTAGGAGCGACGACCATGACCCAGTTCAAATACAACCGCCTGAACAAAGACGAC
>NZ_AUEC01000011.1 GCF_000425785.1 Pseudomonas taiwanensis DSM 21245
TGCCAAAAAGTGACCCGCTGTAAGAGCGGAAAGGTGATTGAGCGTCACCTTGGCAAATGGATAAGCTCACGCATCCAGAAACCAAAACTTCAAACTTCAAACTTCAAAGCCCAGATTTAAGGACGGCATTCAGATAGCGTGAATATTCATTCACCATGGAGGCGCACATTAACCCTTTCGCCTTTACGGCGACCTACTCCGGCCCCTACGCTGCGCTCCGGGGTCCCCTCGCTACGGGCTTGCTCCCGGGAAAACCTAGGCTCGGCCCCCTGCCCTCGCATTTGGCTGCGCCTGAACCAACCCGCATAGAGGAGCAACAACAAAGCGACAACAACGCAAAATCGCTGTTGAAATGTAACTGCATTTGACGTGCATCCCGCCCCGTGCTCTCCTTACGCCTTGCGTTCAGGTGCCCCATCAGGGGTGAAACGGGAAACCGGTGCGTCACAACCCCCGACAGGGGTGGACAAAGCCGGTGCTGCCCCCGCAACGGTAAGCGAGCGAAGCGTCTAGACCACTGTGCCAGCACCCCTGGCATGGGAAGGTGACCCTTTACAAGGAGCCCTGCTCCTCCTCGTGAGCCCGGAGACCGGCCTGGCGTTCATGAACACCCCGCGGTGGGCGGGCGCTGTCGCATTCCCCTGGGCACTTCGCGCTCGGGGTTGCCGCGCCTGCCCATTGCCCACAAAAAGCAGAGGAACGCGTCATGCCCGTCACCAGCGCCAAACACAACGTCGCCACCCCCGTTACCCTGAGCCAGCGTGTCGTCATCGCCGTTGGTGCCAGCCTGCTGGGCCTGTGCCTGGTCTACTTCGCAGGGTTTTCGCACATCGAGGCAGTGCACAACGCCGCCCATGATACTCGCCACAGCGCCGCCTTCCCCTGCCACTGAGCCTGCCCCCATGATCAACCGCATCGCCCGTACGGCAGGCTTCAGCGGCCTGCTTGCCGCCCTCCTGCTGACTTTGCTGCAGAGTTTCTGGGTTACACCCCTGATCCTCGAAGCGGAAACCTACGAGTCCGCCACCCCCGCTGTCGAGCCGCACAGCCATGAGGGCCAAGCCGCTCACACCCACGAACACAGTGAACACGCCTGGTCGCCGGAAGATGGCTGGCAACGCGTGCTGTCCACCACTGGCGGCAATCTCGTCGTGGCCGTTGGTTTCGCGCTGATCCTGGCTGCACTGTACAGCCTGCGCGAACCCAGCCGCGTAGCCACCGGCGCACTGTGGGGCCTGGCCGGTTTCGCGGTGTTCTGCCTGGCGCCCACCCTTGGCTTGCCACCGGAACTGCCCGGCACCGCCGCCGCTGAACTGGGGCAACGCCAAACCTGGTGGATCGGCACCGCTGCAGCGACCGCACTGGGCCTGGCACTGCTGGTTTTCGCTCGCCACGGTTTGCTCAAGGTCGTGGGCGCCGCCCTGCTGGTGCTGCCACACGTGATCGGCGCGCCGCAGCCTGAAGTGCATCAAAGCCTGGCCCCCGAAGCGCTGGAAACCCAATTCGTGTTCGCCTCCTGGCTGACCAACGCGGCCTTCTGGGTAGCGCTGGGCCTGATCAGCGCTTGGCTGTACCGTCGCTCCAGCCAGGCTTGATGGCCTGCGGGGTGTCCTCGTCCCTGCTCTATGCAGGCTTCGGTTGCCGCCAAGGCTGCCCGGCGGCCACGCTCGACACCCTGCTACGCCAGGCACTGGATGCGCATGGCCTGCCACTGACGGCACTTGGCGGCATTGCCAGCATTCCAACCAAGGCCGATGAACCAGGGTTGCGGCAACTCTGCGCGCGACTGGGCCTTCCGCTAACCGTATTCGACTCGGTACAACTACAGCCATTCGAACCGCTATTGAGCCACCGTTCACCAACGGTGTTCGCCCACAGCGGCTGCTGGGGCGTGGCGGAGAGTGCCGCATTGGCGCTTGCCACCCACCATCACGGTTCGGCCAGGCTTGTCGTGCCCCGTCTTGTGCTCGGCCCGGCTACCCTCGCCCTTGCTTGTGGCCGATAATCGCTTCATTCATTTATCTGCAAGGACTCTCCATGACGGTCTACTTCATTGGTGCCGGCCCCGGCGACCCGGATCTGATCACGGTCAAGGGCCAGCGCCTGATCCGTCAGTGCCCCGTGATCATCTACGCAGGTTCGCTGGTTCCGCCAGCCGTCCTCGAAGGCCATCAGGCACACACCGTCATCAACAGTGCCCAGCTTCACTTGGAGCAAATCATCGAGGCGATGCGCGATGCCCATGAAAAGGGGCTGGATGTAGCTCGTGTCCACAGCGGCGATCCAAGTCTCTATGGCGCCATCGGTGAACAGATCCGCCACCTGCGCGAACTTGGCATCGACTATCAGATCGTACCTGGCGTTACCGCCGCTGCCGCCAGCGCCGCCCTGCTCGGCTGCGAGCTGACACTGCCCGATGTGGCGCAAACCGTGATTCTCACACGCTACGGGGACAGCTCCCCCATGCCGGCTGGCGAGCAATTGGGCGACTTGGCCCGCCATGGCAGCACCCTGGCCATTCATCTAGGGGTGAAGCACCTGCCGCGTATCGTGGACGAGCTGATGCCCCACTATGGCCCTGATTGCCCGATCGCCGTGATCCATCGCGCCACCTGGCCCGATCAGGACTGGGTGCGTGGAAACCTTGGGAATATCGTCGAACGCGTGGCGGCCAAGGGCTTTCGCCGCACCTCGCTGATTCTCGTCGGCCATGTACTTGGGGATGCCCCCTTTGCCGAGTCCGCCCTGTATCGGGCAGGTCACGCCCACCTGTATCGCCCTGGCGATTGACCATTGCCAAGCGCCTGAGGCCCGTAGCAGACTCCGCTGTACCTCTCTCGAACCGGAGTCACGTCCATGCTGGAGCTACGCCCGAATTGCGAATGCTGCAATGCCGATCTGCCGGGTGACAGCCCGGATGCGTTCATCTGTTCCTTCGAGTGCACGTTCTGCCGTGCGTGCGCCGATACCCGTTTGAAAGGCCGCTGCCCGAACTGCTCTGGGCAATTGGTGGCTCGCCCCAGCCGCGTAGGCCAGGCGCTTCGCGACAACCCCGCCTCCATAGAACGGGTGCTAAAACCACACGCCGCTTGCGCCTGATCTGTCTTGGGCATCGCCAGGGTTCGCTTGGCGATGCCTATCTCAAGCATTTTGTAGGATTTTTCAACAGGTATCGGCTGCTTATTCAACAGTTCTATACTCGCCGTTACCAATCATCCTGAATGGAAGTATCTTGCAGCGCTGCTGAAAAAGCCGATGCAGACGTATTCCTGACAGTTTCAGGAAACGGACCACCTTCCGACAGGAGTTAGCTACATGACAACCGTGCTGATCGTCGACGATCACCCCATCGTGCGTCTTTCATTGCGCTTGCTACTTGAGCGCGAACGTTTTCACGTCGTCGGCGAAGTGGGCGATGGCAGTGAAGTCGCGCAGAAGGCACGGGAGCTGCGCCCGGACGTGGTGGTGCTGGACATCGGCTTGCCCGGCCTGGATGGCATGGAGGTGATCAAGCGCCTGCAGAACATGGAACCCGCACCGAAGATAATGGTGCTTACCGGCCAGGCCACCGACCTCTATGTACGCCGCTGCCTGGATGCCGGTATCGGCGCCTTCGTCACCAAGGATGAAGACCACGAGGCGCTGATCTTTGCCTTGAAGGCCCTCGTCAAAGGCTACTCGACCTTCCCGCAGATGTCCGTGAACAGCAATTCTCTGGAAAGCGAAACCGTGCGCCTGAGCAGCCTCTCCAACCGTGAGATGGAGGTGCTTCGGCGCCTGTCGCGGGGCGAAAACAACAAGAATATCGGTACCTGCATGAACCTCAGCGCCAAGACCATCAGCACCTATCGCGGGCGCATCATGGAAAAGCTCAAGACCGAATCGCTGGTAGAGATGGTCGATCTGGCCAAGCGCAACAACGTCAACTGAGCAATCCGCTGCCATGAAGCGCCCACTGTCGACCATGCTGCTCGCCCTGTTCCTGGCCTTGCCTCTTTGCGCACTGGCCGATGGTGAACCGCGAGACCTGCTTGCACGCGCGTTGAGCGCTGCCTCGCCGTTGACGCTGGATGCCCAGGACCGCCAATGGCTCCAGCGGCGCGAGGCACTGATCCTGGGCAGTTCCCGCCCCGACTATCCGCCGTTCGAGATCAACACCAGCCTGTCGGACTACGAAGGCCTGAGCGCAGACTACGCCGGAGTGATCGCCGAACAACTGGGGGTGCCCATCAAGGTAATGCGCTTCGCCAATCGCCACGAAGCGATTGCCGCACTGCGCGACGGTCGCATCGACCTGTTGGGCAGCTCCAACGCATTCGAGGCTGACGATGCCCACCTGGTCCTCAGCCAGCCTTATACCGACGACCTGCCGGTCATCGCCACTCGCGAAGGCCGCTCCCTGAAAAGCAACCTGGAACTGGATGGGCTGCGCCTGGCCATGGTCGATCACTACCTGCCAGGCGAGGCTGTACGCGCGCTTTATCCAAAGGCCCAGTTGAGCCTCTACCGCTCTACCCAGGCCGGCCTTGCCGCCGTCGAACTGGGCGAGGTGGATGCCTACCTGGGTGATGCGATCAGCACCGACTTCCTGATCGGCAAGAGCTACCAAGGCACGGTCAAGATCGACCACTTCTGCCTGGCACCGGGAGGCACCTTCTCCTTCGCCCTGGCCAATGACAATCCACGCCTGAAGCGCCTGGTGGACCAGGCCCTGGACAGAATCAGCGAGAGTGAGCGCCTGAACATCCTGCGGCGCTGGACCAGCGGCAACACCAGCTTGCTGATGGAGCGTCACCTGGCCGCACTGACCGCCGAGGAAGAAGAATGGATCGCCCGGCACCCTACCGTCAGCGTATTGATCAACCCGGCACTGGCACCACTGACGTTCAACAACACCCAACAACGCTTGAGTGGCATCACGTTGGAACTGCTGAAACAGATCACCCTGCGCACCGGCTTGCAGTTCAAGTTGATCGAGCAGCATTCGGTGCAGGCCATGGTGGACCAACTGGCCCAAGGCCAGGCGGACATGATCGGCGCGCTAGGCTACGGCGTGGCACGTGCTCGACAACTGCGCTTTACCCGCCCCTACCTGGTCAGCCCCAGGGTACTGGTGACCCGCAGCGCCTTGGCTTCGCCAACCCAGGCCACCGCCCTGGATGGCCAGCGAATTGCTTTGTTGCGGGGCGCACCGCAGCTGGCGGACGTGAAACGCCAGTACCCGCACGCCAGTATCGTCGAAGTCGACAACCCGCTTGGGCTGATGGAGGCCGTGGCCAACGATGAAGCCGATGTTGCCTACAGCAACCATATCAATGCGACGTACTACATCAACCACGTCTTCAAGGACAAACTGCATATTGCCGCCGTCCTTGGCGACGAACCCGCCGTCGCCGCATTCGCCGTGGCACCCGGCCAGCCAGTACTGCAGGGCATCCTCGACAAGGTGCTGCTGAGCATCCCGCCGGAAGAGCTGGACCAATTGATCAATCGCTGGCGCACCAGCACCGTGGTCAGCGATAGTCCATGGCGTGACTATCGCACCCTGGCCTTGCAAGTGCTGGTGCTGTCCACGTTACTGCTGGCTGGCGTGGTGTTCTGGAACAGTTACCTGCGCAAGCTTATTCAGCAGCGTACCGAGGCCCAAAGGGCCCTGCAGGACCAACTAGCGCTGAGCCGCGGCCTACTCGAGCAACTGCGTCAGGCCAAGGAGGATGCCGAACAGGCCAGCCAGACCAAAAGCACCTTCCTGGCAACCATGAGCCATGAAATCCGCACGCCGATGAACGCCGTGATCGGCTTGCTGGAGCTGGCCCTGGAAGACAGCCGCTGCGCGCACTCCGATCGCCAGACTTTGCAGACAGCCCACGATTCGGCGGTGGGCCTGCTCGAGCTGATTGGCGACATCCTCGACATCTCGCGCATCGAGTCTGGCCACATGACGCTTCAACCGGTGCCTATCGACCTGGTCGAGTTGGTACGCGCCACCGCACGTGTATTCGAGGGCAATGCCCGGATCAAAGGCCTGCACCTGCAAAGCGCCTTGCCTCCCGAGCCGGTCTGGGTGCTGGCCGACCCTCTCAGGCTCAAGCAGATCCTCTCCAACCTGCTGAGCAACGCCATCAAGTTCACCGACCGCGGCGAAGTCATCGCGAGCCTGACTGTGAGCTCGGTGCTGGAGGAAGGCAAACGTGAAGTCGAACTGTGCGTACGCGACACCGGCATTGGTATCGGTGTGGCCGACCAGGCCCGACTGTTCACCAGCTTTGCCCAGGCCAATGGACCACGGGCTCGCCAAGGTGCAGGCCTGGGTCTGGTCATCAGCCGTACCCTGGCGGAGCTGATGGGAGGTACTCTCAGCCTGCAGAGCGTCGAAGGGGTTGGCACGAAGGTGGAAGTGCTGCTCAGGCTACCCGCCTGCCAGCAGCCCGCTGTCGCTGCGCCCGATACCCCGGCCCGGGAAAGCGACGGCAGCCCACTGCACATCCTTGTGGTCGACGACTACCCGGCCAACCTGTTGCTACTGGACAAGCAGCTAACCAGCCTGGGCCACCGCGTAACCCTCGCCGAGAATGGCGCAGTGGCGCTCGCCCTTTGGCAAGAGGCGACGTTCGATCTGCTGATTACCGACTGCAGCATGCCGGTGCTCGATGGCCACGCCCTTACCCGGCGCATTCGCGAGCTTGAGCGCCAACGGCAGCGACCCGCCTGCCGCATCATTGGCGTCACCGCCAACGCCCAGGCCGAGGAGCGTGCCCGTTGCCTGGCCAGTGGCATGGATGACTGCCTGTTCAAACCGATTGGCCTACAGACCCTCAAGGCGCACCTGCCCCGGCTGCCTGCCCAGCCGGAGCCGTCAAGCACTCCGTCAAGCGGCTTTGACCTCAAGGAACTCCGTCATCTGACTCAGGACAACGAGCAACTGACGCGCAGCTTGCTCGAACAATTGGCGCAGAGTGCCCGCGAAGACCTGGCAACTCTCCAGGCACTGGGCCCCACTCCCCCCGCCGACGCATTACGCACCGTGGCACACCGTATCAAGGGTGGCGCCAAGATGGTCAGGGTGCGTGGCGTGGTCGGCGACTGCGAGGCCATCGAGCAGGCCCTGGCCCAGGACCTGCCTACCGCCGCGTTGCAGCGCCGCCTGGAAGCGAGCCTGCAGAGCCTGCAACGCGAACTGGCCGATACCCTCAGTGCAATTGCAACGTCGAACTGATCTGGCTGATGGCGTCGACCACATGCCGCGACCCCTGCTGGATCTCCATGATCACCGTACCGGCCTCGTTGGCCAGCGCCACCCCCTGACCGGTGCGAGACAAACTCGATTGCATGCTCGCCACCGCTGTCAGTGACAGGTCGTGGTTCTGCCGCACCACATCGACGATCTCTAGGGTCGCCTTGCTGGTCCGGGCCGCCAGGCTGCGCACCTCATCGGCCACCACGGCAAAACCACGCCCCTGATCTCCTGCACGCGCAGCCTCGATGGCAGCATTCAATGCCAGCAGATTGGTCTGGTCGGCAATGCCGCGGATGGTCAGCACGATCTGCCCTATCACGTCGGATTGGCGGCTGACCGCATCGATGTTACGGGCGGCATCGTTCAAGTCCTGGGAAATCTGCTCGATTACCTCGACCGTCTGCTGGACCACCTCCGTGCCCTTGCGGGCGCACGCATCGGTCTGCACCGAGCTGGCATGGGCCGCTTCGGCGGCGCTTTGCTGGGTGCTGATCTGGGCAGTGATGTCGCTGGCGAACTTCACCACTTTGTACAGTCGCCCCTTGCTGTCGAAGATCGGGTTGTAGGAGGCTTCCAGGTAAACGGTCTGGCCTTGTTTATTGACCCGCTCGAAGCGATGGGAATGGTATTCGCCACGGTTCAGTGAGGCCCAGAACTCACGGTATTCGGCCGACTCACGCTCATGGGGCAGGCAGAACAAGCCATGATGCCGGCCCACCACTTCCTCGAGCCGATAGCCCATGGTGTTGAGAAAATTCGGGTTGGCCTTGATTACCCGCCCCTGGGGCGTGAACTCGATCACTGCCATGGAGCGGCCAAGGGCCGTGATCAGGCTTTCGCTTTCATGCTCGTCCTTTACGCGCTGGCTGATATCAGCGGCGACCTTGAGCACGCTGGTGACCTGCTGCTGGTCATCGAGCACAGGCATGTAGCTCGCCTCCAGCCACACCTCTTCGCCGGCCTTGTTGATGCGTTCGAAGGTGCCGCTGATGGCTTTACCCTGGCCCAGTTCACGCCACAACTGCTGGTACTCGGCACTCTGGGCGTAACCCGGGTCGCAAAACAGCCGATGATGCTTGCCCCGCAGTTCTTCTGCGCTGTATCCCATGGCCCGACAGAACTGTTCATTGGCATCGAGAATGGTGCCATCGGGTTCGAACTCGATGATCGCCATGGACCGGCTGATCGCCGCCAGTTTCGCCTCCACGCCGGCCAAGGCCTGATGGCAGCGCTGGATCTCGATCAAGTCGGACTTGCGATGGAAATCGAACATGGTGCCGGGCTCCTTCTGGGCGGAATTTTCAGAGCATAGATCGGCATTGGAGGCGTGCAAGCACGTTGATATCACTTTGTAATTAGGCGCCAAGCCTGATTACGCACTCGCTCAGGAACTCTCGCGCACCATCAATTCAAACCCCAGGTCCTGCTGCTCGGTCGTGACCCGCTTGCCATCGAGCAATGCCAGCAATGCCTGGGCCGCGCCGCGCCCGACGGCCGCTCGTGGTGTACGGATCGAGGTTAAGCGCGGCACCATGTGCGCCGAGGCTGGCAAGTCGTTGAACCCCACCATGGCCACTCGACCTGGCACCTCGACGCCCTGACGCATGGCCTGCAGCACTGCACCCTGGGCCAAGTCGTCGTTGCAGAAGAATATGCCGTCGACGTCCGGTGCCTGCTCCAACAACTGGCTGAACAGTTCGCTACCCAAGGCGATGGACGACGGTTGCGGGGCGAGAATCTCCAGCTCCGAGGCCTGCAATCCGGACTCCACCAAGGCCTGGCGGAAGCCCTCGGCACGCTGCATCACCCGCGGGTCGAGCTGCGCGGCAATGAACGCCAACCGGCGGCGGCCGCGCTCGATCAGGTGACGGGCGGCAGCACGGCCAGCCTGCTGCTGGGAGAACCCCACCGATAACTGCCCCGCTTCCCCGCCGAGCTCCATCATGTGGACACATGGCACGCCACTGGCCGCCAGCATCTGGCGCGATGCGTCGCTACGGTCGAACCCGGTCAGCAACATGCCACACGGCTGATAAGCCAGATAATTGCGAATCAGGTTCTCTTCCTCGGCGATATCGTAGTGATAGTTGCCGATCAGCACTTCCAGACCGCGTGGACGCATCACCTCGTGGATAGCTTCGAGGGTGTCGATGAACAGTTGGTTGGACAGCGAAGGAATCAGAACCACCACCGATTGGCTACGCGCCGATGCCAAGGCGCGGGCGGCCGGGTTGGCGACGTAACCCAGGCTCGCGGCGGCAGCCATGACTTTTTCGACCAGTTCTGGCGCAACGGTGCTGACGCCGCGCAAGGCACGGGAAGCGGTAATGGGGGAAACCCCGGAAAGCCGGGCGACTTCTGCCAGCGTGGGACGACCGGTAGTGCGAGAGCCTGTGCGAGACATGAATGTTGTAATTTTACTACTTGCCAAGGAGGGGGAACGGCCATAAGGTAGCGCTGTCTCAGGACGCAGGCAATGTAATCTTTGGTAGTGCCCGGCACTGATAGCCTGCCAAGCGTCCATACTGCGTAAGGACAAGACCAATAACACCGGGGAGGTGGCGTGTCGTCGAAGACGAGACAGCGCTGTCTCACTCCGCAGGAGGTACTGATGAACTCTTCCCTGTCCGCCATTGTGGTGATGGGTGTCGCCGGCTGCGGTAAAAGCAGCGTAGGCGCCGCCATTGCCGCCAGGAGCGGAGGCCGCCTGATCGAAGGCGACGCTTTCCACCCTGCCGAAAACATCAGCAAGATGAGCGCCGGCATCCCTCTGAACGACGACGACCGCGCCGGCTGGCTGGTTCGCCTTGGCCAGGAGCTACAGTCGACGCTCCAGTCCGGCGAACGCCCGATCCTGACCTGCTCCGCCCTCAAGCTTCGCTATCGCGAAACCTTGCGCGCTGCGGTGCCGAACCTGTGTTTCGTATTCCTCGAACTGAGTCCGGCCGAAGCGGAAAAGCGGGTGCTGGCACGCCCCGGCCACTTCATGCCTGCCAGCCTGATCGACAGCCAGTTCGCCGCGCTCGAACCACCCCATGGCGAGACGCTGACCCTCGCGCTGGACGCGACTCGTCCGCTCGACACGCTCGCAGAGCAGGTCGACGTATGGCTAAAGCCTTGCGGTGAGCGGAGCCTGGCGCGGACCGCCTGATCCCGGCGGTTTTCCTGGCTCACCTGAGATAGCGCTGTCTTTACGCTAACAAAGCTTAAAAAATCAAAAAGCTACGCCAAAAACAACGATAAGACCGAGGCATAAGAACCATGTTCGGACTGGCAACTGATACCTACCTGCTGCTCGACGCCCTTGTCACCATTGTCGGGCTGATCCTGCTGATCACCCATTTCAAGGTCCACCCCTTCGTCGCCCTCACACTCGCCGCCGGCTTCCTCGGCCTGACCTCCGGCATGCCGGTCGCCAAGGTCATGAAGTCGTTCCAAGACGGATTTGGCGGCGTGCTTGGCTTCGTCGGCATCGTGCTGGCGCTGGGCACCATGCTAGGCAAGCTGATGGCCGACTCAGGTGGCGCGGACCAGATCGCACAAACGCTAATTCGCGCCTTCGGCAAGAAGAACGTGCATTGGGCGATGATGTTCGCCGCGTTCCTGGTGGGCATCCCGCTGTTCTTCGAGATCGGCTTCGTGCTGCTGATTCCGCTGGTGTTCATCGTGGCCCGCCGCTCAGGCGTGTCGCTGATCAAGATCGGCATCCCGCTGCTGGCCGGTCTTTCCGTGGTCCATGGCCTGGTGCCGCCGCACCCGGGACCACTGCTGGCCATCGGCATCTTCCACGCAGACATCGGCAAGACCATCTTCTATGGCCTGCTGATTGCCTTGCCGACCGCCGTGATCGCCGGACCACTGTTCGGTAACTTCATCGCCCGCTACATTCCGGGCAACCCCTCGCAAGAACTGATGGACCAGATCGCCAAGGAGTCCGACCAAGGCAACCTGCCAAGCTTCACCATCACCCTGGTCACCGTACTGTTGCCAGTGGTGCTGATGCTGCTCAAGACCTTCGCCGACGTGGTCCTGCCAGCCGAGCACATCGTGCGCCAATGGATGGACCTGATCGGCCACCCGATTACCGCCTTGCTCGCCGCCTTGCTGTTGGCCTTCTACACCTTCGGCTCGGCCCGGGGATTCAATCGCCAACAGATCATGAAGATGCTCGACCAGAGCCTGGCGCCAACAGCGGCCATCGTGCTGATCGTCGGCGCCGGCGGTGGTTTCAAACAGATGCTGGTCGATACTGGTGTGGGTAACGTGATCGGGCAAATGGCCGTACAGGCTGAGATTTCGCCGATCCTGCTGGCCTGGCTGGTCGCCGCAGTGATTCGTATCGCCACCGGTTCGGCGACGGTGGCCACCATCACTGGCGCAGGCATCGTGGCCCCGGTGATCGACCTGGTGCCGGGCGTGAACCGTGAACTGCTGGTATTGGCCACCGGTGCCGGCTCGCTGATCCTCTCGCATGTCAACGACGCCGGTTTCTGGCTGGTGAAGCAGTACTTCAACATGACCGTGGCCGAAACTTTCAAGACCTGGAGCATGATGGAGACCATCCTGTCGATAGTCGGCATCATCTTCATCATGTTGCTGTCGTTGGTGGTGTGACCCTCAAGGGGGCGGCCAACGCCCCCCACTTCACCACTGTCGCTTGTCAGGCCGGGTCAACCCAAGCTTCTCGATCCGGTAGCGCAGCATGTCGCGTGACAGACCGAGCATCCGCGCCGACTTGGTGACATTCCAGTCGGTGCGATCCAGCGTACGGCATACCAGATCCCGCTCCATGTCCGGCAGACTGGTACCCGGGTCAGGCTCGAAGCGTGGTGCCTCGAACGACGCAGGCGCAGGATGAGCCAAAGGCTCGTCGATCAAGGTCATGCACAGGTTCAGCTGGTGTGCCTGCACCACTTCATTAGGTGCCAGCAAGACCGTCTGTTCCAGCATGTTACGCAGTTCACGCACATTTCCAGGCCAGCTGTAACCCAGCATCAGCGACTCGGCCTCGGCCGAGAAACGCAGGTTGGGCTTGCCATAACGACGCCCGTGATGGGCCAGGAAGTGCCGGGCAAGCAGCAGGATGTCCTGCCCGCGGGCATACAGACGTGGCACCTTCAAGGCAATGATGCGCAAGCGGAAGAACAGGTCGCGACGGAATTTGCCCTGTTGAACCATTTGCTCCAGGTTGCAGTTGGTGGCACTGATCACCCGCAGGTCGACCTTGCGCTCCTTGACCGCGCCGATTCGCCGAATGCTGCGATCTTCCAACAGCTTGAGCAGCTTGGCTTGCAGGACCAGGTCCATTTCACCGATTTCATCCAGAAACAGCGTGCCGCCGTCCGCTGCCTCGACCAGGCCTACGCGGCGCTCCTTGGCATCGGTAAAGGCACCTTTCTCGTGACCGAACAACTCGGCCTCCAGCAGGTTGGCCGGAATCGAGGCGCAGTTGAACTCGATGAACGGCCCCTTGCTGCGTGAGCCGTCGAAATGCAGGGCACGGGCCACCAACTCCTTACCAGTGCCGGTCTCCCCTTCGATCAGCACCGGCGGCAGATCGTCACTGGCCATGCGGCGCTCGGCATCGAGCACCTGATGCAGGGTGTGCTTGAGCGTGAGCATCGCCGGCGACTCGCCGATCAATGCCTGCAGGCCGGACTTCTGCGCTTCCCGCTCCTGATAGAACGACAGTGTGCGCTCCATGCGGTCCGCTGCCAGCGCCTTGTCCAAAGTCAACTTGAGTTCTGCCAGCACCACCGGCTTGGTCAGGTAATGGAAGGCCCCCTCCTTCATCGCCAGCACGGCGTCTTCGACATTGCCGTAGCCGGTCATCATGATCACCTTGAGGTCGGGCGCCTGTCCGACGAGGGTGCGTAACAGGTCATGACCGTTCATGCCGGGTAGCGAATTGTCGGTGAGCACCGCATCGGGCTGGACGCGCTTGATCTGCTCCAGTGCCAGTTCGGCACTGTGGCACACCGTCACCTCGAAGCCTTTGATGCCCAGGTACGTGCGAATGTTATCGGCGAGGACTTCATCATCCTCGACTACCAGGATGCTGTGCTCCATGGTCTCCTCCCGCTGCGATATTGAAAGTAAGGCTGACGCGGGTTCCTTCCTCTTCACGACTGCTCAAGCTGACCGAGCCGCCAAAACGTTCCATGATGCGTTTGACCAAGGCCAGGCCAACACCCAGCCCGCCTTGCTTGGTGGTGAAGAAAGGCTTGAACACCATCCGCTCCTGCTGCCGGGTCATGCCCTTGCCGGTGTCGCTGAGCAGCAGCTGAGCGCGCTGCCCGTCCTGCACACTTACCTCGGCGCGCAGCTCGCCGCCGTTAGGCATCGCTTCCAAGGCGTTGGCGAACAAACTGTTGAGAATTTGGGTAAGCTGCAGCGGCTGGCTGGCGACCCACTGCACCGATGGCCCCTCGAAGCTGAACTGCACACCGTTGCGCTCGATCTGCTGCGTGAATGCCAGCCGGGTGTCCTCGATGGCAGCGACCAGATCCACCGCCTCGGCTTCGTCGCTGGCCGGGCGTAGCGATACCAGTAGATCGCGCACCCAACGGGACATACGGTCAACCTGACCGATGATGTCGACGATGTTCTTCTGCGCCACGGGATTGGCGATTTCCTGCGCCAACTCCGCACTGGAACGGATGTTGGCCAGCGGGTTGCGCAAACTGTGGGCCACCGCCGAGGACATCTCGCCAAGCGCCACATAGGTTTCACTGGCCACCAGGCGGTCCTGCTGCTGACGAAGCATGGACGCTGCCCGACGTACGATCCAGAACAGGCCGAAGTAAATCAGCGCGCCGCCGACCAAGGTCGACGCCCAGATCAGTACGTAGCCGCGCTGTATGCGACGGATCAGGTCCTTGGGTTCCTTGTAGATCTCAACCATAGAAAGCACCTGCTCCCCCTGGCTGTCGAACAAGGGGATGTAGTTCTCGATGAACAGGTACTCGGGCTCACGCAGAAACTTCTGTTCTTCACGGTCTTCGTGGGCCTTGTGATAGCTGGCCGACACAGCCTTTCGTGAGCGGAACGCACGATCGAGGTCGCCATCGGCCTCGATGCGCACGCCGATCAATTCTCGGTTGGTGGACCACAGGATGGTCCTGTCGCGAGCATAGACGTTGGCCAGCAAGGTGTCCGGGAGGTGCTCGACATGATCGAGGAACTCGACGCGGGTAGACTCGGCCAGCGCCGGGGCGAATTGCAGATGCTGCTCATCCCGTCGTGGGTCAAGCAATTCGCCCATCGTGACACCTGGGGGCAACTGCGAATGGCGTACCTCAGCCTGGGCCATGGACTGGATGAATTGGGCGGTCAGCATGGCATCGCGCTCGACGCTGTCGCGCACCACGAACCGAGTCGACAAATACCCCAAGCCCCCCGCCACCGCGGCGATGATCAGCAGGCTGATGATCGAAAACCAGCGCAGCAGATTGAATTCGCGCAACGGCACAGCTGGGCCACTGGTAAGGCCACGCGTCGTGCCCGGAACTTCGTTTTCCAGCATCTGCATCGCTTGGTTCCCGCTCAGCAAGTCCATTCAGGAAGGCCTCAAGGGGTTGCTACCGTACGTAGCAAATTGATAGCACTTCGCCAGAGCGGCAACAGCCGCCATTTGTCGTGATCATGACGCTGCAAAAAGTTGGCCAGGCTATTTAGATTATATTTTATATTTACAATTCAATGACTTATGGCACTTTTATTATGCAGATTCGAGAATAATTCCCCGACATCGGGTGTTTTCCACCCAATTCGTAGAAAACGTTTTAAATCAGATACTTAAGGTCAACATGTAATTCAGGACATCACGTTCTCGCCAATCGGAAGCTCAACGAGACCCGGGTGCCATGGCCCGCGCGGCTGCTCAACCTTACCGAGCCTCCAAAACGCTCCATGATGCGCTTTACCAACATGAGGCCCACCCCCAAGCCACCTTGCTTGGTGGTGAAAAAGGGTCGAAACGCCAGTCGCTGCTGCTGCTCGCTCATGCCCTTGCCGGTATCGGAAAGACGCAAAGTCAGGTTGGTGCGATCGTGGCGTACCACCTCGACCTTGAGTTGCCCACCCTGCTCCATCGACTCCAGGGCATTGGCGATCAGGCTGTTGAATATCTGCGCAAGCAACGCTGGCTGACCCAGCACCTGAACGGCGGGTAATGGTCGCACTTCCAGGCTGACCCCTGACCGCGCGAGCGCCGCCGCGAATGTCTGCAGGCTTTCCTGCAGCGCCTGGGACAGGTCCACCGGCACCGCGTCGTCGTTCAGCGGCCGCAACGATTGCAACAACTGGCGGATCCACTGCGACATGCGGTCGACCTGGCTGATGATGTCGTTGATGTTTTTCTGTGCGGGGCCGTCGTCGAATGCCTGGGCCAGCTCTGCACTGGAGCGAATGCTGGCCAGCGGGTTGCGCAAGCTGTGGGCCACCGCCGAGGACACCTCGCCCAGGGCGACGTAGGTCTCGCTGTTGATCAGCCGCTTCTGCTGTACCGCCATCACCCGCGAGGCACGCCGCATGATGCCGTACAGGCCGATGTAGACCAGGCCTGCACCGACGGCGATCGCCAGCCAGATCAGCAACAGGCCGTGCTCGATGCGCACGATCAGGTCGTGGGGCTCCTTGTAGATCTCCACCATCGCCGTGACCTGCTCGCCCCCGGCATCGAACAGCGGAATGTAGTTCTCGATGAACAACTGCTCAGGCGGGGTCACGAACTTTTGCTCGGCCCGCGCCTGCTCGAAGTCGTGATAGCTCGCCGACACCCGCATCTTGTACTCGAAGGCGCGGTCCAGGTCTTCGTCGCCTTCGATCAGCTTGCCCACCAGCGCAGGGTTGCTGGACCAGATCACCGTGCGGTCAGGTGCATAGATGTTGGCAAGCAGCATGTCCGGCAGGTGGGCGATATGGTCGAGAAACTCACCCCGAGCCCTGCGCCGCGCGTCCGGGTCCACGTCAGGCAAGGCTTGCTGGTCGGTGCGAGGGTCGATCAACTCGCCCATGGTGCGCACATTGGGGATGGACACATGGCGCACTTCGGCATCGGCAATGGCGGTGATGAACTGGGCCGTGAGCAATGCGTCGCGCTCGACGCTTTCATCGATGATGAAGCGGCTTGAAATCAGGCCCAGCCCAACGCCGATGGACAGAATGATCGCCAGGCTGACCCAGGCATACCAACTCAACAAATTGAATGGCTTGCGCTGTGGAGCGGCCTCGCCAGCTGTGGGCACGTCGAGGCTGTTCAAATGCGGGGCGCTGTCCATGCCGGACTCCAAGGCGGGTCACCTTTGAAGGTTATAGCCCAGAGTTGGGGAATCATGACGCCGATTGGTCGGAACGCTGCGGTTTATACGTTCTAGAGCCGCGTGCAGCAGTGCGGTACTACAAAGGGGAATCTTCGGCCAACCCCTGCAATTTACGGTATTCACGCAATACGTTGGGGACATATCGGCGGGTTTCGGCGAACGGCGGAACCGCCCGTCCACGTCGCAGCACCGCATCGGGTCCAGCGTTGTAGGCAGCCACGGCCAGGGTGATATCGTTATCGAACAGCTTCAGCATTCGCTTGAGGTAGCGTGCCCCGCCCTGCACGTTGTCTTCAGGATCCAGCGCGTTCTCCACGCCCATCTCCCGGGCGGTGTCCGGCATCAATTGCATCAGCCCGACTGCCCCGGCCGCCGAACGGGCCTTGGGGTTATAGCCGGACTCGGCCTTGATCAAGGCATGCAGCAACGCCTGGGGTACATCATGGGTTCGCGCCGCCGCCGCGACAACATCGGCGTATGGCCTTCCGGTCACCCTCTGCGCATCGGCAGGACCGGCCTGGGCGACCGTTTCACTGATCACCCGCTGGTAGTGGCTGCCTGGCCGATGGACGTTGGTCAGGACATAGCCGCCTTTGGCATCAATGCTGATGTACACGTCGGCCTGGGCCGCACCTGCCACCAGCCAGATCAATCCCAGAATGATAACTCGCATCTCGGTCACCTCCCGTTCGCTGCCCCCGTTTTGGGGGATATGCCCCAGAAAACCTGAGCTTTCGAGCTACGACGCAAGCACCGTGCCGCTTGCCATCCCGCATGCCGCAAGGCCCCGAGGCAGACGTGCACGGCAGTTGCATAAGGCTTGAAAAAGCATGTCCACATGCAGCGGAGGGCTTCACCATGCAGCGCAGAATCAATACCCAACGTGGTTTCACCCTGCTTGAGCTTCTGGTGGTGTTGGTGGTGCTTGGCCTGTTGGCCGGGATCGTCGCGCCCAAATACTTCAGCCAGCTCGGCCGCTCCGAGGCCAAGGTGGCGCGGGCACAGATCGAGGGGCTGAGCAAGGCGCTGGACCTCTATCGCCTGGAAGTGGGGCATTACCCCAACAGTGAGCAAGGATTGCAGGCGCTGGTGGCAGCCCCCAGCGGCGAGGCACGCTGGTCCGGGCCTTACCTGCAGAAAGCGGTGCCACAGGACCCCTGGGGCCGGCCTTATATTTACCGCCAACCGGGTGAGAACGGCGGCGAGTACGACCTGCTCTCGATGGGCAAGGACGGCCAGCCCGGCGGCGATGGGGAGAATGCCGAAATCACCAGTTGGCAGTAAGGAGAACGGCCATGCGCTACAGCCTCAAAGCCTTGGGTAGCCGGGGCCTGGTGCAGTTGCAGATCGACGCAGAGGATATCGAGCAGGCGCGGCGCAAGGCCGAAGAGCAAGGCCTGAAGGTGGTCAGTGTGCGTGGCCAAGGGCACTGGCTCGGCGGCCTGACCTGGCGCCGCGAGGCAACGTTCGACCTGGTGCTGTTCAGCCAGGAGCTTTCAACCTTGCTCAATGCCGGCCTCCCCCTGATCGACGCCCTGGAAAGCCTGGCGGAAAAGGCTCCTGCCGCCGCGACCCGCAAGGTGCTGGCGGCGTTGGTAAGCCAGCTCTACGAGGGCCGCTCGCTGTCCCAGGCCCTGGGACAACAACCGCGGGTCTTCCCAAACCTGTATGTGGCGCTGGTGCAGTCCAGCGAGCGCACCGGCGCCCTGGGAGATGCGCTGACCCGCTACATCAGCTATCGCCAGCGCCTGGACCTGGTTCGGCAGAAGCTAGTGGGTGCCTCGATCTACCCCTTGCTGTTACTGCTGGTGGGTGGGGGTGTGGTGCTGTTTCTGCTGGGCTACGTGGTCCCCCGCTTTAGCCTTGTGTTCGAAGGCATGGGCACCGAACTGCCCTGGTTGTCACGGGTACTGATGCAGATCGGTCTGTTCCTGCACGCCCAGCAACTGCCGTTGGGCCTGTCGGCCTTGGTGAGCATAAGCGCACTGGTCGTACTGCGCCGGCATCCGGCGCTGCGGCGTTGGGCATCCCGCCAACTGCGACGTGCTCCGGCCCTGCATCAGCGCCTGATGATGTACGAGCTGGCTCGGTTCTATCGCTCGCTGGGCATATTGTTGCAGGGCGGTATTCCCATCCTCACCGCCATGGGTATGGCCCGCGGCCTGCTGGGCAGTGCCGCGGCCCAGGGGCTGGAGCAAGCCAGCAAACGGGTGGGTGAAGGGTTGCCACTGTCCGATGCGCTGGAAGCGGGCCAACTGGTGACGCCCGTTTCGTTGCGGCTGCTTCGGGCGGGTGAGCAGTCAGGCAACCTTGGCGAAATGCTGGAGCGCTGCGCGGACTTCCACGACCAGGAAATCGGACGTTGGGTGGAGTGGTTCGTTCGTCTGTTCGAACCGTTGTTGATGACCTTCATCGGGCTGTTGATCGGCCTGATCGTGATCCTCATGTACATGCCGATCTTCGAGCTGGCATCGAGCATCCACTGACCATCAGGCGGACGAGACGGCTCCGCCCGCCTGTGGCGCGACTCAGTGCCCTGCCGACGCCGGTCCGGCCTTGGCGGTGAAGGGTGGCTTGGCCAGCCATACCAGCAGGATCAGGCCGGCGAACACCCAGGTCATCAAGGTGAAGTAGTCCACCGTCGACATCATGTACGCCTGTCCGTTGAGCATCTGTTCCAGTTGCGCGTAATGCTGTGGGGTGGCGCCGCCCAATTGCTCCAGGGTGTGCCGCGTCGTCGGGTCGTAGGCGCTGATGTGCTCGCTGAGATAGGCGTGGTGCTGGTCGGCGCGGCGAATCCAGATCCAGGTCGTCAACGAGGCGGCAAAGCTGCCACCCAAGGTGCGTAGGAAGGTCGCCAGGCCAGAACCATCGGCGATCTGCTGCGGCGGCAGGTCCGACAACAGGATGCTCAGGGTTGGCATGAAGAACAGCGCCACACCGATGCCCATGAACAGTTGCACCAAGGCTACGTGCTGGAAATCAACGTCGCTGGTGAAGCCTGCGCGCAGGTAACAACTGGTGCCGATGGCCAGGAACGCCAGCCCGGCCAGTACCCGGAGGTCGAAGCGGTGCGCATACTTGCCCACGAACGGCGACAGCACCACCGGCAGCAGGCCGATCGGCGCCACCGCCAGGCCTGCCCACGTGGCGGTATAGCCCATCTGGGTCTGCAACCACTGCGGCAGAATCAGGTTGATGCCGAAGAATGCGGCGTAGCCCCCGACCAGCACCAGCGTGCCGATACGAAAGTTGCGGTGAGCGAACAGCCGCAGGTTGACCACAGGGTGTCGATCCGTGAGCTCCCAGATCACGAAAATCGCCAGGAACACCAGCGAAATCAGGCTGCCGACGATGATGAACGACGACTCGAACCAGTCCAGGTCGTTACCTTTGTCCAGCACTACCTGCAGGGCACCGACGCCAACGATCAGCGTCAGCAAGCCGATGTAGTCCATCGGCTGGCGACTGGTGACCACCGGGCGGGTGCGCATCTGCTGACGCACCACGGCTGCGGCGAACAAACCGATGGGCACGTTGATGAAGAAGATCCACGGCCAGCTGTAGCTGTCGGTGATCCAGCCGCCCAGAATCGGCCCGGCGATCGGCGCCACCACCGTGACCATTGCCAGCAACGCCAGCGCCATGCCCCGCTTGGCCGGCGGATACACCGCGATCAGCAGTGTCTGGGTCATCGGGTACAGGGGCCCGGCCACCACACCCTGCAATACCCGAAAGCCCACCAACTCGGGCATCGACTGCGCAATACCGCAAAGAAAAGAGGCCAGCACGAACAGCAAGGTGGCCCAGATGAACAGTTTCACCTCACCGAAGCGGCGGCTCAGCCAGCCGGTCAGCGGCAACGCAATGGCGTTGCTCACCGCGAACGAGGTGATCACCCAGGTGCCCTGCTCATAGCTGACACCCAGGTTACCGGAGATGGTCGGCAAGGCCACGTTGGCGATGGTGGTGTCGAGCACCTGCATGAAGGTAGCCAGCGACAGGCCGATGGTGGTCAGCAGCAGGCTCGGCGGCGTGAACTGCGCAGGGGCTTGGTTGCTCATCGCTGGGCCGTCTTGCCAGTCGCGCTGTTTTCGTGAATCAACCGGGCGATCAGCTTGTCAGCCTCGACCAACTGGCGATCGTAAACCTGCGTGGTGTAACTGGCCTGCTGCGGTGGCTGCTGGGCCAGCGCCGGGCCACTCTGGTCGTGCAAGTCCACCTCGACCACCGTGGACAGGCCGATACGCAGCGGGTGGTCCTTGAGCTGCTCGGGGTTCAGTTGGATACGCACCGGGACACGCTGCACGATCTTGATCCAGTTGCCGGTGGCGTTCTGCGCAGGCAACAGGGCAAAGGCACTGCCGGTGCCGGCGCCAAGGCTGTCGACCGTACCGCTGAAGGTGACCTGGCTGCCGTAAAGGTCTGCAGTGATCTGCACAGGTTGGCCGATGCGCATCTCGCGCAGTTGGGTTTCTTTGAAGTTGGCGTCGATCCAGACCTCGTCCAAGGGAATGACTGCCATGGTCGCAGTGCCCGGTTGCAGGCGCTGTCCCAACTGCACGGTGCGCTTGGCGACATAACCGGTCACTGGGGCCACCAAGGTGGTACGGGCATGGTCGAGATAGGCCTGGCGCAGATCGGCGGCGGCAGCCATCACCTCAGGGTGCGAAGACACCACAGTGTCGTCGATAAGCGCCGCGCTGGTGTTGAGCTGCTGGCGGGCGCTGTTCAGGGCGCTCTGGGCCACGCTCAGGTCGTCACGAGCGTGGGAGATTTCCTCAGCCGCGATGGCCCCGCTGTCGGCAAGCACCTTGCGTCGGTTGTAGTTGTCCTGGGCCTTCTGCAGCTCGGCCTGGCGGGTCTGCAACTGGGCCTTGAGGGCATCGACATTGCTGTACAGGCCTCGGACCTGGCGCACGGTGCGGGCCAGCTTGGCTTCGGCGGACTGCAGCGCAACCTCGCTGTCGGCCGGGTCGAACTGCAACAGCACCTGGCCCGCGTGGACCAGGTCACCATCGTCAGCACCAATGCTGGTCACCGTGCCGGTCACCAGTGGGGTGATTTCCACCACGTTGCCGTTGACGTAGGCGTCGTCGGTGCTTTCGTGCCAACGCCCGACCAGGCTGTACCAAGCCCAGGCGCCGAGGCCACCGAGGACCAGCAGCAGAAGCAGGCCGAGCAGCCAGACCTTGCGCTTGCGCGAAGGTTCGGGGGTGGCGGAGGGATGAGAGGCGTCTGCGGGAGTAGCCATGACAGTACCTTGGAGAATGCTTGACAGGGATCAACGATCGCCGAAGCGGCGGATCGTCAGGGGGTCGCCAGAACCGAGCAGAACCTTGGCCAGCAGGCTTTCGAGGGTCTTGAGTTCCTCAGGCTGCAACACACCGACCAGCTCGTTCATCGCCAGGGCGCCGATCTCGGGCAGGCGATCGGCCAGGCGCTGGCCATCGGCAGTCAGCGCCAGGCGGACCTGGCGCCGGTCGTCCTCGCAGCGGTTGCGCAGGACCAAGCCCTTTTGCTCGAGGCGGTCGAGCATGCGGGTCATCGAACCACTGTCCAGGCCCAGGTAGCGGCACAATTCGGCCGGCGTATCCACCTGGTACTGGGTGACGATGATCAGCACCTTGAACTGAGCAGCGGTCACGCCCTCGGACTCAAGGTGCCAGTCCAGAATGCGGTCCTTGAGGATCGCCGCCCGACCCAGGAGCATGCCGATGGCACAGGTATGGAAATTTTCCGGGTTGAAATGGGACATCGGGGTCTGCTCGATTAGATGTGTAAAAATATTACTGCCTAGGCAGTTAATGTCAAAGCTTTGATTAGGTGGCTATGTAAATAGAGATGAATGGTCCGCCTTGGTTCGAGCGGCCTTGCATCGCGAAAGGCCGCTCAAACAGCGGATGTAAACACGTAGGTGATTCAAGCCTTGCTTACCACTCCCAACCCCAGTGCTTCCACCACGCCGCAGGCAATCGCCATTCCCACCAGCTCTGCCAGACTTTGCGCCTGCAATCGCTTCATCACCCGTGCGCGATAAA
The DNA here is from genome assembly GCF_000425785.1 of Pseudomonas taiwanensis DSM 21245. GTDB lineage: Bacteria > Pseudomonadota > Gammaproteobacteria > Pseudomonadales > Pseudomonadaceae > Aquipseudomonas > Aquipseudomonas taiwanensis. Next base: position 22,602 of record NZ_AUEC01000011.1, read on the forward strand.
GATCGACGGTCTTGACACTCACCCCCAGCCGCTCGGCCACCTCGCGGTTGCTCAGGCCTTGGGCCAGAGGCACGAATACATCGCGCTCACGCGGTGTCAGGGCATCGATCCGCGCCTGCACCTGCGCCAGCTCGCCACGCCGCGCTCGCCCGGCACGCTCCAGCGCGGCCTGGACACTGTCCAACAGCAACTGGTCGTTGTAAGGCTTCTCGATGAAGTCACAGGCGCCGGCCTTGAATGCCCGCACCACGATGGGCACATCGGCATGGCCGCTGACGAAGATCACCGGAATCTCCAATCCCCGCTCACGCAGTGCCTGCTGCACCGCCATACCGCCAACTCCCGGCATGCGTACATCGAGCAATACGCAGGCCGGCCCATCGTCCACGCATGCCTCCAGAAACGCTGGTCCGCTGGCGAACGGCAACGCCTGCAACCCCACCGACTCCAAGAGCCATACCGTCGAGTCGAGCATGCCCTGGTCGTCATCGACCACATACACTTTCGCTTGCACCCTTCTGCCTCCCGTTATCCCCGGCTCACGGCCAGCCGACAGCACATCACCAGCCCGCCCTGCTCACCCAATCGTGCCCACAAGTTGCCGCCAAAGCCCTCGATCAGGCTGCGGCTCATGCTCAACCCAAGCCCCAGACCGTCCGCCTTGCTGGTGGTGAACGGTATGAAGATATCCTCCAGGCGTTCAGACGCTACGCCTGGCCCTTGGTCCTTCACTTCGACCAGCACACTGTCGCCCTCGCGCACAGCGCCCAGCAGGATACGCGACGGTCGCTCGCCGTGCTGCTCGCGGTTGGCATCGATGGCATTGCGCAACAGGTTGAGCAGCACCTGCTCCAGCAACACCCGGTCGGCATAGACCGCAGGCAACTGCGCGCTCACACGCAGTTCGATGCTGACCTGCTCGCGGGCAGCCTCCCAAGCACACAGGCGAATGGCTTCGCCCGCCACGTCGGCCACTTCAATGGCCTGCAGGCGCCTTGGCCCCTTGCGCAGGAACGCCCGCAAACGGCGGATCACTTCGGCCGCGTGGGTAGCCTGCTCGGTGATACGCAGCAATCCCTGGCCAACCCGCTCACGCGCCTGCGGGTCGTGGTCCAGGCCCTGCAAGTAGCGCTGGCTGGCGTTGGCGTAATTGACCACCGCCGCCAATGGCTGGTTGATTTCATGGGCGATACCCGAGGCCAGCTCGCCCAGGGTGGCCAGCCGCGCACCATGAGCCAGGCTCTCCTGGGCCTCGATACGCAACGTGATGTCCCGAGAGACACAAACGATCTCCACCACCGCACCGGTGTAGGTTTCACGTATCGCGCGGGCGGCGATCTCGAACCAGCGGTAGTTGCCCGACGCGTGGCGCACGCGGCAGGTCATGGTGTGATAGCCGTCCTGATCCAGGGCCTCGGCGGCCTGCTGCAATACCTGACGGCGCTCACGGGGGTGCAACAGCGCGCGAACCGCCGTGCCACGCAGGTGCTCAGGCCATACGCCCACCAGTCGATAGGCGGCGGGCGAGGCGTCGAGGAAACGGCCATCGGGGCTGTGACGTGAGATCAGGTCAGTGGTGTTTTCGATGATCAAGCGGTAAAGGCGTCGCGCCTGGGCGGCTTCCCGAGCCCCCATACGTTCGTCGCTCGCATCGCGGCAGCGGGCCAGCACCTGTTGGCGCCGATCGTCAGGGATGAAAGTCCATAACAGGATGCGCTCACCGACCTGCACCTCCACGTCGGCAATTGCCCGGTGCTGATGCAGACATGCACGCACCAGCGCCCCAGCGTTAGACGGCAGCCAGCCAGTCAGTGCAAGGCCCTCGTCAAGCAACGCCTGGAGAGCCGGGTTTACGGCGAGGGGCTGGGCATCGGCCGCCAGAATCAGGCTCGGTTGTGGATCTAGGGCGAGCAAGGGTGAGGGGGGTGTGTCCACGTTACAAAGCTCACTCGTATAGTATTTATACTATATTGCTATGGTCGATATTCCAGATACCATAGCAATTCGCGTAAAACAGCGACAGAGGAAGGCGGCCCATTGCGCGCCTTCCCGTTCCCTGATCAGAGCTAACAATCAGCCACCGGGGTCATGCGCACAACTTGCGCCTGTCTCCCCTACAGGAAAACCGCATGTCGATCTTCTCTCAGGGCCTGATGCCCGCTGCTGTCAACCACGTCGCCCTCACCCCCTTGAGCTTCATCGAACGCACCGCGGCCGTCTACGGCAGTTACCCGGCGGTGATCCATGGCGCCATCCGCCGCGACTGGCGCGAAACCTACCAACGCTGCCGCCGCCTGGCCAGCGCTTTGGCCGGGCGCGGCATCGGCCCTGGCGACACCGTGGCGGTGATGCTGCCGAACATCCCGGCCATGCTCGAAGCGCACTTCGGCATACCTATGGTTGGCGCCGTGCTCAATACCCTCAATGTGCGCCTGGATGCCGAAGCGATCGCCTTCATGTTGCAGCATGGCGAAGCCAAGGTGCTGATCACCGACCGCGAGTTCCATGGTGTGATCAGCGCCGCCCTCGCCCTGCTCGAACACCCCCCACTGGTCGTGGACGTGGACGACCCCGAATACGGTGAGGGCCAGCCAGTCAGCGAACTGGACTATGAAGCCTTTCTGGCCGAAGGTGATCCGGCGTTCGACTGGGAATGGCCCGCTGACGAATGGCAGGCCATCTCCCTCAATTACACCTCGGGCACCACCGGCAACCCCAAGGGCGTGGTTTACCATCACCGCGGAGCCTACCTCAATGCCTTGGGCAACCAGATGACCTGGGCCATGGGCCACCATCCGGTGTACCTGTGGACCCTGCCGATGTTCCATTGCAACGGCTGGTGCTACCCCTGGACCATCACTGCCCTGGCTGGTACCCATGTGTTCCTGCGCCGGGTCGATCCCCAGCGCATCCTAACCCTGATCCGCGAGCATCGGGTTAGCCACCTGTGCGGTGCGCCGATCGTGCTCAATGCCCTGGTGAACATGCCAGAGACCGCCAAGGCGGCTATCGAACACCCCGTGAACGCCATGGTCGCAGGAGCCGCCCCGCCGGCCAAGGTGATCGGCGCGGTGGAAGAAATGGGCATTAAGGTCACGCATGTGTACGGCCTGACCGAAGTCTATGGCCCCGTCACCGTCTGTGCCTGGCACGCCGAGTGGGATGAACAGCCACTGGCCGAGCGGGCGCGGATCAAGTCGCGCCAGGGTGTGCGCTATCCGACACTGGACGGCCTGATGGTCGCCGACCCACAGACCCTGCAGCCCGTACCTCGCGACGGGACTACCCTGGGCGAGATCTTCATGCGCGGCAATACGGTGATGAAGGGCTATCTGAAAAACCCCGAAGCCACTGCCGAGGCCTTCCGAGGCGGCTGGTTCCACACCGGTGACCTGGCTGTGTGGCATGCCGACGGCTACGTCGAAATCAAAGACCGACTCAAGGACATCATCATTTCAGGTGGCGAGAACATCTCCACCATTGAAGTGGAAGACACCCTGTACAAGCACCCTGCCGTACTGGAGGCCGCCGTGGTAGCCCGCCCGGACGAGAAATGGGGAGAAACACCGTGCGCCTTCGTGGCACTCAAGCCAGGACACGAGGCCACCCGTGAAAGCGAGATCACCAGCTGGTGCCGCGAGCACCTGGCCGGGTTCAAGGTGCCCAAGACCGTGGTGTTCGGTGAACTGCCCAAGACATCGACCGGCAAGATCCAGAAATACGTCTTGCGTGACCGGGCCAAAGGACTGTGACCCGCCCTACTGCCATCCGACTTTTTCAAGAGCGCTGCCATGACTGACTACAATGCCCCCTTGCGCGACATGCGCTTCGTCCTCCATGAGCTGTTCGACGGCCCCGCCCTATGGGCGCGCCTGCCGGCCCTGGCCGAACGGGTCGACGCCGACACCGCCAATGCCATCCTCGAAGAAGCGGCCAAGGTCGCCGGCCAATTGATCGCCCCGCTCAGCCGCAACGGCGACGAGCAAGGCGTGCAATTCGATGCCGGCCTGGTCACCACTGCGCAAGGCTTCCGTCAAGCCTGGCAAACCTACCGCGAAGGCGGCTGGGTGGGCCTGGGCGGCAACCCTGAGTACGGCGGCATGGGCATGCCGAAAATGCTTGGCGTGCTGTTCGAAGAGATGCTCTACGCCGCCGATTGCAGCTTCAGCTTGTATTCGGCATTGAGCGCCGGCAGTTGCCTGGCACTCGATGCCCACGCCAGCGAAGCGCTCAAGGCGACTTACCTCCCGCCCCTGTACGAAGGCCGCTGGGCCGGCACCATGTGCTTGACCGAACCCCACGCCGGCACCGACCTGGGAATGATCCGCACCCGCGCCGAGCCCCAAGCCGATGGCAGCTATCAGATCAGCGGCAGCAAGATCTTCATCACCGGTGGCGAACAGGACCTGACCGAGAACATCATTCATCTGGTACTGGCCAAACTGCCGGATGCCCCTGCTGGCGCCAGGGGTATCTCGCTGTTCCTGGTACCCAAGTTCATGGTCGAGGCAGACGGTCGCCTGGGGGTACGCAACGCCGTGCACTGTGGTTCGATCGAGCACAAGATGGGTATCAAGGCCTCGGCCACCTGCGTGATGAACTTCGATGGTGCCACTGGTTACCTGGTCGGTGAGCCAAACAAGGGCCTGGCAGCCATGTTCACCATGATGAATTACGAACGGCTATCGATTGGCATCCAGGGTATCGGCTGCGCCGAAGCGTCCTACCAGAGCGCCGCCCGATACGCCAACGAGCGTCTGCAAAGCCGCGCCGCCAGTGGCCCGCATGCACAGGACAAGGCTGCCGACCCGATCATCCATCATGGTGACGTTCGGCGCATGCTGTTGACCATGCGCACCCTCACCGAAGGTGGCCGGGCTTTCGCCGCCTACGTCGGCCAGCAACTGGACCTTTCGCGCTACGCGGAGGACACCAATGAACGCGAGCAAGCCCAGCGCCTCGTGGCGTTGCTCACGCCAGTGGCCAAGGCATTCTTTACCGACAACGGCCTGGAAAGCTGCGTGCTCGGGCAGCAGGTCTATGGTGGCCACGGTTACATCCGCGAGTGGGGCCAGGAGCAGCGTGTGCGTGACGTGCGCATCGCCCAGATCTATGAAGGCACCAACGGTATCCAGGCCCTGGACCTGCTGGGACGCAAGGTGCTCGCCGATGGTGGCCAGGCCCTGGCCAGTTTCATCCACGAAGTGCGCGCCTTCAGCGTGACCGCTCCCCTGCACCGCGACGCCCTGCAGGAAGCCCTGGCACGCCTTGAAGCTACCAGCCAGTGGCTGCAACAACAGGCCCCTGCCCAGGCCAACCTCGTCAGTGCCGTGGCGGTGGAATACCTGCACCTTTTCGGCTTGACCGCCTATGCCTACATGTGGGCGCGCATGGCCGCCGTGGCGCAGGCCAAGGCCGATGAAGACCCGTCCTTCTACGGCGCCAAGCTGGCCTGCGCCGACTTCTTCTTCCAACGCATCCTGCCACGCAGCCTGGCCCTCGAGGCCTGCATTCGGGCCGGCAGCGCCAGCCTCTATGGGATGACGCCCGCGCAATTCTGACCCACCTCGCGCCCCATGGCCCGCAATGTCCGATGGGGCGCGAAGCATTCTCAAACGCTGAATATTCAGCGCAAAACCGACAAAAGACCGCTCATCTGATAGTTATTCGCCATTACCTCGGTTCTCGGAAACCCCTCGCCAGGGGTAGAATGCGCAAAACCGGAGCCGCAATGAACCACGATCCCTTGACCCCCGCCCCTGACGATGCCATTACCGACGCCGCCGCGCATTGGTGCATGCGTCTGCATGCCGACGACTGCACGGCGGCCGAGCGCGAGGCGTTCACTCGCTGGCTGGCCGCCGATAAGCGGCACGCCGAAGAGTACCAGGCGATGCTGGAGATCTGGGATACCGCCGAGCTGCTGCCCCGTACGGCCACGGTGGTCGAATTCAATCCGGCGCCACACGTCACCCGCCGCACTCGCACGTGGCGCCCGCTCGCTTCTGCCGCGGCCATTGCCCTGGCGGTACTGCCGTTGGCGGGCTGGATCGGGTGGGAACAAGGCTGGTTACCCAACCAGTACCAGCACTTCGAAGCCGACGGCCGGATGCAGACCGTGCAACTGGGCGATGGCAGCCAGGTCGACCTCAACCTCAACACCGAGCTGACCTACCTCAATTTCAAGGATCAACGCCAGGTCAGGCTCAAGCGCGGCGAGGCGTTCTTCAACGTCACCCACGACAGTGCGCACCCGTTCATCGTCCACGCCGGTCGTGGCCAGACCCGCGTCACCGGTACCCAGTTCAACGTGTGGAAGTACCAGGACGAGGTCAAGGTCACCCTGGTGGAAGGTTCGGTTCTGGTCAGCAGCGACGGCAGCGAAGGCGGCTACCGCCTGGGCCCTGGGATGCAGGCCAGCTACCACACCGGCGACTTCGAGCCGCAACTGGTGCAGAGCAACGACTTTGGCAACGCCCTGGCCTGGCGCAGCGGCAAACTGATTCTGGACAACCTGAGCCTCGACCAGGCCCTGCCGGTGATCAACCGCTACCTCGACGCACCGCTGTTGCTCGCCGATGCCAGCACCGGCCGGATCCGTATCAGCGGTATCTACAACACCCGCGAGGTCGAGCGGCTGGTCGACAACCTGCCCAAGGTCCTGCCGGTTTACCTGACCCGCAGCAAGGACGGCAGCACCGTCCTCAACCGCATTTCTCCTCCGCCGAGCGAGGGCTGACGGCGGCCAGCCTTACAGCACCATTGCCGCCAGCCAGCCAAAGGCCAGCAGCGGGAGGTTGTAATGGATGAAGGTCGGCACCACGGTATCCCAGATGTGGTGATGCTGGCCGTCGACGTTCAGACCTGAAGTTGGACCCAGGGTCGAGTCTGACGCCGGCGAACCCGCATCCCCCAGCGCTCCAGCAGTACCGACGATGCAGACGGTGGCCACCGGGTCGAAGCCCAGTTGCACGCACAGCGGTACGAAGATCGCCGCCAGAATGGGCACCGTGGAAAACGACGAGCCAATGCCCATGGTCACCAGCAGTCCCACCAGCAACATCAGCAAGGCACCGATGCCCTTGCTGTGATCGATCCACTGCGCCGATGCCTCGACCAGGCCCTTGACCTCACCGGTCGCCTTCATCACTTCGGCGAACCCCGAAGCGGCGATCATGATGAAGCCGATCATGGCCATCATCTTCATGCCCTCGGTGAACAGGTCGTCCGTGTCCTTCCAGCGCACGATGCCCGACAGCGAGAAGATCAGGAAACCCACCATCGCGCCGATGATCATCGAATCCAGCCACAATTGAACGATGAACGCGCAGGCAATGGCCAGTCCCGCCACCAGTAGGGTCAGAGGGTTGTACTGCACACTGACCTGCTCCACTTGCTCGATGCGTTCCAGGTCATAGTCACGACGTTTGCGGTAGCTGAAGAACACCGCGATCAGCAGGCCTGCCAGCATACCGGCAGCCGGAATGGCCATCGCATGGGTCACGTTGATACCGCTGACATCGACCCCGGCGCGAGCGACATTGGCCAACAGGATTTCATTGAGGAAGATGTTGCCGAAGCCTACCGGCAGAAACATGTAGGGCGTGATCAGGCCGAAGGTGATGACGCAGGCGATCAGGCGTCGATCGATGCGCAATCGAGTCAGCACGTACAGCAGGGGCGGAACCAGCAATGGAATGAAGGCGATGTGGATAGGCAGGATGTTCTGCGACGACACCGCCACCACCAGCATCAGGCCGATCAGCAGCCACTTCATCCGACCACCCTCGGCATGTCCCTGGCGGTCGATCATGGCCAGGGCACGGTCAGCCAGCGCATGGGCCAGCCCGGACTTGGCGATGGCCACGGCGAACGCACCCAGCAACGCATAGGACAGCGCCACCGTGGCACCACCGCCCAAGCCGCCGTTGAACGCCTTTAGCGTACCTTCGATACCCAGGCCGCCGAACAGCCCTCCAGCCAGCGCACCGATAATCAGGGCGATGACCACATGCACCCGAGACAGGCTGAGTATCAGCATGATGCCGACCGCGGCGATCACTGCATTCATGGTTTGGCTTACCTCGTTTGCGACAGAAAAAAAGCGCGCACTCTGAAGCACCGAGCGAAGGATGTCAAAAGCGCCATGTGTCGACCTGTTTCGAGGCTATCAACGCGTCGCCACAGGCTGGGCCAAAAATTAAATTGATCGTTCGAATAAAGAAAAAAATTTCAGCGCCGACACAGTCTCTAGCCCAGACCTATTACAAGGGAATTCTCCCCATGCCTTTGCGACAACTTTCCATCCAGTGGAAAATCACCCTGCTCGCCGGTCTCTGCCTGGCGGGTATTGTCACGTTGCTTGTAGGACTATCGCTGTATCGCATGGACCACAGTTCGGACCTGGTCAAGCAAAGCAGCACGCAGATGCTCACCCAGGCAGCCCAGGCACGCATCGAGTCACAAGGTGAAGTCCAAGCGCTGAACATTCGCCGCCAGTTCATGGACGCCTATCAATACGGCGCAGGGTTCGCCCGTCAGGTGCTGTTCCTGCGCGAACAAGCCGAAAAGCGTTTCCTCGACGCTTTCGACCTGCGCGAGGACATGACCCGCCAGGTGCGCGCCGCGCTGCAGGCCAACCCCGACCTGCTCGGCTTGTCGCTGGTGTTCGAACCCAACGCTCTGGATAACAAAGACAGCCTGTTCGCAGACAAGGCGGAGCTGGGCAGCAACGAAACCGGGCGTTTTTCCCTGTACTGGTCGCAACCACGAGCAGGCCAGCTGACCTCCATGTCCCTCCCCGAGCGCGACTTGACCGATACCCAAATCGGGCCGAGCGGGCAGCCGGCCAACACCTGGTTCGTGTGCCCACGCACCACCGGTAAAGTCTGCGTGGTCGAGCCTTACTTCTATGACATCGACGGCCAACGGGTGCTGATGACCAGCATCGTCTTCCCGCTGTCGGTTCAGGGCAAAGTGGTCGCGACGCTTTCCGTCGACATCAATCTCAACAGCCTGCAAGCCCTGAGCGAAGACGCCAGCCGCAGCCTGTACGAAGGTCGTACCACCGTCGGCATCCTCAGCCCGGCAGGCCTGCTGGCAGGCTACAGCGCCGACGCCAGCAAGCTTGCCCATCGTTTCGACGAGGTTGACCCGGCCAAGGGCGACGAACTGGTCCGCAAGCTGGCGGAAGGCAAGCTCAACGTCCTGCACGACCAGCAACGTCTGAAGGTACTGACGGCATTCCAGCCGATCCCAGGCGCCCAGCCATGGGGTGTACTGCTCGATGTGCCGGAGAACGCCCTGACCGGGCCGGCTGAAACCCTCAAGCGCGAACTCGACACCCTCAACACCAGCGGCACCTTGCTTGAACTGGGCCTGGGCCTGGCAGCGGCGATCGCCGGTCTGCTGATGGTGTGGCTGATGGCCCGTGGCGTCACCCGACCGATTCTTGGGGTAGCGGCGATGCTCAAGGACATTGCCAGTGGCGAAGGCGACCTCACCCGCCGCCTGACCTATGACAAGCGCGACGAGCTCGGTGAACTGGCTGGCTGGTTCAACCGCTTCCTGGACAAACTGCAGCCCACCATTGCCGAGGTCAAACGCTCGGTCCAGGCTGCTCGCGGCACCGCCGACCAGTCTTCGGCCATCGCCACTCAGACCAGCGCCGGCATGGAGCAGCAATACCGCCAGGTCGACCAGGTCGCCACCGCATCCCATGAAATGAGCGCCACGGCTCAGGACGTCGCCCGCAGCGCAGCCCAGGCCGCCCAGGCCGCCCGCGATGCTGATCAGGCAACCCGCGAAGGCCTTGCGGTAATCGACCGCACCACCCAGAGCATCGACACCCTGGCCGCCGACATGAGCACCGCCATGGCCGAGGTCGAGGGGCTGGCGCAGAACAGCGAGAAGATCGGTTCGGTGCTGGAAGTGATCCGCTCGATCGCCGAGCAGACCAACCTGCTGGCTCTGAACGCCGCCATCGAGGCTGCACGGGCGGGTGAAGCCGGCCGTGGCTTCGCCGTGGTCGCCGATGAGGTACGCAACCTGGCGCAACGCACCCAGGAATCGGTGGAAGAAACCCGTCAGGTGATCGAAGCCCTGCAAGCCGGTACCCGCGAAGTGGTCGGTGCCATGGACAACAGCCACCGCCAGGCCCAGGGCGGTGTCGAGCAGGTCGGACAGGCCGTGACCGCGCTGCAGCGTATCGGACAGGCCGTGACGGTGATTACCGACATGAACCTGCAGATCGCCTCAGCAGCCGAGGAGCAGAGCGCGGTGGCCGAAGAGATCAACAGCAATGTGGCGACCATTCGCGATGTGACCGAGTCGCTGTCCGGGCAAGCCAACGAGTCGGCGCGGGTCAGCCAGTCGCTCAACAGCCTGGCCAACCAGCAACAGGCGTTGATGGACCAGTTCCGCGTCTGAGCCTCGAGGGCCGGCAGAAGCCGGCCCTCTTCACATGGCCACCACGCTGGCCGCCAGGCGCGCGGCGGTGGTTTCTGAGCGCGGCATTACACCCGTCAACCGTCTGTGTGCAAAACAACGTGTTCCCAAACATCGGTCCACGCTAGTCTGTGCCGGAATCCGACAACGGAACACCGACCATGCTCCACCTGCTGCTGACCACCTTGGTCCCGATCATCGTGCTGATTGCCTTGGGAACCTTCCTGCGCGTTCGTGGTTTTCTGGCCGAACCATTCTGGCCCGGCGCAGAACGCCTCAGTTACTACGTGCTGCTGCCGTCGCTGTTCCTGCATGGCCTGGCGACCGCCAACCTCGATGGCGTTCCGGTAATGGGCATGGTTGTCGTGCTGATGCTCTCGACCGTGCTGGGTGCCCTGCTGCTGATGCTTTACCAAGGCGCCGCCAACCATGACGGGGCCGACTTCACCTCGGTATTCCAAGGCGGCGTGCGCTTCAACAACTACATCGGGGCCACATTGGCAGCCGGCATCTATGGCAGCGCCGGCATCGCACTGGCGGCAGTTGCCAACGCAGCGATCGTGCCGCTGGTGAACCTGCTTTGCGTCCTGGTCTTCGCTCGTTTCAGCGCACGCCACAGCTCACCGATCACGGTACTGCGGGCAATCTTTGCCAACCCTTTGATCGTCGGCTGCGCGGGCGGGCTGCTGTTGCGGTTCAGTGGCCTGGGTCTGCCCGCGGGTATCGAACCCACGGTCAAGGCGCTGGGCCAGGCTGCCCTGCCCTTGGGCTTGCTTTGCGTGGGAGCGGCCCTGGGCGGTGCAAGACTTGGCCAGCAGGTGCGGCCGTTGGTGGCCGCTTCGACGTTCAAGTTCCTGGTCATGCCGCTCACAACCTGGGGGCTGTGCCGGCTGCTGGGGCTGGGCGGTCAGGCGGCCGTCGTGGCAGTGTTGTTCCAGGCGTTGCCCACGGCTTCATCGTCCTATGTCATGGCCCGGCAAATGGGCGGCAACGCACCGTTGATGGCCACCATCATCGCCCTGCAGACAGTGGCTGGCGCAGTCACCCTGCCATTGATGCTCTCGCTGACGTTGAGTTGATGGCGATTGGCTAGACTGTGATTCAGCTCACAGTACGGACATTCGCCCATGCGCCTATCGTGGATGGTAATCGCGTTGACCACAGCCCTGCTTGCAGGCCCTCTTCACGCGGCCGACAGTACCAAGGCCGCGGTCGCCGAGGACAAGGCCGAAGCGCTCGAGGAAAAAGTCGTCGAGGATTCCCCGCCACCGAAGAAAAGCGAAACCCTGACCCCGAGCGAGGTAAAAGCGGTGGACCCGGCCGGCCAGTCGCCGATGGACGACAGCATCACCTGCCTGGCCCGGACCATTTACTGGGAAGCCAAGGGTGCCACGGACGAGGACATGAGTGCGGTGGCCAGCGTAGTGCTCAATCGCCTGGGCCATGAGGGCTTCCCGGACTCGATCTGCGCGGTGGTCAAGCAAGGGGTCGAAACCAAATCCTGCCAGTTCTCCTGGTGGTGCGATGGTCGCCCGGACCAGGTCGAAGAAGAACAACGCTACACCATCGCCAAGGAAATCGCGCGCAGGGCCCTCAACCAGCAACTCAAGGACCCCACAGGCGGCGCACTGTACTTCCATGACCGCAACGTACACCCGGAGTGGGCCAAGGCCTACCGCAAGACCGCCGAGACCCAGCATTTTCTGTTCTACAAGCCAAACCAGGCGTTGGCCCGCTGAGCCAGGTCATTGGATCGCACTTTTCCGGCGACCAATGGTCTATCCCCTCCTTTGCCGCCCATAACCTTTCTGCCGGCTTCACCGGCAAGCTGCACGATTCCGGGCCAAAAGCCTCGAGCTTGTGTAGGATGGGCAGCGCTTACCAAGACGCTGCCAGCCATAGGGAGATCCACATGCGCGTCCTGTCATCCGTTGCCGCCTTGTCACTGGGCCTGGTCGTCTCGACGGGGGCCCTGGCCGTTACTGGCGAAGAGGCGCAACTGATCGATTCGATCAATGCCTATCGCAGTCAGACGCAACGCTGCGGCGGCGAGGTGTCGCTGGAACTGCCGCCCCTGAACAGCGATACGCGCCTGGCACTGTCGCCGGAAGGCACCCGCGACCTGCAGCAGGCCATGTCCCGCGCGGCCTACCCCATGGTCAATGTCCAGGCCATCAGCCTGTCCGGCCCGCGCGACGCCCGTGCCGCGATGAACGCCATCGAAGAGAGCTTTTGCCAGGTGGTGCTCGACCCCCAATTCGTCGACATCGGTGTGAGCCAGGAAGGCCGTGACTGGCGTATCGTTCTTGCCCGTCCGCTGCTAAGCGGCGGGCTGGGCGACTGGCAAGCCGAGGGGCAAAAGGTGCTGCAGGCGATCAATGCCGCACGCAAGGTGCCACGCCAATGCGGTGGCCAACCCTATGCCGCTGCCCCCGCACTGGGCTGGAACGCGACGCTGGCAGGCGTGGCCGCCAGCCATACCCGAGCCATGGCCAATCAGAATTTCTTCGACCATGTCGACAAGGATGGCCGCACCCCGGGCGACCGCGCCGAGCTTGCCGGCTACCTCTATCAGCAAATCGGCGAGAATATCGCCGCCGGTCGCGATACGGCGCGCAAGGTGGTCGACGGCTGGCTGGACAGCCCAGGACACTGCGCCACCCTCATGAACCCAGACTTCCGCGAACTGGGCGCGGCCTATGCGGTGGACCCGAAAAGCGATGCAGGCATCTACTGGACGGCGCTGTTCGGCAGTCCACAGTAAGTCCTTCTGGTGAAGGGGTTTCAAGGACCTGTCCGGCGCAAGACCTGCGCCGTGCAACCAAAGCGCCGGCGCACGCATTTGCCCAGGTAACTCGCATCGCCCAACCCTACCTCGTCGGCAATCTGCGCCAAGCTGTGACTGGAATTGAGCAGTCGCCAACGCGCCTGCTGCAAGCGCATCTCCAGCCACCAGCCTTTGGCGCTCATGCCGTGGCTGGCCTGGAATTGTCGATCCAGCTGGCGCCGACTGATGCCAAGCTCGCTGGCCAGTTGTTCGACGGACAGCTTCGCCCCCAGATGGTGACGCATCAGCGCCAAGGCCCGCGTAACCTGACGCCCCTGCCCAGCCCCGGTTTCGAGCGAGCGCAGCGCGTGACGGCTGTGGCGTGTTTCGTCCACCAACATGTCGGCCAACCCCTTGAGTGCACGGGTTCGACCGCAGGCTGCCGACAACAGCTCCACTGCAAGGTCGATGACCGCCGTACCGCCTGCACAGGTAATGCGCCCGCCATCGATGCAGTACAGCTGCTCGGGCAGAACCTGAAGGTGCGGGAAACTGGCTCTGAACTCCACTTCGTGGCGCCAGTGCACCACCACCTTGTGCCCGTCCAGCAAGCCACAAGCCGCCAGCAGAAAGGCTGCATTGTCGACTGCGACCAGCTTCACGCCCGCCTTGACAGCCTGCCTGAGCAGGCCCTGATAACGCGGAGCGAGCTGGGCGGTTGCGCCCGCGCTGCGTCCGCCGAACACCACCAGGTAGTCGTAACCGCGCAGTTCCAGCTGCTCCGGCGTTACGTGCACATGGACCACCGCCCCACTGCTCGATGGCACCGGATCGTCAGTCAGGCCCAGCAATGTCCAACAGCAATACCGCTGACGGCTGTAATCCTCATCGTCGGCGCTGAAACGCAGCTTGTCGAGAAAGCCGCCGAAGGGCAGCAAGGCAAAATCCGGCAACGGCAGGATCAACAGGCGAAGATCAGGGGGCATTGCACAATGTCCAGAAAACACCATTGAATGGCCAGATAATACCCTTTGATTCGAACGGCGTACCCTAAACTGGACGTCTGTGAATCGACAAGGCACTTTACATGGCACTCGACACCTGGCTGATCTACCTGCTGGCCAGCACCGGCCTGTCGCTGACCCCAGGCCCCAATAGCCTGCTGGCCCTGACCCACGGCGCCCAGTACGGCGCTCGCCGGACGCTGTTCACCATCGTCGGCGGTGTGTTTGGCTTCAGCGCCCTGATCGCCCTGGCCATGTTCGGCCTTAGCGCCCTGCTGCAAGCGTCTGCCTCGGTGTTGACCGTGCTCAAGTGGGTTGGCGGCGCCTACCTGATCTGGCTGGGGATCCAGCTATGGCGCAGCCCAGCCCTGCACCTGGAGATGAACGCGCGGCCTGCTCGACTGAACAATGCCGGACTGTTTCGCCAGGGCCTGCTGTCGGCCTTGGCCAACCCCAAGGTGCTGCTGTTCTATGGCGCCTTCCTGCCGCAATTCATCGACCCGCAGCGCGGGCTGCTCATGCAGTTCGTGGTGATGGCTGCTACTTTCGCCAGCGTCGAGTGCCTGGTCGAGTATGTGCTGGCGCGTCTGGCATTTCGCATCCGTCCCTGGTTGGCCAAAGGTGGCAAAGGATTCAATCGCTGCTGCGCCAGCCTGTTCGCGCTGATTGGCGCGGCGCTGCCCTTGGGTCGCTGAAGGCCATCCTTTGAAAGCCTCGACTCAGGGCTTGAGCAAGCCTTCGCAGAAGCTGACGAATGTCTTGACCCGACGCGAGCCACGATGATTGGGCAGGTACAACGCATTGATGCTGTCACTGGCCGCGCCTGGGCTTGCCTGCCAATCACCGAAAATCCGCTGCAGCCGGCCAGCCGCCACGTCCTCGCGCACCAGCCAGTCGGCCAGCAGAGCGATGCCGCAGCCCGCAAGGGCAGCCTCGCGCAACATATCGGCGTTGGCGCTGCGCAACGGCCCGCTGACGTCCAGTTCCAACGCCTGCTCTGCCTGGCGCAAACGCCAGGGCCGCGCTTTTTGTCCGTAGCGAAAACGCAGGCAGGCGTGATCCAGCAGCTGCCGAGGGTGGAGTAACGGCTCGCGCCCAGCCAGATACGCCGGGCTGGCCACCAGCCAGCGGTCGAAAGTGCCCAGCTGGCGGCAGACCAGTTCGTCATCCGGCGCCGGGTCGCCCAAGCGGATCGACAGGTCATAACGGCCATCGAGCAGGTCATCGAGACGGTCGCTCATGTCGATGTCCAACTCCAGCGCCGGATGCTGTGCCATGAACGGCCCCAGATGCGGGGCGATCACCCGGCGACCGAACTCCACCGGCAAGCACAGGCGCAACACCCCTACCGGCTCCTCGCCTCGGTCGGCCACACTGGCGTCAGCCTCTGCCAACGCCTCGAGAATCGCCCGTGAGCGCTCATAGTAGCGGGCCCCCGCCTCGGTCAGGCTGACTTGGCGGGTGGAGCGATTGAGCAACGTGGCCCCCAGGGCGCCTTCCAGGGCATCGACCAGCCGGGTGACCGAGGACGGAGCCACACCCTGGGAGCGGGCAGCGGCTGAAAAACCCTGTGCATCGACGGTGGCCACGAACATCTTCATCGCCAAGAGCTTGTCCATATCTTTCCCGCCGTTGAAATCTCGGAACGGTCCTACAATCGGTGTGGCAGGTCAAGAAGCGCACTGATGACTCCTCCCGTTCATAGTGGAAACACCCCCCGTAGAGCGAGATCCCAAATGCCCCTTGCGAATGTATTCGACGCACTTCCGTCCCGTTGCCCGAGCGACGTCGAACTGGTCGACGCGTTGCTCAAGCGCCCCGGCCTGCGCATAGAACGTATCGTCTCCACCGGCCAGGCCAGCCCACCCGGCTTCTGGTAAGACCAGGCCGAAGGCGAATGGGTCGTGCTGCTCAGCGGCGCAGCCGGGCTGCGTCTGGAGCACGAAGACCATACCCGCCTGCTCAAGCCGGGGGACTGCCTCGACATTCCTCCCCACTGCCGCCATCGGGTGGAGTGGACCTCCCAGCAAACTTCCACCATCTGGCTCGCGGTGTTCTACAGCGCCTCCCTGCCCTGGCCAAATAGCTGAGCCGACCTGCCCACGCCCACTGACTGAACGCCTGCCTGCTGCCCGCTGGTGGCGGCGCCCGCGCAGCGTTACCGACTGCCCCTGGGTGGCGCATTACGACGAAAGTCTACTGCGTCACATCGACAAATGAACACGAACGGCACACCCCGTGCACATTTACCGGCCTGATCTAGACTTTTAGCCACTCCATGGCAAGTTCAACCCTGCGACAATCAGCCTCAGAAAATTTTGTACTAACTTGTTAATTAGCTTGCTAAGGGCTTAAACTCCGCCGCATTCCACCTGCTGAGATCTCTGGCATGAAAGAAACCCCGCGCGCCTCTGGCGCCACAACCCTCATTCTGGTCGGCTTGGGCGTAATCGTCGCCCTGCTTGGCCTTCTCCTGGCTGCTGGCGGCATCAAGCTCGCTGGCCTGGGCGGTTCCTGGTACTTCCTGATCGGCGGCCTGGCCATGGCCATCGCCGGCGTCCTCATCGCACGCCGCAAGGTCGCCGGTGCCTGGCTGTACGCCCTGTTCCTGGTCGGTACCGTGATCTGGGCGCTGGTCGATGCCGGCTTGCAGTTCTGGCCGCTGTTCTCGCGCCTGTTCATGTTTGCCGCGATTGGCTTGGTGGTGGCATTGGTGTACCCAATGCTGGCCCGCGCCAACGGTGCCAGCGCCGGCCGTGGCGCTTATGGCATCGCGGGCGTATTGGCTGTGGTGCTGGCCATCGCCGTCGGCAACATGTTCGTTGCCCACCCCAGTGTCGCCCCCACCGGTAAAGGCCCTGGCCTGACCCCAGTGGCGCCGGAAAAAGCACAGAAAGACTGGGCCCACTACGGCAACACCGAAGGTGGCAGCCGCTTCGCCGCGCTGGACCAGATCAACCGCGCCAACGTCGACAAGCTGCAGGTGGCCTGGACCTACCGCACCGGTGACGTCGCCCTCAGCGACGGCAACGGGGCCGAGGACCAGCTGACCCCCCTGCAGATCGGCAGCAAGGTGTTCATCTGCACGCCGCACAACAACCTGATCGCCCTTGACGCCGACACCGGCAAAGAGCTGTGGAAGAACGAGATCAACGCCCAGTCCAAAGTCTGGCAGCGTTGCCGTGGCATGGCCTACTTCGACGCCACCGCGCCGATCGCACAGCCGACCCAGCCAAACAGCTCGCCAATCACCCAGGCCAGCGTGCCAGCCGGCGCCAACTGCCAGCGTCGCCTGCTGACCAACACCATCGACGGTCGCCTGATTGCCGTCGACGCCGACAATGGTGAGTTTTGCCAGGGCTTCGGCAACAATGGCCAGGTCGACCTCAAGGCTGGCCTGGGCAACGTCCCTGACTCCTACTACCAGCTTTCGTCCGCGCCGCTGATGGCCGGTACCACCGTCGTGGTCGGCGGCCGCGTTGCCGATAACGTCCAGACCGACATGCCAGGCGGCGTGATCCGTGGCTTCGACGTCATCACCGGGGCCATGCGCTGGGCGTTCGACCCAGGCAATCCGGAAGATCGCAACGCACCGACAGGTGACAATACCTACGTGCGAAGCACCCCCAACAGCTGGGCACCCATGTCGTACGATCCGGCGATGAACACCGTGTTCCTGCCGATGGGTTCCTCGTCCACCGACATCTACGGTGTCGAGCGCAGCAAGCTGGACCACACCTACGGCGCGTCGGTGCTGGCCCTCGACGCCACCACCGGCAACCAGAAGTGGGTGTTCCAGACCGTACACAATGACCTGTGGGACTTCGACCTGCCAATGCAGCCGAGCCTGATCGACTTCACCAAGGACGACGGCAAATCCGTTCCTGCGGTGGTGATCGGCACCAAGGCTGGGCAGATCTATGTACTCGACCGCGCCACCGGCAAGCCGCTGACCCAGGTTGACGAAGTACCGGTCAAGCCGGGCAATATCCCTAACGAGCCGTACTCCCCGACGCAACCGAAATCGGTGGGTATGCCGCAGATCGGCGCGCAGACCCTGACCGAATCGGACATGTGGGGTGCCACGCCGTTCGACCAGCTGCTGTGCCGCATCGACTTCAAGAAAATGCGCTACGACGGCCTGTACACCGCGCCGGGTACCGACCTGTCGCTGAGCTTCCCGGGTTCGCTGGGTGGCATGAACTGGGGCAGCATCTCTACCGATCCGGTACACGGTTTCATCTTCGTCAACGACATGCGCCTGGGCCTGTGGATCCAGATGATCCCATCGCAGAACAAGGGTCAGGCCGCAGGTGGTGGTGAAGCATTGAACACCGGCATGGGCGCGGTACCTCTCAAGGGCACGCCTTACGCGGTGAACAAGAACCGCTTCCTGTCGGTAGCCGGCATTCCATGCCAGGCACCGCCTTTTGG
Source organism: Pseudomonas taiwanensis DSM 21245 (assembly GCF_000425785.1). GTDB lineage: Bacteria > Pseudomonadota > Gammaproteobacteria > Pseudomonadales > Pseudomonadaceae > Aquipseudomonas > Aquipseudomonas taiwanensis. The sequence continues at coordinate 41,253 of NZ_AUEC01000011.1, forward strand.
CACCCTGACCGCCATCGACATGAAAACCCGTCAGGTTGCCTGGCAGGTTCCGGTCGGCACCGTCGAAGACACTGGCCCGCTCGGCATTCGTATGCACCTGCCAATCAAGATCGGCCTGCCGACCCTTGGCGGCACCCTGTCGACCCAAGGTGGCCTGGTGTTCATCGCCGGCACCCAGGACTTCTACCTGCGCGCCTACGACAGCAGCAACGGTAACGAGATCTGGAAAGCCCGCCTGCCCGTAGGCAGCCAGGGTGGCCCGATGACCTATGTCTCGCCGAAAACCGGCAAGCAGTATGTGGTCGTCACTGCCGGCGGTGCCCGTCAGTCGACCGACCGTGGCGACTACGTCATTTCGTACGCCTTGCCGTAAACCGCTTCGTCCGTCATCACCGGCAAGCCGGCCACTACAGGACCCGCGAAGGTCCCAGTAGTGGCCGGCTTGCTGGCGATGAGGCCCTGAAAGACTATCCGAGACCCCGTAATGTCCCCCGCTCTTCGCTACACCCCCACTGCTCTACTCCTGGCCCTGGCCAGTACCACAGCCCTGGCCGATGGCGACCTCATGACCCGCAGCACCCTGACCGGTGACTGGGGCGGCCTGCGTCACCAGCTGGAAGAGGACGGCATCAAATTCACCGGTGACTACAGCGGCGAAACCGCCTACAACGCCCATGGCGGCCTGCACCGCTCCGCGCGCTATTCGCAGAACCTCAAGCTCGGTGTGCAGTTTGACCTGTCCAAGCTCTATGGCCTGGATAACGGCGGCAAAGTCCAACTGACCATCAATGACCGTCGCGGCAACAGCGCCTCGGAAGATCTGGTGGGCAACCGTCTTCCGATCCAGGAAAACTACGGCGGCCTTTACACCCGCCTGACCGAACTGAGCTATGAGCGCACCCTGTTCACCCCGGCGCTGAACGTCAAGCTCGGCTACATGGCCATGGGCAACGACCTGGGCGGGCTGGACAGCGGCATCCTGTGCAACTTCATGAACGCCGGTTTCTGCGGCCACCCATTGAACATGTCGGGCGGTAGCGGCTGGACCAACTATCCCAACGCCCACCTCGGCGTGCGTGTGAAGTACGACTTCTCGCCGTCCTGGCAGTTGCGCGTCGCGGCGTTCAATGTCGACCCCGAAAGCAATGGCAACTCCAGTCGCGCCTGGCACCTGGGGCCGAAGCACACCACCGGCACCGTGGTTCCGGTAGAGCTGGTGTACAAGCTTCAAGGCGAGCTGCCGGGCGAGTACAAGCTGGGCTATTACTACGACAGCTCCGATGTAAAACGCATTGGCAGCGACGACGAAGTGTCGGGCCGTGGTGGTCACTACCTGCTGATCGACCAAGCCGTGTGGAACGATCCGCAATCGGCTGGCCGCAGCCTGCATGCCTTCGGCCAGTATTCGGCATCGAGCAAGGCCGCCTCGCCATTCACCAAGTGGTATGGCGCCGGTGTGGTGCTGTACAAGCCGTTCGAAGGGCGCCCTCGCGATACCCTGGCCCTGGGTTACGGTCGCGCCGTGCCGAACCCGCGTAGCCGCGACGTGCTGGAAGAAACTGCGCTGAACAATGGCCAGGCCTTCCCCGATATCGACAGCGCCGAACAACTGATCGAGCTGAGCTACGGCTACCAGGCCACTCCATGGCTGAACCTGCGACCTGATGTGCAATACATCATCGAGCCAGGCGCCTTCTCCGGAAAGGACATCGACAACGCACTGGTGGTTGGCCTGCAGGTCAAAGCCACGTTCTGATAGCGGTTCAGGCTAGAACGCGCCGGTGGTTTGCGCGCCCTTTTCCATCAAGGGAAGGGGGCAACCGCCGGCCCGTCCCCCCAAGGCTCAGGCCGAGTTCGGATAACGCTGGCCAAACGATGCAGAGCAGCTTTACTAGAGGATAACGAGCTTTGGAAACGGTGGGCGCCCATGAAGATCGTAGTCACCAGCATCCTCGTAGACGACCAGGCCAAGGCCCTTTCCTTCTACCATTACGTGCTCGGCTTCGAACCCAAGCATGACCTGCCCATGGGCCAGCATCGCTGGCTGACCCTCACCTCACCCAATGACCCTGACGGGGTCGAACTGCTGCTCGAACCGGATGTACACCCTGCAGCAAAGACCTACAAGTCAGCGCTCAAGCAGGAGGGTATTCCCTTCACGACCTTTCGGGTGCGCGATATCCAGGCCGAGTACGCCCGCCTGTGCAAAGCTGGCGTGAGGTTCACCCAGCCGCCTACCGTCATGGGGCCGGTCACCACCGCGGTGTTCGATGACACTTGCGGCAACCTGATCCAGCTCGCCCAGAAGCACTGAAGGCATTCACGACTTCGTCGGTAGACGCAGCGTTGCACGCAAGCCATGCGGTGCCCGGTTGTCCAACTGCACGCTGCCGCCCACGCGGCTCATGATGGCGGCGACGATCGATAGCCCCAACCCAGCGCCATTGGGTGCATCCTTGCTGTAGAAGCGCTCAAAGACCCGCTTCAGGTTCGCAGGCTCGATGCCAGGCCCTTCGTCATCAACATCCAGCCGCACTGTCTGGCCCTCGCGACGCAGGCGTACACTCACCCGTCCACCCGCCGGCGAATGATCTGCAGCGTTGGTCACAAGGTTCTGGATGGCGATACCCAGGGCACCGGCATCGGCACTGACGCGGTAGTCAGCTTCGGCAATGTCCAGGGAAGGCTCCAGTCCTCGTGCGAGCATCCAAGGGGTCAGGTCGGCCAGGGTATCGGTGACCACCTCAGCCAGATCGACCGGCTGCCAGTCACGCGGGCCCAGTTGTGGCTCTAGCCGCGCCAGGGTCAGCAGTTGGTTGACCACCCGGGCAAGGCGGTCGACACCACCAATCAGGTAGGTCAGCGCCTTTTGTCGCTCCGCCTCGCTGGCAGCAGCAAGCGCGTTCTGCGCATGCAGGCGCAGAATTGCCAACGGCGTGCGCATCTCATGGGCGGCATCGGCGATGAAACGGTGCTCGCGTCGGAGCATTTCGTCGATCTGCGCGAGCAACCGGTTGATCGCGGCCTGCATGGGCTCGAGCTCAGCCGGTAGCGGTACCAGCTGCAAGGGCTCGAGGGATTCGGCGTGGCGCGCGCGTATGACCGTGGCCATGTTCTGCAACGGCTTCAGCCCCCAGCCAATCGCCGCCCAGACCAACAGTGCCAGCACCAGGCTGCCGAGCAGGAACGGCATCAACGTGTGGCGCACGATGCGGTCGATCAGGTCATAGCGAACATCGTTGCGCTCGCCGACCCAGATCACCCAGCGCTTTTCGGGTACCGGCAGCATGAAACTGCGCCAGCGCTGCTCGGCCACGACGATATCGGCAAACCCCGGCGTGCGCGGGGCTGGCTCGATACGCGGTGCGCTGGGCGTGTGCACCAGCAAACTGCCATCATCGGACCAGACCTGGAATGCCAGCTTGCTTTCATAAGGGTGGCCCACCCTGTGGTGCCCCGCCTTGCTCAGCGCCTCGTTGAAGGCACGGTAGAGGGCATCGCGGCTCTGTTCCTGCACCGGCAGGCTCATGATCCCTTGCAACAGCCGCGCGTTCTGCGCCAGGTGGGCGTCATAGACCTCGTTAATTTCGTGTCGACTGTCGTGGTAGTTGTACAGCGCAAGCGCTCCGCTCCCGACCAGCAACGACAGCATGACGCGCCACAACGTGCGCTGGCGCAATGAACTCATCGATGGCCTTCCACCAGGTAGCCAATACCTCGCACGGTTCGGATCAAGCCATTGAACAGCTTCTTGCGCAGCTGGTAGATGTTCACCTCCAGGGTGTTGCTTTCAGGCTCCTCATCCCACCCATACAACAACTGGGTCAGGCGCTCACGGGTGAAGACCTTGCCCGGTTGCGCGAGCAGTTCGTGCAGCAAGCGATACTCCTTGGGTGTCAGCACCACCGGCTGGTCCAAGTAATACACCTGCTGGGTCGCAGGGTCCAGACGCACCCCGGCATGTTCGATGACCAGTTGCGCACGACCGGCACTGCGGCGCAGCAGGGCCCGCAACCGGGCCTTGAGCTCGTTCAGGTCGAAGGGTTTGACCAGGTAGTCGTCGGCACCGGCATCCAGGCCATTGATGCGATCTTCGGTGGCATCCCTGGCGGTGAGTATCAGCACTGGCAGGTTCTTGCCGCTGGCGCGCAGGCGCCTGAGCAGTTCGATACCGTCCAACCGGGGCAGCCCCAGGTCCAGGATGACCAAATCGAAAGCCTCGTGCACCAGGGCGTGCAGCGCACTGGCGCCATCCTGCAGCCAGTCGAGGGTATACCCTTCCTGGCGCAGGCCGTCACAGATCCCCTCTCCTAACGCTGCATCATCTTCAACCAGCAGTAGACGCATGCTTAATCCTGCTTGTCCTTGATTGCCTTGAGTAAAGCATCGATTTCCCCTCGCCGGCCCTGGTCGGCCAATTCGCGGCCGGGCCGGGCGGGCGCTTGCAAGGCCTTCTGCAGTGCGGCGCGGGCCTCATCGTAGCGGTTCTGCCGATACAAGTGGTCAGCCCAGAAGTAGTTGCTGTCGATGCCATCAGGGTTGATCGCCAGGGCTTGACGCAACATCGCTTCGGCCTTGTCATGGTCGCCAAAACTCAATGGCCACCCCGGCACCTGATCATACAGCGCCCCCAAGCTTGTGTAAGCGGAGCCTTGCAGGGCCTTGGGGTCCATGGCCAAGGCCTTTTCCAGGCTGGCCCGTGCCGCCTTGACCTTGCCCAATGCCCCTATCCCGCCGGTGGCACCCGCCCAACTGCTGTTGACGATTCCGTCCCAGATCAACGGCTCGGCTGAACCTGGGTGCTGGTGAACCAGGGCCGCCGATTGCCCGGCCAGGGCCTCGAACGCGGCAGCCTGCTGCGCCTCGGGTACACGGTAGCGAACCTCGGCCCAGCGCTGCTGGATGGCACCGAGCTGCTGCGTGCCGGCTTGATCCAAGGCCCAGGTGAAAGGCGCGATGACCAGCAGACTGGCCAGTATCAGGGGTTTCATTTGCTCGACTCCTTGCTGTGCGAGGTGCTGTAGCGGCGAATCAGCGGCAGTTGCTTGCGCAGCGCGCGGTCGACCACGCCCGGTAGCATGCCGTTCAGACGGACGAATAATTTCTCTGGCCACCCCAGGTACAGCTCGTTGCGGTCCGATTGCACCGCCGCCAGCACGGCGCGGGCAACATTTTGCGGGTCGTCCATGCCCACCTTCAAAGCCTGGTTCAAGGCCGTCGCTGCACTACTGTTCATTGCCGTACGGGTGGCCCTAGGGGCGGCATACAGCACGCTTACCGTGGTGTCGGCCAGTTCGCGCCGCAAGGCTTCGGAGAAACCACGCAGGGCAAACTTGCTGGCACAGTAGGTGGCGTAGCCTGGGTAACCGATCGAGCCATAGGTCGAGCCTACGTTCACCACCAATGCCGCAGGCTGTTCGCGCAGCAGTGGCAGGCAGATGCGGGTGAGCTTCACTGCGGCTTTGATGTTCAGGTCGAACAGTTCGTCGAGCGCGGCTTCGTCGAGCTGTTCGATCAAGGCGAAACGGTTAACGCCCGCCGCGTTGATCAACACATTGAAACCGCCCATGGCCCGCGCCGCTGCCAACACCTCGCCGCGGCCTTCGGCGCTGCACAGATCAGCCGCCTGCCAGCGCAATTGCTGCGGGTAGCGATTCATCAGGCTGCTCAGCTTGCCCAGGTGGCGGCTGACCGCCAACACCCGCGCCCCCGCCGCGCAGAGTTGATCCGCCAACTCAAGGCCAATGCCGCCGCTCGCGCCAGTCAGCACCACCACGCAGTCAGACAGCCGCATGGCGCACCTCGCCCCGGTTGGCGCGTGGCAACCCTTCGAACATCGCGGTGTACAGCCGGTACACCACTTTCGCTGCGTGGACTACAGCCTGCTGGTCCTCGGGACTGTCGAGGCGATCCATCAGCTTGCGATACGTGGCCATGTGGTCCTGATCCAGCGCGCCGTGGGAGCTGAGGTAGCTGAATGCGGTGTCCGGCAGGCCGAGGCCTTGCTTCAGGGAACCGGCAGCCTGAGTGGCCAAGGCAATGCTGGTGCCTTCCAGTACATTGACCATTCCGAACAGCGCCACGGGGTTGCCACGGGCGACCTGGTCATAGAGAAACGCCACCATCAGCTCGATGGGTAGCGCCGGCCGCGCATCGCGTACCTGTTGCGGCTCGCCACCGCAGGCAGCGATGTCATTGAGAATCCAGTGTTCGTGGCCATATTCTTCTTCGATGTACTCGCACACCGCACCGCGTAGCCACTCCAGCCGCTCAGGCAGTCTCGCCCCGCAGGCCATCATCAGTGGCACGGTATGCCGGACATGGTGATACGCCTGGCCGAGGAAGGCCCTGTAGGACTCAAGGCTGGCCTTGCCGTCAAGCGCGTCCTTGATCACAGGCACATTGAACAACGCCGTACGTTCCTCGGCGGTTTCCGCTTGCAAGGTTGCAAAGAATGACATGATGGACCTCTTTCATTGAATTTCAGTTAGCAGCGACTCGTAGCGCTGCAGAATGTGTTCACGCCGCGGGCGGCCATTGGCCGTGAGGGTCTGCTGGGCAACACTCAGTGACTCGGGCAAACGCCTCCAGGCATGCACCTGGGCATAGTCCGGCAGCCCGGCGTTGGCCTGACGCACCGCTTGCTCGATCGCTTCATCGGACGCTGACGGGTCCAGCGGCCAGAGCAACGCCAGGTTGTGGGGCAGGTGCTCGCCGTGCACGAACGCCTGCGCGATCACGCCCCCTTGCGTCAACTCGGCCTCCACCCATTCAGGGTTCACGTTGCGTCCGAAACTGGTGGTGAACTGGTGCTTCTTGCGCCCATCGAGGTACAGGAAACCGTCCGGGTCGAAGTGCCCGATGTCCCCCGTGGGCCACCAGGCGCCGTCGAACCCAGGCTCCCCCAGGTAACCCAGCAGGGCCGAGCCACAGACCAGTACCTCGCCGTCCTCGGCGATACGTACCTGCACATGGGGCAAGGGCCGCCCGACACTGCCCAGGCGCTGCTCGCCAGGACGATTGAGGCATACCACCGATGCGCATTCGGACAACCCGTAGCCCTCGAACACCGGAAGCCCGACGGCCTCGGCTCGCTGCAGCAGGCTGGAAGCCACTCGCGCACCGCCCACCGCGACAAAGCGCAAGGGCCCCACACGCATCAGGCCCCGCTCGATGGCCGTGACCAGACCCAGCAACAGCTGTGGAACCAGAATCAGGCTTTCGGCTCCGGACAACGCGATGCAGCCCAGCAGACGCTTGAAGTCGACCTGACTGGCGCCACCCATGCCCAACTGCTGCTGCGGGTACAGCATTACACTGGCACCTGCCAGTAAGGCGGCGTACAGGCCCAGGTTCTCCAGTAGAACGGCCAAAGGCAGCACTGCCAGGTACTTGCCCGGTGCCGCAGCGCGGCTGGCGGCCTCCAGCTCACTGGCGACCCGTAACAGGCTGTCGGCGCTGAGGCACACACCTTTGGGCGCCCCCGTGCTGCCGGAGGTGTAAGTGATCTTCGCGGTGCCGAGGGGCAACGGCTGGGCGACTGTGGCTTCACGCGTCCAGTATTGTTCACGCGGGTTGAAGCCGCATTGGCGCAGGTCCTCGGCGAAGCCCTCATCGGCCACCGCCAGTACCGCGCCGCTCTGCTCCAGGCAGTGCCTGCGCTGGGCATGGCTGAAGAACGTCGGCAGGATCACGCACGGGCGATCGCCGAACAGTGCCGCCAGGTCCCAGAACAAGGCCTCGGGGCCATTCTCCAGGGCCAGCACGAAGGTACCGCGAGGTTGCCCGGCCAACCAGTCCTGCCGCCATTGCACTTCGGCCAGCAGCTGGTCATAGGTAAACGCGCCGCTGCTGCCTTGCACGGCGGGTTGCGCGCCACGGCTACGTGCATGCCGGTGCAGGATCTGCTGAAACGCTTGCAGTTCATGCGGCATGACCGGCCTCCTGTACAGATACCGGCAAGCCAAACCGCTCGAATACCCCACTCTGGGCGAGCGCCGTGTAGCCACCACCGATGCGTCCGACGAACACTTGCGGATGCTGGGCGTAGTAATGCCCCCAGCTCGCTGCCTCGCCGTGCAGGCGCTCCGGGTCCGCCGGGGCCAGTGCCGTTGGCACCAGGCCAAGTCGATGGAAGCTGTTGACCAAGGTCGTCGCCCCTGTGAAGGCCACCCACTGCAAACCACGTTCGGCCAGCAACCAGGTCACGGCAATGATCATGATCCGCGCGCTGCCCGCACTGAGTGCGGCCAGGTTCCCGACCTCCACCAGTTCCGAGCGCTGCACCGTGCCGGCGGCCAGGCGCGATACGCAAGCCTCCAGTGGCTCATCGAGATAGCGTTCGAGAAATAGCGGACCGCTGATGGCCGGGCGAATGCCCGCCGCGGCGATCAGACGATGGTGACTGTCGTACAGCCCCAGTAGCTCAGGCAGATAGTGATGGACGTCGGCGTGGTGAATGGACTGGAAGCGGGCATGGATGAACTGTTCCAGTTCGGCGCGTCCTGGGTCGGACACGCCATGCAGCAGCAGATGGGCCTGGCGCTCGGGATGCACGCCTATGGCCAATGGAAACATCGCGCCGCAATCGTTCTGGGTCATGGTATCCCCCTGGGTTCATGCGTTCGGCGCAGTATCCCGGAGAAATCTGAAGCCAGTCTGAAGTGGCTGTCCTGCGTTCACAGTCTGCAAGGCGTCCGCTACAGTTGCCCTTGCTCACCGCGTATTACAACAAGGAACAGCGATGCGCCACGAATTCAGCGAAGTGCTCACTGACTGGGTCGACTACTTTCTGGTCGGCGATATCCAGTTGCTCGAAAGCTACAAGCAGGCCCATGGCCTGCCAGACGATCTGGCCTACGAGTTCACCCATGGCGACAGCGGCGACCAGGCCGTGCGCGAGGGGGTCGTGCTGCCTTTGGCCGGCGTCGACAACCTGCCCTACCGCATCCTTTTCACCCTCGACGGCGACCCGCCCGCGCTGCGCCAACCCGGCAGCCGCCTCAAGCATCAACGCTCCGGCTATGTGTTGCGGGTTGAGAACCGCGCGCTGATGCTGTTCACCTGGCGCATCCTGCAACACTTCACCCCCAAGACCTTGGGCGACCTACTGGCACGTTACCAGGAGCCCGGGCGGCCGATCATCGAGCTCGATAACGGCTGGTATGACGTGGAGGTGCTGGCGGGTGCCGTGGTGCGCGAAGGGTTGTACGAGCCGGCATTCGAGTTCGTGTTGAACAAGCGCTGGAGCCGGGGTGAGGCCGCGCAGGTGGATATCGGCTACGCCTTCACCCTGCGCGGGTACTTCGATTGAGCAAGCACCTGCAGCGGCCCTTGGGCGGGTAAGCCCGTTCCTGGCTGCGTGGGAACGAGCCTGCCCGCGAAAGGGCCAATGAAGCCTCAACTGTGATGGATATCCCGATCCTTGGTCTCCGGCAAGAAGAAGATCCCCAGCACCGCGGTCATCACCGCAATCACGATCGGATACCACAACCCATAGTAGATATCGCCGGTCGCCGCCACCATGGCGAATGCCACCGTCGGCAGGAAGCCACCGAACCAGCCATTACCGATGTGGTATGGCAACGACATCGAGGTGTAGCGGATACGCGCTGGGAACAGCTCCACCAGCCAGGCGGCTATCGGCCCGTAGACCATGGTCACGTAGATCACCAGAATCGTCAGCAGCAGCAACACCATGGGGTAATGGATCTTCGCCGGGTCGGCCTTTTCCGGATAACCGGCATCCTTCAGAGCGCCCGCCAAGGTAGCGGTGAAGGCATCGCTCTGGGACTTGAAGTCAGCGGCCGCGAGGCCACTGCCATCGAAGCTCGGAATCACCCGCTCGCCGATACGGATCTGCGCGACGCTACCCGGCTCGGCCTTTTCGTTCCCATAGGGGATCGCACGCTTGGCCAGCAGGCTTTTGGCGATGTCGCAGGAACTGGTGAATTTGGCCTTGCCGACCGGGTCGAACTGGAAGGCGCATTGGTCAGGATCGGCCACCACCACAACAGGGTTCTGCTCCTGGGCGACGAACACGTCCGGGTTGCCGTACTCGGTCAGTGCCTTGAAGATCGGGAAGTAAGTCAACGCCGCGATGATGCACCCCGCCATGATGATCTTCTTGCGTCCGATGCGGTCGGAGAGGCTGCCGAAGACGATGAAAAACGGCGTGCCGATCAGCAACGAACCCGCAATCAACAGGTTGGCGGTCTGCGGGTCGATTTTGAGCGTCTGCAGCAGGAAGAACAGCGCATAGAACTGCCCGGTGTACCACACCACGGCCTGGCCGGCGGTCCCGCCAAGCAACGACATGATCACCACCTTCAGGTTGTCCCAACGGGCGAAGGACTCGGTCAGTGGCGCCTTGGACGCTTTGCCTTCGGCCTTCATCTTCATGAACACCGGCGATTCGTTGAGCTGCATGCGGATGTACACCGATATCGCCAGCAGCAGGATCGACAGCAGGAACGGAATGCGCCAGCCCCAGGCTTCGAATGCCTCGGTCCCCATCGCGGTGCGGCATGCCAGTATCACCAGCAGCGACAGGAACAGCCCCAAGGTAGCGGTGGTCTGGATCCAGGCGGTGAAGAAACCTCGCCGCCCTTTGGGTGCATGTTCGGCCACGTAGGTCGCCGCGCCGCCGTACTCGCCTCCCAGAGCCAGGCCTTGCAACAGGCGCAGGCTAATCAGAATGATCGGCGCCGCAACCCCGATGGTCGCATAGCTGGGCAGGATACCCACCACCGCGGTGGACAAGCCCATGATGACAATGGTGATGAGGAAGGTGTACTTGCGCCCGATCATGTCGCCCAGGCGACCGAACACGATGGCGCCGAACGGCCGCACGGCAAAGCCTGCGGCGAAGGCCAGCAAGGCGAAGATGAACGCGGTGGTTTCATTGACGCCTGCGAAGAAGTGCTTGGCGATGATGGCCGCCAATGAGCCATAGAGGTAGAAGTCGTACCATTCGAACACCGTACCCAGGGATGACGCGAAAATGACTTTTCGCTCCTCTCGGGTGATGCCGCGTTGGGGTGCGCTATTGCCCGTGGTTGCGCTATCGAGTACCGCCATGGGTTGCCTCCGTCTTGTTGTTCTAAGGCCGGAGTACCTCACACCCATTTCAGCGTCGCACCCAGGCCCTGGGGCTTGCATTGGTTGCGCGAAGCACGACGAGGCAAGCCGCCTCGGATCGCAGCAAGGACAGTAGAAGCATAATCGGCTTTTCCAGGATATCCACTGGCCAGCATCGCCAGTGAGCGCCGAGGGCTCCGCGTTCCTCGCCCTGGGGTTCAGTCCTGCACTGGCCCCTTCAACTCGACCTGATTACCGTCGGGATCATAACAGTACAGCGACAACCCTTCCCCTTCGGCACCGTAGCGTCGTTCGGCAGGTTCGACACGGATTCCCTGCTCCAGCAGGTAGGCGGTCAGCGCCTGCTCATCGAAAGGCTCGATGCGCAGGCAGAAGTGATGCAGGTTGCGCCCTTGCGACCCGGGACCCGCACCGCCCGGTTTACCCAGTGGACCATCGAGGGTGACCAGATCGATCATCGCCGAACCGGTCGCCAAGTGGACCATGCCCAGATCCTCCCGCTCGCGACTGACCCGACAGCCCAATACATCGCGGTAGAACGCAACGCTGCGCGCAAGGTCCGTGACCCTCAAGACCAGATGGTCGATATGGGCGATGGCGAAAGGTCGCATGCCGAGCCTCCCTATGGCATCCAGGCAATCATTGCCTGTCACCATAGCTCAGGACCTGACACCGTCGCCATAACCGTCACTCATTGACCCGTCGTTGCAGCAAGCTCCCCTCGTGGCGGGCCAGGATGCGCAGTATCTGGTCGACCAGCGCGCGATCAGGTGCTTCCAGGTGAAAATGGTGGCCACCCGGATGCCAGGAAACGCGGGCATGTTCAGGCAAGGCCGCCTTGCGTTGCTCGAACCCTTCACCGGTGAACGCCCCCTGGCGACCGAACATCAGATACAGCGGACAACGGATTTGCCGAAGCAGGTCGCAGGCTTCGCCCTCGGTCAGCGGCATGGGTTCGGGCAGCACCAGCCGTGGGTCGTGGCGCCAGCAGTAGCCATCGCCCAGTTGCAGCAAGTCGCGCAGGGCCAACAGTCGCGTGGCCTCTTCGGACAATTCACCGTCCAGGCGCTTGCGCCGTTGCGCCAAGGCCATCTCGATGGTGTCGAAACGCTGTGTGTCAGGCTCGCCGAAGCCTTGCAACTGGCTGCGCTGGACCATGCGCTTGAGCCGATAGGCGCGCGCCAGGTGCTGCACGCGGTCATGCTCGGCAACCGTGAACGGGGCTCCCATGCCGTCGAGGAAGATCATGCTGGCGATGCCACTGGTCATAGCACCAAGCAGCGATGCGACCCCGGTGCCCATGCCATGGGCCAACACATGAAACTGCGACAGGCCCAGGCTGTCGGTCACCGCCAGCATGTCCTCGGCATGCTCCCACAGGTAGTAGCCGCTGTCATGGCGTCGATGGTCGGAGCGCCCGTGGCCAACCATGTCCGGGGCCACCACGAAACAACCGTCGAGCAACGGCCCGAGCCGTTCGAACGAAGCCGCGTTGTCCAACCAGCCGTGCAGGGCCAATACCGGGATCCCATCTTCAGGCCCCCACGTGCGCACGGCAATTTCAATGCCTTCGAGGTCAAGCAGATGATCCTTCGGACCGCATAGCGAACGCATGCAACTACTCCCTGGCTAAACCTGGCGCCATGGCCAGACGGAATTCGCCACCGTCGTCATGCCTACCCGGTGACACCGTGTATAGCCACACCATCCTCCAGAAGCCCCGGCAACGCTGCCCTCGTACCGACCCATACATGCGCGAGACCGACCCTTGCGGGCAAGTATCTACCGCATCCTGACCGCGAAACGAAGGTCGACTATCGCCTCTGAAGACCAGAGGCTCTCGCCATGTACAGCACACCCCCGCTCCACCAGGCATCTATCAGCCGCGCCCTGCCCGAATGGGTCACGATGTTGCATCCAACGCATACCCAGTACATCGTCGAGCAATTGCGTGCCGACTACCTCGCCGATGACGGCGCCCCCTTCAGTTGGTACAGCACCGCCTCGGATGATGATCGCCAGCGACTGCGCTCACTCATCGAAGCGCGCAACACCCACCAACGAGCCCTGCAAAAGAGCCTGCGCGGGTTCCAAGGGATCACCGAATTCTGCAAACCGTTGCTGACCCGCCGACTGAACATCGCTGTGGCCGTGGACAAGGCCCACTATGTGTTCCAACCCTTCGAACCCGCCAGCAGCAACTGGCCAGGCGTTCCCAACCCGGAGATACCGCTGGTACCGGAGCGGGAAGTGGACATCCTGGCCACCCGACCTGTCGGCGCGTCGCAGTCGCGCAGCCTGTTCGAGGCGGCCCTGCACAACTTCGAAGGCCTGGATGAAGTCGGCGCCTACAGCACACTGATCAACGCGCCAGACGATGACAGCCCACTGCAAGGGCTATCGATGGCGAGCTTCGTCAGGCATTGCCGGGAGCTGGACCTGGGTCGACAGTACCAGGCCCATCTTCAGTCGTACTATGACGGCCCGCGGAAGGCTGAAATCGAGCGACTGACCCTCGACACCCTGCGCCATTCATTACGGGTGCGGGCGCAGGTCGCGGCCCTTCAGGGACTGCTTAGCCAACGCGGCCTCCGCGGCCTGAACCAGCTGGCCGAAAACGCAGCTCGGCCAACCTATGGACAACACGACCTGCACTGCTGGCGCCTGAGCCTGTTCGACATTCCCCTCCACGACCTCCTGCTGATCGGGCCAGACCAACCCGACCAGAACAATCCATGCATCGTCTACATGCCGAATGACAGCGAACACCCGGTCAGGGAGTTCAGCTCACGCCAGGAGGCTGGACGGCATCTCAGCCACAGGCTGCTGCAGAGCACGTTCCGCCGCCTGTTGATCAATTGCGCCTACCAGGACAGACAGGCGGAGCTGAACCGCTTGCTTGAGCAGGCACTGTTCGAACCGCGTGACGGCCTCGTCCACCCGCGCCGAGAGATCGATCTGCGGTTCACCCCTTCGCGAGTCAATGGCGGGCTCTGGTCGGCGCTCTACGCGGCCAATGTCTCGCGGATGAAAGCAGATGCCAGGGCCATCGCCGTCCCAACCGCCGATGTCGACGCCAAGGCCCGCCAGGAACGTCTGGCCCATTGGGCCGAGACGGGCGTGAGCCTTCTCAATGTCGCCGCCTTTTTCGTCCCCGGCCTGAATACGGTCATGGCGGGCGTGTTCGCCTATCAAATCATGGATTCGGTGTTCACCGGGTTCCACGCCTGGGAGGAAGGCGATACTGCCCAAGCGTTGGGGCAATTGACCGCACTGGCCATCAATGCGGCGGTAACGGCGGGTTTTGCGGTAGGTACGCGGCTGGTGCAGGCCTCTGGCTTCGTCGATGCCTTGCAACGCGTCTGGCATGACGGGCAAGCATTGCTGTGGCACCCGCAAATGGCCCGTTATGCCAGCTCCACAGTCTTGCCGGAGGGTGCAGTGATGGACGCGTCAGGCTATTACCGGGTCGAGGGTAAGATCTACTGGATGCACGATGGCGCGATGTTCGAAATCTTCCAGGACGCCGAACAGCAGTGGCGTGTTCGCCATCCCCACGACCCCAATGCTTATGCCCCTCGTCTGCACCACCACGGTGACGGTCGTTGGCAACTGGCTTTCGAACGACCGGTGGAATGGGAGCCAGCCCAGTTGCTGCGCCGCCTGGGCCAGTTCAGCGCCGGGCTCGACGATGCCGAACTGGCCGCCGCCCTGCGTACTACCGGCATCGACAGCACGGTCCTGCGGCGCACCCAGGCTACCGGGCTGCAGCCTCCGGCACTGCTGCGCGAAACCTTGCTTCGCCTGCGCCTGGACAACCAGGTAGAGCACATCGTCGGCAGCGTACGCCATGGCCAACGCCTGGCCGCCTACAAGAACTACGCACTGCCAGAACTGCTGAACATGCCCCAATGGCCCCTGGATCATGTGCTGAAGGTGTACGACGGCCCGGAGCCTTGGGGCGATTCGGTGCGCTACGGCGCGCCACCGATGCTTGGCCAGGTGGAAATCGAGATCACTCGCTCGGACCTGGAAAGCGGCCATTTGAGCCAGACCGTGCTGGCCCAGATGGGTGAGCAACAGCGGCAATCCCTGCTGGGCGATACGCCTTCCGCGCAGCGTGCCAGCACCCTGGACCAACGACTGGCCGATCGCCTGGACAGCAAGCGCCAGGACATTTTCGACAGCTTGCGGCACAGCCAGGGCAAATTGCGTAGCCCTGCCGAGCAAACACTGGCACGGCAGTTTCCTGGGCTACCGGACAGCGCGCTGGAGGAGATACTCAGACACATCGGGCACGGCGAGCGGCAACGACTTGCATCGGGGCGGATGCCCTTGCGCATTGCCGAAGAAGCACGGTTGCTGCAAGCCCATGCACGGCTCGATCAGGCACTCCTGGGCTTGTATCGGCCCTCGCTGGCCAATGCCGACAGCCATTTGTTGAAACAGGCGTTGCTGGCCGAACACCCCGGCGCAACGGCCACCGAGCTGTTCGGCCACGCCACCGCCGACCGAGGGCATTGCGCTGCCCTGCTCGGCCAACAGCCCATCCGGCCGAGCGTGCGATCACCCTTGCGCCTGGCCAACGGCCGTCTGGGCTACCCGCTCAGTGGCCGAGGCGCCTCCACGAGCGTCGCCACCGGACGACTCCGGGCCCTCTACCCAACGCTCAATGCCGAGCAGCTCAGCGCGCTGCAAGCGCAACTGTCCCAAGCCGGTGACTTGGGCAGCGCAATCCAACGACTCGAAGAAGAACAGCGCACCTTGCTGAGCGCACTGAACCGCTGGCATCAGGCCGTCGAGCAGTCGCCCCTGCGTGACCAACGCCGGCAATGCAGCGAACGGCTCATGCGTGCATGGCGCCAAGAAGGCGAGCCCGACGCCTCGGTGCTGGTACTCGATGACCTGGAACTGACCGAACTGCCGGCAATCAGCGCACGCTTCCCACAGGTCCGCGCCCTTACCCTCGAGCGTCTGACGTTGACCCGACTGGAAGGCGCCTTTCTGGCGTGCTTCCCAAACCTCTCGCAGCTTGAAGTGATCGACAACCCGCGAATCGACGCTGAGTCACTGTTCGACGCCCTGAGGTCGACCCCTAAATTACAGGCGCTGTCGCTGGGCGAAAACCGCCTCACCACCCTGCCCCCCACGGCGCTGCGGGCCCTGGGCGCCATGCGTGACCTGCGTGTGCTCAATCTGCATGGCAACCTGCTGGAGCTCAACGATGCCAGCCTGGATTGCCTGGCAGGATTACCGCTGGAGGCCCTGGGCCTGTCGGACAACCACATCACGCTGAACCCGGCACTGGCGGCGCGCTTCCAGGACCTGGTGCATCTCAAGGTGCTTCGACTGAGTGGCAATCCACTGCAATTGGCCCCCGACCTGCGTTACATGGCGCGGCTGAGGCAACTCGACCTGGACCGCTGCGACCTCAGCCAATGGCCCAACGGGCTGTCCACCCTAATGCGCCAGCCGCAGTACCAACTGCGCATCCTGGACCTTTCCCACAATCGCATCGGTACAGTCCCCGATCTGTCCGACGTGTTACAGACACCCTTCGCCCGCGATGTTGCCGCCCGTGTCGAAGGACGCAGCTGGCTGTTCAATTTCAACCCGCTCGAAGGCCCAACGCGTACTCGCCTGGCGAACGGTGGTGTCAACGTGACCGAGCGTACGCCACGACAAGGGGATCGGGGGATATGGCGTGACCAGGCCAGCAGTCACCAGCAACGACTCTGGAGCGACCTGTTCGAACACGGCGGGAACCGCCATCTGCTCAACGCTTTGGAGCGTTTGGCGCAATCGGCAGAAGCTCGCCAGGACGCACAAGGCGTTGCGACGCGCGTGTGGGCCATGCTCGAGAAAGCCGGACAGGACACCGGGCTACGAGAGCGCCTTGAACAAGTCGCCCAGGACTACCCACCCACCTGTGGGGATGCCGGTGCCGATGCTTTCAGCGCTCTGGAGATCGAGGTGCTGGCCCACGAGACGGCGGGTCGGCTCGGTGATCGCTCGCAAACGCTGCTGCACCTTTACCACCGGTTGTTCCGGCGCAGCAGAGTCAATGAACTGGCCGACCGCATCAGTCTGCGAAGAACGCTACGCAAGCAGGCCCTGCAAGATGATGTCTTTGACGAAGACTTGCCGCCATACGATGAGCTGGACGAGCCTTTGGCCTATCCGGATCTGTACCTGCAAACCGGCCTGGTCGACGATATCGAGGTACGACTGGCCTTGCGTCAATCGCTGGCCGCGCGCCTGGACTTCCCCGAGCCGAGCCGGGGCATGCTGTACCGTGACACCGCCAGAATCACCCAAGGCATCATCGACAAAGTGGCTGCCGAGGTGGAACGGCTCGATCGTGACCACCAGGCTCGGGAGCGCTGGTTGATCGAGCAACCAGGTTGGGTCATGCACATTAAGACCCGCTATGCCGAGCAGTTCATCCTGCTCACCGATTTCTGGCGATCAGGCCATGACTACCTGTTCTACTGCCTGGATCGAAGCAATGAGCCTGTCACGCGCCTAGATACCTCGGTCACCACCGCTCTGGCGAAAGTCATGCCGGCCAGTCCCCTGGACGAACAGCACCATCTGCGCCGCGTGCAGCTCAACGACGGGCAGTTCAAGCAAGCCATGGATGCCCTGAACGCCGAGCAACAGCAGGTCGAACATGGCCTGTTGCTCAGCCTCACCCACCAGGTGGCAACCCTCGGCGGCTAGGTCGCGCTCACTGTCCGCGCAGGTCTTCGAAGAAGGCCTGCCGGCCATCCACCTGGCTGGACGCACGCGGCGCACTCGCCGCCTCGCCATTGGCAGCCTCGACATGCCAATAGCAGTGCCGGACCGCCCGCGTCACCGCTACGTAGGCCAAGCGCTGTACCTCTTCTTTCTGCGCGGTATCGAAAGGCTGGGCATCGCCTGAACGGCCCAATTCGGCCAGTCGATAGACCTGGTTCTTGTACGGCGAACTGGTCAGGTACTGGCAGTCGCCCAACATGAACACCGCATCGGCCTGCAGGCCCTTGGCGCTGTGATAGGTCAACTGACGCAGCCGACGCTGCTCGGCGGGCAGTGCCGCTTCGGCTTGCAGTACCGTTTGCAGGTGCTCACTCATCAAGGCCCGGTCACTGCCCTTGCGGTACAGCATCATCACCGACTCACCGCGCTGGTAGTGCTCGATCAAGGTTTGGCCCAGTGCCGCCTCGTCACGGTCGAACACCCGGACCGGCGAGCCCGGCAATTCCGCAGCCGGCCCCGCGGCACGCGCCTTCTTGCCCGCGATGGCCGGGGTCCCCTTGACCAGATGCTCGGCGGCGTCGATCACCTGCTGCTGGCAGCGGTAATTGTCGACCAGCATCACCCGGGTATTGGCCGGTGACGGGAAGGTCTTGGTGAACTCCATGAAGTACTTGGGCGAGCTGCCACGCCAGCCGTAGATCGACTGCCAGTCGTCCCCCACGCACAGCAACGACGAGTGCTGGGCATTACGCCCAGTATGCATGGCTGTGCCACGCCGGCGAATTTCAGCGAGGCTGGCCCGGAGCCAACTGACGATCTGTGGTGAAACGTCCTGGAACTCGTCGATCATCAAATGGGCCAACGGGCGCAGCAATGGGTCGGGCAACAGCTGCAGGTTCTCGGGATTGTTTTCACCAAACAGGGCGAACATGCGGTTGTAGCTCATCACCGGCGGCGACTGGGCGAGCAAATGCGCCTCCAGCGCCTTCCAGTACAATGCCAGCGCTTCGAAGAACAACCCATCACTGTCGCCTGCGGGGAAGCTCATCGCTGCGACCGCTCTGCCGACCTCAAGGCCAAGGTTCTCGATGAAACTTGCCGCGCCGACGAAGGCATCGAGCAGCGGCGCCGCTGCCAGTTCGCCCTTGACCTTGTACTCGAAACCCGGTCCCGACACCGCATCCCCCGCCAACGACGCCGCCAGGCGCCGGGCCATCGCGTAGTTGTCGAGCCAGATCAGCGGCTTGTCACAGTAGGCCTGCAATAGCGTGCGCTTGACCGCCCATTCCGCACGCACCGCAAGCTTGGCGCCGGGGCGTTGGTACTGAGCACTTTCCGAGGGGTCGAAGCCCAGCACCACCCAGGTATCTAGCCCTTCTAGACGCCCGTGGACATGGAAGCGACTGCCGCGAATGTCTACCGTCTCGCGGCACGGCTCGATGCCCCTGATCGGCCAGGCGCCCGCCGCGAACCACAGGTCCTCGATCACATCGCACAGCTCTTCGTCACGCTGGGCGGCCAGCTGGGTCACCTGCACACGCTTTTGCACGTCCGGGTGGTCCGGGTCCAGGGGCTTGAGCTGCAGGGCCTCGCGACGCAAGGTCGCGATGATCTGGGCAAAGCGCGGGCTTTGATCGAGCAGCTGGCTGTAGCACAGGTTCAGCTGCTGACGCTGGGCGTCGTTCAGACGTAGATCGAACGGATTACTGTCAGCCTCAGCCTCTTGGCCGGCCGGCATCTCGCTGCCCAGTGTCTCGAATGCCCGTACCTGGCCAAAACCCGGCAGGCTGCGGACCAGCGGCAGAATGCGCGAATGGAAGGTCCGCACCATTTCCCGGGCACGGGCAGGCGACAGATCGATCTGCCAGCGTGCGAAGACCTGCACCAGGCGCTTGATGAAATCCTTGCGTGACTCGCGGGTGAAGGTGACCACGGTCATCGCGTCAAGCTCGTAGCCCAGGTAATGGCGTAGCAGCAATATCCGCAGCACCAGCGAGGTAGACTTACCCGCGCCGGCCCCCGCCACCACGCAGGTGGACGGTGTGTCGCTGAAAATCAGCTTCCACTGCGCGGCGCTGGGCTGGGCCTCGGCAGGCAGGCGCTGGGCGACATCGGCCTTGAAGCGCTTTTTCAACTCGGCGCTCAGCGGCAGACGCCAATCATCGAACAGTTTGTCGTCCTGGCCGGGAACCGCAGGCGCATCGGGGCGAGTGTCGCGAATCACCAGTACCTGGCGCCCGGCTTCGTAACCTTCCAGCCGTCCACGCTCGAAACCTTCTCGCAGGCCGTCAGCGTGGCCGCTGCGTTGGCCAGTGGCGTGCCCCAGGAACCAGGAGTCGCGGTGTTGCGCTTGCAGACGGCTCAGGCCACGCCCAAGCAGGCGTGCGGCCAGGCGACGAAACCAAGGCAGCTGGGCTGGAGGGGTAAGGTCGGCGGGCGCCTGGGTTTGCTCGTGGGCCACGATCACTCCGTTGAAAATCGAATCAGCAGCCATGTTCGCTGCATCTAAGAAAAATCGCCAGCGAATCAGTGCATTAGGCGACAAAGCGGTCAAATGCCATCTGCAATTCAATCTATTTTATAGATTGTTTTAAGCCGATATTTACGCTTTTTTTCGATCTTTAACCCACGCATCATGGCGTCATTCCACCGAATCAAGGAGCACGACCATGCTGCAACTGCGACCGTTCGAAAGCCTTGGCCACGCCAATCATGGCTGGCTCGATGCCCACCACCATTTCTCCTTCGCCGAATACTACGACCCGGCGCGCATGCACTGGGGCAACCTGAGGGTCTGGAACGACGACTTGATCGCGGCCGGCAGCGGGTTTCCACCGCACCCGCACCGCGACATGGAAATCATCACCTACGTCCGTGAAGGCGCCATCACCCACCAGGACAGCCTTGGCAACAAGGGCCGTACCGAGGCGGGCGATGTCCAGGTGATGAGCGCCGGGACCGGCATCGTTCATAGCGAGTACAACCTGGAAGACGTCGACACGCGGATCTTCCAAATCTGGATAGTGCCTGAGCGGGTTGGCGATGCGCCGTCCTGGGGAACCCGTCCCTTCCCCAAAGGCGAACGCGGTGAGGGCTTCGTCACCCTGGCCAGTGGCCGTGCCGGCGACGAAGACAGCTTGCAGATTCGCACCGATGCAAGACTCGTGGCAGCCACCCTGCGTGCAGGGGAAAGTGCCGAGTACCGCCTCGATGCAGGGCGCCGCGGTTACCTGGTGCCAGCCAAAGGACTGGTGGAAATCAATGGACTGCGAGCCAAGGCCCGCGACGGGGTGGCGATCGAGCAGGAAGAACTGCTGCAGGTGACCGCGATCGAAGACAGCGAGATCGTGCTGGTCGATGTAGCTTGAGTGAAGGGAACAACCGCCAGCAAGCTGGCTCCTACATCGCAATTTCTGTAGGGGCCGGCTGGCTGGCGATTGGGCTGCACGACAGCCCCTGTTTTAACCGTTTCGATCAGGCAATCGCCGCATCCACCAACACCTGGGCTTCTTGCACCAGACGCTGCAAATGCGCTTCGTCGATGAAGCTCTCGGCGTAGATCTTGTAGATATCCTCGGTACCCGAGGGCCGCGCGGCGAACCAGCCGTTGGCGGTCATCACCTTCAGCCCGCCAATGGCCTGGCCGTTGCCCGGTGCATGGCTGAGGATCTGCACGATTGGCTCGCCGGCAAGTTCCGTCGATGTCACCTGCTCTGGCGCCAATTTGCTCAGCAAGGCTTTCTGCCGTGCATCGGCCTTCGCCTCGACACGCGTGGCATACGGTTTACCCAGTGCTTTGGTCAGGTCGGCATAGGCCTGGCTTGGGTTGCGTCCGGTACGGGCGGTCATTTCCGCCGCCAACAACGCCGGGATCAAACCATCCTTGTCAGTCGCCCAGACCGTGCCGTCCTTGCGCAGGAACGAGGCACCGGCACTTTCCTCACCGCCAAAGCCCAACGAGCCGTCGAACAGGCCCTGGGCAAAGAACTTGAAGCCGACCGGCACTTCGTACAATGCACGCCCCAGATGCTGGGTAACCCGGTCGATCAGGCCACTGGACACCACGGTCTTGCCCACGGCGGCATCGCTGCGCCATTGCGGGCGGTGGCGGTACAGATAGTCGATGGCCACTGCCAGGTAGTTGTTCGGTTGCAGCAGGCCGTCGGGCGTGACGATACCGTGACGGTCGTGGTCCGGGTCGCAGGCAAACGCCACATCGAACCGCTCGCGCAGACCAATCAGTCCCTGCATCGCGTATGGCGAAGAGGGGTCCATGCGAATCTGGCCGTCCCAGTCGACGGTCATGAAGCGGAACGTCGGGTCAACCTCGGTGTTCACTACTTCCAGGTTCAGTTGGTAACGCTCGGCGATCGCCGACCAGTAGCGCACCCCTGCTCCGCCCAGCGGATCGACGCCCAGGCGCAGGTTGGCGCCACGGATGACATCGAAGTCGATGACGTTCTCAAGGTCTGCGACATAGCTGGAGACATAATCGTGACGCTGGGTGGTCGCTGCCTGCAGCGCCTGGGCGTGGTCCACGCGCTTGACGCCGGCAAGGCCCGCCGCCAGCAGTTCGTTGGCCTTGGCCTCGATCCACTTGGTCACATCACTGTCGGCAGGGCCGCCATTGGGCGGGTTGTACTTGAAACCGCCGCTCTGGGGTGGGTTGTGCGAAGGCGTGATGACGATGCCGTCGGCCAGGCCCTGGGTGCGGCCGCGGTTGTAGCAGAGGATGGCATGGGACACCGCGGGCGTCGGGGTGTACTCATCGTCCTTGGACAGCATCACCTGCACGCCGTTGGCGGCCAGTACCTCCAGAGCGCTGGCCGCTGCCGGGGCAGACAAGGCATGGGTATCGGCACCGATGAACAGGGGGCCGTCGATGCCCTGCTCCTGACGGTACAGGCAGATGGCCTGGGTAATGGCCAGGACATGATGCTCGTTGAAGCTCAGTTCAAGCGAACTGCCCCGGTGCCCCGAGGTGCCGAAGGCCACGCGCTGGGCCGCCACGGCGGCGTCGGGACGGCCGGTGTAATAGGCGGTGAGCAGGCGGGGAATATCGACCAGCACGCTGGCCGGAGCCGGCTTGCCTGCCAAAGGACTGAGCGTCATGCAAAAACCTCGAGTTCAACGGATGTTGGTGTTGGAACACGCAGTGTACTGGGAGTTGCAATACTGCGCGATGGGCCCGCCGAGGATTATTCGCCAGCCATGTGCCACCATCCCGGAAACATCTGCTGGACCCGCGCCTGGGCAAAGCGCTCGTCGATCAGCACCAGCACGCCACGGTCCTGATCGCCTCGTATGACCCGACCAGCGGCCTGAATGACCTTGCGCACACCTGGGTACAGATAGGCGTAGTCGAATCCGGCGCCGAACTGGCGACCCAGTCGCAACTTGAACTGTTCGTTGACCGGGTTGACTTGCGGCAGACCGAGGGTCGCGACAAAGGCGCCGACCAGGCGCGTACCCGGCAAGTCGACCCCTTCACCGAAGGCGCCACCAAGGACCGCGAAGCCAACCCCCTGGCCGTCGGCGACAAAGCGGTCGAGAAACGCCTGACGCGCCTGTTCGTCCATGCCCGGCGACTGCAGCCACAATGGGATCGTCGGGTGGCGACGGGCGAGCACGTCGGCGACCTGTTGCAGGTATTCGAAGCTGCTGAAAAACGCCAGATAGTTGCCCGGCATCCGCTGATACTGCTCGGCGATCAGGGTGGCAATAGGCTCCAGCGAGGCGTGCCGTTGGTGGTAACGGGTGGACACTTCGCTGGCGATACGCACTTGCAGCTGTTCACCCCGAAATGGCGCCGCCACCTCAAGCCATGCGGTATCCGAGGGCATGCCCAGGAGGTCGGCATAGAAATGCCTGGGGCTGAGCGTGGCCGAGAACAGCGTCACGCTCCGGGCAGCCTGCATGCGCGGGCCCAGCAGCCGCGCCGGCGTGACATTGCGCAGGCACAGGGTGGCCAGGCGCCGATTGCGCTGACCGCTGCGCAAGCTGATATCGAACAGGAAGTGCTCATCGAACAGCTCGGCCACCCGATTGAACTGCAAGGCCTGGAAGAAGAACTGCAGCACCTGCGGGTCCACTTCACCATTGGACTGGTCCAGGCGTTCCTGGATGACCCCGATGCATCCCTGCAGGGCTCGCAGAAAAGCCTCTGGTAGTTTGTCGCTGGCCTGATACGGCGCCTGTTGGGCCTTGAACACGGCATTCCACTGCCGGTTCAGACGGTCCAGCGCGCTGCCAAGGCCCACTGGTTTACTCTGGCGCAGCGCAAGCAACTGGCCCTGGTCGAGACTGGCGCTGTACATGCCGCGGCCGCGCTCGATCAGGTTGTGGGCTTCGTCCACCAGCACCGCGACCCGCCACTGGTTGGCCTGGGTCAGGCTGAACAGCAACGCATGGGCATCGAAGTAGTAGTTGTAGTCGGCCACCACCACATCCACCCAACGGGCCATTTCCTGGCCCAGGTAGTACGGACACACCTGGTGGGCCAAAGCCACCTCGCGAAGCAGTTGCCGATCGAGCATCGGCAGGCGTGCTGCTGCCTCTCGCGCCGCCGGCAGGCGATCATAAAAGCCCTGGGCCAAGGGACAGGACTCGCCATGGCACGCTTTGTCGGGGTGCTCACAGGCTTTGTCGCGAGCGATCAACTCCAGGGTCCTCAACGCCGGCTGCGCCGAGGCATCGTCGATCTGTCGCAGGGCGTCGAGGGCCAGTGCCCGGCCTGGGGTCTTGGCCGTCAGGAAGAACAGTTTATCGAGCTGTTGCGGTGCCATGGCCTTGAGCAACGGGAACAGCGTACCCAGGGTCTTGCCGATCCCCGTGCTGGCCTGGGCCATCAGGCAACGGCCAGTGCTGACCGCCTTGTACAGGGTCTCGGCCAACTGGCGCTGGCCCTGGCGAAACTGCGGGTATGGAAAGCCCAATACCTGCAAACCCTGGTTGCGCTCGACCAGGCGCTGCTCCTGATATTGGGCCCAGGCGAGAAATCGCTGGCACTGGGTTTCGTAGAAGGTTTGCAATTGGCCAGCCTGGTAGCGCTCGCTGATCAGCGTCTGGCCATCGTTGTCGACGTCCAGATACACCAGCGCGACGTCGATTGACGCCAGCTGCCGGGCCTGACACAGCAGCCAGGCATATACCTTCGCCTGCGCCCAGTGCAGTTGCCGATGGTTGGCCGGCTGGCGCGCCAGATCGCCACGATAGGTCTTGATCTCCTCCAGCCGATTGCAACTGGGGTCGTAGCCATCGGCACGCCCGCGCACCTGCAAACCCCGATACTGGCCTTCAAGGGTGATTTCCGACTCATAGTCGGCCGCGCGCCGGGCCACCACTCGCCGATGCCCCTCGATGCCTTCCAGCGCCGTGGGCGATGGCGTGAAGCGCAGGTCTAGGTCACCGACCTTGGCACTGAACTCACAAAGCGCACGTACTGCTACCGAGTAGGTCACGGCGCCTCGCTCCAGCGAACATGACACACCGCCACCGGCAAGTCATGCTCGGCGCAGAATGCCAACCAGCGCAACTGGTTGTCCTGCAGGCGATCTCCCGGCCCTTTGACCTCGACCATCTGGTAACGGCCTTGCTCAGGCCAGAACTGAATCAAGTCGGGCATGCCCGCGCGGTTGTTGCGAATGTCCTGCAACAGCCGCGTGAAGCAGTGTTTCAGGTGGGCGGCTGGCAAGCAGTCCAGTGCCTGGTCCAGCAACGCCTCGCTCAACTGCCCCCAGAACACGAACGGCGACTGCAGGCCGTGCTTGGCGATGTAGCATTCACGCATGGCCTGGCGATAGCTACCATCGTCGAGCCTTGCCAGGCAGGCGTCGAACAGGGCGGCACGACGCTGCTGAAAGTCGCTGTCGTGCAGGTCTTGAGGCCCGCTCTGGAACGGGTTGAAAAAAGCCCCCGGCACCGGAGCGAATATCGCATCCCAGCACAAGAGGCCGAACAGGCTGTTGAACAGGGTGTTTTCCACGTAGTGGACCACTGCGCCCTGCCCGGCCAGATGTTGCCGCACCGCTTGCTCGACGCCCAGCGCTGCCAGCTCGCGGGGCAGCTCCAGTTCGAGCAGGGTCAAGGGCGCCGTACGGCTGCGTTTTTGCGCTGGACCACCGAGTTTGCGCACCAGCCTGGGCAACATGCGCTCAAGGGCCTGGACCTCAAGGGCGTTGGCCGGTGCGGCGGCCAACTGCTGGGCCATTTCAAGGGCTTGCGGCCACCGTTCACTGCGCTCCAGCACCCGCACCTGGCGGATCCGTGCCTGCGCATGGTTGCTTTGGGCGTACACCGCCAGGGCCTGGTCCCAATCGCCGAGGCGCTCGCACTGCTGGCCAAGGGCAAACAGCAAACGCGAACGGCGTCGTGCCAGCCAGGGGTTGTCACAACTCAGGCCTTGCAAGGTAGTGAGGATGGCCACCGGTGACTCGCCCTGCTCCAGGCCCTCGGCGCACCGATGCAGCGTCATCGCCAGATCGACCTCGGCCCGTTCACGCAAGGCGCGGGAGTCGTGGCTGAACGGCACCGTTTCGAAGCGCAGCAAGCCCAGGTCGGCGAGCACGAACTCTGACCAGTCCTGGTACAGGTTGCCGAAGAACAGCAGACGAATACGGTCGCACAGCACCTGCCGGCGCCACTGAACGATGCGCATGGGGGCATCGACGTACCATTCGGCCAACGGCCGGGGTTCGAGCGCCAATGGCTGCAGTTGCGCAAACATATCGCTTTTCGATGCTCTAGGCCGGGTCAACTGGCCCGCGAAACATGCCGCCAGCTCGTCCTTGCGCAGCAGGGCGAACAGGTGCTCCAGGCTCAGCGACGCAGGCTCAGCGACCCAACCGAGCGCTTGCAACGGCTGTAGCGCCAGCATGGGGTCACCGATTTCGGCGTAGTCCAGCCGGTCGCTGCGAAACAGCTCGCCCTTGCGCATGACCATGCGCACCATCAATGCCTGTGCTGGCACTTCCAGCTGGGCGAAGGCCTGGATGAACGCCAGCTCGTGCGTATCCAGCAAGTCGGCGTAACGTTGCTCGACCCACAGCAATACCTGACGAAAGTTATGCAGGTAGTAGAGCGGGTCGTCGACGGAATGGGCAATCACGAGTAGGGTCGGGCCACGGTCACAAAACACTGTTTATACATACAGATCATAGCGACTGGCAAGCGTGACGGATCAGCGGTCAGACCCGATCGGCCTCAGGCCAGCCAGCACAGGACTCCAGAACACGGGCCAAGCGCTGCAGTGCTTCTGCCAGCGCGTGTGGTTGATCAGCCAGCCAGGTCAGCGCGATGTGCTGGCGATACTGCCCCGAGGCGCTGTAGCGCTGCCCGGGCATGACCTGCAATACAGGCCCGGACAAGGCACCGAGCGGCTGCGACCGATGCAGGCGGACCCACAAGGTTCGCCCGCCTTCGGGCATCTTGAACGCCACCAACGCACCCAAGTGCCGCTCGACCAGTTCGCAGAGCAGTTCCATGCGCTGGCGCCATTGCCCTTGCAACAGCGCCAGATTGGCATCGACCTCGCCCTTGGCCAACAGTTGGGCGAGCGCCAACTGGCGCAGTGGCGCCAACAGGAAGCCCCGTTGCGCAATGGCCGGGCAGAGCAACGGGTTGCGGCATAGCACATAGGCATAGGGCGCCTCGGCCCCGACACTGGCCTCCAATGATCCGAGCACCATCAACCAGCACGGGTCGACCCAGTCGCGCAGGCGCGCAGCCGGCGGTGCATCGAAGCAGTGTTCGCTATCGAGATCGTTCTCCAGCAACCACACGGGATGCTGATCGAGCAACTGGGCGATGCGCCGTTGATCGTGCTGTGGCATCAGACGCCCCAGCGGCATCCCCAGGCAGGACGGCATCACCAACATGCGCACCGACTCGCGACCGAGCAAACACGACAAACGCTCCACATCCAGGCTGCCACAGTCGCGCAGAGGCACCTCCAGCACCTGCATGTCGCAACGTTGCAAAACCTGCAGCAGACGCCAGCAGCACGGTGAAGCGACCACTACCGTGGCACCTCGCAGCGACAATGTCTCCAGTACGGTCTCCAACAGCCCCTGCACATCGGAACCCAGGTGAACATCCTCACCGCACCAGTATTGCTGGGAGGACCGGGTGTAACGCTCGGCCAAGGCGTTACGCAGCCGTATGTCGCCGGTGTTCTCCCAGGTGGACGCCGCCCGCTCCCTTTGCCGGGCCAAGCGCCGCTCGTGAGCCAGCAGCACCCGCTCCAATGCCGGGTGTGCAGGCACGGCAGGCCGGCCAAGCGTCATTCCTTGTGACACCTGAACGCCCCGCTGCGGATCGGACTGTACGAAGTACCCCGACTTGGGCACGGACACCACACGCCCTTCATGTTCCAACAAGCTGTAGGCGCTTTGCACGGTAGCCAGCGACACACGTAGCCGCCTGGAGAGATCGCGTAACGAAGGCAAGCGCCGCTCTCCGCTTTGCTGGGCATCGGCGATCAGGGCTTGGAGATAGTGATACACCGTCTGGTAGGCGAACTCGCCCCGTGGCGATCGCACCATCAGGGGGATGCCTTGCACGGCGCTGGAGTCGAATGGGGCTGGCGGCGCAGCAACCGCAATTGCACGTCGCGCCGAGCCAGGGACGTCAGTATCTGCCTGGCTGAGGGCGGTATGCGCCCCTCGTAGATCGCCCTCATCTGCGCCAAGGTCAAGCCGCTGGTATTGACCAACCAGTCTTTGACCGGTTCAGGGCACGGCTTGCCCTGCAAGGCACGATGAAGGTACGGCAAGGCGACCAGCATGTCAGGCTGCCGGCATTGGAGGTAACGCTCCAGATCACGTCCGCGGTGGGCGAATGGGCTGAACAGCGCACAGGTAAGCTGCGCCTGGCTTATGCCATAGGTCTTCGCGAATCGGGCCTGCACCGCCTCATAAGGCCGTAACAGGGAAGACGCATTGGCCAGGCGCAATGACAATCTGGGGGTATCGGGATCGATGCACTGCGCACGCATCTCATGCAAATGCGTGATGGCCAGCGGATCGAGAAACGCTCCGAGCGGCTTGCCATCGAGGTTGGATTCAAAGCGGCACCCGAGCAGTTCATCCAGTGGGTCCGAACCAGGTTGTGACACGCACAGATCATCCACGGCGATGACCCTCAGCATTGCGGGCTCCGACGCCGGTAGCTCTGGATCGCGCGCCGGGTCCAAGGCTGTCCCGGCGACAGCATGCAAGGCACCCAGGCCATCAAGCACCTCAGCCAGGCACTGGGGCATGCCGCGCAGCCCTTGCTCACCTGCTTGGCGCAAGGTCCGCCGGGCCCAGGACAGGTAACGTCGCCGCTGACGCGCAGGCATGGCGGTAAGCACCACGTCCTCGCCTTTCTGCCCGGCCAGGGCCTGGCGCAAGGCATCGGCCAACTCCAGGTGCATACGACTGCCGAGCAGGGCTTCCGGGCGTGCATCGATCATGTGACCGAACAGCAAAAGGGCATTGCGGGCCAGTGTCCAACGCTCGGCCTTGGGCGTTGGGCGACGGCTGAATGGAACCACTTCACCGCCTTCGATCATCTGCAACTGCACCCGGACGTCATCGTGCATGAACAGAGTGTTGAACAAGCGCTCGTGGCTTTCCAGCTTGTGGTTGCCAAGCGCCGGCAGGCATACAACCAGCACCCGCAACCGGAACGTTTCCGGCGCGCGCAGGGCGATGGTCAACTGGGCGGCACGCAACAGGGTCAGCAGGCGGGCACTACCGCGGTCATTGCCCTGCACCACCAACAAACGCAGAGCCCCCATGTATTCCACGCCCCCAGCGGCCACCAGAAGACGCTGAACCAGTAATTGCAAAGATGCACGCTGCGCCTGCGACATGTTGCCCAACACACGCTCGAGCACCTGTTTGTAGATATAGTGCATCGCTTGGTCGTGAATAGCACTCATGCTGTCACCTCATCAACGTTATCCGTTCGCCCCGCATGCTGAGAAAATGCATCGACGATTAGAAATTGAAGAAATTTCCTACAACTTATGGAAACAAAGAAGTGACAGATCACTGTCGCCAAGCCATTGAAAAAAAGCCATATCCCTGATGAAGGAGCGCTACCGTGCACTGCTCACCGCCTGGCCAACCCTCGCTCATTCCACGCTCCTTGCGCCAAACTATCACTGCGCCATTATCGAGCGTTGTAAAGTGAATAAAAGATACAGAGAGGGGTAAAAAAACCATTCAGCCCGTGCGTGTACACACAATGCCCATGGCTGCCGGCCAGTTCAACGGCCAACACTTTCCAGAATATTTCCCAGACAATCGGCGCACCTAGAAAGTATGTAGGAAACTTCCTTCGACAACGCCATTAAATGCCCAAAAAAAACCCGGAACGTTGTCCGGGCTTTTCGTATCGCCATTTTTCAAGGCTGCAGCATGTCCAGCGCCACACGGCCGCCGCAAGGGCATTCATCCATCAGGCGATGGGCTTCGACCACTTCACTGAAGGGGTACACCTTGATGTTCAGCGGCTTTACCAACTGGTCCGCGGTGAACTGGTTGATGTCACGCAGCGCACGCTGCAGAGCCACCTGGTCCTGACTGATGCCCAGCTCAGGCTTGCCGGTGAAGTTGCCGATGCAGTGCACGTAGAACTGGATGTTCTTGCGGAACGCCGCGCAAGCCGGGAACGGCGTCTGGTTCCCCCCCTGCAGGCCGTACAGCACCAGGCTGCCACGTGGCGCCAGGACATCGCCCAGCAGCGACATCTGCGGCCCCCCCATGCCATCGAGCACCATGTCGACCCCGCGCCCATCGGTGTACTTGCCCACCTGCATGACCAAGTCCTGCTCCTCGGTGACGATCACCTTGTCGGCACCCAGGTCCAACAGGTATTCACGTTGATCAGGATCCTTGGTGGCGGCGAACACCTTCAGCCCCAGTGCCTTGCCCAATTGCACGAATGCAGGTCCGGCACAATGGCTGGCATCGGTGATCAAGGCGGTTTGCCCGGCCTTGGCCCGGGCCAGGTCGACATAGGCGAAGTAGGCGATCAACAACGGCGTGTAATGCACGCTGGCCTGGATAGGCGTAAGGATGTCCGGGTAACGGGTGATGGCCGTGCGCGGCAGGACAATCACATCGCCGTATACCGGATGCTCGTTGGCGCTGGTGGCAGGGAAGCTGGCAACACGATCGCCGACGGCGATGTCATCGACGCCCTCACCGACTGCAGTCACAACACCCGCCATCTCGTGGCCGATCCCGGCCGGCAAGCGCGCCTGGGACGGCGCAAGGTTCTGCCGCCAAAGCACGTCGTACCAGCTAACGCCGATTGCCTCGACGCGGATCTGCACCTCACCCACAGCAGGGGACGGTTCGGCCTGCTCTTCGCATCGGAGCACATCGGCCGCACCGAACTTGTGGAAACGGATCATGCGGGACATCGCATACCTCGCCTGTTTGAACCTCTATTACCACGGACTTTATCCGGGCTTTTGCCTTTAGACCATCAGTGGCTATTAATAGTCGACATGCCTGTCATTGATTGGGCACCCCACATTCCTGTGCATTGGCCCCCGGAAATCGGTGCAGGTTAACAGCCTTTGGCCTTAAGATTCACCCCTGCCCCACTTTAGGTGAAGCGCACCGATGAATCGAAACGACCTGCGTCGCGTAGACCTCAACCTGCTGATCGTGTTCGAAACGCTGATGCACGAGCGCAGCGTGACCCGTGCCGCCGAGAAACTGTTTCTCGGCCAGCCGGCGATCAGCGCCGCCCTTTCGCGCCTGCGCAACCTGTTCGACGACCCGCTGTTCGTCCGCACTGGCCGCAGCATGGAGCCTTCCGCACGCGCCCACGAAATCTTCGCGCTGCTGTCGCCGGCGCTGGACTCGATTTCCACCGCAGTCAGCCGCGCTGCCGAATTCGACCCGGCCACCAGCAATTCGGTTTTCCGCATCGGCCTGTCCGACGATGCCGAGTTCGCCTTGCTACCGCAATTGCTCAAGCGTATCCGCGCCGAAGCGCCGGGCATCGTCCTGGTAGTACGCCGGGTCAATTACCTGTTGATGCCGACGCTGCTGGCTTCGGGAGAGATCTCGGTAGGTGTGAGCTATACCAACGAGCTCCCCGCCAATGCCAAGCGCAAGGTCCTTCGCCGCAGCAAGCCCAAGCTGCTGCGAGCCGACAGCGTGCCTGGCAGCATCACCCTGGACGATTTCTGCGCACGCCCCCACGCGCTGGTTTCCTTCGCGGGGGATCTGTCGGGCTTCATCGACGAAGCGCTGGAGGAAGTGGGCCGCAAACGCCATGTGGTCCTGGCCGTTCCGCAGTTCAACGGGCTGGGAAGCTTGTTGGCGGGGACCGATATCGTCGCCACCGTGCCGGACTACACCGCCGATGCACTGACCGCCGCCGGCGGGCTCCGGGCCGAAGACCTGCCGCTGGACGTGCGCAGCTTTGAATTGCACATGGCCTGGCGTGGGGCGCAGGACAACGATCCGGCCGAGCGCTGGCTGCGGTCGCGGATTCAGATGTTCTTCGGGGACCCTGACAGTCTTTGAAGCCTTGGGGCAGACGGGCTGTTGATAAGGATGAATGGACTGAGGGAGATTTGTGCTCCGAGCACGCCCTCCTAGGTCATGGCTCAGTCACCGTGAGCATGTCGACCAATGCGCTGTACAAATGCAAGCAGATGTAAAAAAGGTGATGGCATAACGCCTCAGCAACCGGCAAAATCCACATGTCCCCAACGGATTTAAGGACCGGTTCCGATGACATGGCCAGTCACGCTGCAACTTGACAGCGCAGCCTACCCGCTCAGCGTAGTGCAACGCGCCGCTTACTCTCTGGCCGACACCGTGGCGATCCAGATCGGTATTGAAGCGGATCAGATAAGCCTCACGGTCCTTCCCGCTGCTGCAAGGCTGACGCTTGCTTCTGAGCAGGCTCACTCGCTGATCCTCCAGCATTTGAACGACTTCGCCCTACGCGACCATATCAATCGCGAAACAGCAGGGTTGCGCGAAGTCCTTGTCCGAGCCGCACTCTCTGGCTGTGGAATTGCCCAGTGACTCTCATTGCCACTGACGCTAAGCAGTACCGCTTGCTGCCTTTTCGATTCATGCGGATGAACAATGGAAACGACCGTGACATCTTGCTCACCGCCGATACCGGGGAGTATTTGCACGTGAACGATGTGCAACTACAAGCACTCAGTCACTTCGACGTTCAAGCAGGCACGCCTCTTTACAAGGATCTGCTGGCCCGCCACTTCATCTACGAACCGGGCCGCTACGACCCGCTTCCGGTAATGGCCGCTCAGTATCGCAGCCGCAAGGACTTCCTCTTCCAGGGCCCTGCACTGCACTTGTTCGTGGTTACACTGCGCTGTAACCACACCTGTCAGTACTGCCAAGTGTCGCGGGCCCCTCTGGGTGGATCCGGCCACGACCTGTCGGAAGCGGATGCACAGGCGGCGATCGATCGCCTGTTCGAATCGAACGCTCCCGCCCTGACTGTGGAGTTTCAGGGTGGCGAGCCGCTTCTGGCCTTCGAGCGAGTCCGCCAGATTGTCGAATGGATCGTTGAACGGAACGTGGTCGAACAACGGGATATCCAGTTCGTCATCACCACCACGCTGCACCACCTGACGGAAGAAATACTCGACTTCGCAGAACAACATCGCATCCAGTTTTCGACCTCGCTCGATGGGCCAGCGCCCCTGCACAATGCCAACCGCCCTACCCCGTCACGAGACTCCTACGAACGCACTGTAAAAGGCATCCAGTGGGTCCGTGAGCGCCTAGGCCATGATGCGGTTTCCGCACTGACCACGCTGACTTCAAGAAGCCTCGAACAACCTGAAGCGATCATCGATGAGTATGTAAACCAGAGCTTCTCCAGCATCTCGCTTCGGCCTCTGAGCCCTTATGGGTTTGCCACCAAGAGTGCCCATCGACTTGATTATCCTATTGAGCAGTACGTGGCCTTTTACAAGAAAGCACTGGCCTATTTGCTGCACATCAATCAACAGGGCGTATACCTCTCTGAGAGTTATACGAGTCTGTTGCTGAAGAATATCTTGACCCCTTTCTCCTCCGGCTATGTAGACCTGCGCTCCCCTGCTGGCGCTGGTACTGCCGCGCTGGTTTACAACTATGACGGTTACGTCTATCCCTCGGACGAAGCCCGAATGTTGCTGGAAATGGGTGAGGACGGCTTGAGGCTTGGCACCGTACAACAACCCTTGTCTGAATTGCTCGCATCGCCCGTTATGAATGCGTTGCTCGCCAGTGGTGTTGCAGAGGCGCTGCCTGGCTGCTCCGATTGCGCACTTGTCCCGTACTGTGGTGCTGACCCCATCGAACACTATGCCCGCCAAGCTGATCCGATCGGACACAGAGTGTTCAGCAACTTCTGCAAGAAGAACATGGGGCTGCTGAAGCATCTTTTCGGCCTGCTTTGCGATGGCAACGACAACGTGCAGAGGGTTCTGCTGTCTTGGTTGAACAGGCGCTCTTACAACGATGTCCGGTTCCCGGGTTACAGGGGCTGAAGGCGATGCTGCGCAAAGATACCCACTTCGAAATCCATCACCTGAATGAGCCGAAACTGCTCAAAGTCATCACTCTTGATGAGTTCATCGAACAAGGCCTGGCTGTTTGTGCCGGAAGCGCTGAGTTCGGTGATCTGCTGCTTTGGTTGCCAAACGAAGAACGGCTACGGAGCCCGCATCTGCTCTCGTTACCATTGGGTGGATTCCTGATACCGGAGCCATTGATCGGCGACTTCAACAGCGCGCGGCCACATCTGCACACCCCCAGAGATGCGGATGTCGTGCAGCCCGGCGATGTCATTGCCATCACACCAGGCAACACGTTGGTGCGAGTGCTCTATCGACGAGGCTCAGACAGCAACCTGCTGTTCATGACCGATCGTTGCAACAGTGTCTGTCTAATGTGCTCGCAGCCGCCCAAAGATATCGATGACCGTTGGCACATCGAAGAGAACCTACGGCTGATCGACCTGATGGACCCGGGCGAGGAAAGTCTGGGAGTCAGCGGCGGAGAACCAACGCTTTATCGCGACGGCCTGCTCGAAATCCTGGCCAAGTGCAAAGCCATTTTGCCGCAGAAATCCATTCATGTGCTCAGCAACGGGCGTCTGTTCCACGACACGAGCTGGATCGCAGCGCTCTCTGCAATCGGCCACCCTCAGCTGAGCTGGGGTATCCCGCTGTATGCCGACAATGCCGAGGATCATGACCATGTAGTACAGGCTCCAGGCGCGTTCAGCGAAACCCTGCAAGGTCTTTACAATCTGGCGCGCGCCAAGCAGATCATCGAGGTACGCGTGGTGCTCAATCGCCTGACTACGCCACGCTTGCCAGAGCTCGCCCACTACGTGTTCAGGAACTTGCCCTTCGTGCGGCATGTTGCGCTGATGGGTATCGAAAGCACCGGCCTGGCCAGGAAGAACTACGAAGAGCTGTGGATTGACCCGGTGGACTATCAAGAATCGTTAAGCCAGGCTGTGTATTTCCTGTTCAACCGCGGAGTGCCGGTTTCGATCTACAACTTGCCTCTGTGCCTAATCCCGGCACACCTTTCGCGCTTCGCTCGCCAGAGCATCTCGGACTGGAAGAATCTGTTCATCGATACCTGCCAGCAATGCGCTGCAGTGAAACATTGTTCTGGCTTCTTCAAATCGCATACCGACCGCTGGCAGAGCCGCGGCGTACAGCGACTATCGACAGAGGCGTTTAGCGCCTATGCAAGGAGTGCACAGTGAAATTGTT
Organism: Pseudomonas taiwanensis DSM 21245; assembly: GCF_000425785.1. Taxonomy (GTDB): domain Bacteria; phylum Pseudomonadota; class Gammaproteobacteria; order Pseudomonadales; family Pseudomonadaceae; genus Aquipseudomonas; species Aquipseudomonas taiwanensis. Next base: position 76,864 of record NZ_AUEC01000011.1, read on the forward strand.
CGACCGCTGGAAAGTCCTGATTAGTGGGATCAGCTTGCTGCCAATGGCTGGTACCACCCTGGCCCAGGCGGGGCATCCGCCGCTCGCCGATGTGAACTGGCAACCCAACGATATGTTACAGCCCCCGGTATTTGCCGATACGCTCAATGCGCCAGACACTGTCAACATCTATGCGGCACATCGCTCGCACAGTTCGCACCGTTCCCACAGTTCGCACAGCTCTCATCACAGCGGCTCGGGTGGCTATAGCGCACCTCGCTATTACAGCCCACCCGCTACCAGCACCCGAAGCTATAGCGCGCCGAGTGCTTCGAGCGGCACGTCCAGCAGCAACAGCCTTTATCAGTCGTCTGGCACTACGAGCGGGACTAGCTCGAGCAATTCAAAGAGCCGTGCGACCAATGAGCAGAAAAGCAACCTGATAACCCGTGTGCAGACCGCGCTGATGGTGCGCCAGTATTACCAAGGCACCATCGATGGGGTGATGGGCAAGGCGACACGTGGTGCGTTGATGGCCTTTCAGATGGACAGTGGGCTGACCGTAAATGGCCGGATGGATACGCCATCGCTGAATGCGTTGGGTATCAAGATTCCATAAGCCGCTTCAGGGTTAAAGCGTCCATTCAGCAACGAAGGAGTTATCCAATGCAGCACATCATTCAAGTCGACCACACACTCTGGGCATTGATCAGCCGCCTGAAAGGCAAGGAACTGCAAACACCGTCGCGTAGCGCCCGTTTCCGTATTACGACCGTTGATGCAAATCGCGTTGTGATTGAGACCGGATCAGAAAACTCGCAGTTGGCGCTGACTCGAGCAGCTTTTCAGCAAACGCTGGCCTACCTCGCCAGTAACAATCATTTCGGCCAAGCACAAGCTGTGGAAATCAGCTCTAACCATACCTACGAAAAAGCCGGCCCACTTTGCCGGGCGGCCCGTTACAGAGCAGAGGGTAAACCGGGCCGTACCAACATCACCTACATTCTGCCGATTCTGGAGCAGTGCCAGGCAGTCGGCATCCGGTCCACCACCCCCAACAGCACTTGGCTGCTGCCCTGAACAGCTCCTGATATCTTTACAAGGACGCCAACATGTACGCCAAAATGGACACCTTCCGCCCCAGCAGTGCCGCGTCGTTTGATCAACCCTGCAAGGTTACGATCGACATCGAGTTTATCACCGTATCCTATGACGACGCGGGGCAGACCTGGCAATACCGAGGCCAAGCAAAAGGCCCGGGGCATTACGAACTGCAAGCAGAAGGCTTCGACGGCAGAGCAACGCTGCACTGCTTCGAAGGCTCGAATGTGCTGGAAGGCACTTGGGTCGAAGACGGCGTACGCGGCATGTGGCGAATTGTCTGCCAGCCGATTGATTCGTCATTCGTGCCCACATAAATAAACTGAACTCGTGGGGGTTTGATGGGCCGCCTAGGGGTCATCCACCTCAACTGGCAGAACAGGACGTACATCAAGGCGGCCAAGTATTGCTATCCGCATGGATTTTTTTGGCGTTCGTCTACAGCCTGCCGAAAATTACGATGTCATCGTGTCGACTATTCCGCCTTTCAAGGTTGCAATGACAACCATGGCAGACACGTCAAGCAATCCCCCGCGCTGATTCGGCTGCTCAGCAGCGCTGCTTCAGAGATTAAGCCTTACTCGATGCCGCGTTAGCTCTGGTTGCTGAGCCAGCAGGACGGCAGCTTAAGACATCAGTGGATGAGTAAAGGTGCATCAGTGGCTCTCCACCGATCCATTTCTTACAGGGGCATAGAAGAGCTTAAGCGGCGGGATCTGCATCTTCCAGCCCCTGAACCTCCAAAACCAAAAAAGCCGTCGATACAGATAAATGGCTTTAAAAAGACAATGGAGGAAAGACTTTGATCTGGTATGGACTACCAATAGGACCCTATTTGTTCCTGATCAGGAGAGACCAAGATTGACCATGTAAGGATTATTCCTTACAATTCATTCTGTACATCCGGGAGAACGCTCATGCCTGCCATCCATGAAATCGCCACATTGACCTCGAAGGGGCAGATCACACTGCCCAAATCCGTTCGCCAGCTTCTGGGCATTGACACTGGTGGCAAGATTGCATTTGACGTGCGCGGGGGTGAAATCGTGGTCAGCCGTGTAGAAACCACGCATGAAGACCCTGCCATCGGTGCGTTCCTGGGTTTGCTGGAGGCTGACATCCGAGGCGGCCGCAACCTCACCACTCTGCCGGTAGACTTGGCGCAAACCATGCTCGCCAACGCAAACCACTCGGTAAACCTGGACGAAGATATCGATGGTGAGGTCGCGATCTGATGCTGCGACATGGCTGGACACTGTTGTTCCATGAAGGTGTGATTTTACAGCTACGCAAATTGCAAGAAGCCGCCGCCCGGGCCGAGCAGAACGACCCGCAAGGTTTTGAAAGTAACGCCAACGTGAAGCTGTTTCGGGCATTGAGCCATCTGATCATGGAGGCTGTGCCTGCCGACCCGGGCCGTGATGAGTTCCGCCAAGGTAACACGCTGGGCACTGCCTACCGACATTGGCGCCGTGCAAAAATCGGCAGGCGCTTTCGGCTGTTCTTTCGCTACGACTCAAGATCCAAGGTCATCGTCTATGCATGGGTCAACGACGAAAACACCCTACGCTCCGCAGGCAGCAAATCCGATCCCTACGCCATATTCGAGAAGATGCTGGGCCGCGGCAACCCTCCTGATGACTGGGATGCGCTGACTGCTGCGACGCGTAGCGACTGGGACGAGCCCAAAGCATAAATTGCGCGAGTGGGTGAGGGATTGCACCTTTGAAACCGATCCCTCCTTGTTGCGTCCACTACAATCCACTCGTAGCTGCTGTTAAAAGGGGTAAATCTGCGGGTACAAATACAATTTCCCATTCATAACCATTTGATTTATATGAATGTCCAAATGTTCTTCGGGGACCCTGACAGTCTTTAGGGCTTCGCGCATGCTTGTTAGCTGATCATTTCTGCCTTTTCCTAGATCATGTCCCTGGAAGTGGTGTAACTCACCCTGTGGCGCTACTAAGCGTCCTCCCCGCCTGTGCTTGATCAGCAGAAAACCAAGATTGACCACGCAAGGATTATTCCTTACCACTCAATTAACAGATCCGGGAGAACGCTCATGCCTGCCATCCACGAAATCGCCACGTTGACCTCGAAGGGGCAGCTCACACTGCCCAAATCCGTTCGCCAGCTGTTGGGCATAGACACTGGAGGCAAGATCGCATTCGACGTACGCGGGGGTGAAATCGTGGCCGGCGCGGCAATCTTCCTGATGACTGGGATGCGCTGACTGCTGCGACGCGTAGCGACGGGGTCGAGTTCAAAGCATAAGTTGCGCAAATGGGTGAGGGTTTGCAGGTTCTGCGCCCGCCCCGCCCCCGGTGCGTCCACTGTAATCCACTCATAGCTGCTGTCAAAAGGGGTGCATCTGGGGGTACAAAACCAGTTCCCCATTCATAACCAATGGATTTCCATGAATGGCCAAATGCTCCTCCGCGACCCGGATAGTCTCCGAGACCCCGTCTGGAAAACACCCTGGAAGCCCTTGAACACGGGGTTTCATCCACCATTGAGCCCAGGATTGGGGCACGCGCGAGTTACCAATCCCTCATTGTTCATGCCCCCCTCCAGCCGCGTCGCCACTGCCATCGCCACCTCGATGAAAACCCGCACTGCGGCACTCTGATAGGCCCCCTTGCGACGCACCAGCGCAGCGGTGCGCTGTAAGCGCACTGGCTCGAGCGCGATGGCCACCAAACCCTCATGGGCCAGTGCAATGTTGGCGGGAAGCAAGGTCGACAGTGTGGTCCGACGGACGATCTCGATGACCGCGCTGATGGTGTTGGCCTCCATCCGTACCTGCGGCTGAATGACGTGTTGCTGGCAGAATCGGTCGATCTGCTCACGAGTAGCGAACTCCGGACTGAGCAGCACCAGCGACTGCGCGCTCAGTGCCTCCAGCCCGATGGAACGCGCCGTGGCCAGCGAGTGCCGCTCGTTGACCACCAGCGCCAGCGTCTCGACCAGCAGCGGACGGGCTTCGACATCGTGGGCCTGTACGTCCTCGAACGCGATCCCCACATCCAGCAGATCCGCGAGCAGCAGCTCCTCCATGCGCTCCTGGGAGAGTTCACGTACGTCCAAGGTGATAGACGGGTAACGGCTGTGAAAGGCTTCGACCAAGGGGCCCACGAGGTAGGTGGTGAAGGTTGGCGTGACCGCCACCCGCAGCGAACCCCGGCTGAGGTCGCTGACATCGTGTATGGCGCGCTTGGCCTCCTGCAGCTCTTGAGCTGCCCGGCGTGCATAGCGCAGGTAGACCTCACCCGCATCGGTCAGCCGCGTCGTACGCCCCGACCGGTCGAACAGCTGTGCGCCAAGGCTTTCCTCCAACTGCCTGACCTGCTGCGACAGGGCCGGCTGGGATACATGCAAGGCCGCCGCGGCCCGCGTGAAGCTCAGATGCTCCGCCACGGCGAGGAAGTACTGGATGTGTCGGGCAAGCATGACCACTCACATAAGATTATCTGATCCATTCGATAATAAATGAGACTTTTACCTTATGCCATCTGCTCCGTAACCTTTGCCTCACACACCGCGAGACCGAGGCAACAGCCATGAAAGACATCATTGATGGGTTCCTGAAGTTCCAGCGAAACGCCTTCCCGCAGCGGGTCAAATTGTTCAAGGACCTGGCCACCCAGCAAAACCCACGAGCGCTGTTCATCTCCTGCTCCGACAGCCGTCTGGTGCCGGAACTGGTGACCCAGCGTGAGCCAGGCGACCTCTTCGTCATCCGCAATGCCGGCAATATCGTGCCGTCCTACGGACCTGAACCAGGCGGTGTATCCGCCTCGGTCGAGTATGCGGTGGCGGCGCTCAAGGTCGCGGACATCGTGATCTGTGGCCACTCTGACTGCGGCGCCATGACCGCCATCGCCACCTGCAAATGCCTGGACCACATGCCCGCCGTCGCCGGTTGGCTGCGCTATGCCGACTCCGCCCGGGTGGTCAATGAAGCCCGTCACCATGAAGACCAGCACGGCAAGGTCAGGGCCATGGTGCGTGAAAACGTCATCGCGCAACTGGCCAACATCCAAACCCATCCGTCGGTCCGCCTCGCCCTCGAAGAGGGCCGCGTCACCCTGCACGGCTGGATCTACGACATCGAGAGCGGCCGTATCGACGCATTCGATGGCAGCACCGGCAAATTCGTGCCCCTCGCGGATAACCCGCAGGTACACGCTGTTTCCCATCCACCCAAGCACGTTGCCTGAATACGGCTATCCACCCTAGGAGAAAACGCCATGATCCAGACCCAAGCCACCCAAAGTGTTCGCCAGGCCCTGACCGAAGTCATCCTTATGGCCAAGGCCCGCAAAGACCTGTCGTATGCCCAGATCACCGAGGGCACCGGCCTGTCCGAAGCGTTCGTCACCGCCGCGCTACTGGGCCAGCACCCGCTGCCCGCCAGCGCAGCGCAAGTGGTCGGCGACAAGCTCGGCCTTGACGCCGATGGCATTGCCCTGTTGCAGACCATACCGGTGCGCGGCTGCATGGAACGCGGTGTACCCACCGACCCTACCATCTACCGCTTCTACGAGATGCTCCAGGTCTACGGCACCACACTCAAGGCGTTGGTACACGAGAAGTTCGGTGACGGCATCATCAGCGCCATCAACTTCAAGCTGGACGTCAAGAAGGTCGAAGATCCGGAAGGCGGCTCCCGCGCGGTGATCACGCTCGATGGCAAGTACCTGCCGACCAAACCGTTCTAATTCCACGGTAAACGGCCCGACGCCGGGCGGCGTCTGGGCCCCTCCTCCAGGACAGGTAAACATCGATGAAAGCATTACTGACTCTGCTTCTTTGCGGCCTTTGCTCCCTGGCGATGGCAGAGGAGCCGTCGGCCGACACCGGGCATATCCCAGTCGAGCCATACAGCTATTCCCACCCCCTGGATATTGCCCGGGTCGTCTCCCTCAGCAGTGTCCCAGATGTCTGCGAAGTCGTGCCCGCGCGCATGACTTATGACGACTCCCATGGCCATCGACACATTGTTGAGTACCGCGTCTTGGGCAATGGGTGCTCCAACAACTGATGCACAACTGATCGCGGCTCTCGCTGACAACTTCCGTCAGTTGCAGCGCCAGCCCCTCTTCCCCGCGCTGACCTGCTGGAGAAAGTCAGCGATACCGGCGGAGCAAAAAAATCGTCTCATGCCAACTGGATGAATACCGCATAGGCGCCGAGGATCACCCAGAACACCAGAAATATCCATGGCGTGCGCAGAGAGAACAACAGCGACTTACGGTGCCCGACCTGTAAAGTTTCCGCCTCGCTGAACAGCGGCGATTCGTCATAGGCCAGACCCATCAATGGCTCGCTGCGCAGCAGATTGCTCTGTTTCAATTGCCAGTGTTCGATGATCTTGTAGGCCGCGCGAATACCCGGCCAGGCATTGAGCGAGCTCAATACGCCCAGCAGGGCGAGAAATGGAGGGACGAGCAAGGTGAACATCTCGCCCCAGCTTTGGTTGAGGTTGCCCATCGACGATACGAAGGCGATCACCAGAAACGACTGGGCGGCAAGATAGGCGTCAGTGCGGTTGGCGAGAATGCTGGTCTCGTATTGGATTTCGCAACGATAGAAATCCAACCGTTCCTTGGGTGACCCGAACATGCGGGCGTTGTGCTCACTGATTTCGTGTTCAGGAGTGGTCGGGGTGATGATTCGCGGCACGCGCTGGCTCCTGGGCATTGACCGTTCGTGTCCGGTAGATGCGGCTGAAGCAACAAAGATTCAGTGCAATCGAGTCAGGTCATCGACGACGAACCCATACCGCAGCCAGTACACCCAATAGCCGGTGCGCTGATCATCCGCATTGAACCTTGCCGCTTGCGCCCTGCTCCACTGCTGGCAGCCGTAACTTTTCCCAGCCGTGAAGAGGTGCCCCATGAACGCAATCGAATTGTTGATCCAAGACCATCAACTGGTGAAGAAACTGCTTGAAGAGTTGTCCTCGACGACCGAGCGCGCGGTGAAGAAGCGTGCCGAACTGCTTGCGCGGATCAAGCAGGAGGTCAGCATCCATACGACCCTCGAGGAGCAGATCCTGTACCCGGCGATCAAGCAGGCAGGCGGCAAGGAAGAAGCAAAGATGTACTACGAAGCCAAGGAGGAGCACCGCACCGTCGACTCATTGGTCCTCCCCGACCTGTTGCAGACCGACACCGGCACGGTTGAATTCGCCGGTCGGGTAAAGGTGATGAAGGAATTGCTGGAGCATCATATCGAGGAAGAGGAAAGCGACCTCTTCCCGACAGCCCGAAAGCTGCTGGGCAAGACGGCGCTGGAAGAAATGGGCCAGGCCATGGAGGCGCAGAAAAAACTACTCAAGGGCGAGCTACGCGCCGCCTGATAAAGCAACCTGCGCGCCTCCCCGGCGCGCAGGTTTGACCGTCGGGGAAGCCCCAAGGAAGACGCGATGGCCCAATGGCGTCCGTCCGTCGATCTCGATGCACCCTTGCCCAAGCCAGCAGGACCAACAGAAGGTGAACATACCCAAAAAAGGACCATCACCATGAACGTCATGAAGCCCCATTCACTGATGCTCGCGCTGTACCTGGGCGCCTGCCCACCCTGGGCCCTTGCTGCCCCTGACAGCCAAGATCAACCGCGCACGCACAGCCAGGACCACAGGCAAATGGACGACCGGGGACGAGCCACAGGGTCCGGCACCCCTGCGGATGGCATGGGCACCGGGTCGGGTGGAACCGACAGTAATGACACCGACCGCACTGGCGGCGACGGCACCACCCACGACTCAAGCCAGGGGTCTGGCACCGATGGTTCTAGAAGCAATGACACAGGGACTGACAAAGATAACGGCGCAGGTTCCGGCAGCGGCGGTACGGGTGGTAACGGTGGCTAAAGAATCGCCATGACGACCCAGGCATTGCAGCGGCCAAGCGGTGATTCGAGCCAAGAGCGCTTCTACGGTACTGTTCTCCATCATCTTGTGCCCGTACATTGGCGCCACGGCGCCAACTGCGTTGTCGTGCCGCCTGTGCAGCTGCTTGCGATTGCGCCTCCCCACCAGCGCCGGCATTGCCGGTGAATACACAGGCATCACTCCGCCGCTCAGGAGTTCACCCCAGCACGCTAACGGGGTTAGGTCGACCTGACCATCGATAGCTCGCTCTGGATTGGCGCAGCACTGGGCGCGATGGGCGCAGTGGTCCTTGGCCTTGGTACTCACCGACGTTGTGGGGTGTCGCAGCCGACCGGCGCTCGCTCAAGCACATCGCCCCGGCCGCTTCGCAGGTCAGCGACAATTGAGCGGTGCCGCGCCGGCGGTGGGTTTTTCCTGGGGCTGAACCAATGACTGGGCGAGCAAGCGCATCGGTTGAGCAGGCTCGCCCCACCGCATCACCAAAGCGCAATATCGTAGGTCAGGTAAATCCGATTACTGTCGCGACCGCGCGAGAAATCAGAACGGTAGACATAGTTGCGCAGTTTCACGCCCAACCCTTTGATAGGCCCGGATTGCACCACGTAGGCAAGCTCTACGTCTCGCTCCCATTCGCTGATCCCTGCGTCAGCGGAGCGACCATTGTCGCCGCTCAGGTAGCGTGCCATGAAGGTGAGGCCCGGGATACCGGCCGCCGCAAAGTTGTAGGCATAGCTCGCCATCCAGGTTTTCTCTTCCTCCTCGATGAACTTGCCAATACCAACGTTACTGAACGAGTAGACCGTCGCACCGCTGATGTACGGCAATCCCGCGTCGCCATCGAGGACCTGGTACCCGGCACCAACGGTATGCCCGCTGTGGGCGTAGGAAACCTGACCGCTGAACATGTCGTTGTCGATCTTGCCACCGTAGGCGGCCCCGCTGTCGCGGCTCTTGAAATAGCGCAGGTCGGTGGTGAACACACCGCCGGCCAACGGCAGGTCGTGTACCAGCCCGGCATAGTCCTGGCGGTAGAAGTCCTCGAGCTGCCCATGGAAATAGCTCACGCGCAGCTGCTTGCTGATGGCGTAGTCGGCACCTGCGAAGCTGAAATCGCCAGACTCGTCGCCACCATAGCCATCGAGGTACAGGCCTGTACTGTCGGAGGAGTCGCGCTGCTTGAAGCGGTCCAGGTGGCCGGCAGTCAGGGTCAGGCCGTCGATGTCGTTGCTGGTCAGTTGCGTGCCCTGGTAGGTCTGCGGCAGCAACCGCGCGTCGTTATAGACCAGCACCGGCGTCTTGGGCAGCAAGGTGCCATGCTTGACCACGGTCTGGCCCAGGCGCGCCTTGGCGGTCACACCGGCACTGGCGAACTCGTCGGCGGCGCGACCATCGTCATGCACCGGCAGCAAGCCCGTACCGCTGCGTCCGCGCCCCGAATCGAGCCGTACACCGACAAGCCCCAGGGCATCGAGCCCCAGGCCGAGCGGGCCTTGAGTGAACCCTGATTGGTAGTCGAGCAGGAACCCCTGCGCCCATTCCACCCGCTCGCTCTTGGCGTTCGCGGCAGCACGGGCGCTCATGCCCTGATCGTCGCGGAAGTTTTCGTTGAAATAGACGTTGCGCAGCTGCAGTTTGAGCTTGCTGTCGTCGATGAATCCGGAAGCGCCGGCAACAGGCAGCCAGCCGCAGAGCAGGCCACAGGTGGCCCCACGGAAAACAGCTCGGGACATGATCGGTACTCTTTTGTTGTTCTTGGATAGAGTTGGGCGCCACGGGCGCCCGGTGCAGATCAGACGAAGAAGGACAAGGCTCCGGTGAGCAATGCCAGCGCGGTGATGACCAACGACGTCAGCACCGCCCATTTCACGGTGGCTTTCTGGAAGTCGCCGATATCGCGATCGACCATGCCCACCAACAGCAGGGTCGAGGCCACCAATGGGCTCATCAGGTGCACCGGCTGCCCCAGCACCGAGGCGCGGGCAATTTCAACCGGGTCGATGCCATAGGCCGCAGCCGCGTTGGCAAGGATCGGCACCACGCCGAAGTAGTAGGCGTCGTTGGACAGCACGAAGGTCAACGGCATGCTGGTCACCGCCACCACCAGCGGGAACCAGTGGCTCCAGGCCTCGGGAATCCAGTCGACCAGGGTCTGCGCCAGGGCATCGACCATCTTGGTACCGGAGAAGATGCCAGCGAAGATCCCCGCGGCGAAAACCAGCAGGACCACGGTCATGGCGTTGCCTGAGTGGGCGAGGATGCGCTCTTTCTGAAGTTCCAGCTGCGGATAGTTGATCATCAGCGCCGCAACGAAACCGATCATGAACAGCAGCGCGGAATGCATGACGCCCAACACCAGGGCGGTCATCACCGCAATCACCAGCGCCAGGTTCACATACGCCAGCCGAGGACGCTTGTGCGGGTTGTCGCCGAGGATTTCCTTGATATAGCAGTTGCCACCACCGGACTCCAGGGCAATGTTGCCGATCCGGCGACGCTCGGCACGACCGAGCAGGTAGGCGGTGAACACCACCCAGACAGCGCCACCGATCACGGTCGGCAGCATTGGAATGAAGTATTCGGTCGCATCCAGTCCGAGCGCAGCGATGGCTCGAGTAGCCGGGCCTCCCCAAGGGCTCATGCCACTCATGATGCTCAACGACAGCATCGACACCGTGGCCAGGATCATCGGATTCATGCCAATGCGCTTGTACAACGGCAGCATTGCCGCGCAGGTGATCATGTAAGTGGTGGTGCCGTCGCCATCGAGTGCTACCAGCAACGACAACAGCGCGGTACCAATGGCGATCTTGATCGGGTCGCCATTGACGCGCTTGAGAATCTTGCGGATCAGCGGGTCGAAAAGACCGGCATCGATCATCAGGCCGAAGAACAGAATCGCGAACAGCAACAGTGCTGCCGATGGCGCCACCATCTTCAAGCCATCGAGCATCATCTTGCCCAGTTCGGGGGCAAAGCCACCGATCACCGCGAAAACGATGGGTACCACGGTGAGCGCAACGATCGGCGACAGGCGTTTACTCATGATCAGGTAGGTGAAGGTCACCACCATGATCAGGCCCAGGAGTGCGAGCATGGTTTTTTCTCTTGTTTTTATTCTATTGCGGCCATCGCCAAGGCAGACGGCCCCCTACCCCACTCGACATCACTGGGATGTTGAGTGGGATTCTAAGTCAACGATGGGAAGTGGAAGCGACTTTCAGCCGTGACGCCGAGGCTCGGCAGACCATTCGACCTCTTCGGCTCCCGTTTCTGCCTGCGCTACCGGAACGCCATTCAGGCGGCGCAGCAGGGTTTCCCGTTCACAGGCGTTTTCCGACAACGAGATGACCACGGTCGCCACGGCGTTACTTGCCAGGCTGGTCAGCGCGCGCGCTTCCGACATGAAGCGGTCGATGCCGATCAGTAAGGCCAAGCCGGCCAGCGGGATGTCGTGGATGACCGTCAGGGTCGAGGCCAGCGCCACGAAACCACTGCCGGTCACACCCGCAGCGCCCTTGGACGACAACAGCATGATTGCCAGCATCGTCACCGTCTGACCCAGGGTCAGGTCGATGTTGCAGGCCTGGGCGATGAACACCGCCGCCAGCGACAGGTAGATGGCGGTGCCGTCGAGGTTGAAGGAATAGCCGGTTGGCAACACCAGCCCCACCACACCCTTCTTACAGCCAAGTTTCTCCAGTTTCTCCAGCATGCGCGGCAGAACGGGCTCGGTGGACGATGTGCCGAGCACCACCAGGAACTCCTCCCGGAAGTATCGCAGCAGCTTCCACAGGCTGAAGCCATGCGCACGGCAGATACCACCGAGCACCACCAGCACGAAGAACGCGCACGCGATGTACAGCGTCCCGACCAGCTTGGCCAATGCCCCAAGGGACGTCACCCCGTACTGTCCGACGGTGAACGCCAGCGCACCGAAGGCGCCGACCGGGGCAAAGCGCATCAGGTAGCCGAAGATGCGAAAGACCATGGTCGAGACGGACTCCAGCACATCGAGCACCGGCTTGCCCTTCTCGCCCATCGATGACAGGGCGAAACCGCTGAGCACCGCAATGAACAGCACCGGCAGCACTTCACCCTTGTTGAATGCACCGATGAAGGTGTCAGGGATGATGTGCATGAAGAAATCGACCACGCTGAGCTTCGCCGCAGAGGCGGCGTACTGGCCAAGCCCCTCGGTGCTGAGCGTGGCGGGGTCGATGTTCATGCCGACACCTGGGCGCAACAGATGCACCGCTGCCAGGCCGATCACCAGGCTGACGACAGTCAGTACCAGGAACAGCAGCAACGTCTTGCTCATCAACCGCCCCAGGGAGCGCTTGTCGGTCATGCCGGCAATACCGGTGACGATGGTGCAGAAAACCACGGGGGCGATCATCATCTTGATCAGCTTGATGAACGCATCACCCAGTGGTTTGAGCGCAACGGCCTGTTGCGCCCAGAAGTGGCCGACCACCACGCCCAGCAGGACGGCGCAGAGGATCTGGAAATACAGTGACTTCGCGAGTTTCATGAGGCATCACCCATTGTTGAAATTGTGCGGATGTGCTGGTTGCCGATGTGATCGGCCTGTTGCCTACCCTGCCAGCCTGCGCAAGGTTGGGGCGTAGACGAAACCTGAGAACAGCCGGCGGGCGGTTCGTACCACAGAGGCCTGGAGCGTCTTGCCGTCGGCACCGCTGCGCGAGAGCGCCACGTCGATGCCACCGCTCGGATGTTCCAGACGGACTTCTTCCAAGTGCTGGGCTTGCTCGCCGAGCATGTCCATGATCACGGTGCCTGGGCTGACGCAGGCAGTCGCCAAGCCAATAGCACCGGTGATGGCCAAGGCCCGGTGGCAGTTATGAGGCATGAAGTAACGCACCTGGAGCGTGCCGTCATGACGCGGCGGAGAAACCAGGACAGGCTTCGGGATCACCATGCCGCTGACATCGCCCAGCCCCATCGCCTTGCCGGCCTTCAGGCGCAGGGCCTCCAGCCGTTGCAGCAGGCGGGTATCGGCATCCAGCTGCGCCGGGGTCTCTGAACCGGTCATGCCCAATTCGCTGGCATGGACGATCATCATCGGCATGGCCATGTCGATGCAGGTGACCGGTACACCGTCGATCACATCCTGGGCCTGGCCAGTGGGGAACAGTTTACCTGTCTTGCTACCGACCGCATCGAGGAAGGTCAGGTGCACCGGGGCGGCAGTCCCTGGTACGCCGTCGATTGCCGTGCGGCCTTCGTATCGCACGATGCCACCTGGTGTTTCCACCAGCGAGTTGACGAAGGTGTTGGTGTTGAGGTTGCGGATGCGAACCAAGGTCTTGCCATCCTGAGGCTTGACCAGGCCTTGCTCGATGGCGAACGGGCCAACGGCGCAGAGCATGTTGCCGCAGTTGGGCGCGGTATCGACCCGGCGCTGGGCAACCATGACCTGAACGAAGAGGTAGTCGACGTCTGCGTCGGCATGCAGCGAAGGGCTGATGATCGCCACCTTGCTGGTTTGCGGGCTACCACCACCGATACCGTCGATTTCCAGTTCGTGCCCGGAACCCATCAGGTTGATCAGCAATTCGTCGCGTTCGACCACATTGGCAGGAAGATCCCATGCGTGGAAAAAAGGCCCCTTGGAGGTGCCACCGCGCATGAGTACGCAAGGAATTCGTTGCATGATTTCGCACTCTTGTTGATCAATGGACATCATTGATGTTGTGGACACAAGATTGACAGGGATGGATAAATCAATCCAATGCAAATATCGTAGGCATTATTGCGAATCGTGGATTAATTCACCGCTAAGGCCGGGGAGCGAAATCAGATGGAATATGAGCTGCAAGATATACGATCGTTCGTGAAAATCGCCGAACTTGGCAGTTTCCATGAGGCTGCGGAAGCGCTGCATTTGTCGCAGCCGGCCCTGAGTCGGCGGATAAAGAAACTCGAGGAAGGCTTGGGCACCTCGCTGCTCGAACGCACCACCCGTCGCGTCAGCCTCACCAGTGTCGGGCGGGACTTCCTGCCCAAGGCCAGACGCTTGCTCGATGACTTCGAGGACTCGATCCTGAGCATTCGCGAACTGGCCGAACGACAGACCGGCCAGGTAACCCTCGCCTGCATTCCGACCGCAGCGTTCTACTTCCTGCCTTCGGTGATCCGCGACTACAACGAGCAATACCCGAAGATCCGCATTCGCTTGCTGGACCTTAGCGCCAATGATGGGCTCGAGGCCGTGCTGCGGGGTGAGGCTGACTTCGGCATCAACATGATGAGTGGCCAGCACCCGGACATCGAATTCGTCTCCCTGGTGCAGGAACACTTCGTCCTGGCCTGCCGCCGGGACCATAAGCTGGCGACCCGCGACGCCGTCACCTGGACGGAACTTGCCGACTACCGCCTGATAGGCGTTGGCCGCCTGAGCGGCAATCGGATGCTGCTGGACCATGCGCTTTCCGGGCTCAACCTGCGGCCCAAGTGGTTCTATGAGGTCCAGCACCTGTCCACCTCGCTGGGCATGGTCGAGGCCGGGCTGGGGGTGTCGGCCATGCCCAGCCTGGCGATGCCCAGCGCCGACCACCCGACGCTGGTCAGCGTGCCGCTGATCGAACCCCAGGTGACCCGCACCCTGGGCCTGGTCTATCGCCGAGGGGCGTCGCTGTCGCCCGCAGCGGAGAAATTCGTGTCGATCCTGCTGGACAAGTGGCCTAACCGTTGAGCGAGAGGACTTGCCTGTGGTTTGGCGCAACGCAGGGCGAATGCCAGATGCGATCATGGCTCATTCCCCTCCCAGGCCCAGCGTGTTGGGTCGGCGTTTCTCGATCGCGAACTTGAGCAATGCCGCGCTGCGGAACAGGCCATGGGCGAACTTGCCGTAGGGCAACGTGATGAACAGCGCCATGACCGTACCCAGGTGAATCGCCAGCACGATCGCCATCGCAGCCGTGTCACGCAGGCCCAACAACGCCAGGCCCGTGGCGCTGACCAGCAGCAGAAGCAAGATGAACGCCCGGTCCATGGGACGCTGGGCGACATCGCCCTGCTCCGGCGCCCTGCGAAGGTTGAGCGCCAGCAGCCCGGCTGGCCCGACGATCAACCCAAGACCGCCCAACGTGCCGAGCAACACCGGTGCACTCAACAGGGGGTATGGCGCCTGGTAGCCCAACAGGTAGTGATACCCGGTGGCAACCACTGTGGCGGCGAAACACAGCATGAAGCCGTAGAAGGTGAAGTGATGGAAACGTCGCCGCCACAGTGTGTAGCGATCGTCGGCGTTGTTGCAGCCCTGGCCATGCCCTCCATCGAGATACTTGAGGGTCAATGCCGCACTCGATGCCTCCACCACAGCCCCTTTGACTGGTTGCGCCTGCGCCTCGGCCGGCGAGACCGAACGCCAGAAACGGCGTACCGCGACCGCCAGCGCCAGACTCGCCGCAGCGAAGACACCGCCGAACATCAGCGCCAGGGTGTTATGCGGGAAAACTGCATAGAAATTCCCCGCCAACCGACCGGGCAACAGCGTGCCGTTGGCGCACAAGGTCAACAGCAAGAACAACGACAGTGCCACTGCCAAAGCACTGGCGACGAAGATGCCGTTGTGTCGATACAAGCGTCCGAACAGGGCCGGCCAGGCGTACTCGGCGTAGGTTTGCCCACGCACCTTCGCCATAGCCTGCGGCACGTTGACGGCAAATTCGTGGGGTTGAGCGTACTGGCAAGCATGCAGGCACGCGCCGCAGTTGTGGCACAGGTTGGCCAGGTAGTGGATATCTGCCTTGCCGAACTCAAGCCTGCGGGTCATGGCCGGGAACACCGCGCAGAAGCCCTCGCAGTAACGGCAGGCGTTGCAAATGCGCATTTGCCGGTCGACTTCTTGCTCCTCGACGTTCAACACCGGGATCAAATCGAATGCGGGCTGGGCGGTATCAGGCTGGAATGGTTCAGGCAGTTGCGCGGTCATGGCGTTTCTCTTTTTCTGGATGTTCGTAGCCTGCCGCAGCAGCGGCGCTGGTCCCGGCGATGCGCCCGAAGGCGGTACCGATGGACATGCCGACACCGGCGGTGTAGCCCTTGCCCAGCACATTGCCCGCCATCATCTCGCCGGCAACAAACAGGTTCGGGCTGGGATTCCCATCGAAATGAACGGCGGCCGTTTCATCGGTGCGCAGCCCCAGGTAGGTGAAGGTCACACCCGGTCGCAGCGGGTAACCGTAGTACGGAGGTGTATCGATCGGGCGCGCCCAGTGGCTTTTCACAGGCGCCAGGCCTACGGTGTGACAGTCGTCCAGCTGCGTGTGATCGAAGGTACCCACCTGACAGGCATGGTTGTAGGCGCGCACGGTTTCGACGAAGGCTTGGACAGGCAAGCCAAGCAGGCCCGCCAACGCCTCAAGGCTGTCGGCGGTAGCGCCCGGAAACACCGGCGGCATGAATCGACCCAGGGCTTTCTGGTCGATGATCGAGAAACCCACCTGCCCAGGCTGATGGGCCACCAGACGCCCCCAGATGGCATAGCGCTTGGGCCAGAAATCCTCACCTTCATCGTAGAAGCGCTGCCCGTCGCGGTTGACCACCACGCCCAGCGACACACAATCGATGCGGGTGCAGATCCCGCCGTCGTAGAGAGGCGCACGGGCGTCGATCGCTACCATGTGTGCCTGCGTCGGGTCGCCAATCTTGTCTGCGCCCTGTTCGATCAGGCGGCGTAACAGAACCCCGTCGTTGAAACGCGTGCCGCGAATCAGGAAATTGTCCGAGGGCCACTCCCCTCGCGGGTTCTGCCCCCAGGCCTCGCGCAACCACTGACGGTTGGACTCGAACCCCCCGGCTGCAAGCACACAACTGCGCGCCTCGATGCGCTCGGCAGGAAGGTGCCGGCCCTGGACCTCACGCGCCGGCACATGGGCTGCAACGAAGGATCCCTCTTGCAGTTCAATGTCGGCGACAGGCGTGTCGTAACGTACCTGCACCCCAAGGTTCTCGGCGCTGCGATAGTAGGCATTGATCAGCGCCTTGCCGCCGCCCATGAAAAAGGCGTTGGTTCGTGCGGTATGCAGCGCACCAGATAACGAGGGCTGAAAGTGCACGCCATGACGGCGCATCCACCCGCGGCAATTGGAGGAGGCACGGATCACCAGGCGCGCGAGCTTTTCGTCGGTCTGGCCACCGGTGACCTTCAGCAGGTCCTGCCAGAACTCTTCTTCCGGATACGCGTCGACCAGTACGTCCTGCGGGGCATCATGCATGCACCGCAAGTTACGCGTGTGTTGGGAATTGCCACCCCGCCAGGCGCGGGGGGCAGCCTCAAGCAGCAGTACGCTGGCTCCGGCTTCCCGCGCCATCAGCGCGGCACAGAGGGCGGCATTGCCCCCTCCAATGACTAGCACATCGATCATTTCGCCTCCAAGTCACGAAGCGCCGAATGTTCGGCTGCTCCTCGTGACCAGGGACTCTAATGAGTACCCAGAGGGTCCGAAACGCGATTAGCGGGGGGAGGCATTCAGTTTTTCTAAAGGCTACGGATGGCAATGCCGGGAGACTGAGTCAAAGCAACTGCGCTCCGGGCCATCGGTCCTGCTCCACCAACTCCCGAGAAACCTCCTGCAGCACGATCCGTGTCGCCAAGGCGGCCGGCGAGAGCTCGTCATCGGTCAGGCTGACGATCAGGTTCCGGCGCTGCGCCTGTGCTTCGTCAATGGCGAACACCCGCAAGCCTGCGTGATGCGCCCGTGCGACGGTCGCCCCGGGCTGGATGGTGGCGGCATGCCCTGCACAGACGCAATCCATCAACAGCGACAGGCCATCGACTTCCATGACGATCGAGGGTTCCAGCCCGGCCCGTTCGAAGATCGAGCGCAGCGTGGTGCGCAGGCCGTGCTGTGTGCTGGGCATCACCAAAGGCAGCGAGGCGATCTGTTGCAGGGTCAGGGCCTCGCCCCAGTTGGCATCGACCAGCGCGGCGGGAACCAGGACGAACAACCGCTCGTTGAGTAGCGGCCGGACCTCCAGCCTAGGCCCCGGCTCTGCCTGGAACAGCACAGCAAGGTCAAGGTGCCTGGCGTTGAGTTGGTTCATCAGGTAGCCCGACAGCATCTCCACCAGGTGCAGACGGATATCGGGATAGCGTTCGCGCATCCTGTCGATCAACGCCAGACCAAGAATGGATGCAGTAGTCGGTGCCAATCCGACACTGGCATAACCGCTCATACGGCCGCTTTTCGCGGCTAGGACAGCATGATCCGCCTGCCGTAGCGCCAGCCGTGCATGGTATTCGAAGGCCAGGCCCGCTGCCGTCGGCGAGACACCGGTACTAGACCGCGTCAACAACCGAGTACTCACTTCGCTTTCCAGCTTCGACAGTTGCTGGCTCAAGGCAGAAGCGCCAACCCCAAGCTCAAGCGCAGCACGGCCAAGGCTGCCGCACTCCAATACACTGAGGAAATAGCGAAGTTGACGTAATTCCATGTGGGTCTCTTTCAGCGATATGGGTCTGGCCCCATGGTAAAGGCAAAAGTGCAATGGCCAAGGTGCGAAAGCCTCAGCGCAACCCGGTGGCCTCAAACGACTCTACACGTCACTGCACGAAAACCCGCACCCGGGCGCTCAAAAGGCGATTGGGGGAATAGACCATAGAGATCGGATTGGACTCAAGCGACCAGCACGCCAGCAACCGAACCCGTGCGTCAGACTCGAAATGCGGTTCGACCATGCCCGCTTCGCGGGTCAAGCCGCTCCCAAAGTGGCCTGGACGCACACTGGCGTATCAGAGCAACAGCCTGTGGTTCTGCAGTGCCTTCCTGACCGCCAACGCTGCTTCAAACAGGGACCGTTCCTCATAAGGCGCGAATCCCAGCAAAAAACCTGCAGACACCGGCGCTTGGAAAAATGGCGAAAGTGGCAGTACATCAACGTTGGCTTCTTCGATTCGACGACCCGCTTCAGACTCGCTACCGACCAGCAATGAGCAAGCGATGTCCAGGCCAGCACGAATCTCCGGCACCTCGATCAAACCCTGCCAGTGTGCTTGAGCTGCGCAGTTGAGCGCCTCAGCACGCAGCGAATAGCGTTTGCGCATGCGTCTGACATGCCGTTCGAAATGCCCTTGATCGAAAAATGCCGCCAGCACCGCCTGACTCAGGCTATTAGGGTGTCGTGAGGTCAACGCTACCGCGCGGGTAAAGACATCGACCAGATGTGTAGGGAGCGCCAGATACGCCAGGCGAGCGGACGGGAACAGCAGTTTGCTGAATGTGCCGGCGAGGATTACCGACTCATCGGCACCCGCCATGGCGCGCAATGCTGGAATGGGCTTGGCAATGAATCGATACTCGCTGTCGTAGTCATCTTCAATGATATAGGCCCCAGAAGCGCTCGCCCAACGCAGCAATGCAAGCCTCCTGGCGGGAGACAGTTCATGGCCGGTGGGCATTTGCCGCGAGGGCGTCACATAAGCGAGCTTAGCCTTGGGGGCGGCCTGAATACCATCCTCGACCCGCATACCCTGTTGATCCACCGGGACGCCCACGACCTCACAACCTGCCACCGCCATAAGCTGACGTACCCCCGGGTAACCCGGGTCCTCCATCCAGACGCTCTCCCCTGGCGGAACCAATAAGCGCAAACATAGATCGATCCCCTGTTGCACGCTACTGAGCACCACGATCTGGTCAGCCGAAATATGCACGCCTCGAGCGCAGCCCAGATAGTCGGCGATGGCGTGACGCAAACTCGGCAACCCGGCGGCATCATAATCGAGCAGCGCTTCCAGTTTGGAACTGCGCATCTGCTGGATATGCAGCTTGCGCCAAAGGTCTATCGGGAATGACCGAACGTCACTACGCATCGGGAAGAAAGGACGAAGTCCAGGCGCGACCTTGCGCCTGGCGAATGCCGGCGTGGCAGTCTGCAGCCGCTCGACCCATTCCGTGCTTGGGGGAATCCGCCGCACCGGGATTTGCGCTCCACCGCCTCGCTGGCGGGGAAACACCCGTTGTTTGGCATCAGGCAGCTCCAAGCACACACGGGTGCCACTGCCTGTTCGGCTGACCGCATAGCCCTCAGACAAAAGCTGCTGATACGCTGCCTGTACCGTTCCGCGTGCGACGCCTAGTCGTGCAGCCAGCGTCCGACTTCCCGGGAGCTTGCTTCCTGCAGCCAGACGCCCGGCAAGCATTGCCTCGCGCAACTCCAGATACAGCCACTCCTGAAGATTGACGCCCGCAGTTGACCTTCCCGAGGGTAGCGCTATCGCACCGAACAGGGTCGCATCGGATGGCATGGGCACCTCAAAAGTGGATCAGTGAATTAGAGTCCAAGTGGATCAATACTATAGTCCGCTTCATGACCACAATTGAACCCTACCCAAGCTTCTCGCGCTGTGTGCGAACCGGGCCAGGGAATCCCGCAAATGACGCCCCGCATGTCGCGCGCTCACCACCGTCCCGAAGAAAGGAAACAACCCATGAGTCGCCTCAATTGGTTTCAAGCTTCGCCTGGCGCAGCCAAGTCCCTTGGAGGTCTGCATCATTTCGTGACCACGGCTACGAATCTGCCGGCCCCCCTCATCCATCTGGTGTTTCTCAGAGTGTCCCAGATCAATGGATGCGCCCACTGCATTGATCTGCATTCACGGGATCTGATCAAAGAAGGTATGTCGGTGGACAAGCTGGTGTTAGTACCGGTATGGCATGAAGCGCAGGACTTGTTCACGGATCTGGAACGCTCGGCTCTGGCCTGGGCAGAGGAAGTCACACGGGTTAGCGAGACCCATGTGTCGGACGAAGCATACGCAGCGGCCTCGGCGATGTTTGCAGAGAAGGACCTCGTTGACCTGACGGCGGCCATTGCCGCCATGAATGCTTTCAACCGTATGGGAGTCAGCTTCCGGTTACGGCCTGCTGCCGAGGCTTGATCCCGAGGTTCATGAAGAAGGCAAAAAAAGGCCCGCGCTAGAACGGGCCGAAGACCTGATTGGGAACGTCGAACGAACGTTACATCTGTTCTGATGAGCGCCCCCGGCAAAGGTTTTTCAGCGATACGGATCACACCGACGAACGGCAACCTCCGCCACGTGCCAGCCTCAGCGCCAATGGGTCATCGGCGCGCCTGTGACGGGGTCCTGCACGGGGCCTGGTACGACAGCGATGCGCGCAATTGCCTGAGCGTAGGTGTGGGCATCAGGCCGCTGGATGTCGTAGTCCTCCTGCCCGCGGGGATAGGCCCCGACCACCAGGAAGTCTTCGCTGCACTCGACGCAGCGATGGCCCGTCCCGGCCGGCAACACCAGCACATCGCCAACCCTCACGCTCAGCGTCTGACCCGCTTCGCCACCGAGGGTCACCTGGGCGCGGCCCGCGGCGACGCCCAATACCTCATGGGCATTGGGATGAAAGTGGTGATAGTCGAATATCCCGGCGCGCCAGAGCGGCGTCCAGCCATGGCCGGCGAACAATGCCTCGAACGCACTGGCATTGTCATTATCAGGGTCGAGCTGCAAGCGATAGCACAACACGGGGAAACGGTTGTTGGGCGTTACCCCGTCGTCTTCGAAGTGCAGGGTCTGCAGCGCGCCACTGCTGGTGTCGATGTCATTCATCTGTGCCCCGTCCCGATCAGGTTGTCGATGTGCCTGGGAACCCCTCGCCCGAGATGAGGTTCCGGTTAGCCGACCGACGTGAACGCCGTTGAAACTTTACCGGCGCGTGCCAAGTCCAGACCCCTATCGAGGACAGACCGGGAGAAGACAATGAGCGGCACGGTAGGCCACTTTCTGGTGGAGCGCTTGTATCAGTGGGGGGTACGGCGCATCTTCGGCTACCCCGGCGATGGCATCAATGGCATGTTCGGTGCACTGTGCTGATCGAATTCAAGACCGACCCCAACGTGCCGCCGCTACCGCCGCATATCAAGCTGGAACAGGCGAAGCAGTTCGCCAGCACCCTGCTCAAGGGCGCCCCGAACCAGGCTGGGGTCATCGTGCAGACCGCCAAGCAGGTACTCAGCTCGGTACTGCCCGGCAAGAAATAACCCACCGTGAGGACCTGCCATGAGTGCCATTTCCCTAAAGGGAGCGAAAACGCACCGCCCGCAGCCAGATCCTCGGGGCGTGGTGTGGGGCGTGGCCATTGGTCGGCGTTGCTGTGGCGGTGGCCAATGCGGTCTACCACGCCACTGGCAAACGCGTCAGGGAGTTTCCGATCACCCTCGACAACTCCTGTAACCCACTACCTGCGCCCGCCCAGTTCGATCCAGGCGGGCGCGTGGTCGCTGGCCTTGACCTGGTTGCGTACCCAGGCA
Source organism: Pseudomonas taiwanensis DSM 21245 (assembly GCF_000425785.1). Taxonomy (GTDB): domain Bacteria; phylum Pseudomonadota; class Gammaproteobacteria; order Pseudomonadales; family Pseudomonadaceae; genus Aquipseudomonas; species Aquipseudomonas taiwanensis. The sequence continues at coordinate 99,137 of NZ_AUEC01000011.1, forward strand.
TCGACCCCCGCCCGTTTCAGGTAAGGTGCAAGTTCGGGGTTGAGCAACAAATGGTCGAGGCGTAACCCGGCATTGCGCGCCCAGTGATTGCGAAAGTAATCCCAGAAGGTGTAAACGCGTTCATCGGGATGCAGGTGGCGAATGGCATCGACCCAGCCCACCTCCAGCAGTTGCTGATAGCAGGCGCGGGACTCGGGCTGCAGCAGTGCATCCTTCTGCCATGAGCGCGGGTCGTAGATGTCCAGGTCGGTAGGCACCACGTTGAAGTCGCCCGCCAGCACCGTTGGATGGCCGTTGCCGTGCAGACCCTTGGCGTGCTCGATCAGGCACTCGAACCAGCGCAGCTTGTAGTCGAACTTGGGCCCCGGCTGCGGGTTGCCGTTTGGCAGGTACAGGCAGGCGACCAGCACCCCGTGAACGGCTGCCTCGAGGTAACGGCTCTGCGGGTCATCCTCCATACCCGGCAAGCCCCGGCGCACTTCCAGCGGCTCGCTGTCACGCGCCAGGATGGCTACGCCATTCCACGACGGCTGCCCCTGATAGAGGCAGCCATAGCCTGCCATTTCCAGGTCATGGCGCGGGAATTGCTGATCGGTTGCCTTGAGCTCCTGCAGGCAGGCAATGTCCGGCTGCTCGCGCTCCAGCCAGTTCAGCAGGGCCGGCAGGCGGCTGCGAATGCCGTTGATGTTGAAGGTTGCGATCTTCAGCGTTTTCATGCGTCAGGGGCGCTCCCTGGGGCCTGCACGAAGTTTCCAGCGCATGCACACGGGCCGGGACGGCCCGCGTCTTGAGCGCCAGGTCTGTAGCGACATGATGGCAGGCTTTGCTGGACAGCGCACCGCCGAGGGGGCGCCGAATAGACTCCAGTTGCCCCAGGACAGGATGGCCAGGTTGGTCGATGCTCATCTGCCGTGAGGTGGGCGCACGCCGACCGCGTACATCACGCATGACAGGTGCGGGTCTATGCCCTACCTGGGAGAACGTGCAGGTGCTCGCGCAGAAAATCGATGAACGCCATCGCCCGCGCCGAATGACGCCGCTCACGACTGAACACCGCACTGACTGGCAGCGCGGTGGCCTTGTAACGGTCGAGCACACTTTGCACGCGGCCTCGTTCAACGTCTGCAGCGAAAAGCCATTGTGGAGAGAGGGAGATGCCCAAGCCGCAGAGGACCATTTCACGAATGGCCTCGCTGCTGTTGCTGGTGACGTTACCGGTGATGGCGATCTCGAACTCGTGCGCCCCGCGCGTGAAGCGCCAGCGGTCGTAATGCTCCAGCAAGGTGAAACCGATGCAATTGTGACCTGCCAGTTCACTCGGCTCCAGGGGCACACCGCAGCGTTCTAGATAAATAGGCGAGGCGTATACCCGTCGCGTGGTTGTGCCTAATGATACCGCCACCAGGCCCTCGGTCTTCACCACTCCAATTCGGATCGCCAGGTCTATGTTTTCCATGAGCAGGTCTTCGTTGTGATCGCTCAGCCGCAGGTCAATTCGCACATCGGGATAGCGCTGCAGAAACGTCCCGATCAGAGGCGCGATGCATAATCGCCCGTAACTGACCGGTGCGGCGACGCGCAGGGGGCCTGCGACCTGCTCCTGGCCACTGGCAAAGCTGCGCGTGGCGCTTTCGACTTGCCCGAGAATTTCCTGGCAGTGGCTGTAGAAACGTTGCCCCTGGTCGGTTAGCGCGAGGTGTCGGGTGCTGCGGGCGAACACTGGCCCGCCCAGGTACTGCTCCAGAGCGCGGATCTGCTTGCTGACGGCGGGCTGGCCCATGTTCAGTTCCCGAGCCACTGCCGAAAAAGACCCACGCTCCACGACCCTCACGAAGACGCGCATGCTGTCGAACAGGTCCATGCCACCAGCCCTCTCTTGGGAATGAGTCATATGCAAATTTAGCTTCTTATCGGAATGGCTCGAAAGGAGCAACTTGTATGCATCCACTCAAACAGAGGTTTCCGTCATGAGTCAGACCATGCTTGCCGCTATCGCCGAGTCCGCCCACGCTCCACTGGTCGTACGGCGCATTGCTCGTCCAGTTCCCGGTAAGGGGCAGATCCTCGTCAAGGTGCACGCCGCCGGGGTCAACCCGCTCGATACCAAGATCGCCAACGGTGCTGGGGCACACGCCCGTCAGCCGCTGCCGGCGGTGCTCGGCCTGGATTTGGCCGGCACGGTCGTCGAGCTCGGCGAGGCGGTAGAAGGCTTCACGCTCGGCCAGGAGGTCTTCGGCATGGCCGGTGGGATCGGCGGGACCCAGGGCACCATGGCCGAATACATCGCCGTGGATGCCCGGCTGATCGCACCCAAACCGCACGCTCTGGACATGTGCGAGGCGGCCGCCTTGCCTTTGGTGTTCATCACCGCCTGGGAAGGTTTGGTGGATCGCGCCAATGTCCGCGCAGGCCAGCAGGTGCTGATTCACGGCGGCGCCGGTGGAGTCGGCCAAATGGCCATCCAGCTGGCCAAGGCGCGTGGGGCCAAAGTCTACGCCACCGGATCGGCCGCCAGCCTCGACTTCATACGCGCCCTGGGAGCCACGGCGATCGACTACCAGGCCCAGCACGTAGCGTCCTATGTGGCGCAACATACGGCCGGGGAAGGTTTCGACATCGTCTATGACACCGTGGGCGGTAGCACGCTGGATGCATCGTTCGAGGCCGTGAAGCCCTATACCGGGCACGTGCTGAGCTGCCTCGGTTGGGGCCAGCACAGTCTTGCGCCGCTATCGTTCAGAAGCGCCACCTATTCGGGCGTGTTCACCCTGACTCCGTTGCTTACGGGCAAGGGCCGCGAACACCACGGAGCAATCCTGCACGAGGCGGCTGAGCTGGCAGATGCCGGGCAACTGAGGATCCGGGTGGATCGGCAACGGTTCGCACTGGACGAGGTCAACGACGCCTTCCGCCAGGTTGCTGAAGGCCGAGCCAAGGGCAAGACGATAATCCAGTTGCCGAGCGAATAGAGTCGAGACGATTGGAAGCCAAAGTACCCGACCAGCATTTGCCGAGCGGGACCGAAGGCAGTCTGTGGGCAAGGGCAGCTAACGGCCCAAGCAGTAAACAATTTCGGGGATGCGGCGAGCCTTGAGGGCTCGCCGTCGTCCCGTTGATTGCAGCCGTCGATTACAGCGTTGAGATGGTACCGCCGTCGATACGGTGCTCGGATCCTGAGATCGAGGCGGCACGGGGGGACGCGAGGAAGACGATCAAATCGGCAACCTCTTGAGGTTCGGCCGGCCTGCCCAGTGGGATTCCGCCAATCGACTCCATGACAATTCGTTTGCCTCCTTCGTAGTCCGTTCCTGCCTGGGCAGCCAACCGCTCTGCCAGCCTTACGGACGCCTCGGTCTCAATCCACCCAGGCGCGACGCTCAGCACACGAACCCCCTTTGGCGTCACTTCCCTTGCAAGGGATTTGCTGTAGGTGGTGAGCGCTGCCTTGGCGGCGGCGTAGGCGGTGGTGGATTCAGGCACAGGCATCATGCGCTGAATCGAGCTCACATGGATGATAACGCCTGAGCCCTGGGCAAGCATGGACGGCAATAGCGCGCGATCCAGGCGTACGGCAGGCATCAGATTGAGGTTCAGCTCTGCTAGCCACTGCTCGTCACTGATGGCGGCAAAGCCACCACCTGGAGTGCTTGAACCACCAACCACGTTAATCACGATATCGACCCCGCCCCAGCTCTGCAGCACGGTCTGCGCGACGTGAGCCACGCCTTGTGCCGTCGTCAGATCGGCACCGATATAGGTGACGCCATCCACCGGTCGTGCCGACACGTCGCGCGCCGACGTTGCGACTCTGGCACCAGCCTCCACGAGGGTCTGCACGACTGCAGCGCCAAGGCCCATCGTGCCGCCAGTGACGACTGTGCGCAAACCCTTGAGTTGAAGGTCGAAGCTCATGCCGTTATTTCCAGCGATGCGATCAGGCCGCGTTCAAGACGAAAGCGGTACGACAGAACGATCGGGCTGCCAGGGAACTTGCCAGTGACGTTGGCGCGCACCAGTTGGAGTCCGTCCTGGCGCTCAATGGCAAAGGGCACGCTCGTCGCGCTGTACTTGGCCGAGGCCTCGGCCATGAATGCCTGGATGGCGTTGATACCCGTGTAGGTGTGACCGTCGTCCTTCATGACGGCTTGCGTATCGAAGCAATGTGCCAAAGCTTCAGGGTCGTGTTCGGCAGCGAAGTACGCAGCAATCGGATCAGGTAGGGTCAAGGTATGCATGTTGTTGGCTCCATGGGGTCAGTGACAGCCTTAGGCTCTGTACGAAAAGCCTTGAAACTCGGTGATGCTGCGCTGAAAACAGCCTCGGAATGCTCATTTACAACCGTAAACTCCGCTTCCTCGGCTGTTTTCGCCTTGCCTGACCTTCGTCTCAATACTTTTTGTACAGCCCCTAGGATGCGTACCGGACAGCATTAATTGAATGCTCTAGAATCCGAATGGACTATGTAGAAGCGAATGCATAATGCGTGGATCCGAATTTGCTGAGCTAAAAGCCTTTGTGGCCATCGTGGAGCGTCAAAGCTTCGCGCGGGCCGCCGATCATCTGGGCTTATCGCCCTCTGCACTCAGCCAGACCATTCGACAGCTCGAACGTCGCATCGGCGCACGCCTGCTCAATCGCACGACCCGAAGCGTCGCGCCATCGACGAGTGGCGAGCTGCTCTACAGGCGTGTCGCCCCCTTGTTTCGAGAGATAGCTGTTGCCGTCGCCGAAGCCAGTGAGGCCACAGGCCAGATAAGCGGCACGCTGCGTATCAATACGCTGGGGATCGCCGCGAGAACCCTCATTGCGCCCCGGCTGGCACGCTTCCATCAGGCACACCCTGACGTGGTGCTCGATATCGTGGTCGACGACGCACTGGCCGATATCGTTCTTGGCCGTTTTGACGCGGGCATCCGTGTAGGTGGCCGGCTTGAGAAAGACATGGTGGCCGTCCGCCTGACGCCAGACCTGAACATGGTCGCCGTGGCGTCTCCGGACTACCTCGCACGTCGAGGCATCCCTCAGTCACCTGCTGAGTTGCAGGATCATGCATGCATCAACTGGCGGCTGCAGATGGACGGTAGGCCCTATCGCTGGGAGTTCCAGGAACGGGGACAGCCGCTGGAAGTGGCGGTCGACGGCCCCGTCGTCACCAATCACCCTGACATCGGCATCGCTGCCGCCCTGCATGGGCTCGGCATCGCCTATCATTTCGAGAAAGAAGACGTGGGCGAGCTGTTGGCCCAGGGACGGCTGATCCAAGTCCTTGCTGACTGGTCGATTTCACGTCCAGGGCTGTTCCTCTATTACCCGAATAGGCAACACCGGCCAGCCGCCCTAGGAGCGTTCATAGACTGCCTATTGGATCGCAAACCGTTCGATCAGGCCCATTCCGAAACCCATCGATGATAAGCGCGAGGCAGGGGTAGCGGGAAACATGACATTGAGCCCCTCGAAACAACAGCGGACGCGACGGTAGCGTTTGAGTGCTTGTCCTGCGCCATCCCATCTTCCTTCGAAGAATGCCTGCAGGTCAGTAGCTGATCTGCAGGGCATCGGTATTCATCCGATGCAGCGATGTAGATGAAGCCCTGCTTGCTCAGCTGCGCTCGGCCATTTCCAACATTGGTGACTTTATGGGCAGTGATCAGAATGTGTGTGTCATCGACTGCTGTTTGTACGTTGTGGCCAACCGTGCCTCGGCCACTCGTGGCCATTTAGCGGCGATCAAAACGTTAGACAATCGCAGGTGTCTTCACACAGCCTGGCCTCAATTGGTGCCCTTCATACCGAGTAGCCATGGGACAATGTAGTTGAAAAAGTCGGATTATCAGCCCGTCAGAACTTGGCGCTATGTGACAAGTCTTGAGGCGAAGGTCAGGCGAGGCTGTTCTCAACGCAGCCTCACCGAGCATCAAGGCTTTTCGTACAGAGCCTAAGGCATAAACTGCTTTGATGCGCTGGCAATGCGTTGGTACTTACGCTGCTGCCGCTTAATGCTGCGGATATCCAGAAAAAATATTTCTGCGCTACGCCACAGCAGCATCCACGCGGTGACTGTAACGACTCCCACAGGGATGGTGCCTTCAATCCCCAGAGCTGTGCCTGCCAGCACCAAGGCAAGCGCCAAGCCTAAGAGTGTCAGCGCTACCAGCCGTTGGACGCGAATATCCCCTCTGAGTTGCTCCCTCTTTTCCGCAAAGGTATTGCTGATGGCGTGCTGCAGGCGTTCTCGCTCGTCTTCTGGGCAACGAATGTGTAGGCACAGATCGGGATGGTACCAAGCACTGTCTGATAAGTAGTCGGTCAGCTCCGGGCTTAACTTGGGGTTTTCCGGCAAGGCAAATGGATTGAGGTAATCTTGGGTGATCGTGAGATCGATTATTTTAGTCATAACGAAACTCTACCGGGTTGAGCTATGAACGGAGATTTTAGTGCTCGAGGTAAAGCTAGTCGCAAGACAACTGCTCTGCCCGATAGGCCGTTGCGCGCTCAGTTGCAGAAGCGGATTCATCCGGGATCTGTGAGGGACATCAGAAAGTGACCGGCTCAGGCGGGGATAAGGGCCTGGGGCAGCGGGTGGCCGATCTCGATCAGTAATGACTAGGGTCTGTCTGAAAAGTCTTGGGACGAAGGTCAGGCAAGGCGAAAACAGCCTAGGAAGCGGAGTTTACGGGTTGAAAATGAGCATTCCGAGGCTGTTTTCGACGCAGCATCACCGAGTTTCAAGGCTTTTCGTACAAAGCCTAGCTGCTTTTGGCTGATCTCTGCCCTTCATGAATGGCAGCTTCGGGCCGAAAGCAGCCGGTCGTGAGTGACTGCTTTCGACCCATAGCTGCCCTTCGCGGAGGGCAGCAATCGGCCAGAAGCTGCCCATCCGCTCTTCGAATGCTACGCTCTGCGGTATCCGAATGACCCTTTACTACTTCTACAACCGTTGCGTGTTTGTTGGAGATCTACATGGAAACCATCGCACGGGCATTGATCCTTGCCTGCAAACATATTGACGACCGGCATAATGTCGAAAACGATGATGACGTAGCGGCGCTTGAGGCAATTGCTGCTGAACTGAACGACGCATCTAACGCGGAAATAAATTGCTTGATTGAGACGGCGAAAAAGCTTGAAGTGGAAACCTGGCCTGAAGAAATGGGAATTATCTAACACTGCGTATTCGATAGGTCATGAACTACAGCTTTTGGACGAGAGCGGTCCATGTCGGAGGTCTGCTTTGGGTCGAATGCAGCCGGTCGTGGGTGACCGCTTTCGACCCAAAGCGGGCATCGAATCTGGACTCTTTATCCAGTATCGGCCTCATCGCTTGGTAGCCGGCTCCGGACCGAAATGCGCCACCTTCCTGGTCTATGCCCCACCGGTCGGATCTGCGCTTGCAGACCATGGGGCATGAAACGGCCCCCTCTCGATAGGTGTTCGCTTCACGCCCTGATGAGGCTAGCCACTACTGTCGATGTCGACTCAGATCCAGACGTCATTCAGCGCTGTTCGCTCCCCGACTTCATGACCAGTATTCAACACGCCTCGCGGCTCAATCATCATAAGTGCTGTTTCCGTTTCTGCCGCTGTTCTGTGCTCTACACCACGTGGTACGACATACGGTTAGCCCGGCTTCACATGAACGCAGCCCTCGGGGAGATCGATGCGCAAGAGACCTTCGAGCACTAGAAAAGCTTCATCAGTTTCTGGGTGTGAATGCCAGATAAATTCACCTTCGATGCGTACCACCTTAAATTGGTAGTCGTTCATTTCCGCGACGACCCTTGGGCTCCATTGCTGCTCGATCAGAGAAGCTTTTTGAGTCAGGTTTACAGGCGGTGATGCCGATTGCTGATGCATGCTGGACATAGCTGATCCTCTCTAATTTGGAGTGACCAGCCTATCGAGCGGAAAGCGCGCTGTTCTTGTACGATCCTGCAACTTAGCGAACAGTGCGTAAGCGTTCCAGCCAACGCAGAGGCGGCACGCCGTAGGTGCGAGTGAAATGCCGGGTCATGTGGCTCTGATCATGAAAGCCTGAGGCAAGGGCGGCATCGACCAGTGAGAAGCCATCCAGAATCAGTCTGCGGAAAGAATCCAGGCGCCTAAGCGTGACAAAACGGTATGGGCTGGTGCCGTAAAGGGCCCGAAAGTCTCGCGACAAGCTCCATTGCTCACGTCCACTCGCCTGTTCGAGCATCTCCAGCGTGATGTCCACGTGAAGGTGCTCCAGGATGAACTCCCTGGCGCGCCCGGCAGAGCGGTAATCCAGACGTTTGCGACCACGCGGCTTGCCGCCGACTGCACGAAGCGCCATTGCCAAGTCATAAACGGCGTCCTGTTCCTCTAGTGTTTCCAGTGGATGATCGAGTGCCTGCACGAAAGCCTCGCTGGCGTGGTACAAGCGCGGGTCGCAGGATAGTCCGCCAGCAATGAAAGGCAACGGTTCTCCCCCGAGAACGTTCTGTATCAGCGACGGGTCGATGTAGGCCATCCGATAGCGAAAACCCACATCCGTGCCAGCCATGCCGTCATGCACTTCGTCGGGGTGCAGCACAAGTGTGTTGCCTGGCACGCCGTGGCACAGCGCTCCCTTGTAGTGAAAGCTCTGAACGCCGGCAAGAGTACGGCCTATCGAATATGTATCGTGACGATGCAGGTCGTAGCCATGGCCGCCAAACCACGCTTCGATGCGCTCCACACTGCCAGGTGTAGTGCTGCGTATGACCCAATCAGAGGTGGATGACGGGATTGCTTTTCGCTCCATGGGTATGCTCACCGCTAGTGCGCCATCTTGAATGTAAATAGCCCATCCTATTTCAGGATTACGCGAGCACCCAATCCATTTCCGTTCAATGTCCGCAATGGGTCGTTTGCTGGTCTGAAAGCGTATAGCGACAGTGAAGGTATGACCGTCGCTATACGATCCTAAGCAGACATTCTGCGTTCTTGTCGGCAGCCCAATAGTCACATATGATACTACGTCTCATTTGCATCGACTCAAACTCATGGCATCCGTCGACAATGCTCAGCTCACGGCTCTTTACGAACAGCAACACCGCTGGCTGCGTCGCTGGCTGTATCGGCAATTGAGCTGCTCACACCGCGCCGCTGATTTGATGCAGGACACCTTCATGCGCCTGTTGCTCAGCAAAGAGGCGTTGGAAGTCCGACAGCCTCGATCGTTTCTGGCGAAGGTTGCACGCAGTGTCCTGTCAAACCACTACCGCCGCACACGCCTGGAAAAAGCCTATCTGGATGCAATTCAGACGGATGACGAAAACGTGCTGCCGGATCTGGCTACCCAATTGATTATTTTCGAGACGCTGGTTCGACTCGACGAAGCACTCTGTAAGTTGGATGTCGCCGTCAAAAAGGCATTCCTCTGGTCGCAACTGGATGGGCTCAGCCATGGGGAAATTGCCGAGCGGCTGGGTATTTCAATCGCTACCGTCAAACGCCACATCATCAAGGCAGGTGCGCAGTGCATGCTGGTCACGGAAGCGCTGGGATGACGATCACCGAAAACGCCTTTACCCCAGAACCCGCGCCATCACCGAAAATGTGCGAGGCGGCGATGGCGTGGTGGCTCGATATGCAGGAAGCTCACTTTGATTCACCCGCACAGGCCGCCTTCATGGCATGGCGTAGTGAACACCCCTTGCATGAGCTGGCCTGGGAAAGGGCCTTGGCCCTGGCTGCGCAGCTAGACTCAATACGTACCCAGGGCGATCCAAACCTTGCCCGACAGGCCCTGTTGCTTTCTTCTCAGGAAGGGTTGAGCAGACGACGGGCTATCAAGGGCCTGGCCCTGCTGCTTACCACAGGCGCGGGTGCATGGTTGGCCGGAGGCAGCGAAGTGGTTTCGCGCTTGAGCGCCGATTACGTCACGGGCGTTGGAGAGCAGCGACGCGTCGCGCTGAACGCTAATCTGTCGTTTGATCTCAATACCCACAGCGCGATAAATGTTCGTCATACAGATCATCGCTGGCACCTTCGATTACTCAGCGGCGAGATCCTGGTCGACACGGTTTTGAACCAGGCACTCTCCATCGAAGCCCCTCAGATCCGCGCGCAGGCGTCCTCGGCGCGCTTCACGGTACGCCAATTTGAGAATGGCTCGACTCAGTTGGCGGTCTATCGTGGCTCGCTTCAGGTAAAACCGGCAAAAGCGAGCACGTGGACTCCCTTGCAGGCCGGGCAACTGGCTCGTTTCGGGCCGCTCGGGCTGCTCGATCAGGATGCACTGCAAGCAAACGCTCCGGCCTGGGCAAAAGGCATGATCGTCGCCAACGGCCAACCGCTCCAGGCTTTCCTGGATGAACTGGGTCGTTATCGTCATGGGCATCTCGGGTGCGACCCCGCATTGGCCAACCTGCGTGTATGGGGATCCTACCCGCTGGCAGACAGTGATCGAATCATCGATGCCATTGCCCAGACACTGAAACTGGATGTCCAGCGTTTCACTCGCCTATGGGTCAACTTGCGCGCCTTGCCAGCAACCGTTTGAACTATTTTCGTCTTCGATGAGCCGTTTTGATTTCTGGCGAGACTTATAGGCCAAACATCAAAAACATCGGGGAACTTCACATGCATCACCGCAGTATTTCGTCGTGCTACGCAACCCCGCTCGCCAGCACCCTGGGTTGCGCCGCGGCGGTTCTGATTGCCAGTTCATCGGCAGTGTGGGCAGCCGCCGATAGCAGCGTGCAACACTACGAAATCCCCGCGGCGCCACTGGGCACTGCGCTCAGTCACCTGGGCCAGCAAGCCCATTTGTTGTTGTCGTTTCCCAATGAATTGATTGCCGGACAAACCAGCCCTGGCTTGAAGGGTGATTACACGGTCGACGGTGCGTTACAGGCGCTGCTTGAGGGCAGCCAGCTCATAGCGGTGCGCCAGCCGGATGGGCGATACACCCTCCAGCGAGCGCCGGCCTCTAACGTGCTGGAGCTTCAAAGCATTTCAATTTCGGGCAAAGCGCCCGGGTCGACTACAGAAGGTACCGGGCTCTACACCACCTACTCATCCAGCAGTTCGACCCGTCTGAACCTGACCCCCAAAGAGACCCCGCAGTCGCTGACCGTCATGACCCGCCAGCGCCTGGATGACCAGCGCCTTACCAATCTAAGCGATACCCTCGATGCCACACCGGGCATCATCGTGTTGCGCGACGGGCTGGGTGCCGAATCCGATGGTTACTTCTCACGCGGCTTCGAGGTTCAGAACTTTGAAATCGATGGTGTGCCCACCGTCAAGCGCATGGACAATTACACCCAGAGCATGGCCATGTATGACCGGGTGGAGGTGGTGCGCGGTGCTACCGGCCTGATCAGCGGCCTGGGCAGCCCTTCAGCGACGATCAACCTGATCCGCAAGCGTCCGACCTCCGAGGCTCAGGCCAGCGTCACCGCAGAAGCGGGTAACTGGGACCGCTACGGAACTGGCTTTGATGTATCTGGCCCGCTGACCGAAACCGGCAACGTACGCGGTCGTCTGGTCGCCGATTTCAAGACAGAGCAGTCATGGGTAGACCGCTACAAACAGGACTCGCAGCTGATCTACGGCATTACCGAGTTCGACCTGACTGAAGACACCCTGCTGACGATGGGCTTCAGTTACCAACGCACAGACGTTGACTCGCCCATGCGCTCCGGCCTGCCGACCCGCTTCACCGACGGGTCTCGCACCAACCTCAAACGCTCACTCAATTCGGCTCAAACGTGGTCTTACAACGACCATGAGCAAACCAGTTTTTTCACCTCGATCGAACAGCAGTTCGCCAATGGCTGGAGCGGAAAGATCGAGCTGACCCACTCCGAAAACAAGTTTGATGAAGTCTTCAACTACGTCAACGGCAGCCTCAACCCGGACGGAAGCGGCACCACACAGTTGCCCGTGCGCTTCTCCGGCATCCCCCGCCAGAACAACATCGATGCCTACCTGACCGGCCCGTTCAGTCTGTTGGGCCGCGAGCATGAATTGATCGCCGGCGTGACCTTGTCCAACTACTACGAGGACGTGCCAAGCTACGGCGGCTGGAAATACGACTATTCCGGCTCTCCGGCTGGCGCAATCGATAACCTGTTGAACTGGAACGGCGGCTCGGTCAAACCGGAATTCGACGTCACTGGCAAATCCACTGCCGACGAAACTCAATACGCCGCTTATCTCGCCACGCGCCTGCACGCCACCGACGATCTCAGTGTCTTGCTGGGTAGCCGCGTGATCGATTGGCATCGCGACACCGAGGATAAACCCTACAACGCCGAGCAAACCAAGACCAAGGAGTCGGAAACCGGCGTGTACATCCCGTATGCTGGCGTGGTGTATGACGTCAACGATACGTGGTCGCTGTATGCCAGTTATACGAAAATCTTCAACCCACAATCGTCCTGGGTTCGCGACATCGACAACAAACCTCTGGATCCGATGGAGGGCACCGGATATGAAGTCGGCGTCAAGGGAAGCCACTTCGACGGCAAGCTGAACTCCAGCGTCGCGCTGTTCAAGATCGAGCAGGACAACCTGGCAATCTGGATCGATACTCCAGGCGGTAACACGTACAAGTCGGAACAGGGAACCACTACCAAAGGCGCTGAATTCACCCTGGACGGAGAGCTGGCCGAAGGCTGGCAGGCATCTGCCGGTTATGCCTATGCGGTCAGCACCGACGCTGACGACCAGCGTATCGTTACCACCCTGCCTCGCCACAGTCTCAAGACTTTCACCCGCTATCGCCTGCCGGGGATTCTGGACAAGCTCACCCTTGGCGGCGGTGTGAACTGGCAGAGCAAAACCGGTGCCGACCTGCACACCTTCACCCAGGGTAGCTATGCCGTCACCAACCTCCTGGCTCGCTACGACTTCAACCAGCATCTAAGTGCGTCAGTCAATCTGAACAACGTGTTCGACCGTGAATACCTCAGCTATGCCGGCGACCACGGTATGTACGGTGCTCCAAGAAACATCATGACGGGTTTCAAGTACAACTTCTGACGTTCGCGCGCTTCGTGCTGGGCGATGGGTCGATAGCAACGACCGCCTTACAGGCCGAGCATGGCATGCCTGCCAAGTTGGGTAAAAATGCCGGAGAGTGCGCAATGGACGGTGGGAGAGCAGGTTCGCCCACGAAGCAGGCCGCGCGGTGAATGGCGAGGGCTTCGCCCGTGTTTGCGGGTGAACCCGTTCCTACAAAGATTACTGCCGACCTCACAGACCTCTGCAGTATGAAAAATTCACGGAGTAGCATACCGAACTGGAAAAGCTACTATCAGTAGGTTACCTTTAGTAGCTAAAGCGCGGTCGCTTCTACATCGAGGACCACGCGTCCTCTGTCGGAGAACCGATCATGCACAGTTTAATCGTCGTCGCCCATCCCGATCCGCGTTCTTTGACCCATGCCATCGCCCAGCACATCGTCCACGGCATCACGGCCTCTAACCCACACAACAGCGCAGAGTTTGCCGATCTCGTCGCCGAGGGCTTCGACCCGCGTTTCAACCTGGCGGACCAAGCGCTATTTCACAAGCAGGCAGAGCCACCCGCCGACGTTGCTGCCGAACAAGAACGACTGGACCGTGCAGACGCTTTGGTCTTGGTCTACCCAGTCCATTGGTGGTCCTTCCCTGCCCTGCTCAAGGGTTGGATCGACCGCGTCTTCTCCCAGGGTTGGGCCTACGACGACAGCGACGGTAAGGTTGTGAAGAAGCTCAAGCGCCTTAACGTTCACCTGGTAGCCATTGGCGGCGCCGATGAAGGTACCTATACGCGGCACGGCTACACATCCGCCATGAAGACCCAGATCGAGCACGGCATTTTTGATTACTGCGGCGCACAGGTGCACAGTTCAAGCGTACTGCTTCCTTCGGAAAAGGGTTATCCGCAGGCTCATCTGGAAACAGCACAGGCCATCGGTGCCGGTATCTTCGCTTCACACACGCAGGGGCGTTGAGCATGACAACGCCAAGTGACGCACCTTCCCGTCGACGCCTGCCCAGAGCTGCACGCGCCCGCCAGTTGCTGGAAACATCCTGGATGCTGATCGCCGAAGAGGGCACGGATGCTCTGACCCTAGGTCGCCTGGCCGAAGCGGCGGGCGTAACCAAGCCGGTGGTCTACGACCACTTCGGTACCCGCGAAGGCCTGCTGGCTGCACTGTACGAAGACTATGACGCTCGCCAAACCGCCCTCTTCGACGCCGCGATCGCGGCGGCTGAGTCCACCTTGCAGGATAAAGCGACTGCCTTCGCCAGCGCCTATGTCGATTGCGTGATGACCCAGGGGCGGGAGATTCAGGGTGTGCTGGCAGCCCTGAGCGGTTCACCGGAATTGGCCATGTTGAAACGTCAGTATCAAAAGGCCCTGATCACGAAGTGCCTCGGGATTTTTGCACCTTTCGCCCAGCCTGCTGGTATTTCCAACGCCTACCTCTGGGGCATGTTGGGGGCGGCCGATGCATTATCGGATGCAGCCGTGGCAGGAGACATCACTCAGGCCCAGGCGAAGGAAGAACTACGACAAACGCTACTGGGCGGCATTGAGCGCAACACGCCGCAGAGTAGGCGACCGACCGAGTAGGTGTCATGACGATGCGGGCCGGTAACCGTCTCCTGCCAATCAGCTTACTGCCCGAGGTGCCACTGCGTATGACCCAGTGGGCGGTGCTTGAGAGGGTGCTCTGCTCCCAGGAGTGATCTTTCTGCTACTGCGCCACCTTGCCGGGCAATCCCGTTCCCCAGACTCCATCGCTTTGCGCGTTCAGGCGATCAATCCCAGTGGCAGGCCTTTCAAGGTGGCGGTCGCCCGGGTCGAGCATTCCAGGAAGGACCCGAGCGCACCTAGCGGCAGATCACATCATCTGCAGCAAACCGTCGAACCGCACTAATCGCGCACGCTACATGAAACCAGGCATCGCCCCTGGTTTCAGCCGGCGTTGTGAATCAATGGCTTCAGGCCGCTGTCCTCGATCGCCGCGTCCGCTTGTGGCGAGGCCAGGTAGTCCAGTAGTGCCTGGGCCGCGGCATGGTGCGGGCTCTTGCTGACGATGGCGCCCGAATACATTGTCATTTTCTGCGCCTGGGCCGGGATCAGGCCAACGATGTCGATGCCCTTCACGGGCTTGAGTTCGCTCAGTTGTTGGAAACCGATCTGCGCTTGGCCACGGGCAACCACGGCCCCGACCGGCTCGGCAGGGATCATGTGGGCTTTGGCATCGAACGCTGTGCCCAATTGCATGCGCGGGAAAAGAGTCTTGGAAAGGTACACGCCGCTTGCACTGTCGGAATAGGCAACCGACTTGCTGTCGAGCAGAGCCGTACGCAAGCCCTGCAGGGTGCTGATGTCCGGCTTCGGTTCGCCTTTGCGCACGGCCATGGCAATGAAAGACTTGCCCAGGTCGACTCGGCTGGCCTTGTCCGCCTGGCCGTGGTCGACCAACTTATCGAGCGCCGATCCGACCATGAGCACGACGTCTGCCGGCTCGCCGCGAGCCAGTCGGTTCGGCACGGCTTGCGGGGTCTCGCCCATCGACGGAGCAGCCACGACGTTGAGCTTGACGCCGAATTTCTTTTCATACGCGGGGGCCACTTCGCGGATAGCGCCCATGATTCCGCCAGAACTGAGCACCGTCAGAGCCTCCCCCGAGGGCGCCGCGTCAGCCGCCGAGCAGGCGAACGTGGCCATCAACAGGACAGTGCAAGACAGCATCCGAAACATTGTGGGTTCTCCGCAAATTCATGAAAAACAGAACCTTACCGAAGTGCGGAGACAGCCATGGTTAATCAGTCGTTAAGAATGTTTCATATCCCAAGCCGTACGGGCGATGCGAACGTGAGTCGGCGCGCCGTCATCCTCGGCCACAGCGTTACCGATGCGCCGCCCGGACGGCGCTCGGTGCTCAGGGACATGCACAGGACGGCACTGGACCGACCCTGCTCTTCAGAAATGAACCTTGAGCAATGCGCTCAGCGCATTCTGGTCGGTTGCAAAGCCGTGACTGTCCTCGATCCCATACTTGTCCGACCAGTAATCCCACTCTACCCCCACGTAGAACTGCTTCGGGTTGTGCCCTAACGCCTTGCCAAGGTCGTACTTGATCTGCGGATTGAAGTGGAAACTCTTGGCTACATAGTCCGACGTGCCCTTGCGGCCAACGTCGTTCACATACCATTCCAGGTAACCATCGAACAGGATGTCCGACCGCCCCAACGGAAGGGTCATCGCCCAGGTCGGGTTGATCTGCCACTGCCCCGATGCCTTGCCGGTGATGCCGTCGGGCTTGCGATAGTAGGTGTTGAGCGAAAAGCGGTCGAATCCAGGCAGCAACAGGTCCACCGCTGGCCCCAACAGGTACCGGCGAATACGCCCCTCCCCGCGCTCGTAGGTGGCGGCAATCAGCACATCCTTGATCACGCCGTAACGCAGGTTCTGCCCGCTGACCTTGCCCAGCGACAAGCGCGGAGAAAACTCGCCATAGTAGGTATACCCATCACTGCCGGATAAACCGTTCGACCACTTGTTGTCGACGAACAGAAACACATCCCCCCAGCTCCAGCCGCTGGCATGTTCGAAGGTGACGGTCTGCTGGATGTCATTGCCGGTGCCATCGACCTTGTAGTTATGGCCGTAGAGATAACTGAGGCTGTTGTCGCTCCACATCAACGGGCCAGCCTGGGCGCTGGCGCTCGCCAGGGCGCAGACGGGCAGGAAGCTGTGGAAGAACCAGGCAAATGGGCTGAGTTTCATGGGCATCCCTTGGGTTGAGGTCGGTGAAATTCACCCGCAAGGGACAGGCGGACAGACCTCGTCTCTGGCCACGGAGCAAACCGTGGCGCCACCCCTGCCGGGTGTGCGGCGTGATGCCGCCAGAGCAATGTCCCATGCCATTTCCAGGCACTGACCGCTTCTACTCCCATGATCCCTAGCAGGGTACGTGCCAGCTGATCGAATACAGTAATACGCATGGATTGTGAGCAATAAATCCGACAAATGAATACTCACCAGTCACGATATTGCGCACTCAAATAGCGCTGGCGCAGGCCTCGCTGCACCGTATCGATCCACTGCCCTGACCTCGCAACGCCCCGGCCAGGCTCCGCCAGCCCTGTTTCAGCGGCTCTCAGGAACTGGCACGCTTCTGGCTTCGTGTACGGTCGAGTAGAAGCGGTCAGTGCCGGTGGACGGCATGGGGCATTGCTCTTGCGCCTTTGATCAGGCGTACATCCGAGTGGATGTTTGCACGCGGCCAATCGGCCATGGGCAAGAGAACAATGTCAGCCGAGAACACTCTCCCTGCTCCTGCCGCGTTGTTTCTCCACTCGGTCTTCTCGTTGAGGTGCCCACAGGCACCCTGCGGATTTCGAATCGAGGTGGAGAACAATCATGAAAAACCGCTTTGGCTTGACTCAACCGCTGCGCTCGCTGGCGGCAGCGCTCAGCGTGATGCTGGCGGGCACGTCCCTGGCCGTGGCCAACGACAAGGTCGTGCTGCTCACCTCCTGGTACGCCCAGGCCGAACAGGGTGGCTTCTACCAGGCCCTGGCCGAGCGTCTGTACGAGAAGGAAGGCCTGGATGTGACCATCCGCATGGGTGGCCCGCAGGTCAATGGCATGCAGTTGCTGGTCAGCAAACAGGCCGACTTCATCGTCAACTACGACCTGCAGATCCTCAAAAGCGTGGAACAAGGCCTCCCAGTGGTTGCGGTAGCCGCCCCCTTTCAGGGCGACCCACAGGGCCTGATGACCCACGCTGACATCCAAGGCCTCGACGCGCTGAAGAACAAGCAGGTGCTGGTGTCTACCTCCGGCCAGCAAACCTGGTGGCCGTGGCTCAAGGGCAAGTACCAGCTCCAGGACAACCAGGCGCGCCCCTATACCTTCAACCTGCAGCCGTTCCTCGCCGGCCCGGATACCACCCAGCAGGCCTACGCCAGCTCGGAGTTGTTCCAGGCAATCAAAGCCGGCCAGCAGCCGAATTTCTTCCTGTTCGCCGACGCAGGCTACCCACCCTACGGTTCCACCTTGGCCACCCGCCAGGACATCATCGATGAACATCCGCAGCGCGTCGCGGGGTTCGTCCGAGCCTCGCTCGAGGGCTGGAAGCGCTACCTGGAAAACCCCGCCGCCGGCAATGCGCTGATCAAGCGCGATAACCCCAACATGACTGACGAACTGCTGGCCTGGGGCCTCTCGACCCTCAAGCAACACCAATTGCTGACCCGCGGCGATGCCGCGACCCAAGGCATCGGCACCATGAGCGACGCCCGCTGGCAGGCCACCCGCGATTTCATGGTCGAGGCCGGCCTGCTCGGCGCCGCCGCACCGTGGCAGCAAGCCTACACCACTCGCTTCGTGGGCGACCTGAAGGTGCTGCCCGACGCGCCCCAGGCCGCTAGCCGCTGAACGAATAACGACAACTTCAAGCCGTGTGAGGAAACTGGATCATGTTGGTCACCAAACAACCTGTATTGCGTCGCTTCTGGTACGCCCTGCTGCCCCTGACCGCCCTGGACGACGGGCCAAAGCCGTTCACCCTGCTCGGTGAAGCCCTGGTCCTGTGGAAACGCCCCGACGGCACGCCGGTGGCGATGCGCGACCGTTGCTGCCACCGCACCGCCAAACTGTCCAAAGGCTTTGTCAGCGAGGCCGGCAACATCGCCTGCGGCTACCACGGCTGGGAATATGACTGCACCGGCGCCTGCGTGAAGATCCCGCAGAACCCGACCGGCGCGATTCCACCCGGTGCGGCGGTCGAGACCTTCCACTGCCAGGCGCGATACGGCTATGCCTGGGTGGCACTGGACGATCCGCTGCAGCCGATCCCCGACTTCCCCGAGGACGGTGCCCCTGGCTATCGCCGAATCTTCCAATTCTACGAAGAGTGGAAAACCAGCCCGCTGCGGGTCATGGAAAACTCTTTCGACAATTCGCACTTCTCCTTCGTGCACAAGGCCAACTTCGGCCTGTTCGACCAACCGCAACCGGCCAGCTACGAATTTCGCGAGACCGACTACGGCTTCGAGGCCGAAACACGCGTCCCGATTCGCAACCCAGAAGAAAGCTTCGCCATCACCGGAACCCGTGCGCCGATCACCGAGCGCCATCTGATCAACCGTTACTACCTGCCGTTCTCGCGCCGCTTCGGCTGCATGTACCCCGATAGCGGCATTCACCACATCATCTACAACTGCGCCACACCCATCGACGATGGCCGCCTGATGCTCGTGCAATGGCTGTACCGCAACGACAGCGAAGAACAGTGCTCGACCCAGGCGCTCATCGACTGGGATGCGGCGATCACCGCCGAGGACCGCGACATCCTCGAAGCCACCGACCCCGACGCCTGTGTCGATACCCGTCGGCGCGTCGAGCTGCACATGCCCTCGGACAAGCCTGGCCTGGTGATCCGCCGGCAACTGCTGGGGCTGCTCGAAGCCCATGGCGAAAGCGAAGTGTTCGCCAGCCACTGACTACCTGTTCGACGCCCCGGTGCGCCGGGGCATACGCAACCGCTCAATGTCCCACGGGAGAGCGCCATGTTGATGCAGACCTTATCCGAAGCCAACGCCCGGCTGCAGGCCCCCATCGGTGCCGACGCCGTGAGCGCCGACACCCCGCTGTTCGCCAATCAGGTCGAGAAGACCTACAGCAATGGCACCCATGCCCTGAGCCGAGTCAAGCTGGCGATCCAGCGCGGCGAGTTCGTGTCGTTGCTGGGCCCCTCAGGCTGCGGCAAAAGCACCTTGTTGAAGATGTTCGCCGGACTGGAACAGCCCTCCGCCGGCCACGTGCGCTGGTGGGGCAAAGAGGCCCCCGACAGCGACAGCCGCGGCACTGGCCGCCGCCTGGCAATGGTGTTCCAGGAAGCGACCTTGATGCCCTGGGCCAAGGTGCAGGACAACGTGCGCCTGCCCCTGGACCTGGCCGGCGTGCCGCGGGCCGACAGCCAGGCCAAGGTGCAGGCCGCACTTGAACGGGTAGGCCTGGGCGCGTTCGGCGAGGTTTATCCGCGGGAACTCTCAGGCGGCATGCAGATGCGCGCATCGATCGCCCGGGCGCTGGCCACCGAACCCAACCTGCTGCTGATGGACGAGCCGTTCGGCGCCCTGGACGAGTTCACCCGCAACAAGCTCGACAGCGACCTGCGCCAACTCTGGGCCGAGCGCGACCTGACGGTGGTGTTCGTCACCCACAGCATCTTCGAGGCGGTGTACCTGTCGTCGCGTGTCGTGGTGATGGGCGCCCGCCCCGGTCGGGTGATCGCCGATGTCGCCATCGACGGGCCACGGGAGCGCGACGAAGCCTACCGCACTTCCCCCGCCTTCATCGCCCAGTGTGCCCACCTGTCCCAGCTGCTGGCCAAGGCCAACGGCGAGCCTTCCTGAGAGCCCCGACATGAGCCGAACCTCTACGCCCTGGCTACACAACCCAGCCCTGTTGCGCATCGCCTCACCATTGGTGGTCGGCGCCGCGTTGCTCGCACTCTGGCAACTGGCGTGCATCGCCTGGCAGGTACCGGTGTACCTGGTGCCCTCACCCGCCGATATTGGTCGCACGCTGATCGCCGACGGCCCGATGCTGCTGGGTGCACTGTGGATGACCTTGAAGATCACCTTCCTGTCGTTTGCCCTCGCGGTGGTCATCGGCACCCTGGCAGCCTTCCTGTTCGTGCAGAGCCGCGTCGTGGAAGCCAGCCTGTTCCCCTACGCCATCCTGCTGCAGGTCACGCCAGTGGTTGCCATCGCACCACTGATCATCATCTGGTGCAGCGACACCACCCTGGCACTGGTGATCTGCGCCACGTTGGTCGCGGTGTTTCCGATCATCGCTAACACGGTCCTGGGACTGCGCAGCGTCAACCCGGGGCTGCTGAACCTGTTTCGGCTCAATCGCGCCAGCCGCTGGCAGGTGCTGCTGCGTCTGCGTATTCCCAGCGCGTTGCCATGCTTCTTCGCCGGCTTGCGGATTGCCAGCGGGCTGGCGTTGATCGGTGCAGTGGTGGCCGAATTCGTTGCCGGCACAGGGGGGACGGGCGCCGGGCTGGCGTACCAGATCCTGCAAGCGGGCTTTCAGCTGAACATCCCGAGGCTGTTCGCCGCCTTGGTGTTGATCGCGCTGACCGGCGTCGCGCTGTTCAGCCTGATGGCCGTGCTGGCTCGCCTGAGCCTTCGCCATTGGCACGAAAGTGAATTGGGCTAAGCCTATGGAGACCCACATGAAGCATTCAGACAGCTGGCTGATCCGCAACGCCAGCGCCATTCTCACCGGCCTGCGTGGCGTGCCAGCGCGTCATGCCGGGCCGGACATCCGCATCAGCCAAGGGCGTATCGCAGCCATCGGCACACTGCGGCCGGAGACAGGCGAACCCGTGCTCGACGCTACCGATTGCGTCGTCTATCCCGGCTGGGTGAATACCCACCACCACCTGTTCCAGTCGCTGCTCAAGGGTATTCCGGCAGGGATCGACCAAAGCCTTGGGGCGTGGTTGGGCGCGGTCCCGTATCGCTACCGCGGGCTGTTCGATGAGCACAGCTTCCGCCTGGCCGCACGTATCGGCCTGGTTGAACTGGCTCGCTCCGGCTGCAGTACGGTTGCCGACCACCATTACCTTTACCTGCCAGGCATGGGCTTCGATAGCGCACAGATCCTGTTCGAGGAAGCACAGCAGCTTGGCCTGCGCTTCGTGCTGTGCCGCGGCGGCGCGACCCAGGTGCGCCAGGCCGAAGGCCCGGCAAGTGCGGGGCCGGAGACCCTGGAGCAGTACCTGGATGACGTCGAGCGGTTGGTACGCACCTACCACGACCACGCCGCCGACGCCTGGCGCCGGGTCGTAATGGCGCCCACCAGCCCACCTTATTCGATGCCACCCGAGCACCTGCGTGAAACCGCCCGCGCCGCCCGCAAGCTGGGCATCCGCCTGCACAGCCACTTGAGCGAAACGGTGGAGTACCAGAACGAAGTCCAGCGTCGCCATCAGCTCTCACCGGTTGCCTTCTGCGCAGAACACGAATGGCTGGGGCCGGATGTGTGGTTCGCCCACCTGGTCAAGCTCAGCGCCGAGGAAATCCGGCTGTTGGGCGCGACCGGAACCGGCGTTGCCCATTGCCCCCAGAGCAACGGCCGGCTGGGCAGCGGCATTGCCGACATCGTCGCCATGGAAGCTGCTGGCATGGCGATCTCGATCGGTGTGGACGGGGCGGCCTCCAACGAAGCCTGCGACATGATCAGCGAAACCCACGCCGCCTGGCTTATGCAGCGGGCCAAGGGCGGCGAGCGGGCCTTGCCTGGTTACGCGGGCGGCACGCTGGAGGGTGGTGCCCATGTCGCCTGTGTGGAAGACGTGGTGCGCTGGGGCACGGCCGGCGGCGCCCAGGTGTTGGGGCTGGATGCGCTGGGCACGCTGGAAGTCGGCATGGCGGCGGACCTCGCCTTGTACCGGCTCGACCAGCCACGCTACTTTGGCTTGCATGACCTCGGAATCGCGCCAGTGGTCGGCGGCGGGCGACCGACGTTGCGGGCGTTGCTGGTCGGCGGCCAGCTGCGGGTGGAGAACGACGCCATCCCTGGCCTGGACCTTGCCGAACTGGGCTGCCAGGCCCGCGAGGCCGTGGTGCGCCTGCAACGGGCGGCGGGAGTACGCGCATGAACTGGACGTCCCTGCAAGTACGTGCCTTGCGCCTGGAAGCCGACGATGTGCTGGGTGTCGAACTGGGCACACCGGGCGGCGGCGCCCTGCCCTTCAGTTGGGCCGCCGGCGCCCACGTCGACCTGCGTCTGGGCAACGGCGTGGTGCGCCAATACTCCGTGGCCAGCCTGCCCGATGAGGGGCATCTGTACCTGGGCATCAAGCGTGAACCCACTTCACGGGGCGGTTCGAAATGGCTGCATGAGCACCTGCGCCTGGGTGCAAGAATAGAGGTAAGCGCGCCGCGCAACCTGTTTTCCCTGCAACCTGGCAACGGCCCGGTGACGCTGCTGGCGGCGGGCATCGGCATCACGCCGCTGCTGCCCATGTACCGGCAATGCCAGGCACAGGGGCGTGCGGTGCGGCTGCTGTATTTCACCCGGCACTTGCACCAGGCGCCCCTTCTCCAGCACCTGGGTCCACACGTCGAGGTGTTCAGAGGCTTGCGCGCGGCGCAGATCCGTGACTGCCTGCATGAGCAACTGCCCGACTGGCAACATCAAGCCAGCGTGTACTGCTGCGGGCCTGCGGGGTTCATGGAAAGCGTCGAGCAGATCGCCCTGGCTCGCGGCTGGCCGGCTTCGGCGCTGCACCGCGAGCACTTCAGGCCGGCTGAGCCACTCGATCAAGCCGGCGCCAGCAGTGTGCTGGTTCTGCAGCGCAGTGGGCGTGAAGTCCAAGTGCACGCGGGCGAAAGCCTGGTCCAGGCTGCCGCGAGAGTTGGGGTGGCGCTGCCCATCTCATGCGGCATGGGTATTTGCGGTGCTTGCGTGTGCCGGGTCATCGAGGGCGAACCGCAACACCGTGACGAATGCCTCAGCGAGGCACAGCGCAACAGCGGTGAATGGATCGCGCCATGTGTCTCGGTCGCGCGGGGTCCGCACCTGGTGCTGGACGCCTGAGGCCGGGCAACCAGTGCCCGATAACCTGACATCCAACGGGTTGGCGAGGTTACAGGGGCGGGCGCACCCGCAATGCTCGATCGCCAACCCTGCCAGGCTTAAGCTTGGCAGCGATGCAGCTCAAGCGCCTCCACGAAAACAGCTGACACCCCAGGCGGTGATCTTGAAAGGCAGGTGATAGTGCGCCTGCGCCTGCGCCTCGCCGATGCCGAAGCGATACACCAACTCGTCCAGGAAGGGTATGGCGGGCAATTCGGTGCCGAGCTGGCGATAGAACTGCGCCACCTGCAGGCGCAGTTCGTAGACGCCGACGCCAAATCGCTCGTTCAGCGCAGCCAGAGCCGGCCACTGGCCGCGGGCGTCGATAATGCCTTCGGCAAACGCCGCCTCGCCAACTGCCCCGATGCTCACCCGCAGCCCATGCGCGGCGCGCCCGCTGGCGATGTCGACGACATGCACGGAAACGCCGCCGTTCATGACCAGAACCCTTGGTGAGCTCGCGCCGCCTCATCCTCCAGCACTGGCCCATGCACCTTCACGATGCGCTGACCACGGGCGAACACTTCGCGGCATGGCAACGAGAACGTAGGGTTTTCCGGGTGGGCGCCGGTCAAACCCAGCAGGGCATGCTCCGACAACGCATAGACTACCCTGCCGATACCGGTCCAATACACCGCCCCGGCGCACATGCAGCAGGGCTCGGCGCTGGTGTATAGCGTGCAGGACGCGAGTTGCTCAGGTGTCAGCAGCTTGGCTGCCTGCGCGGCCGCCACGAGCTCGGCATGCTGGGTCGGATCGCCCTCGGGGGGCATGGAATTGTTGCCAGCGCTGGCGATGATGCGGCCCTGGGCATCGGCGACGAGTGCGGCGAATGGATGTCGGCCATCCCTGCGCGATTGCTCGGACAGGCTGATCGACTGGCGCAGCAGGTCAAGGTCCAGCTCGGACAGGTCGGTGGCATGGGGGGTGGACAGCGTCATGGCGGTTGCTCCCTGAGAGGCAGTTGAAAGCGCGCCGACGGGCGCGCGTGAAGAAAGGCTCACTTGGCCAGTTTGGAGTCGATGGCGTCCTGAGTGCTTGTCTCGGCTTCACGATTGAGCAGCAGGTTGAGCACAATGGCACTGACTGCGGCGAGGAAGATGCCGCTCTCCAGCACCAGTTTCAGCGGACCGCTGACATGCTCGAACAGCGCCGGCATTGACATCGGCAATACGCCAATGCTGACCGATACCGCCACCACCAGGCCGTTGCGAGTCCCCTCGAAGCGCACCCGCGACAGTTCCTGGATCCCCGCCACGGTGGTCATGCCAAACATCACGATGGCGCAGCCACCGAGCACGGGTGTCGGCACGCTGGCGATCAGAGCACCCAGCTTGGGAAACAGCCCCATCAACACCATGATGGCGCCTGCGGCAGCGACCACGTAACGGCTCTTGACGCCAGAAAGCGCAATCAGGCCAGTGTTCTGGGTAAACGCGTTGTAGGGGAAGCTGTTGAACAACCCGCCCAGCATGGTCGACAAACCATCGGCACGAAACGCGTTGCCCAGGGTTCGCGGGTCGGCAGGCTTGCCGGTCAGCTTGCCGATGGCCAGGCAGTTACCGGTGGTCTCGGCCATGATCACCAGCATGGCCAGGAACATGATCAGCACCGGCGTCAACGAGAACTGCGGAACACCGAACGCCATTGGCGCACTGAGCTCGAACCACGCCGCCGCCCCCACCCGGCTGAAGTCGGTCATGCCGCATGCCGCCGCCGCCAAGCTGCCGACGATCAGCCCCAGCAGCACGCTGAGATTGCCGATGAAACCGCGAAAGCGGGCATGGATCACCAGGGTTATCGCCACCGTCGCCAGGCCCAGCAACAAGTTGGCCGGTGCGCCGAAATCCGGGGCACCTGGCTGACCTCCCCCGAGCCAGATCGCTGCCGCAGGCATCAGCGAGATGCCAATGACCGTGATGAGGCTGCCGATCACCACCGGCGGGAAGAAACGCAGCAGGCGGCTGAACAGCGGTGCTATGGCCATCGTGAGTGCACCGGCGGCGATCACCGCACCGAACACATGGGGTAGACCGAATTCCTTACCGATCATGATCATCGGTGCCAAGGCGATGAACGAGCAGCCCTGGATCAGCGGCAAGCGCGCACCGAAGCACCTCAGGCCGAGGGTCTGGAGCAAGGTCGCGATTCCCGAGGTGAGTAGGTTGGCATTGATCAACGTGACCACCTGGGCATGGCTCAGTCCCAGGGCGCTACCGAGAATCAATGGTACGGCGACGGCACCGGCGTACATCACCAGCACATGCTGCAGGCCGAAGGTGAACAGCTCCCGTAGAGGCAGTACTTCGTCCACGGGGTGGATCAGAGATTGGCTCATGTTGTGACGCTCCTGAAGTGCGGCTCTTTTTATTGTTGAAGGCGCCCGGAGTGACATGCAGCACAGGAAAGCATGGCAGCTGTCGCCGATGTCGACGGGGAGCATCCTGTTAATTCAACGATGGAGCAAATGATTAACCATCGCTAATATCGATGGTTGGACCGTTTGGGAAGGATCAGGCGATGCGCTTTTCACTGGAACAACTTCAGGTGTTCGTCAGCGCCGTGCAGGCAGGCTCATTTTCTGCCGCGGCGCGGCGACTGGGGCGCACGCAATCGACGGTCAGTGCGGCGATCAGCAACCTGGAAACCGACCTTGGCGTGCAGCTGTTCGACCGCTCCAGCCGCATTCCTGGTCTGACACCCGCCGGCCACAAGCTGCTGCTGCGGGCCGAAGGCATCCTCGAACGCTGCTATGCCCTGGAGGGCAGCGCCGACAGCCTGGCCGGCCAGGTCGAAGCGGCACTGACATTAGCCATCGAAGTCCCGTATGGCCCACTGATACCGCCGTTCAAGGGCTTCGACGCAGCGTTCCCCTTCGTCGATCTGCTGATCCGCCACCCGCTGCACGGCGATGTCAGCGAGATGATCCTCACCGGCGAAGCTGACCTTGGGGTGACATTCGCCCAGCCCGACTACCCGCCTGAGCTTGCCTTCCAGCAGTTGGGCAAGCTAATCATGACCCACGTCTGCCATCACCAGTTCGCCCTGGCGCGACAATCACCGGTCAGTTTCGCCGACCTCAACGCCCATCGCCGGCTGGCCTTCTTTGCCCATGCCGACAAACTGCCCAGCAGCGAGTATCTGCGTGCGGGCCAGCTATGGCGTGCGGAGAGCTACCTGGCACTGGTCGAGATGGTCTGCGCAGGGCTGGGCTGGGCGACCCTGCCGCGCCTGCTGGTGCAGCGCGAATTGGAGAGCGGCCAATTGGTGGAGTTGCAACTGGAAGCCTACCCACACACCGACTGGCTGGTGGGGGTGGACCTGCTGTGGCATCGCAGCCGCCAAGCGGGGCCGGCGGCGAGCTACCTGCGCGAGCGCCTGCAGCACAGCAAGGTGTTCGAGCTGGATCGACTTGGGCGGGCAACGACTTTATAGAAGCGTGTCCGTGGGGTGGCGGCGGAAATCGCCTGCCGCTGAAGGCCAGGCGCTCAGTGCCCGCAACAGCGTCTGCACGAGCTGAGGTGAAGCCCCGATACGTCCCGCAACCGGGTATGCCACCTGGAGAACGCTGTCGCGTGGAGAACCTGGAACGGGGGCAACGGTTCATCGACGGGCACGACGCTGCTGGCGAACGGTCTATCCACTGCGCCGCTCGCCCGCGCAGGCGTGAGGCTTGATCATCAAGGTGAAACTGCCGGTCAACTTGGCACGCAGTTCCTTGGGCATGAAATAGGCGAAGTGGACGAGCCAGGTGCCATCACCCAGCAGATATGATTCTCCCCGGTAGTGTTGGACTTGTGATTCGCTGATGTCGATCAAGGTCGCAACTTCCTGGTTGGTGGGCTCGTTGGGCATGGTTGAAGCTCCTCCTCTGACTCACGCTGATGGCCCTGCATGAACAGCTGAGTATCATACCTTCGTATTCGTTCAAAGGTTTTAGGCTCTGTGCGAAAAGCCCTGATACCGGGTGATGCTGCGTTGGACCAGCCTCGGAATACTCATTTACAACCCGTAAAGGGGTTGCAACAAAAAAGCCAGGGCAAATCGCCCTGGCTCATCGTGCCCGTCTGCAAGGCT
The DNA here is from genome assembly GCF_000425785.1 of Pseudomonas taiwanensis DSM 21245. Taxonomy (GTDB): domain Bacteria; phylum Pseudomonadota; class Gammaproteobacteria; order Pseudomonadales; family Pseudomonadaceae; genus Aquipseudomonas; species Aquipseudomonas taiwanensis. The sequence continues at coordinate 126,833 of NZ_AUEC01000011.1, forward strand.
TCACGTGTCGGCAGTGCCGCTATTAGAGAACTTCTTCATATCGATAAGCGGCGCGACGAACTCCGGACCTTGCCCCGATACCCACCACCGTACGTTGGCGATACCGTACCGCTCGGCCATGGGCCGGCTGACCTTCTTGATCCTGTGCTGGCCAAACCTGGGGATGATGCCAACCCCCGCATCGCAGCTCGCCCAGTGCCAGGCCTGAGCATTGTCCATACGCTCCTGGCGGATGATGAACGTGCGAAACTCCCCGTGAAGCTCATATTCGATCACATACAACTGCTGTCCTGCCATTGGACTCTCCTCCTTCGATTCAAGCCAATGGAGCGAGTCGAGGCAGAAAAGATTCAGTTAATTTGACCGATTGGTCACTGTTGTTGGCCAAGCGAACCGCCAGCGGCCTCGGCCCTGACTGCATCACCTGCGACCGCGACTCGCCTGGCATATCCCACGCCCCATACCAATGCCCGGCTCATGGTTTCTCCGGGGCGTCGGCTGTAGACCCGCTCGCGCACCACCGAGCCATCGCGTCGATAGACACCAATGAACAACTGCGTTTCTCCCGTGCGTGACAGACGCGTCTGCACTTCCAGACAGGTGCCATCGTCGAGGGTCTCCTCATGGGCCTGATGATGCAGGATCGGGTCACACCACTGTCGATAGGTCTCGCCTCTGTGCTTCATCTGCTGGCCCTCGCCGCTGTTGTCGTCGGTAGATCCTCTGATCGGCGCTGCCGATCGAAAAAAATCGACGCCGTCGGACAACCGGCCAGGCCTCTACAAAACGACTGACGCTGTACAACCACCGGTCATCGGCCGTGCGCGAATGAGCCACCCCCTCTGCGTCCCGCCCGTCCTTCCCACTGAACGCGCCGAAACATTCGGCGCTATCGCTCGGTTGATGAAATCCAATCGACCTGTGGCGTCGGCCGGACGTCCAAGACAAGGAATTGCACACCTATCGATGGCAACCAGGAGGCGAGCCGCTGATGAACGATCGCATCATTGCACTGTTCACCGACACCACCGTATTCGGTATTTCCATTCTCAACGTGTTGTTGGCGCTGACCACCACCCTCGTGACCTTCCTGGTCGCCCGTGCGGCGATCAGCTTCCTGCTGCACCGGGTCCGGCGCTGGTCAATGCACGATGGTGCCTTGAGCCAAGTGCTGGCCAAGGTGCTGGCTGGCACCAGCAATTTCCTGCTGTTCCTTGCCTCCTTGCTTGTAGGCTTGAGCCTGCTCGACCTGCCCGAGCGCTGGCTCAGCCGGGTCAGCAGCCTGTGGTTCGTGGTCGCCGCCCTGCAGATTGGCCTGTGGGCCAACCGCGCCATAAGCCTAGGCCTTAGCCGCTACTTCGCACGCCACAGGGCCGATGGCCTGAACCAGGGCAGCGCCTTGGCCACGCTCTCGGCCTGGGGCGCGCGGGTGTTACTGTGGTCGGTGGTGTTGCTGGCGATGCTGTCGAACCTGGGCGTGAACATCACTGCCTTCGTTGCCAGCCTGGGTGTGGGCGGGATCGCGGTGGCGCTGGCCGTGCAGAACATCCTCGGCGACCTGTTCGCCTCGCTGTCGATCGCCGTGGACAAGCCGTTCGAAGTCGGCGACTTCATCGTCATCGGCCCGCTGGCGGGCACCGTGGAGCATGTCGGTCTTAAAACCACGCGTATCCGCAGCCTTGGCGGCGAGCAGATCGTCATGGCAAACGCCAGCATGATCAGCAGCACCATCCAGAACTACAAGCGGTTGCAGGAACGCCGCATCGTGTTCGAATTCGGCCTTTCCTACGACACACCCACCGAGGCGGTGAAGAAGGCGCCGGGCATCGTCGAAGAAGCGATCAAGGCGCAGGATCAGGTGCGTTTCGACCGTGCTCACCTGCGCGGTTTCGGCAAGGAGGCGTTGGAGTTCGAGTGCGTGTATATCGTCAAGGACCCAGGCTACAACCTGTACATGGATATCCAGCAAGCGATCAATTTCCGTCTACTGGAACGCTTCTCCCGGATCGGCGCCACATTCGCCGTTCCGGTACGGGCAATCAAGGTCACCGCCTTGCCAGAGGCCAACGTTGAGTCTGCAGGGCGCGAAGGCCGTGGCTTCAGAGGAGCCTGAATGCACAAGCCCCAGGGAAGGCGTCGCCAGCCAAGGCGTCTTCCCTCTCCGTCACAGGTCCAGCGCACCGCTGAGCAGCGCTTCCAGGACACCCGCCACATTGCTCTGACGCTCGTTCAGCAGGCACAGCGGAATACCCTGCAAAACCCCCAGGGAATCGTCCAGGCCCTCGCCCACCACCGCCAACGGGCAAGCGACGTCCATCTGCAACGACCGCAGGCGCCTGGCCAGCACAGGGGTAACAGGCTCCCGTACGGCAATCACCACCGCCGCGGGCTGGATCGCCGCGCACAGCAGGGCCAGTTCTTCGAGGGGTTGGCCACGACCGAGCACCTCGATGCGCTGGCGCTCGCCACTGAGCAGCAAACCGGTACTAAGCAACTCAAGCTCGGCATGGTCCTCCAAACCAGCCAGCAGGACCCGAGGGGCATCGGGCTGATTCATCTGCAGGCGCAGGAGTAACCTGGCGCGCAGGAAGGTATCGAGGAAAAGCCACTGGCTGCGCTCCCCGAAACCACTACCGGATGCCAGACCACGCCAGACCGGCATCAGCACGTCATGCATCACGCTGGCCTTGGGAAAGAGCGTGAACAACTGGCCATGGATACCTTCCAGCGCCTGGCTATCGAATGTTTTGGTTGCGCGCACAACGGCCGTACGCCATTCATCGAAGGCATCGTCGCGCACAAGGCTGGTCTTGCTTTGCCCCGCGAGCATTTCGCCAACCTTGCTGATCGGCAGGCCATTGGCGGTCCAGCGCAGGATGTCGCGGATTCGCTGCACGTCCGTGGCAGTGTACAACCGGTGGCCGCCATCGGTACGTTGTGGGCGGATCAGGCCATGGCGCCGCTCCCAGGCACGCAAGGTAACGGGGTTGATGCCGGTCATGGTGACCACATCGCGCATGGGAAAAAGATCAGGTGGGGTGGCTTCAGTCATCGTGGGGCATCCGTGAGATAACACATTCTAAACCCCTGCACATCTTCTTGGGCGAGCATCATTGAGTCATCATTCGACGAACCGCACCGAAGCTCTCGACAGTAGAGCTACGCTGCGCATACTGAATATGAATCCGTGGGTGGCTAAATGATCAACGCAAAACTCCTGCAACTGATGGTCGAGCATTCCAACGATGGCATCGTCGTCGCCGAACAGGAAGGCGACGACAGCATCCTTATCTACGTCAACCCCGCTTTCGAACGCCTCACAGGCTATTGCGCCGCCGATATCCTTTATCAGGACTGTCGCTTCCTCCAAGGCCAGGACCACGACCAGGCAGGGCTCGTTGCCATCCGCCAGGCCATCGCCCAAGGGCAGCCCTGCCGTCAGGTGCTGCGCAACTACCGCAAGGATGGCAGCTTGTTCTGGAACGAACTGTCCATCACGCCGGTGCATAACGAGGCGGACCAGTTGACCTACTACATCGGGATCCAGCACGACGTCACGGCACGAATGGAAGCCCAGCAAAGGATCCGGGAACTGGAAGCGCAAGTCGCTGAATTGCAGGGCAAATTGGGCGAGCTCGAAGCTTGATACAAAAAAAGCTGTACAAGGCCGTTGACTTGTACAATTTTAGACGTAGTCTTCAGCTATACCTGTACAAGATTCATTATCTGTACAGGCCTGCCTGGAGACTCGCATGTCCGCCTACCTGCAGCAATTCGCGCAACGCTTCGCGCGGCTCGACGCGCACAATATCGATGCGCTGGTAAACCTGTACAACGAAGAGGTCACTTTTCGCGACCCCCTGCATCAGATTCAGGGTCTTGAGGCACTGAAGGCCTACTTCTCCCAGCTTTACGCCAACGCGCATGACATCCGCTATACCTTCACAGGCGCCGATGAGGTAGGGCCTGGTCAAGGCTATTTGCGTTGGACCTTGCAGTTCCGCCACCCTCGCCTGTCCGGCGGACGGCCGATCACCTTGCAAGGTTGCAGCTACCTGCAATGGCAGGACCGGGTGCATCTGCATCAGGACTTCTTCGACGCAGGAGCCCTGCTCTACGAGCATGTTCCGGTCATGGGCGGCGCTATCCGCTGGCTCAAAGGCAGGTTGGCATGAGCCGTTGCTGGCTGACCGGCGCGAGCAGCGGGATCGGCGCCGAACTTGCGCGATGCCTGCTCGAACAGGGGCACCAAGTGGCACTCGGCAGCCGTCATGCCGAGCGGCTGTCACCCCTTGCCGAACAGTTTCCTGGCCAAGTGCTGCTGGCCATCGGCGACCTCGACGACCCACGCCAGGTAGCCCAGGTCGCCGCCTGCATCGAGCAGGCCTGGGGTGGCCTGGACATGGTCATCCTCAACGCAGGTACCTGCGAATACCTGGAGCCCGGCCGATACGACCCGCAGCTGGTCGAACGCGTGATCCGCACCAACTTCCTCGCGCTGAACCATTGTCTGGCAGCCGCCCTGCCCTTGCTGCGCGCTGGGGAGCGCCCGCACCTGGTGGTGATGGGCAGTTCGGTTACCTGGCTGGCCTTGCCTCGGGCGGGAGCTTATGGCGCATCCAAGGCGGCTGTACGCTACTTGGTGGAATCGCAACGCATCGACCTGGCGCGCGAGGGTATCGACGTGACCTTGGTGAGTCCGGGGTTCGTCGACACGCCGCTGACCCGCCGCAACGACTTCCCCATGCCCCAGATCTGGCCAGCCCAGCGCGCCGCCAGCCATATCGCCAAGCGCCTGCCCCAGCGCCCGCTGGAGATCAATTTCCCCGGCCTATTCACCTTTGTCCTGCGCCTGCTCGGTGCTTTGCCTGCGCGTCTGCGCCTGGCGATTGGCCGACGCCTGGCACGCCATGAACAGGAATGATGCCCCATGCGCATAGCGATCATCGGCAGCGGTATCGCAGGTTTGACCTGCGCCTACCTGTTGTCGCGCAAACACGAAGTGACAGTGTTCGAGGCCGAGCAATGGATCGGCGGGCACACCCATACCCTGGATGTGGACTGGCAGGGCCAACGCTATGCCATCGACACCGGCTTCATCGTCTTCAACGACTGGACCTACCCCCATTTCATACGCCTGCTCGGTCAGCTCGGGGTCGCGTCGCAACCAACGCAGATGAGCTTTTCGGTCCATGACCCGCTCACTGGCCTGGAATACAACGGTCACGACCTCGATACCCTGTTCGCCCAACGCAGAAACCTGTGGTCGCCGGGCTTCTGGGGGATGCTGCGCGACATCCTGCGCTTCAACCGGCAGGCACTGGCCGACCTGGACAACCAGCGCATCGATGCCTCCACCACCCTGGGCAGCTACCTCACGACCCATGGCTATGGGCAACGCTTCATCGAACACTACATCGTACCGATGGGGTCGGCCATCTGGTCGATGTCCCGCGCCGACATGCTCGACTTCCCGCTGCGGTTCTTCGTGCGGTTCTGTCGCAACCATGGCCTGCTGTCGGTCAACGATCGCCCGCAATGGCGGGTCATCCAGGGCGGCTCGCGTAGCTACATCGAGCCGCTGTGCCGACCGTTCGCCGATCGTATTCGCCTTGGCACCAAGGTCCACCGGGTCAGCCGCGACGAGGGGGGGGTGAGCGTTTTCACCAGCGCCGGCACCGAACGCTTCGAAAGCGTGGTGTTTGCCTGCCACAGCGACCAGGCCCTCGGGCTGCTGGAAGCACCCAGCGCCCAAGAGCGCGCCGTGCTAGGCGCCATAGGGTACGCCGAGAACGACGTGGTGCTGCACACCGACATCCGCCTGTTGCCGCGCCGCAGGAAAGCCTGGGCCAGTTGGAACTACCGCTTGGGCGGCGCCGAGCATGCCCCGGCCGCGGTCACCTACAACATGAACATTCTTCAGGGTATCCAGGCGCCGGCGACCTTCTGCGTCAGTCTCAACCAAACCGCACTCATAGACCCGGCACACATCATCGCCCGCCTGCGTTACGCCCACCCACAATACAGCCTGGCCGCCTCCACCGCGCAGGCAAGGCAGGAACAGATACAAGGCCATCTGCACAGTTACTTCTGCGGTGCCTATTGGGGCAATGGTTTTCATGAAGACGGCGTGGTGAGCGCGCTGCAGGTGGCGCGCCACTTTGGAGAGCAGCTGTGAACAGCAGCCTTTGCCTGGGCTGGCTCAGCCACCGCCGCCTGGCGCCACGCCCCCACGCGTTCCGTTACCGGGTAGGCATGTTCTTGCTGGACCTGGACGAACAAGCCGCATGGCTGGGGCTGTCGCGCTGGATCGGACGCTGGCGCCTGGCCCCTCTGAGCTGGCGCGACACCGACTACCTGCCCGCCCTGACCCGCCAAGGTACACCGCTAGCCGAAGCTGCCCGCACATTGGTCGGTCAGGCCACCGGCCGCACACCCACTGGACACGTCCAACTGCTGACGCAATTGCGTTGCTGGGGGCTGTCGTTCAATCCGGTGAGTTTCTACTTCTGCCATGACCACGACGGGCAGCTGGCGGCGATCCTGCTGGAAGTCCGCAACACTCCCTGGCGCGAGCGCTACCACTATGTGCTGCCGGTAGAGGGCAACCTGGCGACGTCCTTCACCCTGGCCAAGGCCTTCCATGTGTCGCCGTTCATGCCGTTGAACATGGACTACCGCCTGCACTTTCGCCTGGCGGCGACGCAAGTACGCATTCACATGCAGAACTGGCAGGACGGCCAGAAAGTCTTCGATGCCGATCTCGCCCTGCAGCTTCAGCCCCTGGATAGGCGCGCACTGCGGAGGTACATCCTGACCTTCCCCTGGATGAGCTTGCGCACCGTCTCGGCCATCTACTGGCAGGCGCTGCGCCTTCTACTCAAACGCACGCCCATCCATGACCACACCGAACGCCAGGGCGACCTGGTACTCGGCCAACCCTGCGAGGACCCCAACCATGCCCAACCCCACTCTGAGCGTTAGCAAGTCCGCAGGCCTGGCGCCCTTGCTCGGCACATTGGCACGTAACGCCCTGCTCGCCCAATTGGGCAAGTTACGCCACGGCCACCTGCGGCTGCTCAGCCATGGGCGGCAGTGGAACTTTGGCGATGCCGCCAGCCCGTTGCAGGCCGAGGTGGAGATTCTCGATGACGCAGCCTGGGGCATGATCGCCGGGAATGGCTCGATTGGCGCCGGCGAGGCGTATATCCATGGCTACTGGCGCAGCCCGGACCTTGCGCGGGTGACCCGCCTGTTCGTGGCCAACCTCGACGTACTGGACGCCCTGGAAGGTGGCCTGGCACGTCTTGGCCGACCAGCCCTGCGCCTGCTGCACCGGTTGAACCGCAACAGCCGGCGCGGTGCCCGGCGCAACATCCTGGCCCACTACGATCTGGGCAACGCACTGTTCGAGCAGTTGCTGGACCCGACCATGATGTATTCCGCGGCCAAGTTCGAGCATCCAGGGCAAACCCTGGAACAGGCGCAACTGAACAAGCTGGAGCGCATCTGCCAGAAGCTCGAACTCAGCCCGAACGACCACCTGCTGGAAATCGGCTGCGGTTGGGGCAGCCTGGCCATCCATGCCGCAACCCGCTACGGCTGCCGAGTCACCACCACCACGCTGTCGCAAGCGCAGTACAGCTATACCTTGCAGCGGGTCCGGGACCTTGGCCTGGAGCAGCGCGTGACCGTACTGCAAGACGACTACCGCGACCTGGTCGGCAGCTACGACAAGCTGGTGTCCATCGAAATGATCGAGGCCGTGGGCCACCGCTACCTACCGACCTACTTCCGCCAGTGCGCCGCCCTGCTCAAGCCCGACGGGCTGATGCTGCTGCAGGCCATCACCATCCGTGACCAGCGCTATGCCCAGGCGCGGCGCTCTGTGGACTTCATCCAACGCTACATCTTCCCCGGTGGCGCCCTGCCGTCGCTGAGCGTGATGCTCGACACCGCCAGCCGGCAGACCGCGCTCAACCTCGTGCATCTGGAAGATTTCGGTGTGGACTATGCACGCACGCTGGAGCATTGGCGCGACAACCTGCGCCAGTCACGCACCACGCTGGCCGCGCTGGGATACGACGACACGTTCCAGCGCTTGTGGGAGTTCTACCTGTGCTATTGCCAGGGCGGTTTCGAAGAGCGTGCAATCGGTGTATCACAATTGCTGTGGGCAGCCCCCTTGGCCCGGCGTGCGCCGTTGCCAGCACAGCCATGATGCCCAGCGCCTGGCTGGTGGCCAACGCCCTATGGTTGCAGGCCGGCTGGTGGCTTTGCGTGCTCGGCGCAAAATACCCGTGGCTGTTGCTACTGGTGCCGATCGGGCTGGCCGTGCACCTGTACCTGTGCGCGGACCTTGCCGCCGAGACCAAGGCGTTGTGGCGGGTCACACTGGCCGGCTGCGTCATGGACAGTCTGCTGGGATCGTTGGGCGTTTTCGATTTCGGCACCTGGCCACTGCCCCTGTGGCTGGGGCTTTTGTGGCTGGTGCTGGCCAGCGGCTTGCGCCACAGCTTGGCCTGGGCTGGCAGCCCATTCTGGCGTGGCGCACTGCTGGGTGCTCTGGGCGGCCCGGCGGCTTACCTGGGCGGTGCCGGGCTGGCTGATGTGGCGCTACCCTTGGGGTCACTGCCCACCGCGCTGTTGCTGGCCCCGATCTGGGCGCTGGCCTTCCCCCTGCTGGTGCGCATCGCCGCGTGGCGCTGACCTTCGGCAGCGCTGCGAGCAGTACCGCACCTGGTCCCAACACCGCGCCCAGCGCTTGCGCCAATCGAATGGGCGACCACACACCACGCAAACCTTGCTCGGCAATAAACCCTTCTTCATAGCGCCTCCCCGGCATCCAGCCGTGCCAACAACTCCTGGCCACGCTCCCACACCGCTTGGCGACGCGCCGGTGACATGTTGTCGAGGCTTCCATAGACCAGGCGCAGGCGCGGATTGGCAGATAGCTGGGCACGATGCCGAATCAGAAAATGCCAGTACAGCGCATTGAACGGGCAGGCATTCTCCTCCGTGACCTGCCCGACCTTGTAGCTGCAGGCCTGGCAATGGTTGGACATCCGCTGGATGTATCGACCACTCGCGCAATAGGGTTTGGAGCCCAGATAGCCGCCATCGGCGTGCATCACCATGCCCAAGGTATTGGGCAGCTCGACCCAATCGAACGCATCGATATACACCGCCAGGTACCACTGGCAAATGGCGTCTGGTGCGATGCCGGCCAACAGAGCGAAATTGCCAGTGACCATCAGCCGCTGGATATGGTGCGCGTAGCCAAGCCGCAGGGTCTGCCCAATGGCCTGCGCCATGCAGCGCATGCGCGTATCCCCGGTCCAGTAGAACGTCGGCAGCGCGCGATCGTTGCCCAGGTGGTTCAGCCCAGCATACTCGGGCATGCGCAACCAGTAGATGCCCCGCACGTATTCGCGCCAGCCGATCAACTGACGAATGAAGCCCTCAGCGGCATTGAGCGGTACCTGGCCGCTGCGCCAGGCGTGGTCGACATCCGCGCACAACTGCCGGACATCCAGCAGCCCGACATTCAGGGCCGCACTGATGCGTGCATGGAACAGGTACGGTTCGAATTCGGCCATGGCGTCCTGGTAATCGCCGAATGCCGCCAGGCCAAAGTCGAGAAAATGCTGCCAGAGCTGCTGGGCCTGACCATGGGTCACGGGGTAATCGAAACCGTCCATGGCACCGTAATGATCATTGAAACGCTGCCGGACCAAGTCCACCACCGTTTGGGTGATCGCATCCTGGTCGAACTGCGCCGGAATCGGCCCGCGCAGGCCTCGCGGCAAGGATTTGCGATTGTCGGCATCGAAGTTCCACGAGCCGCCTGCCGGACTGCCGTCGGGCTCCAACAGCAGGCCACAACGCTTGCGCATGCCTCGGTAGAAATGCTCCATGCGCAGTTGCGTGCGCCCTTGCGCCCAGCGCGCAAATGCCTCGCGCGAGCACAAGAAGCGGGTATCGCGATGCCACACCAGCGGCAGCCCGGCATCGCGCAGCGCCTGTTCCAGACGCCACTCGCCGCATTCGGTCAGGTGAATTTCGCTCGCACCGAGCACCTTGCACCAGCGCCGCAGCTCGCCGGCGATGCTGCCGCTGTTGCCTTCGGCATCCAGCTCGACGTAATGCACCTGCCACCCACGCTCGCGCAGGGCCTGGGCGAAATGACGCATGGCGCTGAAGATGAACATGATCTTGTGCGGATGATGCGGCACATAGCGGGCCTCCCCCTGGACTTCGGCCATGAGGACGGCGTCCTGGGTCGGGTCCAGCGCCGCCAGGCTCGCCAGGTCGAATGACAGCTGGTCACCGAGCACCAGGCCGAGACGCATTGCGTTGGTCACCATTGGCTGGCCATGGTCAGAGGCCCTTATTCAGTTGCAGGGAGCGCCTTCCGGCAGACGGCGGAAGAACAAGGTGATCTGCCCGAGTTCCACGCCCAGTTTGCTCATGCGCGAGCGATTGATCAGGGTGTCGTCGTCCATCAGGTACATCCAGTCGTCCAGGTCGACCTCCCAGTGCCGCCCGTCCACGGGCAGATCCAGCTGGTAGCGCCAGCGCAGCGCATTGCCCGCCACCTCGCCGCGGGCCTCGCCAATCACGTCCGCCGCGGTTCCGCGCCAGCGGCCAGGGCCGTCTGGCACGAGGGTCCAGACGCGCCGTTGACGCGTGCCATCGCTGTAAAGAAAACGCTCGTCGAGGATCAGCCGCTCACCGTCCCGCCGGCTGGCGATGCACACGTGAAAACGCTTGACCACTTCCCCGGAGCGCTTCTGGAACATGCCCCAGGCCTGCACCGGCTGCGAGAAGAAACTCGCCAGGTCTAATTTCGGCTGCTCCGAGGCGTAGCGCTCGACGCCAACATTGCCACAGCTACCCAATAAAACGCAGGCCGCCAACACCAGTGCCCTGTACATGCTCATGCTCCTTCGTCGTCGCTAACCTGCCCCAGCAAGCGCAGGCGCAGTCGAGGGTCTCTGGCCCGAGGGTCGAGCCATATCGCAAAGAACGCCCGCGCAAAGGCCGGGTCGGCGATTTCCCGGTGGAGCGTGCCGTCGACATAGAAGCGGCATCCCTCACCCGGCAAGTACAAACCGGTGATGCGCATTCCAGGGCGCACATCCACGAATGCCGTTTGAATCAGCTCGGCCCATGCAGCGATTTGCTCCGGCGTCACGGCCCCCGTGTTCAGTCGGCGAATCTCATCCATGCTGGCCTGGACCAGAGTTTCGCGGGAAATCGGTCGGTGGTAGAGCAGCTCCAGCGCAAAGGGCTGTCGCCAATCCTGTACAGGTCCGTTGGTCCAAAGCCTGGCGCTGTAGACACGCAACCCGAACCAGGTGAACTCACCGCTGCCCAGTCGCTGTGCCGTGGGCAGCGCTGTCCGCCAGTCGGCTGCTGCCGCTTGCAGGCAGATCAACAGGAACCACAGGCAGGTCCAACGCGCAGCGTGCGTCATGCTGACCTCCAGCTCACTCAATCCTGTACAAGAAGATACATTTGTACAACTTTATGAAGGGGATGTACAGCTTCTGACGAAACCTGCCCTCACGTCCGACTTGCAATACATCCGGAAAATCGTATATTCGGAAAATCATATACGCTCAGTGCACCCCTGCGGGCTGGCAGTGAAACCCAGCCACCGAGACACGCCATGACTGACCCGCTGTCACCCCTCCAGGTTTTCAAATGCCTCGCCGATGAGAATCGCATCCGGATGATGCTGCTGATCGCCCGCGAGCAAGAGCTCTGCGTCTGTGAGCTGACCTGCGCACTGGAACAAAGCCAACCCAAGGTTTCCCGCCATCTGGCGCAACTGCGCACCTGTGACCTGCTGGAGGACCGCCGGCAAGGCCAATGGGTCTATTACCGCCTGCATCCAGCGCTGCCCGCCTGGGTGCGAGAGGTACTGGCAATCACCCTCGAGGCCAATCGCGAATGGCTGAGTCGCACTGCCGATCGGCTGGACGCCATGGGGGATCGCCCACGGCGCGTCGCCACCTGCTGCTGATGCCATCGGATGGAAGAACCTCCTTCGCCTTCACCCTGAACAAGACCGACGTCCGCTGCATCGGTCATCGAGCGGCCATTGCCCCCCTACCCCTATGAGCGCTCTCTGAGCACAACCTGAGTACAACGACATGGCAATCAAAGTAGGCATCAACGGATTCGGACGTATCGGCCGCCTGGCGCTGCGCGCATCCTGGGAATGGCCAGAGTTCGAATTCGTCCGGATCAACGACCCAGCCGGCGACGCCAAGACACACGCCCATCTGGTCAACTTCGACTCGGTCCACGGCCGCTGGCACCGCGAAGCCAGCGCAGACGGCGACTCGGTGGTAATCGATGGCAAGCGCATCAAGGTCAGCGCGAACAAAACCCTTGCAGAAACCGACTGGTCCGACTGCGACCTGGTGATCGAGGCCAGCGGCAAGATGAAGTCGGTGGCCGTGCTCCAGGCCTATCTGGATCAGGGCGTCAAACGCGTGGTGGTGTGTGCGCCAGTCAAGGAAAAGGGCGCGCTTAACGTGGTGATGGGTGTCAACCAGCACGTGTTCGACCCGGCCCTGCACCGCATCGTCACCGCTGCTTCCTGCACCACCAATTGCCTGGCTCCGGTGGTCCAGGTAATTCATCAGCACCTGGGCATCCGCCACGGTTCGATCACCACCATCCACGACCTGACCAATACCCAAAGCATCCTCGATACGCCACACAAGGACTTGCGTCGCGCCCGGGCCTCAGGCATGAGCCTGATCCCCACCACCACCGGCTCGGCCACTGCGATCGCGGAAATCTTCCCTGAGCTGCGCGGCAAGCTCAATGGTCACGCCGTGCGTGTCCCGCTGGCCAATGCCTCGCTGACCGACTGTGTGTTCGAGGTTCAACGCGCGACCACCGCCGAAGAGGTCAATGCCCTGCTCAAAGCGGCTGCCGAAGGTGCGTTGAAGGGCATCCTGGGCTATGAAGAACGGCCATTGGTGTCCATCGACTACCGCACCGATCCACGCTCCTCGATCATCGACGCGCTGTCCACGCTGGTGGTCAACGGTACCCAGGTGAAGATCTACGCCTGGTACGACAACGAATGGGGCTATGCCAACCGTGCAGCAGAACTGGCCCGACTCGTCGGCATGGCGGAGTAGACAACGATCATGAAGGCGTTGTCAGCCCTGTCCGGGGACGTGCGTCAATACCTGCTGGTGACCGGCAATTACTGGGCCTTCACGCTCACCGACGGCGCGTTACGCATGCTGGTGGTCCTGCACTTCCATGCACTGGGCTATACGCCGCTGCAGATCGCGGCGTTGTTCCTGTTCTATGAAGTGTTCGGCGTGATCACCAACCTGACGGGGGGCTATCTTGGCGCACGCCTGGGGCTCAATCGCACCATGAACATCGGCCTGGGCATGCAAGTCGTGGCCTTGATGATGCTGACGGTCCCGGCGGCCGGGCTGACGGTGCCCTGGGTGATGGCTGCCCAGGCGCTGTCTGGCATCGCCAAGGACCTCAACAAGATGAGCGCCAAAAGTTCGATCAAGCTGTTGGTGCCGGACAGCCAGCAAGGCACCCTCTACCAGTGGGTGGCCATCCTCACCGGCTCGAAGAACGCGCTCAAAGGCGTGGGCTTCTTCCTCGGCGGAGCGCTGCTCGCGCTGCTTGGTTTCACCCACGCGGTGCTGTCCATGGCGGCCGTGTTGGCAGCGGTTTGGATCGGCAGTTTGCTCCTGCTGAAAAAAGACCTTGGCAAGGCCAAGGCCAAACCGAAGTTCCGCGACATGCTGTCCAAGAGCCGGGCGATCAACATCCTCTCGGCTGCACGGCTGTTCCTGTTCGGGGCCCGCGACGTGTGGTTCGTGGTGGCGTTGCCGGTCTATCTGAGCGCCACTTTCGGCTGGGACTTCTGGATGGTCGGCGGTTTTCTGGCCGCCTGGGTCATCGGCTACGGCATCGTCCAGTCGTTCGCCCCTTACCTCACCGGCAAGAAGCAAGGCCATGTGCCCGACGGCCGAGCCGCCTTCACCTGGGCCATCGCCCTGGCCGGGCTGCCCCTGCTCATGGCACTGGGCCTCACAGCCGGTGGCTCGGCCCAGATCGTGCTACTGGGCGGGCTGATGTTGTTCGGCGTGCTGTTCGCGGTGAACTCATCGCTGCACAGCTATTTGATCGTGAGCTATGCCAAGGAGGATGGCGTTTCCCTGGACGTGGGCTTCTACTACATGTCCAACGCCCTGGGACGGCTGATGGGCACGCTGCTTTCGGGTTGGGTATTCCAGGCCTATGGCCTGGAGGCCTGCTTGTGGGTTTCCAGCGTTTTCGTCCTGGCTGCGGCACTCATCTCGGTCGGATTGCCAAGGCACGGCAACCGGGTACGACAGCACGACTGAGCGGCGCCGAACAGCGCAGGCTGTGGGGCCTGCGCTGTTCGGGTTCTACCGACGGGCGCGAATCGCTTCGATGCCATTGAACACCAGCATGCCCAGCAACATGGCTGCCACGAACAGCCAGGCCTGCCAATAACCACCCGGCAACAGCACCAGCGCAGGGCCCGGGCATACGCCAGCCAGCCCCCAACCAATGCCGAACAGCAGGCTTCCGCCTACCAGGCGACGGTCGATGTCACGCCGGGTGGGCAACTGCATCGTGCCCCCCAACAGCGCCACCGACTGTCGGCGCGCCCAGGCCATCGGCACCAACGCTGCGCCAATGGCACCGACCATGACCAATGCAAGCGAAGGATCCCACTGCCCGGCCAGGTCGAGAAATCCAAGCACCTTGGCGGGATTCGCCATGCCGGACAGCAACAAGCCCAACCCGAACAGCAACCCTGCGATGAAACCAGTGATCCGCGTCATGTCACACGCCCGCCAGAAGATGCCGAGCGACGAACACGGTGGCGAACCCGGCCGCCATGAAGCACAGCGTCGCCACTGCCGAACGGGGTGACAGCCGCGACAGGCCACACACCCCGTGACCGCTGGTGCAGCCGCCGCCGTAGCGAGTGCCCAGGCCGACCAGCAGCCCTGCGACCATGAGAACCCAGGGTGCACGGGTGAACTCCACGGCGGGAAGCGACACGAACACCTGCCACAGCAGCGGTGCAGCGATGATGCCCAGCAGGAACGCAGCTTTGTCGCCACGCCCCTCCCCTGACCGCTGCAACATCGAAGCCAGCAACCCACTGATACCGGCTATCCGCCCGTTGGCTGCAGCGAACAGCCCTGCGGCCAGACCAATCAGCACGCCTCCTCCGAGCGCCGACCATGGCGTGAAGGCATTCATGTCAACAAGCATCGCAACGCTCCAACTCAAGAGAAAGGGGTGGGCATGCCCTTATTCTAGCCCTGGGCCAGCAGGGTTGAAATCCGAGTCTGCGGCAGCCCGCCGTGGCTTGGGGATAGGTGAATTACTGCTACGCTTTTCAGAGGCTGGCCGGTAATCCTCGTTGCTGCATTGCCAGTTCAGCACCGATGAGTTCCATTGTCGTTCGGGCCCACCCTTTGCGCATGACCTTTGCTCAACAAAGGTGCCGACATGGCTGACTTCAAGAAGCATTCGACCAAGCGGTTGTCCAAGGTGAAAGACGACATCCGTGAAGAAAAGAATTTCCATTCGCGCAAGGAGAGACTGGAGGCCGGTAAACGTCTGCGAGACGTCGTTCCGCGGGCGGCTCATGCAACGTGGAAATCCAAGCCCAGGCAGCGTGATCCCGTCGGTTTGCTCGAACTGTCCAACCGTGACCGCCATCCGGCACTGGTGCCTGTCCGTTATGGGCGAATGCTGCGCAGCCCATTCACCTTCTTGCGTGGCTCGGCCGGCCTGATGGCACGCGACCTCGCCACGCTGCCTTGTACCGGCGTACACGTCCAAGCCTGCGGCGATTGCCACCTGCTCAACTTTGGCTTGTTCGCCACCCCCGAACGTAACCTGATCTTCGATATCAACGACTTCGACGAGACACTTCCCGCGCCGTGGGAATGGGACATCAAACGGTTGGCAGTCAGCTTTGCCGTCGCCGCCCAAGACAATCGGCTGAACGACAAAGAGGCCGGACAATTGGCCATGGCCTGCGTGGAGGCCTACCGCAAGCGCATGCGTGAATTGTCGGATATGAGCCCGCTTGACGTCTGGTACGACCGCCTGGACGCTCAGGCCATCATCGACATGGCCCCCAACGAGAAATACCGCAAGGCGCGCGAAGCATTGATGGCCAGGGCCAGAACGCGGATCGGGGACTACCTGTATCCCCAGATCAGCGATGAAGTGGGCGGTAGGCGACGCCTGGTCGACCAGCCTCCGATCCTGTTCCATATCCAAGAAGCCGGTTTCGCCAAGCGCGTGAAGCTTGCACTTGAGGATTACCGCCGTTCATTGCTACCCGAGCGCAGAGTGCTCTACGACCGCTATCGCCTGGAGGACTTCGCAGTGAAAGCCGTGGGCATTGGCAGCGTGGGCACGTTCTGCTTCGTCGGCTTGTTCTTTTCGGCCGAAAACCATCCGCTGCTGCTGCAATTCAAGGAAGCCTGCCCGTCCGTGCTGGCGCCCTATGCCGGCAAAAGCGAGTTTGCCAATCAAGGTCAGCGAGTGGTTACCGGCCAGCGCCTTTCGCAATCCGCCAGCGACATTTTTCTGGGCTGGACCGAAAGCACCAAGGGCCGGCAGTTTTTCGTCCGACAGCTACGCGATATGAAGATGTCATTGCCAGTGGAAGGTGCGACCTTCGAGCAGATGAACATGTATGCGCAGGTGTGTGGCATGACGTTGGCGCGGGCGCATGCCAAGTCAGGGGACGCAGCGCTGATCAGTGGGTATCTCGGCAAGTCGGACGCCTTCGATCAAGCCCTTGGCAAGTTCGCACTGGCTTATGCCAAGCAAAATGCCATGGACTACGCGGCGCTGGTCAATGCCGAGAAAAAGGGCAGGATCAAGGCACTTCGCGAGGAAGACGATTGAGCACTGCCATGGCCTATGCCATGGGGGGTGACCTAACTGCATTCATCTGGATTCAAGAAGATGCATGACCCTCGTTTTCCCCCAGCGCGTTCAAGATCGTCTGGTTTCCACGGGGCCGTTCTCGTCGCGACCATACTGATGCTGACCGCCTGTTCAACCCTCGGTCCCTCCACCATCGAGCGCGACAGAAGCGATTACGCGACCGTCATAGCCACGACCTGGAAAGAACAGACCCTGTTGAACATCGTCAAGTTGCGTTACGCCGATGCCCCCGTCTATTTGGAGGTGTCATCGGTGATCAGTTCCACGGCCATCCAAAGTCAGGTGAACCTCAGCGCCAGTTGGTTCAGCGGTTCGCCCGCTGAGGGTAACAACCAGACCTTGGGCGCTTCAGGCCTCTACACAGATCGCCCTACCATCAGCTACACACCGTTGTCCGGCGAACGCTTCTCCCGTTACCTGCTCACGCCCCTTTCGCCAGCGGCTATATTCTCGCTCGTCCAGGCGGGCTATCCGGTCGATCGTGTGCTGCACCTGACCACGCGTGCCGCAAACGGCTTGTACAACAGGTCAACCTCCCCGTCTCGGCTGCGTGCAGCAGACCCAGAGTTCTATGCGGTGCTGGATGCGCTTCGGCGGATTCAGCGTTCGGAAAAGCTGGGCATGCGAATCAGCCAACGTGCCGGGACTGACAGTGAACTGCTGCTGATCGCCGACACCCGGTCGGAAATCGTCGAAACCGATCGCCGACTGGTGCGCCAGTCGCTGCACCTTCGACCCGACGCGGAGATACTGAAACTCACCTTCGGCTCGGTGCAGAGGGACGATACCGAGGTGGCCTTGCTGACACGTTCGATGTCGGAGATCTTCTCGGAGATCGCCGCCACCATCGAAGCCCCGCCCATCCATGTGCAAGAGGGTCGGGCAAACCCCGAACCCGCCCTTCCCAAGGTTTCCAACGAATGGGACACGCCACTGGTGCGTATCCATTCAAGCGAGCGAAAGCCAGACAATGCCTATGCCGCCGTGCACTACCGCGATCACTGGTTCTGGATAGACGATCGCGACCTGAAGTCCAAGTCCGAGTTCCTCTTCATTCTCGTGCTCTTGTCCCTCGCCGAAACTGGCGTAGCCCCGGAAACACCGGTCATCACGATCCCCGCCAACTAGTCAGGCAGCGGATACAGGCTTTGCAGCAAACGATCCTGCGCGGACAGGGGACCTAGATGGCGAACGAACAGGGCCTCGCCTTGTGGGCCCGAAAGTGCCTGGCTCAAGGCGGTATCCACCAACAAACGAAAATCGTCGTCTCCTCTTGGCATCGACAACGCCACCCGGCTCATGACGAACAAGTGATCCGGAACCCACAGCTGGTCGCGCTCAGCTTGCCGGGCCTGATAGGCCAGCAGGACCACCCTGTCTCCCAGGAGCGCGTCGACCTTGCGGTCGACCACCCGCTGCACCCCTTCCGCGTACGTCGACACTTCCTGGAGCGTGGATTGCAAACCAAGCTGGCGGATCCGCTCATGGGCCCAGCGACTGCTCAAGGTGCCACGCAGGACGGCAAAGCTGTGCTTGCTCAACCCCGCGTTGATCGTCGCGCGCCAGCGCGGGCTGGTGTCCTGCGCGCCACCGCTGAGGGGGCCGAGCAAGGTATTCGGTGCATCACGCCTGACCAGAGCCGCAAGGCCGGAAGTAAAGACCGCGATGGAAAAGTCCAAGGTGCCCCTTCTGGATAGGGTTTCCACCATCGGTGTACAGAGCAGGTCGACCTGCCCGTCACCCACGGTGCGAACAGCCTCCGGCTCTGCCAGGGAGCGCCAGCGTACCTGCAAGCCCGCGAGCCCGGGCGACTCCCGAAGGCGTGCGACGACTGCCTGGCAAAGGTCGATGGAGTACCCCTCCGGTGCCTGTTCGCTGCCAGATGAGAAGGGAGCGAACCCCTCCACGAATCCGAGATTGAGCACCTGCCCTTGCCTTAACCTGCTCAATACGTCCGCAGCGGCGACAGTGCTGTCTGCTACCGCGCACAACAGCAAACTGGCAAGACACCAACCGGTCGCTTTCAATGAACGCTTCATGGCGCACCTCCGATCATGTCCAACGCCTTGACGAAACGCTTGGCAATGAAACCGAACAGCAGGTAGCCCAGCGCCATGATCAGAGCGGCACCGAATACGGCTTCCAGGCCCGAGGCGTACAGTGCGTAGAAGCAATAGCACACCGCGACCACCATGACCGCGCTGTTACGGCGAAAAATGGCTGCCTGAACCTGGGCCTTGTACATGATCACCAACAGCCCGGTCAGCGAGGTGATGTAGGGAATGATGTTGGTCACGGCAGCCAGGTTGACCAGTTTGCTGAACTGGGCGCTGGCATTGGGCGAGAGCGTCGACAGGGCAATGAGGCTCTGCAGCACGGCGCAGGTCAGCATGCCTATCAATGGCACACCACGTGCCGTGGTGCGCGTGAACAGCGTTGGGAAAAGCCCCTGCCCGGCAGTCACTCTGGCGGTTTCAGCCAAGGTGAATTGCCAGCCGAGCAACGAACCCACACAGGCGATTACCGCCAAGGCCATGATGACATTGCCGACAGCGTCATTGAACATCTGCGCATAGACCAGGGCGAAGGGCGCGCTGGCGTTTGCAAGTTCCGGGTTCGGCACGATGCCCTGGATGACACTGGTCGAAAGAATGTAGATCACCGCTGCGCCAAGGGTGCCGAGCAAGCACGCCAGAGGCACATTGCGCT
The DNA here is from genome assembly GCF_000425785.1 of Pseudomonas taiwanensis DSM 21245. Classification (GTDB taxonomy): domain Bacteria; phylum Pseudomonadota; class Gammaproteobacteria; order Pseudomonadales; family Pseudomonadaceae; genus Aquipseudomonas; species Aquipseudomonas taiwanensis. Next base: position 146,558 of record NZ_AUEC01000011.1, read on the forward strand.
TGGGGTTTTCCACCGCGTCGGAGTTCTGCGCAGCCGATTCCATGCCCAGGAACGCCCACAAGGTCAGCGGAATACTGTTGGTAATGGCCTGGGCGACCGGCATTTGACCCGGGTTCCAGGCATCCTGGAAGGTCGCGGGGCTGAACCAGTGCCACCCGATCAGGCTTAAACCGGCAACCGGGACGATGACGCCCCACACGCTGACAGCGCCAATACGACCGGTAACTTCGGCTCCCCCCAGGTTGGACAAGGTGGTAAACCAGATCAACGTCACCGCTCCAACCAATAGCGGCCCACCACCAGTTCCAAGCCAGGGAATGAAAGGCGTGAGGTAGCCAACGGCAGAAATGGCGATGGCTACATTGCCAATCATCAGCGACAGGAAGTAAAGGTAGGAGCACAGAAAGAAAGCAGACTTGCCATGGGCTTGTTCACTGTAGGCAGACATGCCGCCCGATTGCGTGCAGTAGATGCCGCATTGGGCGAAACAGTAGGCGATAGCCATCGAGCCGATGGCCGTAATCACCCAGGACAGCAGCGAGACGGCGCCGATCTGCGCCATGCTTGCCGGCAGCATGATGATGCCCGAACCCATCATATTCACAGTGACCAGCGTCGTCAGTCCGACCAGGCCCATTTTCTTTGCTTTATCACGCATGGCTGCCACCTCCGCGAAAGCTTGTCGAAGAACCGATCGCTCATGTGCCACGCCTTCACTTTCGAGCCCTGCGCCCCAACCGCCGGGCACCGGGTGCAGCGCTTATGCCATGCAATATCACGCTGAGCACGACGCAAGCGATGGTCGTGGCGATGATCGTGCTGCCCTCTTGCAGCGGCGCATCGAGTACCAGCACGGCGAAGACGATAGACGCTAGACCACGCGGTCCGAACCAGCCAATGAACAGACGGCTCTCGGCAGCCAGCTCGCTGCCGGCCAGGCTCACCCAGACAGGCACCATGCGCACCAGCGACAGGCTCAGCAGTGCATAGAACCATACCGAGGGCGACAGGATTTGCGAGGCCTTGGGCGCTACGTAGGCACCGAACACCACCCAGGTCAGCAGCGAAAGCGCTTCACCGCAGGATTCGCCGGTCTTAAGCAGCGGCTGCGTTTCCCGATTGAACAGGTAACCGGTCAACACACCTGCACAGAACGCTGCGATAAAGCCGCTACCGCCCATTGCCTGGGCGCTGGCGAAGCTCAGCAACGCCAGGGCGGGCATCACCAGTTGTTGCCAAGAGTCCATTTGCAGGCAGCGGCGTTGGGAAAGACGCAGCAGCCCTCCCACCACCAGCGCCAGCACTGCCCCCGTCAGTACGCCAATGCCCAACTCCTCCAGCAAGAAGTATCCCGCCAGGGCAAAGGGCATCGTCGAGCGACTTTCCATCAGCAATGCCAGCAGCAAGAGCAGAACCGGCACGCAGATGCCGTCATTCAGTCCGCTTTCGACGTTCAGGCTTTCACGCACATTGGCCGGCACCAGGGGGTTACTCACCACTGCCTTGCCAAGGGCGGCATCGGTGGGCGCCAGGATCGTCGACAACAGGGCCATTTCCAGCCAGGGCATGCGTGGAAACATCAGCCACGCAGCAAGCCAACCGGCGACCAGGGTCAGCGGCAAGCCAATCGTCAGCAGACGCAGCGGCAGGCTACGGTGAAGGCGCAATTGAGCCAGATCAGCTTGGGCAGCATCGCTGAACAGTACGATCGCCAGGGTAAGCTCGGCCAGCAGCCGAAGATCATGACGATCCAGGGAAAGGTTCAGCACCCCAAGCCCAGCGGGGCCTGCCACCAGCCCCGCCAGCAAGAACAACAGGGGGCCATTGATAGGTTTGGATTCGAGCGCGCCGGCCAGGTTGGCGTACAGCACCAGCAAGGCAGCCAGGACAGCCAGATTCTGATACATGACAACCCACCGTGATCGCCACGACTGTATGAATACGCTACCACTGCGTTCGTGGCGCGACGATCCAAAAGGCGGCGCAAGTTATCCTAGGTCAACAGTTGAGGTAATAAACCTGCAAGACTCCTGTGCATCAGGTGGTACCTGCCCCAAGGCCCTCGCCAGCGACCGCGGGGATCATCGTGGAAATGACCTGTGCTTGGCTTTTATCAAGTCGAGCAGGTGGCAGCGGTATAGGTTGCCAATGACCCTTGGCCGACCACGGAAAACAATCATGAACCGCCCCGCCCCCTCACGCGCTCGCCTGTATGACGAACAAGACCTCGACAGCGTGCTGCGTAGCATGGCGCAGCAGGCCCTGGCGTTCATGACTGCCCAACCCACGGTGCTGGTGGGGATTCAACGCCGAGGGGAGCCTTTGGCGCGCCGCCTGCAACTGCACTTGCACCGACTGACCGGGGCGGCGCCATTGCCACTCTACCCGATCAAGGTCAAGCGCTACGCCGACGACCTCAGCATCCTGCATGCCTATACGCAGCTTACCGAGAACCCTGAGTTGGCCAAACTGGATCTGGCCGATACCACCTTGCTGGTGGTCGATGACGTGCTGTACGAAGGGCACTCCCTGCTGCGTACCTGCGCCTACCTGGCTGAGCTTGGCGCGCGACGGGTATTCAGCGCGGTGCTCGTTGACCGTCACGTCTGTCACCAACCCGTGCATGCGCAGATCGTGGGTATACACCTGCAGGTCGCCGAGCAGGACATCGTCGAATGTCATGTGCCACCTTTCGAGGCGGATTTCAGCGTGGAAGTGGTTCGCCACGGCCGAGCTGGCGACACCGCCTGAATCAATCCGCGGACGCGGACCGGACCGTCAGAAGGCTGCACGGCGCATGGTTGAGGAGCCGTTCGGTGGTGTCGCCGATCAGCTTGGCCCAGCGCCTGGGCTGCACCACGCCGACCACCACCACGTCGATCTTCAGCGTGGCGACCAGAGACTGGATCACGCGCAGCGGCGCACCTTCGATGAAGTAGCGCTGCGCATGGACAATGCCATGGATATCGGCCAGCTCATCGAACGGTGCCTGGAGCGACTCGCGCACTTGCTCCGCCCAGGGCGCTGCAAGGTCGGGATTGGCCAGCATGGCCATGGGCAGGTCGTACGCCGACAGCAAATGGACCTGGCCGTTGCATGCGCTACCCAGTTGTCGACCTGCCTCCACCAGCGCATGGTTCAGCGCTTGCTGCGCAAGGTCCGCCTTGGCCACATCCACGGCGACCAATATGCGCGCGGGCATGGCCGGGGCCTCGGCAGGCACCAGCTGCAAAGGCACCTGACACGTATGCAGCAACGCACGGTCAACCGAGTACTTGTCGATCAGGCCACGTACCGGACTGGCGGAAAGCCCCTTGATCACCAAGTCAGGCGCACAACGCGCGATGCATGCCGGTAGGAGGTCACCCGCCGTGGCGGTTTCCAGCGCTTCGAAGGTGATGTGCAACCCTGTGGGCGCCTGCTCATCGAGCAATGCCTTGAGCCCGGAAGCGAAATGCGCGAATGCGGCTGACGGTTGGGCAGCTTGCCGCCCTTGATCGGGCACGCCACATTCGGCAGGCGTATGGATGCCCAGTACATGCAGCGAGGCACCTGACGCTTGAGCCAATGCCAGGGCCCGACGCAGCGCTGCATCGACCTGGACCTGGGTCATGACCAGAAGCATCCGACGGTACAGGCTCATCAGCCACCTCCTGGCGCGAATGGGGGTGCCGCACCGCTGTCATTATCGAAGCTGGCGGTCAGCCAATCTTGATAAATATCAAGGCCATCAAGCCCCACTGCGTCACCCTTGACCTGAACCGGTGGGCCTTCATCGAGGCTGCCATCGCCGTGGAGGCCATCATGAATGCTTACTCGCGACTGCTACTGATCTGCCATCCAGACCTGCACCCCTCGCCTGCCCTGACGCGTGCCCAGGCGCTGGCCAGCACGACTGGCGCCACCTTGCACCTGGTGGTGCTCAGTCAACTCCCCTCACGTCTGGCCACCCTGGACCAAGTGCTGCGCGCCAATGCCCGCAAGCAGGACGCCGAGCACCGCAAGGCTTGGCTGGCCGACCAGGTGAAGGCGCTGGGCGAACTGGGCATCAGCGCCTACGCCGAGACACTGGACGATGAAGACCCGCTCAAGGACTTGATCCGGCTGGCCCAGTTGCACCGGGTAGAGATGGTGATCAAGGACATCAAGCACGAAACCGCCTTGAGCCGTGCACTGCTCACGCCTTTGGACTGGCAACTGCTGCGCCGTTGCCCGATCCCGCTGCACTTGGTGGCCCAGGCGCAGACCAACTTGCCAGCGCGCATACTTGTCGCCGTCGATCTGGTCGAGCACGACCCTGTGATCGACAAGCTCAACGACCACATCCTGCAATCGGCACAGGCCCTGGCACAGCGATGCAAGGCGCAACTGCATCTGCTGCAGGCCTATGAACCCAGTGCAAGCTTCGTTGCCTATGCCGCCGCCCCCGTCGCCTGGACTGACAAATTGGTCGAGGAAATGTCGGGTCGTGCGCGCGAGCGCATGGCAGCGTTCGGCGGCCGCTACGGCATCAAGCCAGATCATCTGCACCTGGTGAGAGGCGCTGCCCGTAACGTGGTCAGCGAATACGCCAACCAGCATGGCTTCGATGTGGTGGTGATGGGCACGCTGTACCATGAGGGGGTGAGCAAGGTGGTCGGAAGTACCACCGAGCAAACCCTGTACAAGGTTCACTCCAGCATTCTGGCGATCCACGGTTGAACGATCGCTCGCCTGGTTTCACCTCCTCCCTGGAGTGAAACCAGGCCAGGCGACCTCAGTCTCGATGCCAATCGACACTCAAGTACACATCGCTGTCGCTATAGCGGTAGCTGCACGCGCCATCGTAGGCGGCCTTCAGTTCATGACCAATGCGGTTGGCCAGGTGCGTGCCAGTGGTGGTTGCCACCAGTTGGCCCTGCTGGTAGTCGATCGCGATCAAGCGCTCAAGAACATGCGTCTGCCTTTCCTGTTGCTCCACGTTGTGCATGAGTTTGCGAATCTCCTCTTCATGCGCTGCCAGAAAACGGCCCGACACCCGCACTTGTCCGGCAGCGGCACGGTCTTCGATGCGCCGGCATGCCGGGCAGACGATCGACTCAACCGGCCCAGGCCCCTTCGCCCCATGGGCGTGCCACTCGCCTCCATGGTAGGCAGCGCCACATTGCGGACAACGCGCACTGCCAGCAGGACGATGCGCCGTGGCATAGGGGTCGAACGGATGCGGCTTGAACAGTTTGTCCTTGTGGCTTTTCTGGTATTTGTCCATTGGCGTACTCTCCGTGCAGGGTGTAGGGGGCGCAGGCCATTGCATGCTCTGACATGCCCAGTGTCCGCCCGCTGGCTATGCTCGACTTGATAATCGTCAAACCGCGCAGTGGCATGCCGCTTATGTTGCTGTGAACGACCTCTGGAGCGCAGGGCATGAATGACACACCACCGTTACTGTTCGCCTTGCAACGCAGCCAGGCCTATGGTCATGCCGTGGCGCAACGATTGGGCTGGAAGCTGTCTGCGCATGAAGAGCGCGACTACGAGGATGGAGAACACAAATGCTGGCCTGCCGAGTCGGTCGACGGTCGATCGGTCATCGTCTTCCATTCGCTCTTTGGTGACGCGCACCACAGCGCGCACGACAAGCTGTGCCGCTTGCTGTTCTTCTGTGGTGCGCTCAAGGACGCCGGTGCCCGCCAGGTGACAGCCGTCACGCCTTACCTGTGTTATGGCCGCAAGGACCGCAAGGTGGAGTTTCAGGACGCGACCATTACCCGCCATGTAGCCCGGCTGATGGAAAGCTGCGGCATCGACCGCGTGGTCGCGCTGGACGTACACAACCCCAGCGCCTTCGACAACGCCTACCGAATCCCGAGCTGGAACCTGCAATGCACCCAGCTATTCGCCCAACACCTGGCCCCGCTGCTCGGAGAAGAGGCTGTCACGGTCGTCTCGCCGGATATCGGTGGTATCAAACGCGCCGAGCAGTTTCGCCAGGTCCTGGCGGACCTGCTGGCGCGCCCGGTTTCGGTGGCCATGATGGAAAAGCATCGCCAGCCGACGGGCCTGAGCGGCGAACATCTGGTTGGCAATGTGGCAGGCAGCACCGTCATCGTGTTCGACGACCTGATCAGCACGGGGCAGACGCTGCTCCGCGCTGCCCACGCCTGCCGGCAGGCCGGCGCCACCCGCATACTGGCCGCAGCCACCCATGGCCTGTTCACCACAGGTGGCGAGCTGTTCGACAGCTGTGCGTTCGAACGAGTACTGGTGACCGACAGCATCTCGCCCTTTCGCCTACCCGTGCGATGTCTGGAACAGCTGGATATCGTCGATACCAGCGCCCTGGTTGCCGAGTTGCTTGCCTGCCGCCGGGGCTTGGACGCATGACTCCGGCGCCGGGCCTTACACCGCCAGGATATTGCAGGGAATCTGGTACAACACATGCTCCGTGGTGCTGCCGAACAGTCGGTCCAGTCCCCGGGCGAGCGGCCTGCCCATGACGATCACGTCCACCGGATGGGTTTCGACGTATTCGCTCAGCACCGCGACCGGGCGGCCCAGTATGAAGTGCCTGCGCTCGGCCGGAGCGCCATAGCGGTCAGCCACCGCCTTGAAATCCTCCTCCAGTGCCTGGCGCAGGGACTCGCCGACGTCGCCAATGGCCCAGGCGCCATATCCCATGTCGCCCATGTAGGCCATGGTCAGGTCGCACGCGAACAGCAGGTCCAGTTGCGCGCCGGTCTGCAACGCGAGCGCATTGGCCTGCTGGACGATGCTGTCATTGCGCGCCTGGCCCTCGGGCGATGGATCGGCCACGTCTACCGCCGCGACGATCTGGCGAGGCAAGGCCGGTCTGGCTGCGCCCAATAGGTAGACCGGGATCGGGCAATGCCGCAGCAACTGCCAGTCCAATGGGGTAAAGAAGGCCCGCTTGAGCACCGGTTCGCGCTCGACCTGCTTGAGCAGTACATCCGGCTGCATCTCCAGGGCATGTTCGAGAATATCCGCCTGCAGATCGCTGCTCCAGGCGACTTCCGTCGTCACTTGCACACCCGATGCCCGCAGCACCTGGGCCTGCGCTTCGAGCTGCGCCTGCTGGGATTGCAGGTAAGCCTGCCGCTCGCTCTGATGGTCACCTGTCTCCAGGAACCTGAGCTTGTCCAGCGATTCCAGCAAACCCACGATGTGCAGGCTGGCCGAACTTGACCTGGCCAGGGCGGCCGCCTGTTCCAAGGCACAGGACTGGCGCAATGCAGGGCGCAGGATCAGCAACAGGCGTTGATAGTGGCTCATGGTAGCCTCCGACGATCGGTTCGCCTGATCACTCAGGCAATGGGGGTTGCATCAAAGGTGCTGTCTTTTCCGGGATATCGGTCATGGTTGCCTCGGTCAGCAGCAGGATGCTGGCGACTGAGACTGCGTTCTCGAGGGCGATGCGTACCACTTTGGTGGGGTCGATGATGCCGGCCTCGTACAGGTCGACGTAGGTGTTGGCCGCCGCGTCGAACCCGATGCTGCCCGTTTCGGCGAGCATGCGTGCCACCACCACGCCCGCGTCCACCGCGGAATTTTCGGCAATCATCCGCGCTGGGGCCTCCAGCGCACGGCGCAGTATCTGCAAACCGGTGCGTATATCACCTTCGCTGCCCGCCTCTTCAGCGAGCAACGCAGGCACCGCCTTGAGCAAAGCCAGGCCACCGCCAGGCACCATGCCTTCGGCGATGGCCGCGCGGGTGGCGGCCAGGGCATCATCCAACGCGTCCTTGCGCGCTTTCATCTCCGCTTCGGACGGTGCCCCGACGCGGATCACTGCCACACCGCCCGCAAGCCTGGCCAGGCGTTCATGCAGTTTTTCCCGGTCGTAATCGCTGGTGCTGGCCTCGATCTGGGCGCGGATCTGCGCAACGCGGGTAGCCACCGCTTGCTGGGTGCCCTTGCCACCGATCAACGCCGTACTGTCTTTCAACACCACCGCACGGTGCACCTGGCCGAGCTGGGACAACTGCAACTGATCGAGATTGATGCCAAGCTCCGCCGACACCAGGGTCGCCCCCGTGAGCACCGCGATGTCCTGGAGCATTTCCTTGCGCCGGTCGCCATACCCAGGAGCCTTCACGGCCACCGCTCGCAGCACGCCGCGGATCTGGTTGACCACCAGCGTGGTCAAGGCCTCGCCGTCGATGTCTTCGGCGATCACCACCAGCGGCTGACCGCTTTTCGCCACTTGTTCCAGCAGGGGCAGCAGATCGTTGAGTGCGCCGATCTTGTGATCGCACAGCAAGACACAAGCATCGGTCAGCTCGACCTGCATCTTCTCGGTGTCGGTGACGAAGTAAGGCGACACATAGCCCCGGTCGAAGCGCATGCCATCCATGATTTCGACCACGGTTTCGGTGGTCTTGGATTCCTCCACGCTGACCACGCCTTCCACGCCGACCTTCTCCAGGGCATCCGCGACCAACTGGCCAATCAACGGGTCGTTGTGCGCCGATAACGTCGCCACCTGGGCTTTTTCCTTGGCAGTGCTGACCTGGCGTGACTGCGCCAGCAGCGATGTCATGACCAACGCCAGCCCTCTGTCCAGGCCTCGCTTGAGGTCGATGGCGCTGGCCCCGGCCACCACGTTGCGCACGCCGTCGGCCAGGATCGCGTGGGCGAGCACTGTCGCGGTACTGGTGCCATCCCCCACCGCTTCACCGGTGCGTTCGGCCGCCTGGCGCAGCATCTGGGCGCCAAGATTTTCCTCCGGGTCCTGCAGATCGACCCGTTTGGCGATGGTGACTCCATCGTTGCAGACGGTCGGTTTACCCCAACTGCTCTGCATCAGCACCGATTTCGATTTGGGCCCTAGCGTTACGCGCACGGCATCGGCGAGCTGGGTGGCGCCACTGAGAATTTTCTCCCGCGCTGCAGAGCGGAACAGCATTTTGCTGTGGGGCATGGTATTGCCTCCCGTGTAGGCCAGGGCATGAAACAGCTGCTGCCAGCATCCCGCTCCACCACATTGGGTGCTTGATTTTTATCAACCCTACAAGGCGCTGAACGCTGCGCTCAGCGTTGATCCAGGTACCGGTAAAGGGCCTCTTCCTGGTCGAAGTGCAACTTTGCCAAGGTGTCCAGGCGTATCAGCTGGTGCTGGATGTCATCTGCGCTCGGGCTCGCTGCCGCCTGACTGAAATCGTGGTTCATGCAGGACAGAAGATGGATGAGGCGGAAAATTTCCCGGTGGGTATGGCTCATCGCCGACAACGGGTCTTCGCCGGGCATGAAGCGGCTCAGCAGCGGGTACAGACGACGCTCGTCATCGCGCTCGTGGCGCTCCAGAAGGTCATGCAGCCCGGTGACCAGCCTGCCGAGGTCAGCCCGCGCCTGCTCGATGGGACGCTTGGCGAAGTCGCAGGCCATCTGGCTCAGTTCCGTCAGCAACCCGTCGAGTTGCCGATGCTCGTCCTGCAACCGATCCAGGTCCTCGACGGCAAGCCCGCTGCGTTGCCTGGCCGTCAAGGGGCCTAGCGCACGCAAGGCGTTGACGATGATCAACAGGTCGATACCTTCCTGCAACACCGCCCCCAGCAATGCCGGCAGGTAGCCGGCGGCTGCAACCACCATCGCCAGCAACGACAGGCTCATCCCCACCCATACTCCCTGCCGGGCGATGTACACGGCATGCCGGGCGATATCCAGGGCCTCGACCAAGCGATCGAGCCGATCGACCAGCAACACCACACCGGCCGCCTGGGCGGAGGCCGTCACGCCAGAAGCCCCCATGGCAACCCCGACATCGGCCGCCGCCAATGCCGGTGCGTCGTTGATGCCGTCGCCGACCATCAGCGAGGGGGCCGTACGGCAGCCCTCCTGCACCAGGCGAATTTTGTCTTCTGGCGAGAGCCCTGAGCGAAGCTCGTCGATACCCGCCGCCAGCGCGACCATTTCCGCGGTTTCCGGGCGGTCACCGGTGAGCATGACCACCTTGTCGATCCCTCGCGCCCGCAGGCGTCGCAGTGTCTGGGGGGTTTCCCGGCGCAGGTCATCGGCCAGCCGCAGTACCGCTTTCAACTCACCGTCAACCGCCACGAAACTGCCGCTGTTGGCCAGGTAGTCCAGTTGCTGCAAACGCTCCTGTGCCCAGTGCCCATCGTCCTTCTCCTGCTGCACATAGGCCAGGGCACCCAAGCGTACAGCCTTGCCGTGCACAACCCCGGCGAGCCCCTGGCCGGGGCTTTCCTCCACCTGCTGGGCGGCGGTCAGCGTCACGTTGCGCAATCGGGCAGCATGAACAATGGCCTGGGCAATCGGATGGGTCGATGACTGGGCCAACGAAGCGGCCAGCTGCAGCATCTGCAAGGGCGCGCCCTGCCCCCTCACCTCGATCGACTGCAACTGGGCATGGCCACTGGTCAAGGTCCCGGTCTTGTCGAGGAACACCTGGCGCACGCCGGCGAGGGCTTCGAGCACCTCGCCGTCACGCACCAGTATGTTGCGCCGTGCAGCCCTCGAAATGCCTGAAATGATGGCAATCGGCACAGCCAGTATCAGCGGGCAAGGCGTGGCGACCACCAGCACGGCGAGCACCCGCTGCACATCGCCACTGGCCCACCACGCCAGCGCAGCCATCAGCAATGTCAACGGGATCAGCGCCAGTGCGTAGCGGTCGGCCAGGCGCACGAACGGTGCCCGTGACTGACGTGCCGCTTCGGCCAGTCGCACGATGCCCGCGTAAGTGCTTTGCGCTGCGGTACGGGTGGCCAGCAAGAGCAGCGGCGCGCCTGTGTTGGTCACGCCGCTGGCCACCGGCTCACCGGCATGGCGGGTGACGGGCAACGATTCGCCGGTCAGCGCAGCTTCGTCCAGAGTCGCCTGCTCAGACTGCAAGTACCCGTCCACTGGCACGATTTCGCCCAGGCGCACCAGGACGCGGTGGCCAGCGCGGACTGCGTCGACCGGCACCTCACGCAAGCCCTCCTGCTCCTGAATCCAGGCCCGCTGTGGCGCCCGGTCGATCAGTGCGCGCAATTCGCGCTCGGCGTGACGCAGGCTGAGCGTCTCCAAGGCACGCCCCGTGGCCAGCATCAGCGCAACCACGGCGCCCACCAGCATTTGCTCCAGGGCCAGGGCCGCGCCAATCGACATCAGTGCGATCAGGTCGATGCCCGCCTCACGCCTGGCCAGGCGCTGGACCATTTCCACCGCCAGCACCACTGCCATGAGCGCGCTGCCGCCGGCCCAGATCAACGCCGCCCAAACCGGCTGTTGCGCGGCATAGACCAGCCCGCCCAACAGCAGGGACAGGACGCAGACCAGCAACAGGCTTGGGTCCAGCCATCGACGTGACATGGCCGTTACTTGCGTTTGGCCTGCTGGAGCAACTGCTGGACCTGTTCCTGGGCCTGTGTCGCTCTGCGCAACGCCTCGTTGGCGGTCTGCTCGACCATATCGATGCGGTAGCACACCTGGTCGGCCCGCAAGCGCGCGGTCGCCGCGTTGTTCTCGGCCGACTCCAGCCGTGCGTCGTATTGCTCAGCGTGCCATGGCGTGCATCCCGAAACCAATACCAGAAGCAGGCTGGACAAGCCGGCAAGCAGATAGCGTTGCATGGTGGTGCCCTCGCGCATGCTCAAGACACCCCTAGTATCGGCACCGGCACTCACCGCAGCCTGACATTTATCAATCTCGCCAGGCGTACGGTAGCGCGCCGGTTTTGACCTTTGTCAATCGCGTGGTACCGCTGGAGGGTAGAAACATGGGCTGAGGGCATCTCGGCCCACCTTTCCAATGGATAGCGGAGACCATCATGAACGACCTTGATTTGCGCGACCTGGTGCTTGAAGAGTTGGCGTTTCAACCTGACATCAATGCCGCCAGCATCGGTGTGACGGTGCAGGATGGCGTGGTCACACTGTCCGGCCACGTCAGCAGTTATGCCCAGAAGATCAGTGCCGAGCGCACCGTCAAAGCCATGAAAGGCGTGCGTGGGCTGGCCGAGGAAATCGAAGTCCGACTGAACAAGCTCGAAGGTACTGCCGACGATACCATTGCCAGCCGCGCCCTGAAGATCATCGCCTGGAGCTCGGATGCCAATGTCGAGGGCATCAAGGTCACCGTTCACAAAGGCACGGTGACCTTGGAAGGCGAACTGGACTGGCAATACCAGAAGGAAGTGATCGAGCAAGCGGTTTGGCGTCTGTCGGGCGTGGTCGGCGTGCACAATCGCATCACCTTGAAGGCGCGGGCCAATGCCAGCGATATCCGCCATCGCATCGAACAGGCCCTCAAGCGCAGCGCAGAGATCCAGGCCGAGGGCATCCGCATTACCGTCAACGGCGGTGTGGTCCGGCTGGAAGGCAAGGTGCACTTGCTTCGTGAACGGGAAGTGGTCGAGCGCGCTGCCTGGGCAGTGCCTGGCGTAAGCAAGGTTGAAGACTACCTGTTGATCGCCTAGCCCGGCGGCCCACCAGGAGAGACGGTCATGAACAAAGATCAGCCCTGGACGCTGTACCTGCTGGCAATCGGCCTGGCCGTGCTCGCCGCCATCCAGTTCGGCCTGTTCAACCGAGCGGCCGTTCAGACCATCTCCTATAGCCAGTTCCTGCAATTGCTCGAACAGCAAAAGGTCAGTGAGCTGCGGATCGAACATGACCGCATCCTGGGCACATTGCAGGAACCGATCGCCGGGCGTTCGGTGTTCTCCACGGTGCGGGTCGACCCGCAGTTGAGCGAGCAATTGAGCCGTACGGGCGTTACCTTCACTGGGGTAGCCGAGGACAGCAACCTGGCGAGCCTGGTGGGTTGGCTGATGCCGCTGATGATGATGCTGGCGCTGTGGTTCTTCCTGTTTCGTGGCGTGACCGACAAACAGGGGTTGGGCGGGTTGATGAGCGTGGGCAAATCACGTGCGCGCGTCTATGTCGAGCGCGATACCAAGGTCACCTTCGCCGATGTGGCGGGCATAGACGACGTCAAGGGCGAGCTCACCGAAGTGGTGTCCTTTCTCAAGAACCAGGCGTTCTATGCCCGCCTGGGGGCGCATGTGCCCAAGGGCACGTTGCTGGTCGGCCCCCCTGGCACCGGCAAGACCCTGGTCGCCAAGGCCATCGCCGGAGAGGCGGCGGTACCGTTTTTCTCGATCTCCGGGTCGGAGTTCGTCGAGATGTTCGTCGGCGTGGGCGCGGCGCGGGTGCGCGACCTGTTCGACCAGGCCCGGCGCGCAGCGCCCTGCATCATCTTCATCGACGAACTGGACGCCCTGGGCAAGATGCGTGGTATCGGCAGCCTGGGCGGCAACGACGAGAAGGAACAGACCCTCAATCAACTGCTGGCCGAGCTCGATGGCTTCGATCCACGCGAAGGTGTCGTGCTGCTGGCAGCGACCAATCGCCCTGAGATACTGGACCCGGCGCTGCTGCGCGCCGGACGCTTCGACCGGCAGATCCTGATCGACCGCCCCGACCGCAAGGGCCGCCTGGCGATCCTTAAGGTGCACCTGCACAAGATCGTCTACAAGAACGACCTGGACTTGGAACGCATTGCCGAGATCACCCCTGGCCTGACCGGCGCCGACCTGGCCAACCTGGTGAACGAAGCCGCCATCGTCGCCACCCGGCGCGCCAGCCAATGGGTTGAGCTGCAGGACTTCACCGCTGCCGTCGAACGCTTGGTGGCAGGCGTGGAGCGCAAGGGCAACGTGCTGCGCGACGATGAACGCCAGGTTGTGGCGTACCATGAAATGGGCCACGCACTCGCGGCAAGCAGCCTGCCGGCGATGGACCCGGTGCACAAAGTGTCGATCATCCCCAGAGCCGCTGGCTCGCTGGGGTTCACGCTGCAACGGCCGACCGATGACCGCTACCTGATCAGCGCGCAGATGCTGCGCGACCGGATCGTCGTACTGATGGCCGGGCGGGCCGCCGAAAGCCTGGTATTCGGCCAGGTGTCCACCGGAGCCGCTGACGACTTGGGACGCGCCACCGACATCGCCCGCCAGCTGATCACCCGCTTCGGCATGAGCACGGAGCTGGGCCAGGCAGTGCTGGAGCGGCAGCAGGCCAGCTACCTGGGCGAATCGTTGTTGCGCCAGGAGCGCAAGGACTACTCGGAGCAGACCGCAAGGGAAATCGACCTGGGTATTCGCGGCTTGCTGGAGGAAGCCTACGCCCGTGCCCGGACGTTGCTCGAACAGCGACGTTCCGACCTGGACGCTGGGGCACGCCTGTTATTGGCCAAGGAAACCATCACCCCGGAAGAATTCCCCGCGCTGCTGCCCCTGGCCAAGGAGCCTGCCACCTATAATCTGGTCGATGCGGCCAAATGACAGACCGATCCAATCCGAGTGCCGACCATGCTCACCGTCACATTGATCAACATGCTGGTGGTGATCCTGGTGGTGATCATCCACTACGAATGCCTGCTTCGCCTGAACGACTGGCTACCGCGGCTGAAGCTGTGGAGCCGGTTCCGGATCGTCGCTGGCGTGTTTGGCGCGCTGCTGGCCCATGCCTTGGAGGTCTGGTGTTTCGCCCTGGTGTATTACCTGATGGCCCACGCCGAGGGCTGGGGCACGCTCAGTGGCAACTTCGACGGCAGCTTGCTCGATTGCGTGTACTTTTCCTTTACCACCTACACCACGATAGGCTTTGGCGACATCGCCCCTACCGGTCATCTCAAGTACCTCACCGGCCTGCAAGCGTTGACAGGCCTGGTGCTGATCACCTGGACCGCGTCGTTCCTGTTCCTCGAAATGCAGAAATACTGGAAAGCCAAATAGCGCCGGTTCAGGCGTCTGGGTGCGGTGTCCAGTGCCATTGCGCAACCTCAGGCATGTCTTCGCCATGCTCGATCAGGTACAGCTTGTGCTTTTCCATGGTCGACCAGTAGCGGGTTCGCGCCCGCTCCACCTGCGCTTGCAGGCGAGGCACGCGTTCGAACACATCCAGCACCAGCTGGTAGCGGTCGAGGTTGTTGATGACCGCCATGTCGAACGGCGTGGTGGTCGCCCCTTCCTCACGAAAGCCATGCACATGGAAACGCTGCGGGTTGGCACGCTTGTAGATGAGGCGGTGAACCAGGGCCGGGTAACCATGGAAGGCGAAGATCACCGGCTGCTCTTCGGTGAACAGCGCATTGAAGTCACTGTCGGGCAAGCCGTGCGGATGCTGTAGCGGTGATTGCAGTGCCATCAGGTCGACCACGTTCACCACCCTGACCCGCAGGTCGGCGACGTCGTCACGAAGCAGGGTTACCGCCGCCAGCACTTCCAGCGTCGGCACATCGCCTGCGCAGGCGAGGACCACCTCCGGCAGGTCATCGTCATGGCTGGCCCATGCCCAACGCCCGATGCCAGCCTGGCAGTGCAGGTTCGCCGCCTGCCCATCCAGCCACTGCCACTCCAGTTGCTTGCCGGCAACGATCACATTGATGTAGCCACGGCTGCGCAGGCAATGGTCAGCCACGGACAGCAGGCAGTTGGCGTCCGGGGGCAGGTAGATACGCGCAAGATCGGCCTTTTTGTTCGCCAGAAGGTCCAGCAGACCTGGGTCCTGGTGCGAAAAGCCGTTGTGGTCCTGACGCCAGACATGCGAGGTCAGCAGGATGTTCAACGAAGCGATCGGCTTGCGCCACGGCACTTCGGCGGCTGTCTTGAGCCATTTTGCATGCTGGTTGATCATCGAATCGACGATGTGGATGAACGCTTCATAACACGAAAACAAGCCGTGGCGGCCGGTCAGCAGGTAACCCTCCAGCCAACCTTCGCATATCTGCTCGCTGAGAATCTCCATCACCCTGCCATCTGGACCGAGGTGGTCATCCTCGGCACCGTGGGGGTCCAGCCAGACCTTGCAGGTCGCCTCGAATACCGCATCCAGCCGGTTGGAAGCCGTCTCGTCAGGGCCGAACAGGCGAAAATCGCGGGACACCAGGCTGTTCTTGATCACGTCGCGCAAGTAGCTGCCCAGAACCCGGGTCGCCTCTGCGCGTACGCGTCCAGGCCCGTCCATCTTCACGCTGTAGTCGCTGAAGCGCGGAAGGTCCAGCGCTCGCAACAGCAGCCCGCCATTAGCATGTGGGTTCGCGCTCATGCGCCGCCGCCCGGTCGGGACCAGCGCGGCCAGTTCCGGCAACAACGCGCCCTGGGCATCGAACAATTCATGCGGCCGGTAGCTTTCCAGCCATTGCTGCAACTGCTGCAAGTGCAGTGGCTTGCGAAGGTCTCCCAGGGGCAGTTGATGGGAGCGCCAGGTTCCCTCTACCCGCTGCCCATCGACGAACGTCGGCCCCGTCCAGCCTTTTGGGGTGCGCAAGACCAGCACCGGCCACAATGGCCGGTCGATGGCTTGGCCCGCCTCGGTGTGCCGGGCAAGCCG
Source organism: Pseudomonas taiwanensis DSM 21245 (assembly GCF_000425785.1). Classification (GTDB taxonomy): domain Bacteria; phylum Pseudomonadota; class Gammaproteobacteria; order Pseudomonadales; family Pseudomonadaceae; genus Aquipseudomonas; species Aquipseudomonas taiwanensis. The sequence goes on from NZ_AUEC01000011.1 coordinate 162,892, forward strand.
CTGGATCTGGCAGATTTTCTCGTAGATCACATCCAGCGTCCTGGCCAACGCCCGATGCACCTCCATCGGTTCGTCGCCCTCGACGAAATAAGGATCATAACCGTAGCCATACATGAGGCTGGTCAACTCGTCCTCGCTGATCCGCGACAGCACCGTCGGGTTGGCGATCTTGTAGCCATTGAGGTGCAGGATCGGCAGTACCGCACCGTCGCGCGCGGGATTGAGGAATTTGTTGCAATGCCAGCTCGCCGCCAGCGCTCCGGTTTCCGCCTCGCCGTCGCCGATGACGCAGGCCACGATCAGCTGCGGATTGTCCAGGGCTGCGCCATAGGCATGGACCAAGGCATAGCCCAGCTCGCCACCTTCGTGCAGAGAACCCGGAACATGCGGGCCGACATGGCTGCCAATGCCGTACGGCCAGGAAAACTGACGAAACAACCGCGCCATTCCCTGCGCGTTACGTTCTATCGCAGGGTTCAGCTCGGTGTAGGTGCCATCCAGGTACGCCTGGGCAACCATGGCCGGGCCGCCATGGCCAGGGCCGGCGACGAACAACATGTTCAGGTCGTAATGGCGGATCAGCCGGTTCAGATGGGTGTAGATCAGGTTGAGCCCTGGCGACGTGCCCCAGTGCCCCAGCAACCGAGGCTTGATGTCGGTCAGCTTCAGCGGCGTGGCCAGCAAGGGATTGCCCTGCAGGTAGATCTGGCCAACGGTAAGGTAGTTCGCGGCCCGCCAGTAGGCATCCAGCCATTCCAGTTCCTCGGTGCCTGGAAAATCGTTCATTGATCGCCCCCTCTGTCGATGGCGCGCACGCGCATGGGGTTCAGATGTCCCCGGCGCGGATATCTTCTTCCCGCCGGCTCTGCTGACGGATCAGCAACGTCAGCTCGTGCAGGTGGTCGGCCAACAGCCCCACCAAGTCGTCCGCGGTGACGATTCCGACCAGTAGGCCAAAGTCATCGACCACCGGGATCCGCCTGATGTTGGCTCGCCGCATGTTCAGAATCACATCGAACAGGTCTTCGTTCTGGTTCGCGGTGATCAATGGACGTGGCAGCACGTCGATGGCCTGCAGGTCTTCCTGGTCAGGAGGGTTGAGGGCGATGATCCTCAGCGCAAGGTCACGGTCGGTGATCAGGCCGATGGGCCGGCAACGGTCGCGGTCGACAGGCTCGGCCAGCACCAGGTCCCCGACGTGGTACCGGCTCATCATCCGCGCCGCGGCGTAGATGGAAATGCTGGGGGGCGCTGTGACCACATCCCGGTTGCAGTATTTGCCAATGGACATGATGTTCTACCTTTTGGAATGCGAAGGCGGAGCGTCCCTGCTCCTGAAATCGGTCGGGTCAATCACTTGCTGCTTTTGATAGGAATCACTTTTTCAGGGTGAATCGCTTCGGCGCGCTTGGGCAGGTGCACCAGCAGTACGCCCTTGGCAAACTGGGCATTGATCTTTTCAGCGTCGACTTCACGGGGCAGTTGGAAGACCCGCTCGAAGCTGCCGTAATGCCGCTCCGACAGGTGGTACTCCTTACGCTTTTCGTCGACCTCTTCCTGCTTCTCGCCGCGAATCACCACATTGCCATTGACCAGCTTGATCTCGATGTCCTTGTCGTCCACACCTGGCAGTTCGGCACTGATGCGAAACTCATCGGCCAGTTCGCTGATATCCATTGCCGGCATGCCATGGGCGAACAGCTCACGGCGCCAGAACGGCTCGACATCGAATGGGGTGTGGCTGAACGGCATGCGCAATGGCCGGCGCCCGAAATCGTCGAACAGGCTGTCGATCTGGCGCCGCAGCTGCTGGAACGGCCGCCACAGGTCCGACGGCTCGGTGCCGGGTGGAGAAGCCTTGGCAGGTTGGGTGGCTGCGGGAGTTACAGGTACTTTCTTGGCTGCTTCGGACATGGCGACCTCCTCGAATGAGTAATGCCTCCCAGGGAGACACCTCGATCGTGCGCGGGCAGGCAACCCCGCGCTTGACCTTTATCAATCAGCGCGCTGCTGCCATCGCTTATCGGTTTGATCCTGATCAAAGTCCCGTTCTGGCGGACGCCTAGCTTGAAAACAGTGCGGTCCATCCAGACACTATCGAGGCGACTATGGAGCGGGACGACGGCAAGCGTGTCCGCTTGCTCGAAACCTTCCCTGGCCCGGGTATTCAACAATGCCTGCGCCTGGCACAGTGCAGCCCGCAATTCACCGAGGCGATGCCAGGCCAGTATTGCCTGCTGGCCAATCGCACCGAGCGCTGGCCATGCAGCTACGTCAGCCTGCCCGGAGTGGATGGACGGTTCGTGGTGACTACCCACGGTGCGCACCCGCTGGGGCAGCCAGGCGAGCTGCTGGGGTATTCAGGCCCGTTGGGCAGCGGCTGGCCAGTGCCCTTGCAGAGTGCGCGCCTGCTGGCGATCACACGGGGCGAAGGGATATTGGCGCTATTGTGCATGCTCGATGAGGTCCGCTGCTGGCTGCCTTGGGTACAGGTGCGCTTGCTACACGAGGGCTTGGCGCTGGAGCACCTGCCCGCTGAATGCCGGCCATGGCTTCGCGCGCAAACGACGGCGCCGCGCGACCCCTCAAGCGGATGGATGCAACTGACACAGCAACTGCAAGCATTCAGGCCAGACACGGTCTACTGCTGCGCGCCGCCCCAGGTGGCTCGACAAGCAGCACGCCTGTGTTGGCAAAAGGGGATATCGCCACAGCGCATCTGGCTGCGGACCGACCATATGCCTCGGCCAACCTGGGGGGATCACTGTCCACTGGGAGGGCCGGTCCAGCGCTATGACAGGGTCCTGGCTGCGCTCAAGTGGGTTCCTCCAGCCGGCTGAGGTTCAGCAGGCTTTGCAAGTCGACCAGCCGAACTTCCCGCCCGACGCATTTCACGAACCCTGCCTGGGTGAAACGGCTGAACAGCCTACTGACGGTTTCCAGGGTAAGGTCCAGGTAGTTGGCGATATCGCCACGGGACATCGGCAGGTTGAAGACGTCTGCGCGCAGGCCGCGTTCGTGATAACGCGCCGACATGCCGAGCAGGAATATCGAAAGCCGCTGTTCGGCTCGGCCGTGGCAGCAGCGCAAGTGCTCATCCTTGCCCTGAATCCCCATGCTCAGCATATGCAACAGCTGGTAACGCAAGCCTGGGATCTGCCCCGACAGGTCGACCAGCTGATCCAGCCTGATGGAACACACCAGCGAAACCTCCAGCGCCAGGGCATAGCTTCGATAATGCCTTGCACCAATGGCGTCCAGCCCCAGCATCTCCCCCGGCAGGACGAAACCGGTAATCCGCTCGTTGCCCTCGGTATCGAGCAGGAAACTCTTGATCGCCCCTGAGCGTAGGGCGAACACGTGCTCCATCGGCTCATCGGCCTTGAACAGATACTCGCCCCTCTTCAACGGGCGGTTACGGCGCACGATTCGCTCCAGCTTGTCCACTTCGTCGGCACTGAGGCTGGCGGGCAGGCAAAGCCGGCTCAACGAACACGCAAGGCACTTCACATGGGGCCTTGCCCCCATATCCAGTGAGCCTGACATGACCAGGCCTCCGCTAATGTGCATGGGGGGTATTAATACAAATTAGCTGGTTCCCCCGGCCTTTTCGCGCCCTCCGACCAAGGGTCACGCCGTCCTGCTCAAGGCTTGATGAAGATCAAGTCAGGTCTGCGCGCTGCTCTCATGCTCGACTGTCGGCAGGTTGCAAGCAGCCAGTGCGGCTCGATCGATGCTCAGTCCAGACAGAAGGCCCCATTTATGAAAATCAATCACTTGCTTTTGATCGCCCCTTGCGATGATCGATACAGCCCGGCGGTTGAGCAAAGCGCCGAATTGGCAATGGCCTTGGACGCCAGTGTTTCGCTTGCCGCGCTGCGTGCCCCATCCCTTGGCGGGCAGAAACCGTCCGTCGAGTCGTACCTGAAACAGCGGGCCTCCCATCTTGCGTCCAGGGGCCTTCGTGTCAGTCCTGATATCACGGTACTCAAACCCACGGCAAACGGCGTCGCGGCGCAAGTCACGCGCTGTGGCGCGGACCTGGTGGTCATGGACCATGCCGCCGACGAGGCGGCGCATCAGGCCAACCTGGACCTGCAACTGCTGGAAAAAGCTCCCTGCCCGGTGCTGTTCGCTCGCGAACAGGTGGCGCCCAACCTGGAGAAGCTGTTCGTCGCCGCGCCAGCAAGCTGCGAAGACCTCGACGAACGGGCATTGAATGCCCACGTCATCGAGGTAGCCAAGGCCGTATGCCAGGCCCGCAAAGGCAAGATGCACCTGTTTTCGGTCTACGACCAGGCGGCGCTGCTGCGCCATAGCGAGCACTACAGCCTGGCAGAAATCCCAAGGTACGAAACCTTGGCCGCCACGTTCAAGGCATTTGCTGGGCAGCTTGGGATACCGACGCTTCACCATCACCTGATCGTCGGCTCTTGCGCCCATACCCTCTGCGCCTATGCCAATCGGTGCGAATACGACCTGGTGGTGATCGCCAATGCCTATAACCTGCGCCAGCACGAGACACTGCGCTATTTGCTGAGCCACCTCACCTGCAGCCTTTTGGTGGTCAACGCACCGAACAGGGCAATGCAGCCAGCGACCCAAGCCTGGGCGAGCCTTGACGATCCGCTGTTGTTCCCTGCCTGACAGGTGACACCCGCTGGAGGGCAGGCAATTGACAACTATCAAGTCCGCGCAGGGCCAAGCGTCGAAACTGAAGCTCCATTGTCCATTCCCGACACACGAGGATTATTGCCATGGCTCCTACAGAACCCTCCCGCCAATACACCGCGCCCTCGTTTCCCAAGCCTGCGGGCGAGCATTGGATCGAAGCCCTCGACAATGGCACCCATGTGCTGATCAGACCGCTGCAAGCCAAGGACCGGGAGCGCGAGAGGGCCTTCATCGAACGGCTGTCACCGCAGTCGCGGCATTTTCGCTTCCTGTGCCAGATCAAGGAGCCCGGTGAGGCAATGCTCGACCAGTTGATGGCGGTCGACCAGGACCGCCAAGCGGCCTACGTCGCCCTCGCCCATGTGGACGGCGAGCTGCAAGAGGTGGGCATTTCCCGTTACGCCGCCATTGCCGGCAAGGATGAATGCGAATGCGCCGTGACCGTGCTCGACAGCTGGCAGCACCATGGTCTGGGTCGACTCTTGCTCAAGCACCTGACCGATCATGCCCGGGCCAAGGGCCTACGACAGATGTATTCGATCGACTCGGCCGCCAACCAGGCGATGCGTGACCTGGCCAAGGCGGCAGGATTCACCACCAGCACCGACCCGGATGACCCGACCCAGGTCATCCATCGCCTGAACCTGACCTGAAGCGTCGTTGCGCCAGCGCCTGGGGTGGCCACAGCGCTGCCCCACCCGCTCTTCGCCCCACGACCTGCGGCCACATCCGCACGAGGAGGGTATCCATGAACGGTAACTCGCGCAAACTGATGGAAATGCTCTACGGCAAGCAATACCAGGTCGACAGCGCGGAGATCGCCCCCCTGCTGCATCAATTCGCCGAACCCTTGCCCGACCTCGAGTCCCCCGCCTTCGCCGCGCTATTCGATCGCTACGCCGACGCCCGTGTGGTGATGCTGGGCGAGGCAAGCCATGGCACCAGCGAGTTCTATCGCGCCCGTGCAGCCATTACCCGGCGGCTGATCGAACAGCACGGCTTCAACATCGTGGCCGTCGAAGCCGACTGGCCGGATGCAGGGCACGTTGACCAGTACGTGCGGGGCTTGGCTCATTCGGCATGGAAGCGCCATATATTCAGCCGTTTCCCAACCTGGATGTGGCGCAACAGCGAGGTCAAGGCATTCGCCCACTGGCTGCATGGGCATAATCGCCTGCTCGCCGTCGACCGCCGCGTGGAGTTTCGCGGCCTGGACGTCTACAGCCTGCGCAACTCCATTCACGAAGTGCTGGCCTTTTTGGACCGGACAGATCCGCACCTGGCCCGCGAAGCGCGCCGACGGTATGGTTGCCTGACGCCCTGGCAGGATGACCCGACACTGTATGGCCACTTCGTCGAACGGGGTGGCGTCATGCCCTGCGAGCAGCCTGTGGTCGAACAACTGAATGTGATGCTGGCCGATCAGCTGTCGGGCCTGATCCGCAATGATGAAGCGTTTTTCAATGCCACCCAGAACGCACGCGTGATCATCGCCGCAGAACAATACTATCGGGCGATCTACCGAGGCTCGACTGCCTCGTGGAACCTGCGCGACCGGCACATGTTCGATACCCTGCGCGCACTGCTGGAACATCGCGGGCCACACGCCAAAGCCGTGGTCTGGGCACACAACTCTCACATCGGCAACGCCGATGCCACGGAAATGGGCTGGAAAGGCCAATTCAACATCGGCCAACTGTGCCGCCACGCGTTTGGCCGGGACGCCGTGCTGATCGGCATGGCCACCGACCGCGGACAAGTGGCCGCCGCCAGTGACTGGGATGGCGACATGCTGATCAAGGACATCCGTCCTTCGCGGTCGGACAGTTGGGAGCACCAGTTCCGCCTGGCAGGCGTACCGGCTTCCTTGACCGACTGGCGAGACCCACAGCGCAAGGAGCTTCGTCGCATCTTGTCAATGCCACTGCTCGAACGCGCGATCGGCGTCATCTACCGACCGGAGAGCGAACGGCTGAGCCATTACTTCGAAGCAGTGCTGGCCGAGCAATTCGACGCCCTGCTTTGGATCGAACAGACCCAACCGGTTGACGCCCTGCCTCTGCCGAAACAACAACACCTTGAACCGGAGGACGAAACCTATCCGTTCGGCGTCTGAACATCCGGCCTGCAAGGCTCAAGGGGATGGGGCTTGCAGGTGGGTGACGAACCAGTCACCCGCCAGAACGGCGACTTCGGTCAGGGTGCCAGGCTCTTCGAACAGGTGCGAAGCACCTGCTACTACCTCCAAGCGATGCTCGCAAAGCAGCATCCGACTGGCCTGACGATTGAGTTCCAGGACCTGAACGTCCCTGCCACCAACGATCTGCAGGGTCGGGGCTTGTACCCGCTTGAGCGCTTCGCCTGCCAGATCGGTGCGCCCTCCCCGGCTGACCACTGCCGCCACCACCTCCGGGCGCTCGGCCGCCGCACACAAAGCCGCCGCTGCACCCGTACTGGCGCCGAACACGCCAATGCGCAAGCTAGCAAGGTCGGGGTCCTGGCCAACCCAATCGATGACATCCGTAAGCCGCTTCGCCAGCAGCGGAATATCAAAGCGCAGCGCGGCGGTCTGGTTGTCCAGTCGCTGCTCCTGCTCGGTCAAAAGGTCAAACAGCAACGAGCCGAGGCCGCGACTGGCGAGCACGTCCGCCACATACTGGTTTCTGGCGCTCAGCCGACCGCTACCGCTGCCATGGGCGAAAATGACCAAGGCCTGGGTGTTGGTGGGTAACCGTAGGTCCGCGAGCAGTTCGACGCCGGGCCATTTCATCGAGCGCAGCACTACCTCAGTCATCTTCAGCCTCCCCGCCACGGCCCCCGGACGACGCTGCGATCCCGGCCTTGTCCATCAGCGCCATGACTTCCTCGTCCGAGGTCTGCGGAAAGTCCTGGTACCAATAGCCGACCGAAACCATCCGATCGGGCACCAGCGGGCAGATCACCTCGTCCACTTCGCTCCACAGGGCCTCTAGCGTTTCCGGTGGCGCGACCGGCACCGCGACCACGATCCGCGCTGGCGATTGGGCACGCACCGCCTGGATGGCCGCCATCATCGAGGCCCCGGTTGCCAGGCCATCATCGACCAGGATCACGGTCTGGTCTTTGAGCCGAAGCGGAGGTCGGCCACCCCGATAGGCGCGCTCACGACGTCTCAGTTCCTGTGTTTCCCTGGCTATCACGCTCTCAAGCAGGGCCCGATCGACCGGATAGGCCCGCAATGCATCGTCATTGAGAATCTTCACCCCTCCCCCAGCGATCGCGCCCATGGCATATTCCGGGTGCGATGGCATGCCAAGCTTGCGCACCACCAGCAGGTCCAGGCGAACCTTGAGGGCGATGGCGACCTCGTAAGCCACCGGCACCCCGCCCCGTGGCAAGGCGAGCACGATTACATCAGCCCGTTCGGCGTATTGGCTCAACGGCGGCACCAGGCAGCGACCGGCTTCAGCGCGGTCGGGGTACAGGGTGCGACGCGCAAGATCATGTGACATGGAAACCTCCCGCGCCGAGACGGCGCCTGTCGTTTCACCTACTGGCAAGCACTACCACCCTTCAAGGCGCCGTCGCCCGGGCTTCTTCAGGTAGCAGGTCGAACTGCTCGAGACAGCGCTGTTCATCGTCCGCCGTCAACGCCTTGTATGCGCTCACTTCCCGCATCGGCGTTTCGAACAAGGCCAGGCGGATCACGCCATTGCGATCGAGGAACGTTTGCGCCAGGCAGGTACACACCGGCTTGCCGACCAGTGCCGTGAGCTTCTCATCCCCTGGGGTGTTCACCTGGGCCTGCAAGTTGTCTGCGCAATTCTCCACGATACGGTCCACCGAGCGCCCCGCCAGCCAAAGCGTGCCGCCAGCGAGCAACGCCAGCAGCAGCAACAGGCCTAAAAGAACGTTCGACTCCTGGGTGACCGTGCGCAGGAAGGCAAGCCGAGCCTGCCAGCCCGTGGCCTGACCATTGAAAATGGTCTTGCCGACCGTGCGCTTGACGCCACGCTGCACCACCCAGCCCAACGCCACGCACAAGGCCAGCAAAGCCAGCAGCACGAACGGGTGTTGCATGGGCAGACGCCAGCTTGGGCTCAACGACCGGTAGGTAGCGGCCACCATGAGCAATGCCAAGATCGCCACGATCCACCCCAGGCTACCCCGTGGCCGATGCATCCAGGCCCGGAGTTTCGCCCTCGCTTGTGTTTCCATGACAGCCTCCCGGCCCACGCTAGCGCACTGGGTCAATGGCAACGGTTTCCTGGTACTCGGGCACGCAGACCTGCCAACCGAGCTCGATGCTGATCCGCCGTCGCAGCGTGTCGGCGGCATGGGGCTCGCCATGGATGACGTAGGTCTGGCGTGGCGGGCGGGCGAATCCGCGCAGCCACTCCATGATCTCGTCGGCATCGGCATGCGCTGAAAGGTTCTCCATGGCATGCACCTGGGCCCGGATGGGCACGTCTTCGCCATGCAGGCGGACGTTGTGTGCACCGGCGACGATATCAGCCCCGCGCGTACCACCGGCCTGGAAACCCGAGAACAGGATGCTGTTGCGTGGGTTTGGGGCCAACGCCTTGAGATGGTGCAGCACCCGTCCACCAGTCGCCATGCCACTGGCGGCGATGATCACCGAAGGTTCCCGCAGCTGATCCAGATGCCGGGACTCATCGACCGTACGGATGATATGCGTGCCCCTGCACATTGCCGCGCATTCCGTGGACGTCAAGCGATGCTCGCTTCTGAACTGCTGGTACAGGGCGGTTGCATCGGTGGCCATCGGGCTGTTGAGGTAGACCGGGATGTCGGGTATCAGGCCATCGCGCTTGAGCTTGTACAGGTAGTACATCAGTAACTGGGCACGACCGACGGCGAATGACGGTACCAACGTGATGCCATGGCGCAGGAGGGTCTGGTTGATGACCTGGGCAAGGTATTGCTCGGTTGATTCGGTTGGGTGCTGGCGATCGCCATAGGTGGATTCCACCAGCAGCACGTCTGCCGTCCTGATCAGTTCCGGCGCGCGCATGATCGGGTCCTGTGGCCGGCCAAGGTCCCCGGAGAAGACCAGCGTCTGGCCATCGACCTTGATCTGCACCGTTGCCGCGCCAAGTATGTGCCCGGCCGTGCGCAACAGCAGCTCCATGCCTTGCACGACCATGATCGGGTGATGCAACTCCACAGGGCGCAGCAGTGCCAAGGCGCGCTTCGCATCCTGCTCGGTGTACAGCGGGCGTGCCGGTGAATGCTTGGAGTAGCCGTGGCGGTTGGCATGCTCGGCCTGCTCTTCCTGCAATCGGGCACTGTCGAGCAGCAGGATCTCGGCCAAGGCGCAGGTGGCCGGGGTTGCGTAGATCGGACCGGCATAGCCTTCCCGTGCGAGCACTGGAAGATAACCACTGTGGTCGAGATGGGCATGGGTCAGCACCACCGCATCGAGTGCATGAAGCGCCGCCGGAAGCGGTTCCCAGTTGCGCAGGCGCAGTTGCTTGTAACCTTGGAACAGTCCGCAGTCGATCAGCACACGGCTGCTGTCGCGGGTCAACAGGAACTTGCTGCCGGTCACGGTCCCGGTACCACCGAGAAATGTCAGTTGCATGGCTAGGGCTCCAGGGTTTCGACCGCTTGAGGGTGAACCGCCAGGACACTGCACGGTGGACGGCTGACGATGCGCTCGGTGGTATCGCCCAGCAGCTTGTCCAGCCCTTTGGGCTGCACCACACCCATGACCACCGCGTCGATATCCAGCGCAGCGACCTGCTCGCGAATCACTTGCACCGGGCCACCTTCCATGAAATGGCGGCGATTCGCCGCGACCCCCTCAGTGTCCGCCAAGGTGTCGAACGGCTCCTTCAAGGCGTTGCGCATCTCATCGATCCACGCCTGGGTGACGTTCATGTCCGAGGCGAATACGCCGGCCAGGTTGTAGGCCGAGAGCAGGTGCAACTGTGCATCGCATTGCAGTGCCAGCGCCTGCGCGGCACGGATCAGCCCACGATTGAAGGATGCCTGGACCTCGGGGGTTTCGCTGAAGGAAGTGTCAACGGCGACCAGCACGCGCTGGGGCAGCGACACCGCTGCCGCCGGCACGAAGTGCGTGATGCCCTTCAGGCCCCGCATCAAGGCGCAATCCAGGGGCGTGCTGAACAGTCGCACCATGGTTGGCGTCGCTTCGCTGTCCTTGATGACCATGTCGGGCTGCAGTTCGCTGATGTAGTCGAGGGCCTGGCTGCGGATGTCGTCCGCCTGCAGGCTGTCGACCGTCAAGGCGACACCGCTGCCACGGTGACGCTCGACCAAACCTGCCAGCCGTACACGGTAGTGGTCGAACTGGCGCTGGATATCGGCCTCGTTCAATCGCTCTTCACGCAACAGGTGCTCCTGCGTCGGTTCGAACAAGCCCAGTACATGCACGCTGGCACCACTGACATGCGCCAGGGCCAGGGCCCTGCGCAGCGCGGCCGAATGCGGATCGACCTCGGTGAGCAGCACCAGCAGTTGTCGATATTGACCCATGGCGAACCTCCGGGCTTGCGCGGCTGGCGTGATGATGTAGGCGATTGTCCGGAGGCAGGCTGATGCGCGCTTGATGCAGATCAGAAAAACCACCTGCCGCGCCTGAACTTGACGATTGTCAGAACCGGCGCCGCCCAGCACGGTACAACGGCTGCAGCAAGCATCGACCAGGTAATCGGGAGGCGACATGAACAAGCAGCAGGCTGACCAGCCAGATACGGGCGAGCATTGGATCGAGAAGCTTTCGGACGGCGCTGCCGTACTGATCCGTCCGCTGCGAGAAGAGGACCGCGAAAGGGACCGCCGCTTTCTCAGCACGATCGCCTACGAAGCCCGACGTTTCCGCTTGATCGCTGGGCTCAGTGGCGGCGTGCCAAGCCTGGATGCGCAGCAAATGCCAGTGGATCACCACCAGCGCGAAGCCTACGTTGCCCTGGTCCATGCAGATGGCCAGTTGCACCAGATCGGGGTAAGCCGGTATGCCAGCGTGCCCGGCAGCCGCCTCTGCGAATGCGCCGTCGCCGTGGACGAACAATGGCAGCGCAAGGGGCTGGGCCGGTTGCTGATGCAGCACCTGATCGCAGCCGCCAAGCGCAACGGCTTTCACTGCATGATTTCCAGGGACCTGGCGAACAACTATGCCATGCACCGGCTGACCAAGGGCCTGGGCTTCAGCTCACGCTACTTGGGTGGCGATGTCAGCGAGATCATTCACGAAGTTGACCTTCGCACCTGAAGACAAGGCCCTTGGGGCCTTGTCTCTCAGCCTTGGGAATGCTCCGGTGAAATCACCAGCACGCTGCTGGACAAGCGATTCAACACCCGCTCGGCAGTGCTGCCGATGAACCAGCCGATGCCGTGATGGTGGTAGCTGCCCATGACCAGTACGTCGATATCGTTGTTCTCCATGAACAGCGCCAGCACCTTGGCCGGGTCTCCCAAGCGCAGGTGGCGGTGTTCGGCGGCGATTCCATTGCGCTCGGCAAGTGCCTGGAAGGCATCGCTTTGCGCCTCGTGCAGTGTCTGGGCCAGGTTGGAGTCGAACAGGAATGAATGCTCGCGGCTGCCGCCGGCGTCCAGGTACATCGACCCCATGTCGTAGGCATATAGCAACTCGATCTGGGCATTGCACTGTAATGCCAGCTTCAGCGCCTCGCTGATGATCTGGTCGTTGAAGCCCTCGAACTGGTCTTCCGGGCGCGACAGGTCCACGGCCGCCAGAATCTTGCGCGGCAGCGCATGGCTGGCCTGGTGAACCAGGTGCAGGGGAATGCGGGTTTCCCGCAGCAACTGAATGTCGAGCGAGGTGAACATTGCCCGTGCCCACCAGGGTTCATGCTCGAAGGCCTTGATCAGCATGGCGAAAGGCTGCTCGCGCAGGTGCACGAGTATCTCGTCCAGCGGATGCTGGACCCATACCACTTCGGTGGTGACCGTCACCCCATTGCGGCGCATCGACAGCGCTTGGGTTTCCAACCATTCACGGTGTTGCTGTACATAGCCTTCGCGCATCACCGCCAGGGCCTGGTCGTTGACCAAGCCCGCGGTGGCAAGGCCTTCGAGGTAGTCAAACGCCACGATATGCAGGGCCATGCCCTTGGCCTTGGCCAGCGCCGCCGCACGGTCGTAGACCGGGGTGCGCCGCATCAGAGGCGAAGCGATCAGAAGAAGTCTTTGCGGGTTGTCCATGGCGCACCTCAGCGTTTGGGAAGTGTCCCTGGATCATCCCTGAACCGCCCTATGCGGACTTGACGTTTATCAACTGAACCACTGGACGGACAAACGGCGATGCCAGCTGCGCGAGAATTTGATGCGGATCAAAGCTTCCTGGCGTTTACGGCGCAATCTGACTCTATACCAACAACAATCATCGAACTCCCTGGAGGCGTGCCATGACGCTCATGACAACCTGCGAAGTCGGCCATGAATCATTCGCCAACCCGCCCAATGGCGTGACGAAAATGGCCAATACGCCCTGAACCACCCCTGTTGCTGGCAGGGATGCCTTCGTTTCGCATGGATTTGCAGTTGGTTTGCTCATGCATGCTTTTGGAGGCTTCCATGAACATCTACGTCGAAACAAGCCCTGAACAGAACCGCTGGTGGGTCCGCATGGACGACTGCCGGGTGAGCTTCACGACGCCCGACGAAGCGCAAGCCTTCGTCGATCGGCTTAACGCCCGTCTCAATGCACCCCATTCACGCGACATGCTTGCCGACTGGTCACCACGCCCCGGCATGGGCAGCACGGGTAAAGCCAATGCTCGGATGGCTACTCAGGCAGATCTCCGATGCGCGAAGGAGGCCTGAAAATGACTGGCCTACTGAACGTGACCTTGCTCGACCAACCGCCAGCGTCGAGTCCCGCGACGCCGATCCACCTGAAACCGCTCACGACCCTGTGCACCGAGTGCCGTGTCAGCGGGTTGTGCCTGCCCACCGGTCTTCCGGTGCAAGACAACAGTTGCCTGGGCGCCCTGATCGGCCCGCGCCTGCGTGTTCGCAAAGGCGCCGCGCTGTTCAACGCCAATGACCCGCTGACAACGCTCTATGCCGTGCGCTGCGGCAGCTTCAAGACCAGCCTGAACAGTGCCGAGGGCCAGGGCGTGGTGATCAATTTCTGGATGCCGGGCGATGTGCTTGGCCTCGACGCCATCGCCACCGAACACCACGTATGCGATGCCATTGCCCTGGAAGACAGCGAGGTGTGCCCTGTCCCCTACCGCCGGCTGCAGGCCCTGGCACACGACTTTCCCGTCCTGCAGCAAAGCCTGAACCGGTTGATGAGTCGGGAAATCGTGCGCGAGCATGAACGGGTGTTGATGCTGTGCAACCTCACCGCCGAGCAGCGCCTGGCCAGCTTCCTGGTGGGGTTGTCACGGCGCTTCGTCAGCCGGGGCTATTCTGCCCACGGTTTCATGCTGCGCATGTCCCGGGAAGACATGGCCTCGTACCTGGGACTGCGGCTTGAGACCGTCTGTCGTTCGGTCGCCCGCTTGCGTGCGCTGGGTATCGTCAGCATGCGTGGCAGGCTTGTCGAGATACTCGATCTGCCAGCCTTGATAGCCCTTGAGCAAGGCGGCGCGGACGTCGCGCCCAAGGACAACCCGAAGGCGCCATGCTCGACGCGGTGAATATCAGCCACGGCGCCGTGGCATTGGGCATCGGCATGCTGGTGGGGCTTGAGCGCGAGCGCAAGAAAGGCCGCAATGAAGACCATGCCGCCGCCGGCCTCCGGACCTTCGCCATCACCGCCCTGTTGGGCTACGTCAGCATGTTGCTGGCCGGGCCCATGCTGGTCGGGTTCGCCAGCCTTGGCCTGGTACTGATGTTGTGCATGCATTACCACAAACATGCCGACAGAGACCCCGAAGTCACCAGCGAAATCGCCCTGCTGCTGGTGCTGACCCTCGGAGCACTGAGCCTCGAGGAACCAGAACTGGCCACCGCTGTCGGCGTGGTACTGACCCTGCTCCTGGCACTGCGCCGCGAGCTGCATCATTTCGTGCTCCAGCAACTGAACGAGCAAGAGCTGCGCGATGGCTTGATGCTGTTGACGATGGCGCTGGTGGTGCTGCCGTCGACACCGGACAGGTTCATGGGGCCGTATGGCGCACTCAACCCTCGCACCCTCTGTACGCTGGTCGTGCTGCTGATGACCGTCGGTGCGCTGGGGCACATTGCCTTGCGTCTGGTCGGCCCACGCTACGGCTTGCCCCTGAGCGCCATCGCATCCGGCTTCGCCTCGGGCACGGCGACGATTGCGCTGCTTGCCCATCAAGCCCGTCAACGCGTCGCTGCCGTGAAATCCCTGGCCGCCGCGGCCGTGTTGTCCAACCTCGCCAGCATCGCGCAATTCGCCTTGGTACTGGGCATCGTCGACCGCCGCCTGTTGAAACCTTTCATGGCCTCGATCGGGCTCGGTGTAGGGGTTACGGTGGTTTACGGAACCTTGTTACTGGCACCTTGGCGCAACGACCAAGGCGCGTGCCCGGCACCTCAGGGCGATGGCGCCTTCAACCTCTGGACAGCCTTGATCATCACCCTGGCGCTGGCCGGAATCGCCTTGTTCTCGGCATTCCTGCTTCACCACCTGGGCCACAGCGGCGTCAGTATCGCGGCCTTCCTCGGCGGGATGGGCGATGCCCACGCAGCCACCGCATCGGTAGCCTCGCTGGTTGTGGCAGGACAGCTGGGGACAGCCGATGTCGTGGTACCAGGGATGATGGCAGTGACGGGCAATAGCCTGACCAAATGCGTACTGGCGTTCAGCAATGGCGGCTTCGCATTCGCACGTTACCTCGCCCCGGCACAGTTGATCATTCTTGGCGCGATGTGGCTGGGGCTTTTAGTGACCTGACTTGTCGAACGCCACTCGGGCATTGCGCAGGAACTTTGCACCCGTCGGACAGGCCTCCTGTTCCAGGTCTATCGAAAAACGGAGATTACGACGATGAGTGCACCACTCAATGGCAAGCGCGTGGCCTTTCTGGTCACCGATGGATTCGAACAAGTCGAGCTGACCGGCCCCCGCGAAGCATTGCAAAACAATGGCGCCGTGGTCGATATCCTGAGCGACAAGGAAGGCACTGTGCGGGGCTGGAACCACGACAAGCCCGCTGACGAATTCGCCGTCGATGCCACCTTCGAGAATGCG
Organism: Pseudomonas taiwanensis DSM 21245; assembly: GCF_000425785.1. Classification (GTDB taxonomy): domain Bacteria; phylum Pseudomonadota; class Gammaproteobacteria; order Pseudomonadales; family Pseudomonadaceae; genus Aquipseudomonas; species Aquipseudomonas taiwanensis. The sequence continues at coordinate 178,724 of NZ_AUEC01000011.1, forward strand.
CATCTGGATCTGTACGATGCGCTGGTGCTGCCCGGCGGCGTGCAGAACTCCGATACCATTCGGCTGATTCCCGGCGCGCAGAAACTGGTCAAAAGCCATCAATCGGCCAACAAGCCGTTGGCAGTGATCTGTCATGGCGCCTGGCTGTTGGTGTCGAGCGGTTTGGCCAAGGGCAAGCGGATGACCAGCTACAAGACACTGCAGGATGACATTCGCAACGCAGGCGGCACCTGGGTGGACGAAGAGGTGGTGGTGGATGGCAACCTGATCAGTAGCCGTCAGCCCGATGACATTCCCGCATTCAACGACCAGTTGGTCCGCGCCCTGGCCGTTTGAGCTGCGCGTTGACACCGCCGCTGCAAGTGAATTGAACGTCGCGCGCGGCCCCATGACCTAAAGAGGTACCCATCCGCTACTGGAGGTACCTCATCATGCACGATCCCAATGCCCCAGACCCATATGTCGATGACGTCCCCCACAACCCAGGTGAACCGGTGCCTGCACCAGACTCCGAAACCGAGGCGCCGGACTGGCCAGAGGACCAAGTCCCGCCAGAAGAGCAATCCGATGGTTGAGTGACGGGTTCGCCGGCGTCAACCTGTGGCCGGCGTCATCTCGCCCACCACTTGGTCGACCACTGCCCGGAAGGCCTGGCGCCGGTCTCTCCCCTGGGCGAGGGCGCGCTCGAAGGCGGCCAGTTGGCGTTGAGCGCTACTGCCGTCCTGGAGGATACGCGCAGCGTGGCCGAATGCGTGCTCGGCATCCTGGGTGTCGGCGGGTACCAGGCCCTGCAGCTGTGCCAGCCAGCCATGGGCGGTCACCGGTTGCCTGTCGTGCGCGCCTATGAACATGCCATTGCCGCCATGGCGGAGCGCCCTCCAGTAGTTCTCCTGGATGATCCAACGTTGCTCGGGGCCGAGCGGCTGCCAATGCTGACGAACCCGCAGCGTCTGCTCTACCAGGTGACGGAACAGCCCGGCGATGGCCAGGCCGTCTTCCAAGCGTGGGCACGCATCACAGATGCGCAACTCGATCGTCGGAAATCGCCGCGACGGGCGGATCGCCCACCAGAAGTCGCCGTCTTCGGCAAGCCCGCCTATACCTTGGAGCAGTGTTCTGTAGCGCAGGTAGGCATTCCAGTCAGCCAGCGGCTCTGGCATGTCCATGTGCGGCCACTCCCCGCAGACCACGCGTCGGTAACTTTGGTAACCGGTCACTTGGCTGTACCAGAACGGCGAAGAGGTGGTCAGGACGAGCAACAGCGGCAACCAGCAGAGCATCTGGTTGATCAGTTGCATGCGGTCGATCTCCGGCGCCACCCCCACGTGCACATGCAGCCCCGAGAGCAGGCTACGGCGGGCGACCATTTGATAGTCGTCGAATACCTGGCGGTAGTGATTCTGGTCCCGGGCATGCTGGCGTTGCCACCGCGCGGTGGGATGGCTGGCAGCGCCATAAAGGGCCACCCCCTCCTGCGCCAGCGCGCTGCACAGATTGTGTCGACATTCGGTGAAATAGCTGCGCGCTTCATGCAGGTTGGCCAACACCGGTGAAGCGACCTCGATCTGGCTGTAGAACATTTCCTCGGCGAAATGCTCGCCCACCACTTCACGGCAACGGCGCGCCACTGCGTGCGACGGCCTGGCCAGGACGTCGCCACGGGTAACGTCGACCAGCAAGTATTCCTCTTCGATGCCGAACCCTTGCGCCCTGACCATCGTGCACTCAGGCGATGCGAGTCAGGGTCAGTGCTACTGCGGCGATGCGTTCGACATGCGCGTAGCCTGGTTCGAGCAGTTGCTCACCGAATACATCCGGGTCCAGCTCACGGTAATGCCAACTGAAGGCAGGCCCGGCCAGGCGTAGGCGCACAGCGTCCAGCAAGGCATCGCGACCGTCGACGATCGCGACCCCGGTGTACAGCAACAACGTGCCACCCATGACCAGGCGTTCGCGCGCCTGTTCGATGATGCGCAGGGAAAGCTCGGCTCCGAGCGCACCGCCACCATGGCGATAGGCGCGCTGCTGGGCGTCGAGCATGTAAGGCGGATTGGCAACGATCAGGTCGAAGTTCGCGCCGATGCCATCGAGCAGGTCACTGAGCTCGACCGACACGTTGGCCACCCCCGCCAGTGCAGCGTTGATGGCGGTATAACGCAACGCCAAAGGGTTGATGTCCACCGCGCAAACCTGCGCATGGGGGGCTGCACGGGCGATGATCAGCGCGCCGATGCCGGTGCCACAGCCAAGGTCGACCGCATGTTCCACGCGCCGGGGACTGTGCTGCAGAAAGTCCTGTATCACCTGGGCGAATCGGTAGCTGTCGGGACCGAAGAACACCGCGTCGTGGCTGTCGGTCGGCCACGCGGAATGGACCAGCAACAGGTTGTCGAGGCTCGACCAACGCACCGCGCTGCGCAATAGCTCACCCTGCGCCTGCACCACACCAGCGGTTTTCAACTGGGCCAACTCGTCACTGCTGATCAGCGAGGCCGGGAACGGCCGGCTCCAGCCGAACACATCCCGCAGGTCGTGGGCCTGCTGGGCGGCGGTCCGGTCGTTGACGCGAGCATGGGTAGCTGGGGTCACGCAGGTGAAACGATAACCGTCGGCGCTGAGGCGCCGACCCAGGTGCAACAGTGCCTGGTCGGCATAAGCTTGGTTCTGGTCAAGCAACATCAGCACTCTCCTGCGTGGGTCAAGCCGGTGGCAAGGATGAAATCGCGGGTGGCGCGCAGTCCATCGGGCTCGGCGTGATGGTTACCGGACATCCGTTCGATCATGCACTCGACACGAGGCAGCCCTTGCGTGGCCGGCCCGCCCTCTTCCAAGGCCAAACCCTGCTCCCAGTGCCCCGGTGCGACGCGCCGATACGGCACGCCGGCCCTGTCACCGGCAATCCAGTCATGCCAGAGCTGCTTTTCGTAAGCGGTGAAAACCCCAAACATCGCGGCATGCGGTCCGTCGATCAAGGCCCAGAACCGGCTATTCGAAGGCGCCTCGCCTAGTTGCAGCCACTGTTGCGTTTCAAGGGCGCGCAGGAAGCCGGGTAACGCGCTGGCATCGGCCAGCCATTGGTTGATGGTCCGACCTTGCAGGCGGCAACGGTCACTGTGCATGAACTGGCCGTATACCCGCTTGCGTTGCAAGGCGGCCAACAACTCCGTTTCCAGGTCGAAGGACGCAATCAGCGAGGCCGTGTCGAGCCCAAGATCGTTGAGACGATAGCCCCTGCGCACTCGCTCGTAGCAGGCTTTTTCCGACGGCCCCGGCATCAGCAGGAACAGGCTTTGCAATGCGCGACGAGCATGACCGCTGGCGGCATTGTCGATCGTGACGTGCAGCTGAAAGTAATGAGCATCGATGCCCAGTTCGGCCAACTCGTGGGTGGTGATCAGCAAGTGCAAAGGCGGCTGTTCATACCCCAGGTTGTAGCCAATGACCTCCGGCAAATACTGCTCGACGTTGCGCCCCAAGGCCAACTGCACCGCGCCTTGCAGGTACCGCGACGGGTCCAAAGGCAGCCCTTGGTCACAACCCAGGCGGCTCAGCAATCGCTGGTAGATCAACACATGGTTGCAGCGGGGGTCACCATCGCCCAGTTCTTCTAGGAAGGTACGGATCAGCCCATGGAACCGTGGATCTTGCCAGTGCTTGAGCGTTCCGTGCAGCCAAGCGCCATCCACCTCTTTGGTCGGGGCGACCTGTTGCAGGAACCACAGGGCCTGTGCCCGGTTGGCGAAGAACCGCCGTGGTGCGCCCTCACGCCGCTGCGCCAGGTAACGCGCATGCTCTGCGGCGACCCGGGCGGCATGATCGACCGACCACTGCGCCAAATCCGCGGGATCGTCCGGCAAATCATCGGTCATCGATATCGTCCGCTGAAGTTGACCGGCCAACCACTCCCGCGCGTCATAGCCACCCGACTGCAGCATTGCCGAGTACTGCCGCTGCGGATCGTCCGGCACAACCCGGACTGACTGCTGCATGATTTCTAATGGTATCAACCTCATGGGCCGCACCTCGCTCAGGGATTCTGGGGCTTGGTCTCGGGGCTCGGATGAGTGGTGGGTGTATCGGGTTGCTCCATCTGCAAGGACGGCTTGCTGGGGTCCGCATCCTTGGCGGGATGATCTGAATCACGGTCGAAACAGCCGCCGAGCAGCGTCAGGCTGGCGCCGAGCAGCACCGTGGGGAACAGGGTGTATTTCATGTCGGGCTCCGGTTGTAGTTGCGAGGGTTCATAACGAACGAGTGCGCTCGACGCGGCTGGATTCGTTTTTTTTACCCTGCAGTGGATGAACGGCGCTAAATACCGGGGCGGGGTGCATCGGGAGGCGCGGGTAGCCATCACGATGATCGAAGAAAAACTAAACCTTCCCGCCCTCGCCTGGCTCAACCGAATGCGACATCGAGGTCGCGCCAACTGAACGAAGGAGTCAGACATGAGCCAACCCTTCTTGAAACTCGCGGGCGTCACGTTGTTGATGAGCCTTGCTTCGCTGCAGGTCCAGGCGGCCTCTTCGGACGATTTCGTCGACGCGGCGATCGAGGCAGGCATCGCCGAGGTGGTCACCAGTAACCTTGCCCAGGAAAAAAGCCAGAACGCCGACATCAAGAAATATGCCCAGCAGATGGTCACCGACCATACCAAGGCCAACCAGCAGCTGGGCGAAATCGCCCGCAAGCTTGACATCAGCGTGCCCGACGAAGCGGCGCTGACCGACAAGGTCAAAAAAATGATCCTCGAATGGCGCGAAGCGTCCTTCGACCGTTCCTATGTCAACAACCAGGTCGATGCGCACGAAAAAGCCGTGGAGCTGTTCAAGAAGGAGTCGACATCCTCCGACAAACCAGAGCTGAAGGCCTTCGCCAGCGAAAAACTGCCGACGCTGGAACATCACCTCGAGCAGGCCAAAGCTTTGCAGACGACTCACGGCAAATAACCCAGCCGACAGGCCAGGCGACGGTAGGCCCGACGCCAATGGGGCAGCCATCCTGCCCCATTGATCAACGGTTCTGTGACCTTGTATCACTCGAACGCGGAGAGAACAGCATGCCACGTGGAGACAAAGACAAATACACCGACACCCAAAAGCGCAAGGCTGAACACATCGAAGAGCGCTACGAGCATAAAGGCCTGTCCAAGGACGAAGCCGAGGCGCGCGCCTGGGCAACGGTCAACAAGCAATCGGGCGGCGGCGAAAAGCCAGGCGGCTCGGGCAAAGCCGCCTCGTCGAAGGCCCAGTCCACCGCCCGTTCGGATTCGGCCAAGCGGGCGGCGCAAACACGTCAGGGGCACTCACGTACATCGAGTACGTCGCTGAACACGCAAACCAAGCAGAGCCTTCTCAAGGAAGCGCGGAGCAAGAACATCAAAGGCCGCTCGACCATGAGCAAGGCAGAACTGGTCGAGGCGTTAGGCAAGCATGGTTGAGATGCTCGACGCACGTCGGCGGCCTGCTTGGGTTTGACGGATGCTGGCCAGCTCCTTGAGCGGTCATGCATCCGGATCGCTCACATGGGCCTGCACGGCATCTTCAAGCGCCCGCACGTGGGCTTCATCGGCCAGCGCCTTGAGTGCCAGCCAATCGTCCCAGTCGATGGCGCCATCGTCACGCAAGGCCTCGGCGGTGCGGACCAAAGCGTGGTGGTAGGCATCCGGCGACTCGGTGCGGTAGCTGGTGTCGTCGTACTGGGCGTACCAGGCTTCAAGCTCTGGGATGCTGCGTTCGATGCTCATGGCAAGACTCCTCGGTGCTCATTGCAGTGAGAGTCCATCCGCCGGGCGACGTTCACCCGGATCGGGCGAGGATCGTCATCGCGACGTCGCCAAACCCTCGTCGCTCGGATGATGTGAAGCCTATAATCGCTGCCAATGCCCATGATTCATACAGGGACCCTACCCGGTCCGCACAAGGTTCGTGCCCATGAAGTCGTCCAGCAAGACTACACTCGCAGCACCGCACAACCCGGCGCTCAGCCCCAGCCATCTGGATTTCCCGGTCGTAGGCATCGGCGCATCGGCTGGCGGGTTGGAGGCGATCCAGACGTTCTTCCAGCACATGCCGGCCGACTGCGGCGTCGCGTTCGTCGTCGTATTGCACCTGTCGCCGGACCATCAGAGCCAGGCCGACCGCTTGATCCAGCGGGTCACCCGCATGCCCGTCTGTCAGGTGAGCGAGCCGGTGCCGATCGAGCGCAACCATGTCTATGTGATTTCTCCGGCCAACCGGTTGTCCACCAACGACGGCTACCTGCGCGTCAGCCCAGCCAGGCGCAGTCGCGGCGATCATGTCGCCATCGACCTGTTCTTCAGGGACCTGGCCGATGTGCACAAGGATCATGCTTTTTGCGTGATTCTTTCCGGTAGCGGCAGCGATGGCGCAGTGGGTTTGTCGCGAATCAAGGAGCAAGGCGGTGTGACCCTGGTGCAGGCACCCGACGATGCGCTGTACGCCGACATGCCCAAGGCGGCGATCGACACCGGCATGGTCGACCTGGTGCTTCCAGTGGCCCAGATCCCTGGGAAGCTGGTGGAACTGTGGCGCACGGCACGCGAGGTCAAACTGCCTGAAATAGACGACGACAGCCTGCCCCCTGCCCTGGGCGAGCGCTCAGGCGACCCACAGCAAAGCGATCCGCTCCTGGACGACATCCTGGCCCGTCTGCACGCCACCACCGGGCATGACTTCCAGCACTACAAGCGCGCAACGGTTTTGCGTCGGCTTGAACGGCGCCTGCATGTCACCGCGCAGACCGACCTGGCCGGCTATCGCGACTACCTGGAGCAACACCCCGAGGAGAGCCGTGCCTTGCTCGCCGACATGCTGATCGGGGTGACCAATTTCTTCCGCGACCGTGACGCCTTCGAGGCGCTGCAACAGCATGTGATGCCCGGCCTTAGCCATGACCAGAGCGGCGAAGATCCGCAGCGCGAAGTGCGCATCTGGTCGGCAGGCTGCTCTTCCGGCGAGGAAGCCTACAGTCTGGCGATGCTGGCCACCGAACAACTGGCGCGGGAGCAACGTAGCGCCAGGATTCAGGTGTTCGCCACCGACCTTGACGAACGCGCTATCAATGTCGGCCGCCTGGGTGTTTATCCTGATGCCATCGCCACCGATGTGCCTACCGCACGGTTACGCCAGTTCTTCATCAAGGAAGACCAGCACTACCGGGTGCGCAAGGACATCCGCGAAAAGGTCTTGTTCGCCCGCCATAACCTGCTGTCCGACCCACCCTTCTCCCAACTCGACCTGGTCGTGTGCCGTAACCTGCTCATCTACCTTGACCGAGAAGTGCAACACGAAATCCTGCGAATCTTTCACTTCGCCTTGCGCAAAGGGGGCTACCTGTTTCTGGGTTCATCGGAGTCGGCGGATGCGGCTGCCGATCTGTTCATTCCGGTGGACAAACGCCATCGTATCTTCAAGGCCAGGGAGGTGGAGCCTGCGCGTCGCACCGCCCGCCTGCAGGCGCCCGAGTCGCAGGTGGCGCGGGTCAAGACCAGGCCCGTTCGCAAGCTGTCCTATGCCGAGATCCATCACCGCGCACTGGCCAGGCGCACGCCACCAAGCCTGATCATCGACGCCGACGGCAACATCTTGCACATGAGCGAAGGGGTCGGCCGCTTTCTGCGCCACCCAGGGGGAGAACTCAGTCACAACCTGCTGAACCTGGTGCTGGTGCCGCTTCGACCGACCTTGCGCAGTACCGTGCTACAAGCCCAGAACACCGGCCAACTGGTCACCTCAGGCCCGGTCATCGTCGCTGTCGATGAGCAGCGTATCGAAGTAAAGATGCAGGTCCAGCCACACCAGGACGAGCCCAGCGGCAGCGAATGCCTGCTGGTCGTCTTCCAGGTGAGCGAAGCCGACGCGCACGGCCCGGCCATTGCCGAGCAGACCGACGGCATGGTGTTGAACACCCTGGAGCGCGAACTTCAGCGAACCCGCCAACAGTTGCAGGAAACCATCGAGCAGTCAGAGATCTCCAGCCAGGAGCTGACCGCTTCGAACGAGGAAATGCAGGCGATCAACGAAGAACTGCGCCTTGCCAGCGAAGAGCTGGAAACCAGCAAGGAAGAACTGCAGTCGATCAACGAAGAGTTACTGACGGTCAACTACGAGCTCAAGTCCAAGGTCGATGAAACCGACAAGATCAACGATTACCTGAGCAACCTGATCGCCTCCACCCAGATCGCGACAGTGTTCGTCGACCGCAGCCTGCGCATCCGCTGGTTCACCCCCCGGGCCACGGATATCTTCAGCATGCTGCCGGTCGATACCGGCCGCTCGCTGCTCGACATCACCCACCGCCTGGACTACCCAGGGCTGGCGGACGACGCGCGCGCGGTGATCGAGCGCGAGACCACGCTAGAGCGCGAGGTGATCGGCAATGACCAGCATTGGTACCTGGCCCGCCTGTTGCCCTATCGGGCCAATGAACAGAACGTCGATGGCACCGTGCTGACGTTCATCGACATCACCAAGAGTCGCGCTGCCGAAGAACGTTTGCGACGAGGGGAAGAGCGCATGCGCCTGGTCGCGGAGAGCACCCACGACTTCGCCATCATCCTGCTCGACGAACAAGGCTTGATCATCGACTGGAACACCGGCGCTGCGCTGATATTCGGTTACGCCAAGGACGAAGTGCTGGGCCAGCACTTTTCGCTGCTCTTCACCGAGAAAGACCGCGAGAACGGGGTGCCGGAGCGTGAACTTCGCACCGCTCGCCTGCAGGGTCGCGGCCAGGACGAGCGCTGGCATGTGCGCAAGGGCGGCAGTCGCTTCTATTGCAGCGGCGAAGTGTCGCGCCTGAAGGGCAACAGCCTGCGCGGCTACGTCAAGATCGCCCGCGACCTGACAGGGCACAAGCGGCTTCACGACGAGCAAAGCAAGCGACTGGCCGAGTCGCAGGTCACCAGCCACATGAAGGATGAGTTCTTCGCGGTCATGTCCCATGAGCTCAAGCATCCGTTGAACCTCATCCAGCTCAATGCCGATATCCTGCGACGTCTGCCTCCGGTCAAGAGTACCAGCGCGGCGAACAAGGCCGTCAGCGTGATCTGCGAAGCGGTCGCCAGCCAGGCGCGTATCATCGACGACCTGCTCGATGTCGCACGCATACGTACGGGCAAGCTCAAGCTCCAGACCCGGCCGGTCGACCTGTGCGCTGTGCTGCAGGGTATCCACTCGGTGGCCTGCAGCGAACAACGCGGTTGTAGCGTGCGCCTGACGCTGCCAGCCAATGGCGCGCCGGTGTATGTCATGGCAGACAGTACGCGCCTGGAACAGATTATCTGGAACCTGCTGAACAACGCGCTGAAATTCAGCCCCGCCGATGGCGAGATCCTGCTGGTGCTCACGCAGTTGGACGAGCATGCGCAACTGCAGGTGATCGACCACGGCATTGGGCTTGCCGAAGAATCGCTGGAAAACATCTTCGAACTGTTCAGCCAGGCCGCCCCCACCAGCCATGGCCGCGAAGGCCTCGGCATCGGCCTTTCCCTGGTACGCCAACTGGTCGAGGCCCATGGCGGTAACGTGCGCGTACAGTCACCAGGGCTTGGCCAGGGCTGCACCTTCACCATCACCCTGCCGTTATGCGAATACACTCAGCAAACCCAGGAACAGGCTAGCGATGCAGTGCCTGAGGGGCGGCTCGCCGGTATCCGCATATTACTGGTGGATGACTCGGTCGATGTGTTGGATGTGATGGAGCAGTTACTGCTCATGGAAAATGCCGAAGTCGATGCCTACAGCGATCCACACCTGGCCTTGGCCTCAGCGGCGGATGCGCGATATGACGTGATCATTTCCGATATCGGCATGCCCGGCATGGATGGACACGCGCTGATCAAAGCACTGCGTGGCCTTGAGCATCTTCGCTACGTTCCGGCCATTGCCCTGACCGGCTACGGCGCCAGCGCCGATCAACACAAATCGCGACAGTCCGGCTTCGACCGACACTTGAACAAGCCTGTCGGTTACGAGGACCTGATCGAAACCCTTGAACGCCTGAACGGCGCGCAAACCCGCTGATCGCGCGGCTGGCGCCTGGCGCTGTGCCGCACGAGTCTACCTGCTGTCCCGGCGGCCCGCTCGTCAATCGTGGTGAACCCTTGCACCCCACCACGGGTCGCTAGAGGTGAGTCCACGAATGCAGGGGAGCTGGCGTGAGCGAGATTCGCATTGGTATTTCCGGATGGCGCTATGGTCCATGGCGCAAGGACTTCTACCCCAAGGGGCTGCGCCAGGACGATGAACTGGCGTTCGCCTCGCGGGCGGTCAACAGCATCGAGATCAATGGCTCGTTCTATGCGTTGCAGACACCGGAACGCTATTGCCATTGGCGTGACCAGACACCGGACGGGTTCGTGTTCTCGGTCAAGGCGCCGCGCTACATCACCCATGTGCGCAGGCTGCGCGACATCGACGAGGCGCTTGCCAACTTCTTCGCGTCCGGCCCGTTGTTGCTGGGCGACAAACTGGGCCCATTCCTGTGGCAGTTTCCCGCCACGCTGAAATTCGACGCCCAGCGTTTCAGCGACTTCCTCGGCAAGTTGCCCCGTGATCGCAAGGCTGCCCGCGAATGCGCAGGGCAAGCTGCCGCGCGCCTCAAGGACAATGGCGGTACCGCCATTGGCGGCAATGCCCGGCTCCGTCATGCCGTGGAAATCCGTCACCCAAGCTTCCTGTGCGACACCTTCATCAACCTGCTGCGTCGACACAAGGTGGCCCTGGTAGTGGCCGACAGCGCCGGCAAATGGCCGTACGTCGAGGATGTCACCGCCGACTTCGTCTACCTGCGCCTGCACGGCGATGTCGAACTCTACAGCAGTGGCTACACCGCCAAAGCCCTGCGCCGTTGGCGCTTGCGTATCGAGGCCTGGGCTGCCGGTAGCCAGCCAGATGATGCCGAGCTGGTGATGCAGCGCGCACCGGCCAGACGCGCCTCTCGCGATGTGTACTGCTATTTCGACAACGACCAGAAGGTGCATGCCCCGTACGATGCGCGCCGCCTGCTGGGTAAACTCGGCCTGGACGGTGAGCTTGTGACCGAGCCTGGCGTCGAACCGCAGGTGCAGTCATGAACCGGACCCTACCTACCGCAAGCTGCGTGATCGACGAGGCGAGCGCGGTGCATCGCCTGACAGTGCTCACCCTGAACGTGCATAAAGGCTTCACCCTGTTCAACCGCCGCTTCATCCTCCCTGAGCTTCGCGAAGCCGTGCGCGCTACCGGTGCCGACCTCGTGTTCCTGCAAGAAGTGCATGGCAGCCATCAGTGGCATGCCGAGCGCCATCCAACCTGGCCGCAGGAACCCCAGTACGAATTTCTCGCCGACAGCATGTGGCCTGAGTTCGCCTACGGTCGAAATGCGGTCTATCCCCATGGCGACCATGGCAATGCCCTGCTGTCGAAGTTTCCGATCCGCGCCTACGACAATCTCGACGTGTCGATCCACGGCAACGAGCAGCGCGGCCTGCTGCATTGCCAACTGGAAGTGCCCGGCCATGAGCGAATGCACGCCATCTGCGTGCACCTGGGTTTGCGCGAGGAGCACCGTCAGCGCCAGGTCGGCCTGCTCCTGGGGTTGCTCGACAGCCTGCCAGCGGACGAGCCGGTCATCGTCGCCGGTGACTTCAACGACTGGCGACTGAGGGCCGATGCACTGCTGTCCAGGCACCTGGCCGAAGCTTTTGGCAAACCGGCGCGCAGCTTCCCTGCCCGCCTGCCGCTGCTGCGCCTGGATCGCATCTACCTGCGCAATGCCAAGGCCAGCGAAGCGCGGGTGCTGTCCCGATACCCTTGGTCGCATCTTTCCGACCATGCCCCCCTGGTAGCGGAGGTGACCCTGTGAAACACACTTGGAGCGACGGCAACCACGTCGAACTGCTGATCAACGGCGAGCAATATTACCCTCGGGTGTTCGAGGCCATGGCCCAGGCACGGCACGAGATCCTGCTGGAAACCTTCATCATCTTCGACGACAAGGTCGGCCAGTCCCTGCGTCAGGCGCTGATCGACGCGGCCCGACGAGGCGTGCGGGTCGAGGTGGCGGTGGACGGCTATGGCACCGCCGACCTGCCCGATGACTTCATTTCCTCCATGACCGAGGCCGGGGTGCGCTTCCATGCGTTCGATCCCCAGCCCAAGCTGGCCGGCATGCGTACCAACCTGTTCCGCCGCCTGCACCGCAAGGTGGTGGTCATCGACGGTCAGCGCGCCTTCCTCGGCGGCATCAACTACAGCGCCGACCACCTGGGCGACTTCGGGCCGCAAGCCAAGCAGGACTATGCCGTGGAGGTCGCAGGCCCGGTGGTGGCGCAGGTGCATGCATCCAGTTGCCGGTTGCTTGCGCCCGTGCTCGAAAGCATCAGCCAGTTGCCCTCGGCCAGCCCCCCTGCCGGCACCGCCAGTGCCTTGCTGGTGGAACGCGACAACCGTCACCACCGCAACGATATCGAGGTGTGCTACCTGCAGGCCTTTCGCGAGGCCAAGCACCGCATCATCGTTGCCAATGCCTACTTCTTCCCCGGCTATCGCCTGCTGCGCGAACTGCGCAACGCCGCACGGCGCGGCGTTGACGTCACCCTGATTCTTCAGGGCCAACCGGACATGCGCTGGGTTCGTAGCCTATCGCGCCTGCTCTACAACTACTTGTTGCGCGACAATGTGCGCATCCGCGAGTACTGCCAGCGGCCTCTGCATGGCAAGGTGGCCTTGGTGGATGACCACTGGTCCACCGTCGGTTCCAGCAACCTTGACCCGCTGAGCCTGTCGTTCAATCTCGAAGCCAACCTGCTGATCCGCGATCGTGCGTTCAACCATGGCTTGCACGAGCACCTGAGCGAACTGGCCAGCAAGCATTGCAAGACCGTGACCCTCGAACGGATGGTACGCGGCTACTGGTGGCGTGCGCCGCTGATTTTCCTCGGCTTCCATATCACTCGCTACTTCCCGCGCATCGCCGGTTGGTTCCCGGCACACCGCCAGCGCCTGCAGTCCGTGCAAGTGGACCTCACGGCGCCGGTGGATTACCGCGGAGGCAAAACCGGATGAGCGGGCAACGTTGGAAGACCTGGGGCAAGCGTCTGTTGACGCTGCTGTTCGTGGTGCTGATCCCGGTACTGCTGTTCACCCTGGCGCGCAACCTGGACTGGTCCGAAGTTCGCCAGTCACTGCTGGCCTACCGGCCCTCGACCCTGGCCCTTGGCCTGCTACTGGCACTGTGCAGCTACCTGGTGTTCGCCAGCTACGACCTGCTGGCCCGTGCCTACACCGGCCACCCCTTGCCAGCCCGACAGGTACTGCCAGTGGCGTTCGTCTGCTATGCGTTCAACCTCAACTTCACCACCTGGGTTGGCGGTGTGGCCCTGCGCTACCGCCTGTACAGTCGATTGGGACTGGATACGGCGACCATCACGCGCATACTGACCCTGGGCCTGCTCACCAATTGGATGGGCTATATGCTGCTGGCCGGCACGGTGTTCGCCTTGAGCCTGGTCAAACTGCCTGAAAGCTGGGCACTGGGTACCCTCGGCCTGCGCCTGGTGGGCGTGCTCATGGTAGCGATCGCGGTGGTCTATCTGCTTGCCTGCGCCTTCGCCAAGCGCCGGACGTGGCACCTGCGAGGGCATGAGATCGCCTTGCCGAGCCTGCGCCTGGCGGTGTGCCAACTGGTGCTCGGCGCCAGCAACTGGGCCCTGATGGCGGCGCTGATTCATCTGTTGCTGCCACCTGAGCTGTTCTACCCCTCGGTACTGGGTGTATTGCTGATCAGTTGCCTGGCCGGCGTGGTTGCGCATATTCCGGCCGGGCTAGGGGTATTGGAGGCGGTGTTCCTTGCCCTGCTGCACGGTCAACTCGGCCAAGGCACGCTGGTAGCCGCCCTGCTGGGCTATCGGACGTTGTACTACCTGATACCGCTGGTGCTGGCGGTGATCACCTACCTGATCCTGGAAAAGCGCGCCAGGACCCTGCGCCAGCAGGCCGGGCAGGCCTGAGGCAAGCGTCGATGGGCCGTCTGGCCCGGGAGGTACATCATGCGATGCTTATTGTGTGTGGCACTGCTGGGCGCCCTGGCCAGCGGAGATGCGCTGGCCGAAGGCTGCGAGGTGGTCACCCGGTCTTCCAGCGAAGCGGTCAAACCGGTGCAACAACGTACCTGCTACACCTTCGGCAACATGCCTTCCGAAGCGATTGCCTGGTCTTGCAGCAATGAAAGCAAGGAAATGCTCAACAGCCAGAAGCGCAAGGTCGAGCGCTGCAGCGACGGCAGCGTTGGCAGTTGCATCGCGCCGCTGACTCAGGAGACCTTGGCCAACCCGGACGCCGCGGGGCGCGATGAACCCTCGACCCGCCCGCAGGTGCCGAAGGATGCGCGGATCATCACCTACTACTACGACACCCCAAGCCTTGGCCAGGCGCGCAGTGACTGCGAGCGCAACAATGGTATCTGGCAGACTCACTGAGGTGATCAGGGCGGGGCGAACCGGTACACGGCTTGCCCCGCGCCGCGCCTCAAGGTGAGATCGGGTCGCTCGCCGGGAAGGTTTCATCCAGGGCGTTATCGACGCTGCTTTCCTTGGGCTGGGTGGCTTCGCCACATTTGCATTCGGCCACGCGGCAAGGCTCACCGTTACGGTGACCCGTCGCGCACGCTTCACAGCAGTAGGCCTTGCCATCCTGGACCACGGCATTGGCGTCGACGGTGCAGGAACAAGGGTTGCAGGAACAGCGTTGCTCGTTCATCAGGGCGCTCTCCGGTCGTCTTCAGGTGTGACTTCATCGGTCCACGGCTCGCCGTCCAAGGGTGCCGAGCGCGCCAGTTCAGCCTCGTCCAAACCAATGCCACCGCCAATTTCATGGGCCTGGACCTGACGCAAGGTCTTGTCCGCCGGGCCGCCCCCCGTCCCCGGCTCATGGGGATCGCGGGCGCCAGTTTCGTCCAGCAGCGTATCGGGGCTCAGGTCATCGAGGGTGACATTGTCCTCGTGCAGGCTGTCACTGAGGGCTTCGCCACCGGTCATGCCGCTTTCGGCGACGCGCCGGGGCGGATAGTCCTCGTGCACCTCCCGCGCCGGACGCTCGTCGCCGATGCGACCCCTGCGCTCATCGCGGCGCTCGCTGAAATCCAGTTCATGGACACTGCCCATACGGTCTTCGGTGTCGTCTATTTCGACCTGAGGTCTTGGGTCATCGGGTGTAGCCATGAGGGTTCTCCGTCTGTGGGCTTCATTCGGTCGACTACCCTCATGGGTAAATGATTCAGAGTTTCTGGCTGTGCGCGCCTCGCTTTTTTTGGAACTCCCCGTTCCTGCGCCCTCTCCCACTCTAGAGACCCGCGAATCGTTTCGGAGCCCGCCATGGCCAAGCCCCTGCAGGAGTACCAGCGCAAGCGCGACTTCAACGCCACCCCCGAGCCGGCTGGCAAGCGCGCACGCGCACGCCCCGCCCATGGGCTGCAGTACTGCATTCAGAAGCATGACGCCAGCCACCTGCATTATGACTTTCGCCTGGAACTCGATGGCACCTTGAAAAGCTGGGCGATCCCCAAGGGTCCCTCACTCGACCCCAAGGTCCGGCGCCTGGCTGTGCATGTGGAGGATCACCCGCTGGACTACGCCAATTTCGAAGGCCACATCCCCGAGGGACACTACGGTGCCGGGGACGTGATCGTCTGGGATCGGGGCATCTGGGAGCCCGAGGGCGACCCGCGCGAAGCCTATGCCAAAGGCAAGCTGCGCTTTGCCCTGCAAGGCGAGAAGCTGTCGGGTGCCTGGAACCTGTTCCGCACCCATCTGGCCGGCAAGAAAGAGCAGTGGATGCTGGTCAAGTCCCATGACGACCAGGCCCGCAGCGAAGCCGATTACAGCATCGTCGAGGCCCTGCCGGACAGCGTGCTCAGCGACCGTACCCTGCTGCCGCGGCGCCCGACCAACGCCAGACCCGCCAAGCCCAGGCGCAAGGCCAAACCCAGCGCCCTGCTGGACAAGCTTCAACCCCAGTTGGCCACCCTGGTCGATTCGCCTCCCAGCGGCGACTGGCACTATGAAGTGAAGTTCGATGGCTACCGCATCCTGGCCCGCATCGACGCAGACGATGTGCGCCTGTTCACCCGCAATGGTCACGACTGGAGCGCCAAGCTATCGCGCCAGGTCGAGGCACTCAAGGCGCTCGGGCTCGATTCGGCCTGGCTGGATGGCGAGATGGTAGTGGTCGACGAGAACGGCGGCACCGACTTCCAGGCCCTGCAGAACGCCTTCGACACCGAACACGACGACAACATCACCTATTACCTGTTCGACTTGCTGTACCTGAGCGGCAAGGACCTGCGTGAACTGCCCGTGCAAGACCGCCGGGCAACCCTGGCCAAACTGCTTGAGCACAACACATCGGACACGCTTAAGTTTTCCGTGGACTTCAACCAACCGGTCGACTCACTGCTCGCCAGCGCCTGCCGGCTCGGACTGGAAGGCCTGATCGGCAAACGTGCCGACAGCGTCTACATGAACCGGCGCAGCAGCGACTGGATCAAGCTCAAGTGCAAGCAGCGCCAGGAATTCGTGATCGTTGGCTACACCGATCCCAAAGGCAGCCGTCACGGCTTCGGCGCCCTGCTGCTGGCCCTGCACGACAAAGACAGCGGCCAGTTGCGCTACGCCGGCAAGGTAGGCACCGGTTTCAGCGCCGCCACCCTGGCGAGCATCCGCGACCGTCTGAAACCACTTCAGACCGCCACGCCACCCTTGCCCAAGCCGCCGACCGGGGCCGATGCCCGCGGCGTGCACTGGCTAAAACCGCGCCTGCTGGCCGAGGTCGCCTACGCCCAGATGACCCGCAGCGGCATCGTGCGCCACTCGGTATTCCACGGCCTGCGCGACGACAAGCCTGCAACCGCCATCGACCTGGAGCGCGCCGTGCCCGCCAAGACCGCAACGACGGCTCAGCCGAACGGGCTGGGCAAATTACGCCTCACCCACCCCGAACGTGTCATCGACCCGACCAGCGGCACCACCAAACGCCAGATCGCGCAGTACTACGCACAGGTCGCCGACTGGCTGCTGCCACAACTCAAGGACCGTCCCGTGGCGCTAGTTCGCGCACCGGACGGTCTTGACGGTGAATTGTTCTTTCAGAAGAACGCCGGTCAGTTGCACATTCCCCATGTCGTCAGCTACAGCAAGGCCGAAGCCGGCCAGGCGGCGATGGTGCTCAACCGCGCCGACAGCCTGCTGGGAGCGGTGCAGATGAACATGCTGGAACTTCACACCTGGAACGCCACCGACAAGGACTTCGACCGCCCCGACCGCTTCGTCCTGGACCTGGACCCTGACCCGGCACTGCCGTGGAAAGCCATGCTCGAGGCCACCCAGCTGACCCTCACCCTGCTCGATGAGTTGGGCCTGAAGACGTTCCTCAAGACCAGTGGCGGCAAGGGCATGCACCTGGTCGTGCCGCTGACCCGCAGAGCCGGATGGGAGCACGTGAAGGAGTTCAGTCACGCTATCGTCGAACACATGGCGAACCTCTTCCCGGATCGGCTCAGCGCCGTGTCCGGGCCCAAAAACAGGGTGGGTAAGATCTTCATCGACTACCTGCGCAACGGCAAAGGCGCCACCACCGTGGCCGCCTATTCGCTGCGCGCGCGCGAAGGCCTGCCGGTGTCGGTACCGATCTGGCGCGAGGAATTGACGCAGCTCAAGGGGGCCAACCAATGGAACATCGGCAACCTGCACGAACGGCTGGCGCAGGTGGACGACCCGTGGGCCGAGATGAGCAAGACCCGGCAGTCGATCACCGCACGCATGTGCAAGCAACTGGGGCTCGCTTGATGGGGGGGCTGATCGACCTGCTGCAATGGCCGGCGATGCTGCTCACGCTCGCAGCGGCCTGGTGCATCGGCTCGCGCCAACCCCGTCGGCGACGCATGGGATTCTGCTGCTTCATTGGCAGCAACGTGCTCTGGGTGGCATGGGGCTGGCAGGTGCAAGCCTGGGCATTGATCGTCCTGCAGTTCTGTCTGTGCGCCATGAACCTGCGGGGGTGGAAGAAGAATGTGCAAGGAGGGAGCAGCCCATGAGTCTCGACCCGGATTTCGACCCAGGCCATCTCGACCGGCTGCTGCAGCGCTTCGGCGCACGACCGCGCCCTATCGACCTGGCAGGCTCGCTGCCAGCGCTGTTGCATGCCTTGCAGGCCGACCACCTGGACTTGCTGCCGCTCCCAGGCCAAGGCAAGACCCTGCAACGCTGGCAAGCCCTGGCGCGGGTGGCGGCTTGCGATCTAGGTCTGGCGAAACTCTACGAAGGCCATACCGATGCCCTGGCGATCCTTGCCGAATGTGGCGCGGCGCAGCTTACGCAAATGGGCATCTGGGGCGTTTGGGCGGCCGAACCGCCGAATGCCCGGACCCACATCGTCCAGCGCACTGGCGATCAGGTACGCCTGCAAGGCCGCAAGGCCTGGTGTTCGGGCGCGCTGCAAATCGACCGTGCGCTGATCACCGCCTGGGCACACGACCAGCCACAGCTGGTCGTCATCGAGATGGCGCACCCCAGCCAGCAGGTTCAGGCCGATCACTGGCAAGCCGTGGGCATGGCCCATACCGCCAGTGTCACCGTCACATTCGACGACTCGCCGGGGCTGGCCGTCGGCTTGCCGGGTCAATACCTGTCGCGACCGGGCTTCTGGCACGGCGGCGCAGGCATCGCGGCCTGTTGGTACGGTGCGGCCGAGGCGCTGGCCGAGTACCTGCGCGAACAGTGCCGCAAGCCTCGGCCCGATCCGCACGCCGACGCTCACCTGGGAGCGGTCGATGCCGCCTTGCAGGGGGCCCGCGCCGCGCTTCGCGAATGCGCGGCCTGGATAGACAGGCACCCCCAGGCCGACGCCAGCGTCGAGGTGCGCCGTACCCGCGCCCAGGTCGAGCAGGCGGTCGAACAGGTCATTCACCACGTTGGCCGGGCACTGGGCGCTACGCCGTTCTGTCATAGCAGCCACTTCGCCCGGCTCAGCGCGGACCTCCCGGTCTACCTGCGTCAAAGCCACGCCGAACGAGACTTGGGCGAATTGGGCCGGCAAGTGACCCACCTTCCGCCAGGAGCATGGCACTTATGAGCGAAAACTTGATTCAGGCAGCCTCCGGCACGCCGTGGAGTGAATGGCAGCATTCCGCGCACCTGGCACGCGCGAGCTGGCTGACGCCCGAGCAGCTGTGCCCTCCTGGCCGGCGCCTGGTGCTGCTGGCGCCGCATCCAGACGACGAAATCCTCATGGCGGGCGGGCTGCTGGCGAGCTTTCGCGGGCGCGAAAACGAGCTGGTGCTGATATCCGCCACCAATGGTGAGGGCAGCCACCGCGATTCCGCGTACTGGACCGAGCACCGCTTGCGTCACCAGCGCCCGCTGGAGAGTCGACATGCCTTGCAGCACCTGGACCTGGACCTCACCCGCCTTGACTGGCGACGGCTCAACCTCAAGGACGGAGCCCTGCCGCGCGATGAAGCCTTCCTGGTCAACCACCTGGAGCAGCTTCTGGAACCCGACGACCTGTTGCTGACCACCTGGCGCGGCGACGGCCACTGCGACCATGAGGCCGCTGGCCGCGCCGGTGCGCGGGCGGCCCTGTCGCGCCGGGCACAACTGGCCGAAGCGCCGGTGTGGGCCTGGCACTGGGCCGAGCCTGACGACCCTCGCCTGCCCTGGCCTCGGGCGCATCGCCTGCAGGTGGACGAAGCACGCCTGGCACGCAAGCGGGAGGCCTTGGCCGCGCACGCCAGCCAACTGCAGCCCGATGGCGATCGTCCTCCAGTGCTGCCAGCGCCTTTGCAGACATGCCTACTGCAACCCTTCGAACTGCTTTTCCTATAAGGAGTCGCCATGAGCCTCGACGCGCAGTACTTCGCCGAGTTGTATGCCGCCAGCGATGACCCATGGGCCTTCCGCACCCGCTGGTACGAGCGCCGCAAGCGTGACCTGGTGATGGCCTGCCTGCCTCGCCAGTGCTACGCGCGCATCTTCGAACCGGCCTGCGCCAACGGCGAGCTCAGCGTGCTGTTGGCCGAACGCTGCGCCAGCCTGCTGTGCCAGGACATCGACAGCACCGCCGTATCCCTGGCTCGCCATCGCCTGACGGGCGCACCCCACGCCCTGGTCGAACAGGGGCACTTGCCGGGCGACTGGCCAGGCGGGACATTCGACCTGGTGGTACTGAGCGAGATCGGCTACTACCTAGACCCGACCGACTGGCTGCAAGTGATCGAACAATCGGTGGCGAGCCTTGCCAACGAGGGGGGGTTGCTCGCCTGCCACTGGCGCCATCCTATCGCCGGTTGTCCGCAAGATGGTCGCGAGGTACACGCCCTGCTGGCCCGTCACCTACCGCTCTACCCCCTGGTGCGCCACGAAGAGGCGGACTTTCTGCTCGAATACTGGTCATGCCAGCCCAGCGTGGTGGACCTGCAAGAGCGCTGCCAATGATCGCCGTCATTGTACCCGCCCACAACGAGGCCCGGCGCCTGGGACGCTGCCTAAGGGCGATCAAGGCTGCGGCTGCACGCGCTGAAGCGGCTGGACTTGCCGTCGAGGTGCTGGTGGTGCTGGACCGCTGCAGCGACACCAGTGCGCTTATCGCCCACCGCCATGGCGTGCAAACCCTTGCACTGCAAGCCGGTAATGTCGGCATTGCCCGGCGAGCGGGCGCGGCGCGGATGATCGCCCGGGGCGCCCGCTGGCTGGCATTCACCGATGCCGACAGCCGCGTTCCGGAGCACTGGCTGGTGTCGCAACTGCAATGGCATGCCGATGTGGTCTGCGGCACGGTGCACATCGAGCGCTGGCACCCCTGGCACAGTCACGCGCTGCGCGAGCTGTACCGTAGCGGCTACCAGGCCCTGGAGGGTCATCGGCATATTCACGGAGCCAACCTCGGCGTGTGTACCGAGGCCTATCAGCACGTCGGCGGTTTCCAACCGCTACCGGCCCATGAGGATGTGCAGTTGGTGCTGGCGCTGGAAGCCAGTGGCGCGCAGATCGTCTGGACCGCAGAACACAGCGTGGCGACCAGCAGCCGGCGGGATGGCCGGGCGAAGGGCGGCTTCGCCGACTACCTCACTCGCTTGGAACGTCAGCTGTGATGACGGCGCGCCAGGGTCTGCGCAAGACCCCGGCTTTTACGACGCAACCCATTGAGCGCTGGGTATTTCGTGCACCCTGTCTGCTCGTTCGAAAGTGAGTGGAGCAATCACCTGCTGCCTGATCTCACACGTAAACACAGTCTTTTCTGTGTGAACAAACGAGGTTCAAGACCATGGCTAACGAACAAGATAGAAGTGGACAGCAAGGTGGTACCTCCCAGAACGCCCAGGGCAGCCGCGCCAACGACCCTGGCCGCACGTCCGAGGCAGGACAAAAAGGTGGCCAAACGACCGGAGGCAGGCCTGAGGAGCGGCAGCAGGGCGGCCAGGGATCGTGGGAGGACAAACAGCGTGGCGACCTTGAGCGTGCGAGCGGTGCGAATCAGCAAGGCGCAAAAGGTGGGCATGGGGCCGACACCCAATCCGACAATCGCCGTCCCCAGGACATGGACGACAACTCACAAACCGTCCAGGACGAAGACAGCGGCATGACCGACGACAACCGCTAAACCACGTAGGCCGAGGCGAAGGATCGCCTTGGCTCTGGGCCTACGCATGACATGCCATCGCCGCACAGTCCGAAAAATAAGACTCAGCGCTCCCACGGAGGTCAGATTCTGTAGATCCTCGTGGAGTCAACACCATGAAATTCGCGCAGTTCTGCCAATGGCTTTCCCACCATGCCGGTAAACCGAGCACCTTCTTCACCGCTCTATTGCTGATCGCCCTGTGGGCTGCAACCGGACCATGGTTTCACTACAACGATACCTGGCAACTGATCGTCAATACGTCGACGACGATCATTACCTTCCTGATGGTCTTTCTTATCCAGAACACCCAAAACCGCGACAACGACATCATTCATGTGAAGCTCGACGAGCTCATCCGCGCCACGAAATCGGCTCAACGCTCGGTGCTGGACCTCGAGGACCTGGACAACCGGCAGATCCACAAGCTGCGCGAAGCTTACCAGGCCATGGGCTGCCAGGGTGAAAACGAAACAGACAGCCCTGAGGCGCCACCCCGGGATGCAGCTGGCGACGACGCGCAGCGCTGATCCCAGGCGCCGTCGCGCTGTAGCCGGCGGCCGGGGGAGTACCACTCGTCGAGTCGACTGCACATCGGAGCCAACGCGCCGCGGGCCGGTGTTTCGAACAGGTATGAGCCTTCTCAACCGCAGGAGTTTTTACCATGCACCCCTACCCTACTCCCCCCTTTCCCTCCCAACCGCAAAACGTGCCAGGTTCGCAACGAAAAATGGACCCGTATCCCGACTGTGGCGAGCAGTCCTATACCGGTCACGATAGACTGAGCGGGAAGGTGGCGTTGATCACCGGAGCCGATAGCGGTATTGGCCGGGCTGTGGCCATCGCCTATGCCCGCGAAGGCGCCGACGTTGCCCTCGCGTATCTCGACGAACACGAAGACGCCAAGGAAACCGCGCGCTGGGTGGAGAACGCCGGTCGACAATGTCTGCTGCTGCCGGGAGACCTGTCCCAAAAGCAAACTTGCCGTGACATCGTCGAGAAGACCGTCAAGCAGTTCGGTCGAATCGATATCTTGGTCAATAACGCGGCGTTCCAGATGTCCCACGAGACCTTCGAAGAAATCGACGATGACGAGTGGGTGAAGACCTTCGACACCAACATCACCGCCATCTTCCGAATTTGCCAGGCGGCCTTGCCTTCCATGCCCGAGGGCAGCTCGATCATCAATACCAGCTCGGTCAACTCCGACGACCCCTCGCCAAAACTACTGCCCTATGCCACCACCAAGGGTGCCATTGCCAACTTCACGGCTGGGTTGGCGCAGCTACTCGCCAAGCGTGGGATTCGCGTCAACAGCGTAGCCCCAGGCCCGATATGGACGCCCCTGATCCCGGCCACAATGCCGGACGAAGCTGTCAGGAACTTCGGTTCTGGCTATCCCATGGGGCGGCCAGGTCAGCCTGTCGAGGTCGCACCAATCTACGTGCTGCTTGGCTCGGATGAAGCCAGCTACATCAGCGGGTCGCGCTATGCTGTCACCGGGGGTAAACCGATCCTGTGAGAAACGCAGGCTCGCCTTTGCGGCGAGCCTTGCCACCCAACCACAGGGCCCATTTCAGCGTTTGGGTCGACCCTGTCCACGCGCGGCTTTCTGAGCGGTGGAGTCGTGGGAGGTACCCGTCGAGCCGTCTGGACGTAGTGCGTCGTTATCCCTCTCCTGCTCGCCTTTGGGGTTTTGCTGGGTGTCAGTGTTTTGCGACGGGTCTGCCTTGCTCATGCTGCACTCCTATCCCTTGCTGTGTTCGGGGGACGTTGGTCCGGTGCCGCGCTTGATTCCGCGCGGCCCGGCCACGCCCCAGAGGGCGAGCCCGACTATCGGCAGCGCCACGAGAATCAAGGACCACACCACCTTGGTCGTATCTGACTTGTCGCTACGAAAAACACTCACGATTGCCCAGAGGTCGACCAGCAGGATGATCACGGCGACGGCAATCCAGAAGTAAGTCACAGGGGCATTCATGGCGCGCTCTCCTTCTTTGTGCGCAACTGGCCGCATCGCTGTGCAGCGATTGCTGCCTATTACACAGAGGAAGCCGCCAGTGGCAACAAGTTCAGGCCGATCCGTATGCAAGGGATGATCGGGGCCAACGAACGCTGAACCAAATAGCCCTGGATGGCGTCCACCGCACAACAACAGACGAGTCGATCCCCTGATGGAAACCGAACCTGTATTGGCCACGCTCGGCTATCTCAAGGATCATCGGTTGATCCTGACCACAGCTGAGTCCTGCACGGCGGGTTGCATGGTGGCCTTGTTAGCGGCAGCGCCCGGCACCGTAGAAGTACTCGAAAGCGGGTATGTGGTCTATTCCCCGACTGCCAAGAAACGCTTGCTCGGCGTCGCCCCCAGGACCATCGAACGATACGGCCTCACCAGTGAGGCAGTGGCATGGGAAATGGCCCTGGGCGCCCTGCGCGACAGCGACGCCAATGTGGTCATCGCCACCACTGGCGTGGCCGGGCCCGAGCCACAGGACGGTGTTGCGCCAGGCACCCTGTGCTTTGCCTGGGCATTCGCCGGGGAACCCGTGGCTGTTTTCACACGAACCCAGCGGTTCTTCGGAGATCGCTCCGAGGTCATGCAGCAAGGCGCGCTATTCGGGCTGACCCGGCTCGCGCACTACCACCAGCGCTGGCTTCGCGGCGAGCGCGCCTGAGGCTTACTTCTCGCTCGGCGTCACCAACACTGTCTCGCTGCTGTCGAGCACGAACACGGCCATCAGCTTGGCGGGCTTGCTGTCGCTGGCGTTGGCGCTGACACCATGAAACGCCCCTGGCGCCTCGTACCAGTTTTCACCGGGTTTGTAGACCTTGGCTGGTTCACCATTCACACTGCTGCGTACTTCACCTTCGAGCACCGTTGCATAGATGAACGCGGATTTCGGGTGTCGGTGGGCTGGGGACGCGGCGCCCGGGGCATAATCGACGATCACCCCGCGCATGCTCTTGCCCGGCACGTTCGGCAGTGGGTGGTCAAAGACCACGGTGACTTTACTGACCGGCCGTTCGGCGGCCAGTACCGGGGTGAGGGTCAGCGCGGTGAACGCGGCGACCAGGAGAGTGCGACTGAACATGGCGAAGCTCCTTCTGTTCGGTAGGGGTTGCATGGGTTCACTGGCGCGCCAGCCAGTCTTCAAAGCGTGTCTTGCCAAGCCGCGCCCCCTTGCCAGGGGTCAGCGACTTGTCATCGAGTTCGGCGCCGAAGTAGCGTGCGTGGACGTCCGCCACCACCTTGCGCGCATCGCCTTTGAGCCGCAGGAAACGGCGTACCAACTCATCCAGCGGAGTGGCTTGGGGACCGGCGATCTCCAGCGTGCCATTGGCTGGCGCCGCCAGCGCGACGTCGGTGAGCGCCTCAACCACATCGTCCGCCGCCATGGGTTGGAACAGTGCCGGTGACAGGCGAATCTCCTCACCCACCGCTCCCGACTGGGCAATGCCTTCGACGAACTCGAAAAACTGGGTGGCGCGCACCACGGTGTAGGGCACCCCAGACTGCTCGATCAGCGCCTCTTGAGCGACCTTGGCACGGAAATAGCCGTTTTCCGGCAACCGCTCGCTGCCCACGATCGACAGCGCGACATGGTGTCCGACCCCTGCCGCCTTCTCGGCGGCCAACAGGTTACGGGTGGACGTCTCGAAGAACGCGAGTACGGCCTGGTCCTCCCAGGACGGCGCGTTGGCGACATCCACCACCACATCCGCCCCGTTCATCGCTTCGGCCAGCCCCTCGCGGGTGATGCTGTTCACCCCTGTGCTCGGTGCTGCGGCGACGGCCTGATGGCCTCGCTCGCGCAGGCCGTTGACAAGCTTGGAACCAATGAGACCGGTGCCTCCGATGACCACGATTTTCATGGCGCTCTCTCTGCGTGCTCGACCGCAACCTTTGCCGTCGTCAGGCATGCAGTGTGTGCCGTCGCCGCGGCAAAAGCCTTGCTGGCAGGCTGGATTTGCCTCCAGGCACGCTTGAATTTGCGTCCAAACCGTTCAAACCGCGCCCAAGCATGTGCAGCCGGCGATGCGCTGCCGTATCATCGAACAACCCCCATGAACAGTCGCCTCGGACACCGAGCCTAGGGCGCGCGCGAGGACATCACGTGCCATTCGAGTTTGACGACTATGTGCTCGACGAGCAGCGTCGGGAGCTGACCCAGCGCGGACAGGCCGTGACCATCGGCCCGCAGGTGTTCGACCTGCTGCTGCAACTGGTCAGCCACCGCGACCGGGTGCTGGGCCGCGATGAATTGCTGGCCCGCGTGTGGAACGGCAAGATCGTCTCCGAGTCGACCATCACTAGCCATATCAATGCCGTGCGCAAAGCCATCGGCGATACCGGTGAGGAACAACGTCTGCTGCGCACCGTGCCGCGCAAGGGCTACCGCTTCGTGGCCCGGGTCCGCGAAGCCTGCAGCACCGAAGCGCCTGTTCCCACCGGGCCTGTGAGCGCCCCTGTCGGGCCCAGCCTCCCCGAGAAACCCTCGATCACGGTGCTGCCGTTCCAGAACCTCAGCGGCGACCCCGAACAGGACTACTTCGCCGATGGCATGGTCGAGGACATCATCGCCGCCCTGTCGCGCATCCGCTGGCTGTTCGTCATCGCCCGCAACTCAAGCTTCACCTTCAAGGGCCAGCGTGTCGACGTGCAACAGGTCGGCCAGGCCCTGGGCGTGCGCTACGTGCTCGAAGGCAGCGTGCGCAAGGCTGACAAACGGCTGCGCATCACGGGCCAGCTGATCGACGCCACCACCGGCGAGCACCTGTGGGCCGAGCGTTTCGAGGGACGGCTAGACGACCTGTTCGAGCTGCAGGACCAGATGGCTGAAAGCGTGGTGGGCGCTATCGCCCCACAGCTGGAACGGGCCGAGATCGAGCGTGCCAAACGCAAGCCGACCGACAGCCTGTGCGCCTACGATTACTACCTTCGCGGCACGGCGAAGCTGCACAACGGCACCCGCGAGGCCGTCGACCAGGCGCTGCCCTTGTTCTACCAGGCCATCGAACGGGACCCTGATTTCGCCTCGGCCTATGGCATGGCAGCCTGGTGCTACTTCTGGCGCAAGCTCAACGGCTGGATGGGTGATCGTACCCAGGAAATCGCCGAGGGTGCGCGCCTGGCACGCCTGGCCGTGGAGCTTGGCCGCGACGATGCCGTGGCGCTCACCCGCGGTGGGCATGCCCTCGGGCACCTGGCAGGTGACCTGGACGGTGGCATCGCCCTGCTCGATCGGGCGCGCCTGCTCAATCCCAACCTGGCGCCTGCCTGGTTCCTGGGCGGGATGCTGCGGGTACTGCGGGGTGAGACGCAGACCGCCATCGACAACCTCAACCACGCGGCACGGCTGAGCCCGCTGGACCCCGAAATGTTCCGCATGGAGGTGGGCATGTCGTTGGCGCATTTCTTTGCCGGGCGCTTTGACGAGGCGGTGGAGTGGGCGGAGAAGGCACTGGGGAATCTGCCCAGCCTGCTTGCGGCGGTGGCCCTGCTGGCCGCCAGCCATGCGCTCAGCGGGCGCATGGACAGCGCGTACAAAGCCATGCTGCGCTTACGCGAACAGGACCCTGGGTTGCGGGTTTCGGCGTTGCGCCAGTGGATGCCAATTCATCGCGACGAGGACTTGGCACTGTTTGCCGAGGGCCTGAGGCTCGCCGGGCTGCCAGAATGATCGCCCGATCAGGGCATCGCGCGTTTGGGGTTCGATAATCGCACACTTTTCCACGCGGGGCAGCGCTTCGAATTGACGTAATTAACCACCTGGTACAAACATAAGCACATCCAAAAACAACAAAGTGATGCTGCTATGAAGCCCCTCATCCTGGTACTCAACGGCCCCAACCTGAACATGCTGGGCACCCGTGAACCTGCCCAATACGGTCGTGAAACCCTCGCCGACCTCGCCCAGGGTTGTGCTGACAGCGCCCAGGAACTGGGCCTGGACCTGGAGTTTCGCCAAACCAACCATGAAGGTGAGCTGATCGACTGGATTCATGCCGCCCGTGGCCGCTGCAACGGCATTCTGATCAATCCAGGCGCCTGGACCCACACCTCGGTGGCTATCCGCGACGCCTTGGTCGCCAGCGAATTGCCGGTAATCGAGGTGCACCTGTCGAATGTCCACAAGCGCGAACCGTTCCGCCATATTTCATTCGTCTCGTCCATCGCCGTCGGTGTGATCTGTGGCCTTGGCAGCCAGGGCTATCGCCTGGCCCTGAGTCACTTCGCGGAACTGTTGCAGGAGCAGGCAGCATGAATCAGCAAGCCATCCTTGCCGGACTGATCGGCCGTGGTATTCAACTGTCGCGCACCCCTGCCCTGCACGAGCACGAAGGTGATGCCCAAGCCCTGCGTTACCTGTATCGCCTGATCGACGCCGACCAGCTGGACGTTCAGGACAGTGCGCTGGCGCAATTGCTTGAGGCGGCGCAACTCACAGGCTTCACCGGCCTCAATATCACCTACCCGTTCAAGCAGGCGATTCTGCCACTGCTCGATGAGCTGTCGGATGAAGCGCGCGGCATCGGCGCGGTCAATACCGTGGTGCTTAAGGACGGCAAGCGGGTGGGACACAACACCGACTGCCTGGGCTTCGCCGAAGGTCTGCGCCGTGGGTTGCCCGACGTCTCACGACGCCAGGTGGTGCAGATGGGTGCCGGTGGTGCAGGATCGGCGGTGGCCCATGCCCTGCTGGGTGAAGGGGTCGAGCGACTGGTGCTGTTCGAGGTCGATGCTGCCCGCGCACAAGCGCTGGTGGACAACCTCAACGCGCACTTCGGCGCGGGCCGTGCGGTGGTAGGTACGGACTTGGCTAGCGCGCTGGCCGAGGCCGATGGCCTGGTGAATACCACGCCCGTGGGCATGGCCAAGTTGCCGGGCACCCCACTGCCTGTAGAGCTACTGCATGAGCGGCTGTGGGTGGCGGAAATCATTTACTTCCCGCTGGAGACCGAACTGCTGCGCGCAGCACGGGCGCTGGGCTGCCGTACGCTCGATGGCAGCAACATGGCCGTGTTCCAGGCGGTGAAGGCCTTTGAGCTGTTCACCGGGCGCCAGGCCGATGCGGGACGGATGCAAGCGCATTTCGCCAGCTTCAGCTGAATCGGCCGCCCCCTTCATCGTCGGCAAGCCGGCACCCGCACCAACCCGGTAGGTGCCGGCTGCCGGCGATGAAAGCCGACACATTGCCATCAGCCCTTCTCATCCAGCAACGCCCTGATCACCCGCGCCTGACCGTCATAATCACCCTCGCCAAAGTGCACATGCCGCACCTGCCCCTTGCGATCGACGAAATAATGGGCGGGCCAGAACTGATTGCCCCAGGCATTCCAGACCTTGTAGTCGTTATCCACCGCAACCGGATACTCGATACCAAGGCTGGCAACCTTCGACTTGAGCGTCCCCACATCATGCTCGTAGTCGTATTCCGGGGTATGTACGCCCACCACGACCAGCCCCTGGTCGGCGTACTGGCGCGCCCATTCGTTCACATGCGGCAAGCTGCGCTGGCAGTTGATGCAGTCCCAGGTCCAGAAATCCACTAGCACCACCTTGCCCTTGAGCGCCGAGGCGTCCAGCGGTGGCGAGTTGAGCCACTGGTTGGCACCGGCCAGCGACGGCATGGCCCCAAGATCGTCATGGGTCCAGGGCTTCGCGGCTAGGCCCAGGCCTACCAAGGCCAGGGCCACACCGCCTATCTTCAGCCAGTGGCGCCGATCAATTCTCATGGCAACCGCCGGTAGCGTACGTACGGTACTGCACGCTCTGCTGCTGACCTTTCGAATCGAGGTAGTCCATGCGGGTGTTCACCAGGCCGCAGGCATTGCCCTGGTCGTCCTGTACCGACAGCACTTTCTTGATATCGAGCGTGTCGCCGTAGCGGTACTGCATGACACCGGCATCGCTCATCGGTGCCGTGGCGGCCTGGGCGGCGATAGTGCCGAGGCTCAGCACGGCGAACAGGCTGGCGCTGGCGAAGGTCTTGAAGTTCATGGCATCTCTCCTGTGCAACGTTCAGGTGTGGGGAGTGTTGCTCCCCGGTCGAGAGCCATTTCACCGCTGCCAGGTATCCTGGATGTGTCGTTGCACGTTGCTATATGCCTCTTCCTGTATCTGAGTCCGGTACAGTGACGCATTGAAAAATCAGATAAAATCCTTTAAATACATGATGTTAAGGAATAATCCAGCACCCGAGATGGGCGCCAATCTTGTACAAACGGATACAATGGCATCAGGACGTCACGTATGCATTTTGAGAAAGACCCTCGTCTGCTCTGCCATCTCCAATGCGTCATCGACTTCGATGCCTAGGCTCTGTGTGAAACGTCTTGAGACGAAGGTCAGGCAAGGCGAAAACAGCCGAGGAAGCGGAGTTTACGGGTTGTAAATGAGCATTCCGAGGCTGTTTTCAACGCAGCATCACCGAGTATCAAGGCTTTTCGTACAGAGCCTACGGGCTTGCTCCCGGGAGGACCGCGCTGAACGGCCCCTCCTGGGCCGCAGCGCTTGACGGGCATCCATGCCCGTCACCTCCCTCCGCAAGCCCTACGCTCGGCCTACTGACGTCGCAATTTGCCGCGTCTGGGATATCGCGCATTAAAAGCAAAAGCGGAGCATGAAATACCAAACCCGAAAAACAACAACAACAACAACAACAACAACAACAACAACAACAACAACAACAACA